>NZ_JAHUXC010000021.1:0-13666 GCF_019218665.1 Aeromonas sp. sif2416
TGGTGGGGGCCACCGGCATCCTGCCCGATGGCACCGTCTTCAATATTCCGAACGACGATGTGCTGCCGACTCCCCTCGAGATCACCGACGCCTCGGTGGCGAACCAGAAGGTCTATCTGGCGCTGCCACTCTCGGTGAGCGGGGTCAACGAGGTCAACCAGGGCGGCCAGGTAGCCACCCGGCTGCAGGCCCATCGCCACGATGTGCGGGATCTGCACAGCGAGGAGGGGGACGTGGTCTCCCTCGAGGTGGGACGGGTCAGCTTGAGGTTGATGCTGGAGCGCGAGGATCGCAGCGCCTACGCGTCGCTGGCCATCGCTCGCATCCTGGACAAGCGTCCGGACGGCGGCCTGGTGCTGGATCCCAACTTCATGCCCTGCAGCATCAGCGTGTCGGCCATCCCGACCCTCAAGCGCTTCCTTGGCGAGTCGGCGGGTCTGGTGGCCGAGCGGGCGCGCAGCCTCTCCCAACGCATCGCCGCCCCCGGTCAGCAGGGGGTCGCCGATGTGGCCGAGTTCATGATGCTGCAACTGCTCAACCGGGCCCAGCCCCAGCTGTCCCACCTCTCGCGTCTCGGCACCCTGCACCCGGAGCGGTTGCACGAGGCGCTGGTGCAGCTGTGCGGCGAGCTGATGACCTTCACCGATGAGTCCCGCCTGCCGCCGGAGTTTGTCGCCTATCGTCACGACGATCATCAGGTGAGTTTCGAGCCGGTGATGCTGGCCCTGCGCCAGGCCCTCAGCACTGTGTTGTCGCCGCGCGCCGTCTCCATCCAGCTGCGCAAGCACCAGTACGGCGTCATGGTGGCCGTGGTGGGGGAGAGCGAGCTGATGCAAAGCGCCGACTTCGTGCTGGCGGTGCGGGCCCGCATGCCCCAGGAGCAGTTGCGCAAGCAGTTGCTGCAGCAGACCAAGGTGGCCTCCAGCGACAAGATCCGCGAGCTCATCAGCCTGCAACTGCCTGGCATTCCGCTGCTGCCGCTGCCGGTGGCGCCGCGCCAGCTGCCCTATCACGCCGGTTACAGCTACTTCCAGCTCGACAGGCAGAGCCCGGCCTGGCAGATGCTGGCGGTGGGCAACACGCTCGCCTTCCACATTGCCGGCGATTTCCCCGAGCTGGATATGCAGCTCTGGGCCATCCGTAGCCAGTGATCGCACCAAGGAAACAAGCAGAGATGACCACGGACATTATCAAGAACGAGCAACTCAGCGATCTGCTGTTCGATCATGCCGAGCAGCTGGACATGGATTCGGACTATTGGTTCCGCCTGCGCGGCCAGAGCATCAACCCCATGATCGATGCGGTGACCCCCTTGCTGGGGCTGGTGCAGCGGGTACGGCTGCTCTCCCGCCACGATCGGGTGCCCGAGCTCTACCAGCGGGTGGTGACCGAGATCCAGGCCATAGAGCAGGAGCTGATGGCCCAGGGTTACGAGAACGGAGTGGTGCTCTCGTTTCGCTACATACTGTGCACCTTCATCGACGAGGCCGTGATGGGCCGCGACTGGGGCAGCCAGAGCGAATGGTCTGAGCACTCACTGCTGACCCGCTTCCACAACGAGACCTGGGGCGGGGAGAAGGTGTTCGTGCTGCTGGCCCGCCTGCAGGAAGACCCGGTGCGTTATCGCGACATCCTGGAGTTCATCTATCTGTGCCTCTGCCTCGGCTTCGAGGGGCGCTACAAGGTGATGAGCCAGGGCCAGGGCGAGTTCGAGCGCATCGTCAAGCAGTTGCACAAGCAGCTCTCCCCCGAGGCGAGCGGGGAGGCACCCAGCGTGTTTCACCTGGACCTTGGCCGTCAGGCCTCCCGCTATCAACTGCGCAAGCAGATATCCCTGCGCAGCCTGTTCATGGGCGGCGCCCTGATCCTGGCCATCATCTTTGGCCTCTATCACCACCAACTCAATAACCAGACCCAGGACGTGCTGCGTCAACTGGGCGAATTATTAAAATAACTGTCTGAGGAGAGCACGCCTTGATTCGTATAGAGCTACCGGTACTGGTGGAAAGACTGAACCCCATCTGTCGTCACATGCTGGAGGAGGCCGCGGCCCTCTGCGTCAACCATCAGGGGGCCGAGATCCGCATCGAGCACCTGCTGCTGAAGATGCTGGATACTCCCTTGTCCGATGTGCGCCAGATCCTCAAGCGGGCCGAGGTGGAGGTCGAGGAGCTAAAAACTCTGCTGCAATCCTCCCATGCCGACAGCGGCTATGGCCAGGGTTATCCCTCCTTCTCGCCGCTGCTGGTGGAGTGGCTGCAAGACAGCTGGCTGCTGGCCTCCGCCGAGCTGCAACATGCGCAGCTGCGCAGCGGCGTCATGCTGCTGGTGCTGCTGATGACCCCCCAGCGTTACCTGCCAGGCTCGGTGACCCGGCTGCTGGCCAACGTCAACCGCGAGCTGCTGCGCCAGCAGTTCGATGAGTGGGTGAAAGAATCTGCCGAGACCCAGGTGACCGTCTCCGCCGGTGGCACCGCCAGCCAGGGCGCCCTGCCGGCCGATGCCAGCCTGCTGGCCCGTTTCACCGTCAACGTGACCGAGCAGGCCCGTCAGGGCAGTCTGGATCCTGTGCTGTGCCGGGATCACGAGATCGATCTGATGATCGACATCCTCTCCCGCCGTCGCAAGAACAACCCCATCGTCGTGGGAGAGGCCGGGGTCGGCAAGAGCGCCCTCATCGAGGGACTGGCGCTGCGCATAGTGGCGGATCAGGTGCCCGAGAAGCTGCGAAGCGTCGAGCTGATGACGCTGGATCTCGGCGCCATGCAGGCCGGCGCCTCGGTCAAGGGGGAATTCGAGAAACGCTTCAAGGGGGTGATGCAGGAGGTGAAAGACGCGGTGCGTCCGGTCATCCTGTTCATCGACGAGGCCCACACCCTGATCGGGGCCGGCAACCAGGCCGGCGGGCTGGATGTCTCCAACCTGATCAAACCCGCCCTGGCCCGGGGTGAGCTGCGCACCATAGCCGCCACCACCTGGGGCGAGTACAAGAAATACGTGGAGAAAGATGCCGCCCTGTCGCGCCGCTTCCAGCTGGTGAAGGTGGGTGAGCCCTCGGCCTCTGAGGCGACCGTGATCCTGCGCGGTCTGCGCAGCATCTATGAGAAGGCCCACGGGGTGCTGATCGACGAGGAGGCGCTGCAGGCCGCCGCCCAACTCTCCGCCCGTTACATCTCCGGCCGGCAGTTGCCGGACAAGGCGATCGACGTGCTCGATACCGCCTGTGCCCGGGTCGCCATCAACCTGACCACGCCGCCGCGCGCCGTCAGCCATTTGCAAAACGAGCTGCGCCAGCGTGAGCTGGAGATCCGCCAGCTGGAGCGCCAGAGCCTGATCGGTTTGGGTGACAACGTCGAGCGGCTGGCCGAGCTGCAGGCCGCCCAGCAGCGCTGCCGCGAGACCCTGCGCGAGCAGGAATCCCAGTGGCAGCAACAGCAGGGGCTGGTACAGCAGATCGTCGAGCTGCGCGCCGCCCTGCTGGCCGAAGAACAGGGCGAGGCGCTGGACCTTGCCGATGCGCCGCTGGATCCCCAGGCCGCCGCCGAGGCGCTGGCCGGGCTCGAGCGCGAGCTGGCCGCCCTGCAGCAGGGGGCCGTGCTGGTCTCGGCCCACGTCGACAAGACCCAGGTCGCGGCGGTGATCGCCGAGTGGACCGGGGTGCCCCTAAATCGCATCTCCCAGGGGGAGCTGGACGTGGTGACCCGGCTGCCGGAGTACCTCGGCTCCCTCATCAAGGGGCAGGATGTGGCGGTGGCCCACCTGCACAAGCACCTGCTGACCGCCCGCGCCGACTTGCGCCGCCCGGGTCGCCCTCTTGGCGCCTTCCTGCTGGTGGGGCCTAGCGGGGTCGGCAAGACCGAGACCGTGTTGCAGATTGCGGAGCTGATGTTCGGCGGGCGCCAGTACCTCACCACCATCAACATGTCCGAGTATCAGGAGAAGCACACCGTCTCCCGCCTGATCGGGTCTCCTCCCGGCTATGTCGGCTTCGGTGAAGGTGGCGTGCTGACCGAGGCCATTCGTCAGAAGCCCTACTCAGTGGTGCTGCTGGACGAGGTGGAGAAGGCCCACCCGGACGTGCTGAACCTCTTCTACCAGGCGTTCGACAAGGGTGAGCTGGCGGACGGGGAAGGGCGTCTCATCGACTGCAAGAACGTGGTGTTCTTCCTCACCTCCAACCTCGGCTTCCAGACCATAGTCGATCATGCGCAGCAGCCAGAGGCGCTGCTCGATGCGCTTTATCCCGAGCTGGCCGCATTCTTCAAGCCGGCGCTGCTGGCGCGGATGGAGGTGATCCCCTACCTGCCGCTCGGCCACGACAGCCTGATCGAGATCGTGGGAGGCAAGCTCGACCGGCTGGTCAAGCTGCTTAAGGAGCGTTTCGGTGCCGAGGTGGTGCTGGAAGACGAGGTGGCCGAGGAGATACTGCGCCGCGCCAATCGCAGCGAGAACGGGGCTCGCATGCTGGAATCCGTCATCGACGGGGCCCTGCTGCCACCGGTATCGCTGCAGTTGCTGCAACGGCTGGCCGCCGGTGAGCCCATCAGCCGGGTACGATTCAGCGTGGCCGAACAGCAGTTCGTGGCCGAGGTGGAGGGCTGAACATGGAACAAGCCCTCGCCTTCGCCCTCGCACTGACGCAGCAGCGTGACGAGCCGCACCTGTGCCACTGGTGGGCCTCGACCCTGCACGCCAGCTTCCAGCCCAAGGGGCTCCTGCTCGGCCTGCTGGATGTGAGCGGTCGCCAGCTGGAGTGTCAGGGCTGGGTCAAGGGGCAGGCCGTGTCGCTGGCGCTGGCGGTGGATGATTTCTCCCACCCGCTGGCCTATGTGCTGCACAAGGCCCAGTCCCGCACCTGGGACTCCCTCCATGGCGGGGCGCGCATCGAGCACGCCGCCTTTCGCGCACTGTTGGCCAACCTCGGCCAGCAGTGCGGCCTGCACGCCTTCCCCCTCAACGATGGCAATGGCAAGCCGTTCGCCGTGCTGGCCATGATGGACGATGCCGAGCGGCTGCAGGAGTGGGTGACCCGTCCCGAGCTGGCCCAGTTGTCCCAGGTGTTTTGCAACCAGCTCACCCTCATCCGCGATCTGGGCCGCAGTCGTCGGGATCAGAGCGTGCTGCGCGACTCCCTGCGTCAGATGAAGGGGGAGGGGCAGATCAAGCGCCAATACGAGAAGCTGCTGGCCGATCAGCTGATCGGTCAGTCGGCGGTGATCCGCGGGTTGCGCGAACAGATAAGCCTGGCGGGTCAGCACAAGCTGACCGTGCTCATCCAGGGGGAGACCGGCAGTGGCAAGGAGGTGGTCGCCCGGCTGGTGCATCAATGCTCAGATCGTGCCGGCAAACCCTTCGTCGCCATCAACTGCGCCGCCATCCCGGAGAACCTGATCGAGAGCGAGCTGTTCGGTTATCAGAAGGGGGCCTTCTCCGGTGCCCTGTCCAACAAGGCCGGGCTGGTGGCCCAGGCCAACGGCGGCACCCTGTTCCTGGATGAGGTGGGCGACATGCCCGCCGCCATGCAGGCCAAGCTGCTGCGGGTGCTCGAGACCCGCAGCTACCGGCCGCTCGGCGCCGAGCAGGAGAGCCACTCCGATTTTCGCCTCATCGCCGCGACCCATCAGCCCCTCAGTCGTCACGTGGAGGAGGGCCAGTTCCGGGCCGATCTCTATCACCGCCTCTGCCAGTGCCTGCTGCTGATCGCCCCCTTGCGCGAGCACATGGATGACGTGCCCATGCTGTGCCAGCACTTCATGGCCCGGTTTGCCGAGCAGGATGGCAAGGCGCTCGGCGGCTTGCATCGCAAGTTCCTGAAGCAGCTGCAGAGCTATGACTTCCCCGGCAACGTGCGCGAGCTGCGCAACCTCTTGGAGGTGGCCTGCGCCCACACCCGCCACGGCGAGGAGGTGCTGCTGGAGGCGTTGCCACCCGAGCTTAGGGAGCGGGTCTGCGTCGAGCTGCCGGGCTATCTCGACGACTACAACCATATCCGGGATCTGCGCCGCGCCATGCAGCAGTACGAGGCCTCGGTCATCGAGGCCAGGCTGCGCCATTTCCAGGGTAACCGGATGCTGGTGGCTGAGAGTCTGAACATTCCCAAGCGCACCCTGGATCACAAGTGCCAGAAACTGGAGGTGAACTGATGAGCGTCCTCGGCCTCTTGCCGCTGCTGCTGGCCGCCGGCAGTGCGGCACCGCAGCCGGACATGAGCGGTTGGCAGCAGTGTCGGCGCGAGCCATCCCCGCTGATCCGGCTGGCCTGCTACGACGCCCTCGGCGGCGCTGCCGACTCGGTGCCAGGCGCTGGGGTAGCCAAGTCTGCCGCCTGGCAGGGGATCTGGGATCAGGAGCTGGCCCGCACTCCCGAAAGCCCGCCCTTCCTGCTGCAAAGCGATCCCGCTCGTGGCAGCGAGACCCTGACCCGCCCGGCCCTGCGCGGGGCGACGCTAGCCATAGGTTGCGTCGACAGCATCACCCACATCCGGCTGCGGCTGGATACGCCCTGGGTCGGCGAGGGGGTGCAGCTTGAGCTCGACGGCTCGCCCAGCAACAGTGCCCAGAGCTGGTTCATCCGGGATCGGGGGCTGCTGCTGGAATACGGCCGCGGCCTGCCGGCCATCGAGGAGCTCAAGCGCTGGCTGGGCCATCGCGAGCTGCAGGTACGGGCCGACAACGGTGCCCTGCTGCGGGTCGACTTGAGCGGCCTGAAAGAGGCGCTGGCCCCGCTGCGTCAGCAGTGTCGCTGGTAGGGGGCGCCATGAGCTATCGACACCCCTGGTGTGCCCGCCTGCTCAGCAGCCTGCCGGATGAACAGATAAGAGGCGCCGTGCTGGCCGATGAGCCGCGCTGGGACTATGTGGAGACCGAGCTGGTCAAGCTGGGCTCCCTGGCCCACAGCCAGGTGGATCTCAACGCGGTGGCGGAGGCCTGCCTCGGCCTGCTGGAGAGCCGCACCAAGGACATGCGGGTGCTGGCCCAGTTGCTGCGCTGCCTGCAACACCCGGCCAAGGCGACCCCCATGGGGGCCGCGCTCAGCCTGCTGGAGGCCTGGGTCAGCGCCTATTGGCTCTTGGCCTGGCCCGGTAACGGGAGCCAGAAACAGCGGCTGATGGTGCAGATCGTCAAGCGCTTCGAGGGCGCCCTGCCGCGGGTGAGCGAGGGCGCCTCGGCGGCCGAGCTGGCCCAGTTGCTGGCCCAGGCCGAGCAGCTGGAAGCCTGCTGGCTGGCCCAGTGCCCGGACAAGGGCGAGCTGCTCGATCCCCTGCTGATGGGGCTGAAGCGGGCCCAGCGCCAGCAGGTGGCCCAGGCACAGGCCGATCGGGGCGAGCCCTCTGGCGCGGCGATCGCTCATGCCAACCAGGTTGCCGCGAGTGGCACCATGGTGCTCAGCGGCGGCGCCAAGAGCGCTGGCATCGAGCTCGACAGCTCCAACGACAGGGCCTGGCGACAGACCCAGCTCAAGGTGGCACAACTGCTGATCGAGCGGCAGCCGGAGGCGGCGGTGGGTTATCGCCTGCGTCGCCACGCCATCTGGGCCGGGATCACCACGCCCCCCATGAGCGGCCCGGGCAATAAAACCCAGCTGGCGCCCATGTCGGTGGACATGGTAGACGAATACCGCGCCGCCATGACGGCCCCGGATCTGGCGCTCTGGCAGCGGATCGAGCAGAGCCTGACCCTGGCGCCCTACTGGTTCGAAGGGCATCGCCTCTCGGCCCAGGTGGCGGACAAGCTCGGGTTTGGCGCGCCGGCCCAGGCCATCGCCCAGGAGCTCGAGAGCTTCTTGCAGCGGCTGCCTGCCCTGCGGGAGCTCGGTTTCAGCGATGGCAGCCCCTTTCTCACCCCGGAGTGCGGCCGCTGGCTGCAACCCGCCAGGGGCGGGGCGGCGGGCGAGGGGGCGTCCAGCCTGGCAGAAGAGATAGCCTTGCGGCACGGGGAGCAGGGGGTGGCCGCGGCCCTGGCCCTGCTCGATGAACGGATGGCGCAGTTGAAAGAGCCAAGAGCCCGCTTCCATGCCCAGTTGGTGCAGGCGGAGCTGTTGGCGCAGGAAGGCATGAATTCGCTGGCTCGCCAGCACTATCAACACTTGTGGCAAGAGGCCAGTCGCCTTGGATTGGCGCAATGGGAACCTGGATTGGTCAGCCGTCTGGAACACCAGGCGGCCCCGCTGTCGAAATGAGTCATTGAGTCGGAGTTGAATCACAATCTTATGTTCAAGACCATCTTTACCTTTCTGCGGCAACAGCTGCCGAAATTGAAACCCTCCTGGCCCCTGCTCGGCGCGGTGCTCTGGGTCGTCGCCCTGATCCTGGTGTGGTGGCTCGGCCCCCGCCTCGAGATCCGGGAGGCCAAGCCGCTCGAGCCGCTGTGGGGCCGGGTGGTATTCACCCTGCTGTGGCTCTGGCTGCTGCTGGGCATCCTCTCCTGGCGCATGTGGCGCAAGATGCAGCAGCTCAAGGCCGAGCGCCAGCACGAGGTCGTGCTGGAGCAGGATCCGGTGAAGGGGCTGCTCGATCGGCAGGCGCTGTTCCTCGGCCGCTGGTTGCAGGCACTCAACGAACACCTGGGCAAGGGGGCGCTCTACGCCATGCCCTGGTACCTGGTGCTGGGGCTGCCCGGCAGCGGCAAGAGCAGCCTGATCCACCGCGCCAACCCGGCCAACAAGCTCAATCCCAGGCTCGACACCGAGCTGCGGGACGTGGCGCAGGATCAGCTGATCGACTGCTGGCTGGGGGAACAGGCGGTGATGCTGGATCCCGCCGGTGAGCTGCTGTCTCAATCCGAACCCGAACTGGATCCGCTGGCGCGCAAGCACGAGCGGCTCTGGCTGCATCTGCTCAACTGGCTCAGTGAACACCGTCGCCGTCAGCCTCTCAACGGCCTGGTGCTGACCGTGGATCTGGCCTGGCTCTCCCACGCCAGCGTGGCCGAGCGCAAGGCCTATGCCCAGCTGATGCGCTTCCGCCTGCAGGAGGTGTCGGCCACCATGAACACCCGCTTGCCGCTCTATGTCACCTTCACCAAGCTGGATCTGCTGCGTGGTTTCGATGTGGTGTATGAGCAGCTCGACAAGGAGGCCCGCGAGGCCGTGCTGGGGGTGACCTTCAACCCGACCGACGGCCAGGGCGACAGCTGGCAGCAGGAGCTGGCTCTGTTCTGGGATCAGTGGGTCGACAACCTCAACCAGAACCTGCCCGAGCTGATGCTGGCCAGGCTGGATGCCGCCCAGCGCAGCGCGCTGTTCTCCTTCGTGCGCCAGCTGGCGGGGCTGAAGGACTATGTGACCAGCCTGCTCGACGAAACCCTGGCCATCGAGGAGAGCAAGCCGCTGCTGGTGCGCGGCGTCTACATCAGCTCCGTCTACCAGCAGGGGGTGCCGTTCGATGCGTTCGCCCAGGCGGCCTCCCGCCGCTACAACCTGCCGGAGCCCATTTACTCGGCCCTGCGCGGGGAGTCCAATACCTATTTCGTGCGCAAGCTGTTCTCCTCCATCATCTTCCCCGAGGCCCATCTGGCCGGGGAGAACCGGCTGCATACCCTCTACCGCCGCCGTCGCATGGTCATCGGCCTTGGGTGCCTGTCGCTGTTCTCGGCGCTCCTCATCGGTGGTTGGCACCATTTCTATCGGGTCAACGAAGAGGCCGGTCGCAACGTGCTGACCAAGGCGCAGGCCTTCACCCAGACCAACGAGCTGGCCGATGAGCACGCCTTCGGGGTGAGCCAGTTGCCACGGTTGAACCTGATTCGCGAGGCGACCCTCTCCTTCGGCAACTACCGCGAGCGTACCCCGCTGGTGGCGGATCTCGGCCTCTATCAGGGGGACGAAATCGGCCCCTATGTGGAAGGCTCCTATCTGCAACTGCTGAGCCTGCGCTTCCTGCCCGCTCAGATGCAGGGGCTGCTGGAGGATCTCGAACAGGCGCCGGCCGGCAGCGAGGAGAAGCTCTCCATCCTGCGGGTGATGCGGATGCTGGACGATGCCTCGGGTCGCAACAAGGATCTGGTGGAGCAGTACATGGCGAGCCGCTGGCAGCAGGCCTTCCCGGGCCAGGGGGCGGTGCAGGAGCAGTTGATGGGTCACCTCGACTATGCCCTCGATCACACCGACTGGTACGGCGCCCGGGGGGCGCGGGATCAGGCCGCCATCACCGCCTTCGTGCCGTTCAAGGAGTCGGTCTATGGCGCCCAGCGCGAGCTTGGCAAGTTGCCCATGCATCAGCGGGTCTACCAGAACCTGGTGGTGAAGGCGGGCGACGTGTTGCCGCCGGATCTCAACGTGCGCGACGAGGTGGGGCCGACCTTCGACACCGTCTTCACCCTGCGCAATGAGAACGCCGGCCAGGTGCCGCGTCTGCTCACTTATCCCGGGTTCAGCGACTTCTTCCTCAAGCAGGACAAGGCGCTGATCGACTTGACCGCCATGGATGCCTGGGTGCTGGGCCAGCGCAAGCTGAGTCAGCTGAGCGAGGCCGACCGCAAGGAGATCACCCGTCAGGTCAACGAGCGTTATGTCACCGATTACGTCAACCAGTGGCAAAAACTGCTCACCAACCTGGACGTGCAACCCCTCGAGAGCCCGGAGCAGGCGCTGGACGTGCTGACCGCCATCACCGGCAACGATCAGCCGTTCCAGCGGGTGCTGGCGGCGCTCGATGACAACACCCGGATCCGCAAGCTCTCCGATGTGGAAGGGGATCCGGCCCAGGCCATCACAGCCCGCATCGGACGTCCCTTCCTGGCCACCAATGCGGCTCTCGGCGGGCGTGGCGAGCAGGGCCCGCTCATCCAGGAGGTCAACCAGAAGCTGGTGGAGTTGCAGCACTACCTGGAGCTCATCGTCAACGCCACCGAGCCGGGTCAGTCGGCGCTCAAGGCGGTCCAGTTGCGGCTGACCAACAAGTATGCCGATCCTGTGTTCGCCCTGCAGCAGTACGCCCGTGGCCTGCCGGCCCCGCTGGACCGCTGGGTGGGGCAGCTCTCCGATCAGAGTTCGCGGCTGGTGATCGATCTCGCCATGTCGTCCCTCAATCAGGAGTGGCAGGACAAGGTGCTGGCGCCGTTCAACAGCCAGCTGGCCGGTCGCTATCCGTTCGAGCCCGGCTCCGCCAAGGATGTGCCCCTGTCCGAGATGGAGCGCTTCTTCGCCCCGAACGGCACCCTGGACAGCTTCTATCAGCTCAATCTCAAACCCATGGTGGAGAGCGGTCTGATGGAAGGGGAGTTCAGTTCGCCGATGCAGGCCGAGCTGGTGAAGCAGCTCGATCGCGCGGCGCGCATCCGCCAGATCTTCTTCAGCCAGCAGGGCAACCTGGAGGTGCAGTTCGCCCTCGAGCCCATCGAGCTCACCGCCAACAAGCGGCGCAGCGTGCTGAACCTGGACGGCCAGCTGCTGGAATACGCCCACGGCCGGCGCACCAAGATCCCGCTGGTGTGGCCCAACACCATGCGTGACGGTGCCGAGAGCAAGATCACCCTGGTGCCGGCGGCCCGGGAGCGCTCGCCGCGCAGCGAAGGCTTCGTCGGACCCTGGGCCATGTTCCGGCTGATGGACAAGGGTGAGCTGACTCAGGTCAACGAGGCCACCTTCGATGTGCGCTTCCCGGTGGATCAGGGGGCCATGACCTATCGCGTCTATACCGACAGCGCGCAGAACCCCTTCACCGGCGGCCTGTTCAGCCAGTTCAGATTGCCTGAATCCCTTTATTGATGATGTCGGGGGCACCTTGTGCCCCCACAGTGTTGGAAGCCCATATGTCAAATAACCAGCAAGGCCAGCAGGCGCTGAAAGTGGGGCGCGACCCCAGGATGTTGCCGGAGTACGAGGCGCTGCGCAGCGAGATCAACAAGCTCAGCCACGCCTCCCGTCCCGAGGTGGACTGGTCCAAGATCCATCAGCTCGCGAGCCTTATCTTCGAGAAACACGGGGTGGATCTGCAGACCGCCATCTACTTCACCCTGGCGCGATCCCGTCTGCAGGGGTTGAGCGGCTTCACCGAAGGCTGCGAGTTTCTGGCCAACCTGATCGTGACCCAGTGGGAGAGCTTCTGGCCGCCGGTGCACCAGGAGCGGGCCCGCATCGAGATGCTGGACTGGTTCATCGCCCGCATCAGCGACGTGATCCGCCAGTACCAGATAAGCCATGAGGACAAGCGCCTGGTCTACCGCTGTGAGCGGGCGCTGCAGCTCATCAGCGAGAAACTGCACAACGCGGGCTTGAGTCGCATCCCGCGGGTCGAGAATCTGGTGCACTTCATCGAGGGTTACACCCACCTGTTCGATGAGGCCGAGATCGTCATCGTCTCCGATGAGCCGGGTCTCAAGGAGGAGCTGCAGATCCCGCCCATGGTGTTCTTCAAGTCCGACATGGATCAAGACGGCGCCGCCTCTGCTTCGGCCACGCCGCATCTGCCCCAGGGCAGCATACTGATCGGTCGCGAGAAGGGGCAGGTCAAACCGACGGTGCTCAAGATTGAGCAACACCGCAGGCAGCGTCCCGCCTGGTTCTGGTTTGGCTGCGGCCTGCTCAGCTGCGCCCTGCCGGCGATGGCCTGGCTCGGCTGGCAACATCAGCAGCAGGAGAAAACGCTGGCCGCCCAGCGCCTGCAGCAACCGGCCGCCGAGCTGCCACGGGCGCTCAGCTATGACGATATCCGCCAGGCCCGCATCGTGCTGGGGGAGCAGACCCTGCAGGGGATGGAGAGCGAGCTGGTGGCACGCTATCAGAGCCAGCTTGCCCGGCTGGAACAGACCTCGCCGCTCTACTGGTATCACTATGGGGAGGGGTTGCGCAGCTCGCTGCAGATGCTCTATCCCGATTCACTGGCGGTCAAGGCGCTGGACAAGCAGTGGCAGACGGCGTTGGCCAGTCAGCAGGGGGATGCCATCGGCGTGCCGACCTATCTGGATGCCCGCGCCGGGGTGGATGCCCTGCTCGAACAGCTGCTGGAGCTGGAGCGTCAGCGCAAGACGGTGACCATCTCCTACCTGAAATCCCAGCTCTATGAGGTGCAGAAGAACCTGATGCAGGGCATCCCGTTCAGCCTGCGTTTGAGCGAGCTGGAGGCGAGAAAGGCGGCGCAGGAGCCCATCACGGCGGCGGATCTGAAGGGGTTGGAGAGCGATCTGAAGGCGCTCAACATCCGCCTCTACCAGCTGCAGCAAGGTGATGGCGGCAGCTGATCATGCTGTCTTGAGCAATAGGTTGCGCAATGTATGGCGGGATTGACTATATGGGCAAGGTTTTGCCACATCCTCACGCTGTCTCGTGCAACCTGTTGCAGCAGTCTTCGCCGCTGGCATGGTGCCATCTCATAAGATGCTGATCTAAAACAATATTGCTGGTTAATTTGCATTGGCACAGAGGCTGCTGGGCTGCTACCCCAAAGTGTATTCAGGCCCATGCTCGCGACGGTGAGCGGCAGGCATGGCGGGACTGTCTCTCGAGACGCCGACCCCTTGCCCACACGGAGAATTCAGATGTGTCCCACTATTGCATTGCTCGGTGACATCGGCACCGACCACGAGGGGTTCCACCCCTCTCCGGTGATTGCCGCGAGCCCGAATGTCTTCCTCGACGGTAAGCCGGTGGCCCGTCAGGGTGACCCGCTGGCGCCCCACGACAAACCCAACAATCCTCCCCATCCGCGCAGCATCTCGGGTGGCGTTGG
>NZ_JAHUXC010000022.1:0-6652 GCF_019218665.1 Aeromonas sp. sif2416
CACACTCATTTACTCACACCTTCATTAACTCATTTGAGTAGACTTAACACTTCATTTGCCAATTCTCGAACTTCCAGCGCTGCATTGCTGTTCGGCTCAGCATCGAGAACTGTTGTACCGGTGGCCGCTGTGCTCGGGTAAGCGACACTCTGAGTAATCCGAGCCCCCAAAACTGGCAGACCATAACCCTCTAGTGCCTCTTTAATTTCTGCACCGATCTTGGTGTTCTTGATAGCCCTGCTCACGATAAAAGCGGCCTTGAGGCGCCCATCCGTTATCTCTATGCGCTGCTTCACCAAATCAACGAGATCAGAGGCAGCCCAAACGTCATAAGGGGACGGTTGGACTGGAATCAGTACCAGATCGCTTGCCTTAATTGCGGATATAGCCAAGTCCGCAGCCTGTGGAGCACCATCAATCACGATAACGTCTTTGTGAGACACGGCTTTAATGTCGCGCTCAATTGTTGGCCTATCAATCCCAACAACCAGTACCGGCTGATCGTCCCGAACCGCGGCCCAGTCACGGGAGCTTCCCTGCGGATCACTATCAATCAATAAAACGTCATAGCCAACAAGCTGAAAAGCTCTACTTAGATGAGTGGCAATTGTGGTTTTGCCGCTCCCCCCTTTTTGATTAAGCACTGATATTACAAACATTCCCCTCTCCCCGTGAAAACTCAAAAACTCAAAAACTCAAATGATGAACCGCTAGATAATATACTAAAAAACAAACATTAAGCGTGAAAACTTCGATGGGTTGGTCGTGAGGACGTACGTAAGGATTTCCCTAGTCCCTTTAAGATTGGTAGGGCTACAAGTGGAGATATGAAGAAATAATGCAATGGTTGGAGGAAAAAATGGTCGAGGAAAGTGCCTGAAAAACAGTCACTAAAGCACCTCATTTGAGGCCGTAACGATAACTATAGTTGACACATGCCCAAGCGTTCACCCACAATATAGATGTCAGCACATACCGGAACTTCTAACAGAAGGGTGCAGATGTCGGAGAAGCTAGATTAGGTTCTCCCCTAGCCTGAGAGCAGGATACCCAAAGACCAGACCGACAATTGAATAGAAAAAAACAAAAGGTGCCTATGGCGCCTTTTGTTTTTACAGCTTGCTGATACCAGCTGCGCGCTGAGATAGAACAAATTCAAATGGCAGATTCTTCCCTCTTGGTAACTGCCCCCACTGATCCAATGTGTATGCACTAACCACATGTAGTCGCAGAAAACCATCCGTACCAGCGGGCTTTCTAATCTCCATCAAAATGAAATCATCATGTGAATTCAGATGGTAATACCGTTGCCCGCTAGTGCCGGAGATAAATGCAGTCACATACTCACCATCAACAGCTCTTAATATTCGTTCTGTTAACGATCGACTTCCCTCATACCGGCCTTGACAGAAGTAACGTTGCTCCATTTTGTGTCTGATCGGTTTTCCATGACCCTTTTCATCAGTAAACACGTGAAAACCAAACGTAATTTCAATAGACAGCAACCCTGACTTAGTTTCCACTTGATGCACTGCCGGTCTCAGATGACCCATTTCATAATGGCGACCAAAGCTCTCAACATCCCCCCACGCTACACCAGCCATACTTTCACTCCCAAGAGGCTCCAACCTCAATAACACGGGCAGCCAAGGCGTGGTATCTCAGATCCCGAACCTTCTCCCCCTCACTGTAAATTCTCTTGATCACAACAAGAGGATGAACGATCAATACGTACTGATAATCTCCTGACGAGCCACTTTTACAGGAGATGAAACCCAACTCTTGTAGCTTCTTCATTCTCCCAGACCACGTGGTTACAGCTCTTTGCCCAGAGAATCCTGACTCATAGGCAAGCGCATCCTTGTCCTTAATCTCTATAAAACCTTCATCAGAAACTCGGCACCATAGAGCGGTATAGACCTGAGCTAACGGCGCCCCACTCCCTGACAATTCATCCAATATCCTAGAGATATGCGGCAATGTTCTCGGGATCGTTGCGTAACCATCATTCTCGTAGCGAGTCCAAACAGGGAGATCCTTTAATTCATCCCCCCACAACTCAGTGACTAAAGCCTTTCGCCTCTCTGCCTGGGTTTTCCTACCTGTCTTCTTAGCTTTCTCTGACATCATCACCTCCAACGCCCAACCAATACAGGCATATTACGATAATATCCTTTTAATTCAATGACTTATGCAAATACTTTCGATTTTTCACATTGCAGAATGATAGACGAAGATTAAACCACACTACACAAAACAAGAACAAACAAACAACAAGATGTAAAATATAAAACACAAAACACAAATAACACGCTGATTTACATCAGTTTTTATTAATTATGTGGTGCTCGCAGTCCTCGATTGTTCTCAATGTGCTCGATGTGCTCGTTTGGGCTCCATGGGGTGCAGGGGGGATACTGGCGTGAGCGTGAACATCAAAACCCGAATGAAAACTTGAAAATGCACATGCCATTTGATGTGCGCATAACGCCTTTTATGTTCAATGGCCGACTTCACCTGGTAAAACACCCACCTTCGGCCAAAACGACCTCACAGACCGCATTCTTACAGGCTTTAACCCCCAACCTAACCCAATCCCAAGCTGAAAGTTTGCAACGCTTCTAAGACCGTTTTGAGGTTCGGATCTAGCTGTTCCGGTTTTGGTCCTATTGGGTGTCCAACCGGACATAACCAACCGTCGGCCCTCCTACCTGGTGCATCCGATTTGGGTGGGGCCACTGGCCCCACTCATCTCCATCTCAGGGCAAATCCGAGAGCCAATACCGCAGCAGCGAAGCCGAGGTTAGTGGCAAAGGGATTGGTCGCGAGGGTGTGTAACAGTTCGAACATGGGATCTCCTTTGCTGGTGCTCTTTGATGCCATCGTCGCAGCTGACCGGAGGCGTTTCCTCCGGGGGGATTTCCGCAACGAACGAGAGAACCCTACTGTCACGACGTTGCATAACCCAACCCCTCCTTCGACCAGGTGCGAGCAGCCGTTCGCTCGTACCTGGGCCGAGGAGGTGGCAAGCGTAGCGCGGCAGGCTGTGGCCTTGGTTTTCCGCCCCGTAGGGCTCCAACTTTAGGTACTAAAGTGTAAGGAGAACACTTTGGCATCTAACTCTGGTACTGTTACCCGAGACCAAAGGCAAGGAGCAAAGACACAATGGCGCTCTCGTTTACATTCGCAGTCGACAAGATGCAGGCCCCAGCAATCGGAAGAGCAGAGGGGCACAACCTCCGCCTCCACGCCACCGAAAGCCAGCTCAGACCGGAGGCATGGTTTACCCCAGAAGGCCGTCACCAGGTAAAACCATGGCGACCGGAAGCGCTGGTGAAGTCCAAGGGACTCGCCAAGCGCAAAGACGCCGTGCAGGCCATCCAGTTCGTGATCCAGCTCGGCAACCAGACCGACTGGCGAGACGAGCCAGAGCCAGACTTCCCCGAGGGGAGGCCGCTCAACATTGCCGACCAGATCAACCTCGCGGCCCGGGGGATCAAAGCGTGGGCGGCGCAGGAGTTCGGGGAGGAAAACATCGTTGGGATTGACCTCCACACCGACGAGAGCAGCCCCCATTTCCATGTCGTCGTGACCCCCATCAAAAACGGCAAGCTACAAGCCAAGGCATGGCTGGACGGACCGACTAAGCTCGCAGCCCTTCGGAAACGGGCATGGCAGGCCGTCAACGCCCATATCAAATGCGAATACACTCCCGGAGCCCCCGGCGGGGCACCGCACGATCCCCGAAAGGCTGCAGGACAAACGCCGGCCCCAACCCTGCTCGACAAAATTAGCGGACACGCCAAGGCCCAGAAGCTGGAGCGCGAAAACGCCGCACTACGCGAAGAGAATGCCCAGCTCAAGCAAGTCCTGTTTAGCCGCCAGAAGGGTCGCTACAGCGCGGACAACGTGGAGCTGGCCCAGCAGGCGGCAACGGCAGCACAAAAGGCCCAGAGCGAGCTGCAGAGGGCGCAGGGAGAGGTTAGAAGGCTAACCATGGACCTCGACAACGCTCAGAGCGCGATAAGCCGACAGGGGGGAGAGATCGACAAGCTCAAGGGATACAACCGGACACTGGCAGAGCAGAACAACAAACTGGAAGAGAAGCTTCAAGAACTGCAGCCAAACAAAAGCCGCGGCATGGGGATGGGGCGATGAAGGCATGGCAGGTTGTCGGCCTGCTAGCTGCAGTGCTGGCACTGCAGGGGGCGGTAAGCTCATCGAGCGGCTGGATCATGGGGCTGTTCGGCCTGCATGACGTGTTCAGCTGGGCCGCCCCTGCATGGTGGGAAGGAGCGGCATGCTTGGGGGCGCTGTCCCTTCTGCTGCGCTGGGCGAAAGTCTGATATATCAGACCTAGCGGCTGCTCAGGTCTATCTCGATGCGGCGAAAGCCGATGCCATTCGCAGTGTTGGCGGCTGCATCGATGGAGGAAAAGACCCGCCAGCCACCGCGCTGCCTCTCCACCACTTCGGTACCCGCCTTCCCAAAGCGCACCAGGTGAAGATGGAACCCGGCCCCCATAGGGGTTGGGACGATCATCGCCTTGGAAAATCCCCCCATATCGAACACGGTCGTGGCCTCTTTTTCCTGCATCATCAAATCCTCAAAATGAACAGTCAAATCGTAAATTTGATGATATACCATTTGGAGCCAGCAGCAATCAAAAAAGGAATTTGAAGCATCGAATCAGTAAAATGATTTTCAGTGCGGCTCAAGGCCCAAGGCAATCAGGCGTTCGCGCCATTCTCCGGCGTCCAAATCGAAGTTGAGTAGGCCGCTTTCGACACTGATCCGCCCCCCAAAATCGAGCAACTGCATCTCCCGCAGATCGCACAGACGCTGACCCACCGCATCCAGTAGCCATACCCGATCACCATCAACCTCGATCTCGTGCTTGTCGAGCTGCATAGGTTTCAACTCGCAATGCCCTGTGGATTTACGCCACTAATTGGGGCCGGAGCAGGACCATTAACTATCTTGCTAACGGCTGATTGGCTAACCCCGTACTGAGCGGCCAGTTGAACCTGTGTATAGCGGCCCGCGCAGTAGAGGTGGTAAATCTCCCTTCGACACTGCTCAGAAATCTGTTTTTCAAAACTGGGGGCCGCAAGACTAAGCATCTGAGACAGGGTCTTTTGATGCTCGATAAGAGACTGGTAGCTCTGATTGAATGTCAGCTGAAGCTGTGAAAACTCAAAAACTTTTTCAGAAGATGACAGCGTGGAGCCCATATAAACGAGCCGTTGATGAACCGTTGCGACATAGTTCTCAAGCTCGTAAACAAACTGCTGTAACCGTGCAATTTCGTGCCGTTGGTTCTGCTGTGCAAACTGCATATAGGCTGGTGAATGCTGTTGTTCGAACATAGATAGGCGCCTCAGGAATATTTGGAATATAAGGATATTCTAAGTATTCCTGAGGCGCCAGCCCTTCGCTATACGCCACCTACATTCACACCAGAGGTACACGAGAAGAGACGGCGCCAAAAGGGGCCACCCGCTCCGTGGATAACCGCTGCCGCCCACAAGCCAAACAAATGGCATGTGGACGGACAGACGCAGTTACCCACCTCGCAATGAGCGATCCTCTTTAGTTTGAAAAGAAAGAAAAAACCCGGGCGAGCCTATCTTTCGCTGCGCTTCAAGATAGGCTCGCCCTCCTGCTTGGCTACGTTAAAATGACGTAGTTACGCTGGATAGCTCGCCTTGCTCAGGACTATCGAGGCTGCTTGCGGCAGCTCCCCCTCACGCGTTCCTGAGACACACCTCGCCATTCTGCACCTGCTTCAGTCCCCACCTGTGGGCCGGACTGCCGCGCCATTTTTATCGAGCTGGCCGTGGTTGGTTCCCCGTTACGCTCGGTGCTAGTGCCCCAAGGCTGCGAACCCTGAGAGGCTATGGTGCGCGTCGCACGCTGGGCAGTATGTGAGGTTTCCCCGTTCTGCCCGACCAACCACACCCACACACGGCAACAAACTCATACTTCCAATCCGTGCGGGTACGTCAAAGCGCCAAAGGTGGTGGCCTTCGGTAACGGGCATTTGAGCAGGAAAACTTGATTGATGGGCGCCGAGAGCGCTAAACTGGGAACTGTATTAGGGTATCTGCTTCCTGCTCGAAGCCGTTACCTGGTACAAAGAGCGCCAACTCTGAGTACCATCGAAAAACCGCCCGCCAAGGCGGTTTTTTCGTTTCTGGTAGAAAGCATACGCGTTAGATCAAGATCAGTGCAAGAGGGGCGACATGATCACACTAAAAAACAACACCTGATTTTTCATCAGCTTGGTAACTGTTACCAAGGCTCACTTCAATAACACTATTGCGATCACATTGATCACTCCAACCCCTCGACAAACTCGGTAAGAATATCCTTGATCGACTTTCCTTGAGATGCAGCGTAGGTCTTCAGTCGCGTATGCAGCGCCTCCGACAGGTCGAAGTTAACTCGCTTCATTTTGTCAGTACCTGATATATCACTCATCGTCATCGTCCGTTTCTCGCTGCTAGGGCGACCAGCCTTTAACACACTCATTTACTCACACCTTCATTAACTCATTTGAGTAGACTTAACACTTCATTTGCCAATTCTCGAACTTCCAGCGCTGCATTGCTGTTCGGCTCAGCATCGAGAACTGTTGTACCGGTGGCCG
>NZ_JAHUXC010000023.1:0-3287 GCF_019218665.1 Aeromonas sp. sif2416
TGCTCTTTAACAATCTGGAAAGCTGATTTAAAAAGTAGTTCTCAAACATTTGTTACAAGTGCTTTGGAAACTTCTTGGCGAAAACCAAAATTTATTTTTGGTCCTTGTTGTACGACAACAAGCCGTGCCGTTTCGACGACACTTCTTGGGGTTGTATGGTTAAGTGACTAAGCGTACATGGTGGATGCCTTGGCAGTCAGAGGCGATGAAGGACGTACTAACCTGCGATAAGCTGTGAGAAGTCGGTAAGAGACGCTATTACTCACAGATTTCCGAATGGGGAAACCCACCCAGCACAAGCTGGGTATCTATTACTGAATACATAGGTAATAGAGGCGAACCGGGAGAACTGAAACATCTAAGTACCCCGAGGAAAAGAAATCAACCGAGATTCCCTTAGTAGCGGCGAGCGAACGGGGATTAGCCCTTAAGTTTCTTGGAAGTTAGTGGAATGGTCCTGGAAAGGCCAGCGATACAGGGTGATAGCCCCGTACATGAAAACGACCTTGAAGTGAAATCGAGTAGGGCGGGACACGTGACATCCTGTCTGAATATGGGGGGACCATCCTCCAAGGCTAAATACTCCTGACTGACCGATAGTGAACCAGTACCGTGAGGGAAAGGCGAAAAGAACCCCTGTGAGGGGAGTGAAATAGAACCTGAAACCGTGTACGTACAAGCAGTGGGAGCCCTTCGGGGTGACTGCGTACCTTTTGTATAATGGGTCAGCGACTTACATTTTGTAGCGAGGTTAACCGTATAGGGGAGCCGTAGGGAAACCGAGTCTTAACTGGGCGTCTAGTTGCAAGGTGTAGACCCGAAACCGGGTGATCTAGCCATGGGCAGGTTGAAGGTTGAGTAACATCAACTGGAGGACCGAACCCACTAACGTTGCAAAGTTAGGGGATGACCTGTGGCTGGGGGTGAAAGGCCAATCAAACTCGGAGATAGCTGGTTCTCCCCGAAAGCTATTTAGGTAGCGCCTCGGACGAATACTACTGGGGGTAGAGCACTGTTTGGACTAGGGGGTCATCCCGACTTACCAACTCCATGCAAACTCCGAATACCAGTAAGTAATATCCGGGAGACACACGGCGGGTGCTAACGTCCGTCGTGAAGAGGGAAACAACCCAGACCGCCGGCTAAGGTCCCAAAGTTCTGGTTAAGTGGGAAACGATGTGGGAAGGCTCAGACAGCTAGGATGTTGGCTTAGAAGCAGCCATCATTTAAAGAAAGCGTAATAGCTCACTAGTCGAGTCGGCCTGCGCGGAAGATGTAACGGGGCTCAAACCAGGCACCGAAGCCGCGGATTCACACTTATGTGTGAGTGGTAGGGGAGCGTTCTGTAAGTCTGCGAAGGTGTATCGAGAGGTATGCTGGAGATATCAGAAGTGCGAATGCTGACGTAAGTAACGATAAAGGGGGTGAAAAGCCTCCTCGCCGGAAGACCAAGGGTTCCTGTCCAACGTTAATCGGGGCAGGGTGAGTCGACCCCTAAGGTGAGGCCGAAAGGCGTAATCGATGGGAAGCAGGTTAATATTCCTGCACGACTTGTAATTGCGATGGGGGGACGGAGAAGGCTAGGTGGGCCAGGCGACGGTTGTCCTGGTGAAAGTGCGTAGGCGGTATCTCTAGGCAAATCCGGAGATGCAACGCTGAGACACGAGACGAAGCCACTACGGTGGTGAAGCCATTGATGCCATGCTTCCAGGAAAAGCCTCTAAGCTTCAGATTACAAGTCATCGTACCCCAAACCGACACAGGTGGTCGGGTAGAGAATACCAAGGCGCTTGAGAGAACTCGGGTGAAGGAACTAGGCAAAATAGAACCGTAACTTCGGGAGAAGGTTCGCTCTTGACAGTGAAGTCCCTTGCGGATGGAGCAGTTGGGAGTCGCAGTGACCAGATGGCTGGGACTGTTTATCAAAAACACAGCACTCTGCAAACACGAAAGTGGACGTATAGGGTGTGACACCTGCCCGGTGCCGGAAGGTTAATTGATGGGGTTAGCGCAAGCGAAGCTCTTGATCGAAGCCCCGGTAAACGGCGGCCGTAACTATAACGGTCCTAAGGTAGCGAAATTCCTTGTCGGGTAAGTTCCGACCTGCACGAATGGTGTAACCATGGCCATGCTGTCTCCACCCGAGACTCAGTGAAATCGAATTCGCCGTGAAGATGCGGTGTACCCGCGGCTAGACGGAAAGACCCCGTGAACCTTTACTACAGCTTGGCACTGAACATTGAACCTACATGTGTAGGATAGGTGGGAGGCTTTGAAGGCGTGACGCCAGTTGCGCTGGAGCCGTCCTTGAAATACCACCCTTGTATGTTTGATGTTCTAACGCAGGGCCCTGAATCGGGCTCGCGGACAGTGCCTGGTGGGTAGTTTGACTGGGGCGGTCTCCTCCCAAAGAGTAACGGAGGAGCACGAAGGTTGGCTAATCCTGGTCGGACATCAGGAGGTTAGTGCAATGGCATAAGCCAGCTTAACTGCGAGACGGACAGGTCGAGCAGGTACGAAAGTAGGTCATAGTGATCCGGTGGTTCTGAATGGAAGGGCCATCGCTCAACGGATAAAAGGTACTCCGGGGATAACAGGCTGATACCGCCCAAGAGTTCATATCGACGGCGGTGTTTGGCACCTCGATGTCGGCTCATCACATCCTGGGGCTGAAGTCGGTCCCAAGGGTATGGCTGTTCGCCATTTAAAGTGGTACGCGAGCTGGGTTCAGAACGTCGTGAGACAGTTCGGTCCCTATCTGCCGTGGGCGTTGGATGATTGAAGGGAGTTGCTCCTAGTACGAGAGGACCGGAGTGAACGAACCTCTGGTGTTCGGGTTGTCACGCCAGTGGCACTGCCCGGTAGCTAAGTTCGGAATCGATAACCGCTGAAAGCATCTAAGCGGGAAGCGAGCCCTGAGATGAGTCATCCCTGACCCCTTGAGGGTCCTAAAGGGCCGTTGGAGACCACAACGTTGATAGGTGGGGTGTGTA
Organism: Aeromonas sp. sif2416; assembly: GCF_019218665.1. Classification (NCBI taxonomy): domain Bacteria; kingdom Pseudomonadati; phylum Pseudomonadota; class Gammaproteobacteria; order Aeromonadales; family Aeromonadaceae; genus Aeromonas; species Aeromonas sp. sif2416. The sequence goes on from NZ_JAHUXC010000023.1 coordinate 2,994, forward strand.
AGCGCGGCGACGTGTTGAGCTAACCCATACTAATTACCCGTGAGGCTTAACCATACAACACCCAAGAAGTGTTCTGGGCCTTGTAGCAGATGAAGAACTACTTACTTAATTCAGTGATAGTGACGAAGCAAACAGGCTAAGTCGTTATTCACGTCAGCTTTCCGAGATTGAAGTTTTTGCCTGGCGGCCATAGCGCCGTGGAACCACCTGATCCCATGCCGAACTCAGAAGTGAAACGCGGTAGCGCCGATGGTAGTGTGGCATTCGCCATGCGAGAGTAGGACACTGCCAGGC
>NZ_JAHUXC010000025.1:0-1025 GCF_019218665.1 Aeromonas sp. sif2416
GGCAGCGCCAGATAGACCTTCTGGTTCGCCACCGAGGCGTCGGTGATCTCGAGGGGAGTCGGCAGCACATCGTCGTTCGGAATATTGAAGACGGTGCCATCGGGCAGGATGCCGGTGGCCCCCACCAGGGCGATGCGGCCGAACCCCAGGTAATCCTCGTTGATGACGAGCGTCTGCAGCCCGTAGAAATAGTCGCTGAGCGCACTCAGGCGAGCGTGCAGCGCGTACTCCGAATGTCTTTGTTGTTGCTGGAAGTGCTGGGGCTTGATGAACAGCCCCTCACGCCAGATAACCCGATTTCGACTCGACATGGTTATTCTTCTTCTTGTTGCAGCTCTACTTCATCCAGACGCAGATGAACCAGAATTTGATAGGCTCGGCCCAGGCTCTTGACCTTGATGACCTTGCGCCACTCGGCGCTGTCCGGATCGGCATAGCGGGCGATCACCCCGATGTAGCGGGTCTTCTCGTCGAGCTTGATGGGGGGCAGGTACTTGAACTGGCCCGGCAGCAGGGTGTAGTCCTGATGATCCAGGTAGTTCTTGCCAAGGGCCTTCTCCACGTCCTCGGTCACCTGGTCGTAATCGGTGGCAAGCAGCTTGGAATCCTCGGCCAGCAGCAGCACCTGGAACTCGATTGGTGCCGCCTCCCCGCTGCCGTTGGGATTGACGTCCGGCTCGGCCAGCAGGCTCAGCCCCAGAGTCGAGGGTTGATCGTCATTGCTGCCCACCTGGATATCCGGATCCATGGCCACATCAGCCATCTTGCCCATGGTGGTACAAGCTGCCAGGGCCAACAGACAGGCCCCCAGCATCAGCGCACGTATCATCAAATCAGTCCCTGTTGCTGACGCACGGCCTGGTCGTATGCCTGGGCATAGACCTGATGGAACAGCTTGTCGAACCCTTGCTGGCGGGCAGAGGTGAGCTCGCGGTAGTAGTGCTGGTACATGTTCCAGGCCCAGCCCTCGTCGGCCATGCCCGGGGTACCGGTGCGGCGGTAGTGCTCGAAGCGGCCGAGCAGCG
>NZ_JAHUXC010000026.1:0-1020 GCF_019218665.1 Aeromonas sp. sif2416
TCTCGACCTTGGTCTCGCCCTCGCCCAGGTACTGCACCTTGTCGTTGGCGACTTCATAGCTCCACTTGCCAGCCGCATCGATCTCCAGCTGACCCAGGGCGCCGGCACTCGGGGTGCCCACACCCGGCTTGAACTCGGCCTCGTCCGCCCCGTCCACGTCGGTCAGGGTCAGGCTGCCAGTTTCGGTCAGGGTCGGCTTGCTCTCATCTTCCAGCACCGCGCCGTGGTCGGCACCGCTGATCACGGCCGCATCGTTCACGCCGGTGATGGTGATGGTCACGGTGTGGCTGGTGCCGTCCAGGCTCTCAACCACAAAGGTCTCGACCTTGGTCTCGCCCGCGCCCAGGTACTGCACCTTGCTGTTGGCGACTTCATAGCTCCACTTGCCAGCCGCATCGATCTCCAGCTGACCCAGGGCACCGGCACTCGGCGCGCCCACACCCGGCTTGAACTCGGCTTCATCCGCCCCGTCCACGTCGGTCAGGGTCAGGCTGCCAGTTTCGGTCAGGTTACCGCTGACCACGTTCAGATCTTCGGTCACCGCACCGCTGTCATCACCCTTGATCTCGGCACCGTCATTGACGCCGGTGATGGTGATGGTCACGGTGTGGCTGGTGCCATCCAGGCTCTCAACCACAAAGGTCTCGACCTTGGTCTCGCCCGCGCCCAGGTACTGCACCTTGCTGTTGGCGACTTCATAGCTCCACTTGCCAGCCGCATCGATCTCCAGCTGACCCAGGGCACCGGCACTCGGCGCGCCCACACCCGGCTTGAACTCGGCTTCATCCGCCCCGTCCACGTCGGTCAGGGTCAGGCTGCCAGTTTCGGTCAGGTTACCGCTGACCACGTTCAGGTCTTCGGTCACCGCACCGCTGTCATCACCCTTGATCTCGGCACCGTCATTGACGCCGGTGATGGTGATGGTCACGGTGTGGCTGGTGCCATCCAGGCTCTCAACCACGAAGGTCTCGACCTTGGTCTCGCCCGCGCCCAGGTACTGCACCTTGTCGTTGGCGACCT
>NZ_JAHUXC010000027.1:0-668 GCF_019218665.1 Aeromonas sp. sif2416
CGGTGATTGCCGCGAGCCCGAATGTCTTCCTCGACGGTAAGCCGGTGGCCCGTCAGGGTGACCCGCTGGCGCCCCACGACAAACCCAACAATCCTCCCCATCCGCGCAGCATCTCGGGTGGCGTTGGCTCAGTGCTGGTGAACGGCAAGCCCATCGCGGTGACCGGTACCGCCATCGGTTGCGGCGGCGTGGTGATTGGTTCGGGCAGCGGACAGGCAGGATAAGGAACCCTTCATGGCAGACAGCACAGGATTACAATTTACCGTCAAGGTGGGGGCCTTGCCCGAGAGCACCTTCGTGGTGGCCGAGTTTGCACTGGAAGAGGCGCTGAACGGGCCGTTCCAGTTGCGATTGGAATTGGCCAGCCCCCAGCCTGACATCGACTTTGGCGCCGTGCTGGACCAGCCCTGCGAGCTGCTGGTGTGGTACCAGGGCGAGCTGCAACGGCGGGTGTGCGGGGTGGTGAGCGACCTGGCGCAAGGGGACAGCGGCTTTCGCCGCACCCGCTATCAGCTCATGGTGCAGCCGGCGCTGTGGCGACTCTCCTTGCGCCAGAACTCCCGCATGTTCCAGGCCCAGAAGCCCGACGAAATCCTCTCCATCCTGCTGCAAGAGCACGGCATCACCGACTACGCCTTCGCTCTGAAAAACGAGCATGCCAAGCGGGA
>NZ_JAHUXC010000028.1:0-615 GCF_019218665.1 Aeromonas sp. sif2416
CCAGCCAATGGCAGGGCACTGGCTCGTTGAACTTTGAAATCCTGTCGGTACAAATTGAGAAAGGCCCTCCGACCTCGCTTATCCCAACGACAAATGCTGCCGCCACCAGGGCACCCGAGCTGGTGTGGCTGCCCGGCCCAGTAAACAGCCCTGGCTATGGTAAGAGCCGAACTTATGCGGTTGAGTTTGAAATTATCAGTCCAAGTTCAACTGGTTATGTCCCGCTTTTCTGTGAAGGAAGCCATCCGACTCGCCACTTTTTGGGGGTGTGGAATGATGGTGCGCTTCTTGCGACCAATGATTACTCTCCAGCCAAGTTGTTAGCCCCAGTCTTGTTGAAGCGGAATGTTATGGCTGCATCCTTTAACTACGACGGTGGCTATATTGCGTTGAGTCTTAACGGCGGCCCTGTCGTGAAATCAACGGCCCTATGTACCATTAAGCCTGGTCAGGCCGAAGCTCCCAATGAGCGTTTTGAAATTGGGTCGCTCGGTGGGTGGGGGCATGTGCCTTGCATTAGGATTCGTAATTTCCGTCAGTGGAATCGTTCATCCTCAGATGCTCAACTCAGGGCCATCAAGTGACCCGCCAATACTGCACGGGGCTTGGCCCCGT
>NZ_JAHUXC010000029.1:0-592 GCF_019218665.1 Aeromonas sp. sif2416
CACGGCTTGTTGTCGTACAACAAGGACCAAAAATAAATTTTGGTTTTCGCCAAGAAGTTTCCAAAGCACTTGTAACAAATGTTTGAGAACTACTTTTTAAATCAGCTTTCCAGATTGTTAAAGAGCATGTTTGCAACAGCATTCACTTATAAAGTGCGCTGAAGAAAACAGACATAAACATTACATGCTTATGTCTGCATTCTTGTTAGCAAGAAGAGAAGTGGCGTCCCCTAGGGGATTCGAACCCCTGTTACCGCCGTGAAAGGGCGGTGTCCTAGGCCTCTAGACGAAGGGGACCCGGATTTGTCTTTGCGCTCGCGCGCAGATGTTTGGGTAGCCGCTTTCGCCGCTATTCACGTCCCAACACCCAACAAAAGGGCTTCTCTCGTTTGGCGTTAGCCAAACAAGCACTGACGCGACATCACTGGCGCATCAGGTCTTTGCTCTAACTACTTTGAATCAAGTCAATCTGTGTGAACACTCAACAACTTCGTCATCATTAAGGTAAGGAGGTGATCCAACCCCAGGTTCCCCTAGGGTTACCTTGTTACGACTTCACCCCAGTCATGAATCACACCGTGGTAAACGCCCT
>NZ_JAHUXC010000002.1:0-642854 GCF_019218665.1 Aeromonas sp. sif2416
GCCTGGATGGCACCAGCCACACCGTGACCATCACCATCACCGGCGTCAATGACGGTGCCGAGATCAAGGGTGATGACAGCGGTGCGGTGACCGAAGACCTGAACGTGGTCAGCGGTAACCTGACCGAGACCGGTAGCCTGAGCGTGACCGACGTGGACGGGGCCGACGAGGCCGTGTTCAAGCCGGGTGTGGGCGCGCCGAGTGCCGGCGCCCTGGGTCAGCTGGAGATCGATGCGGCTGGCAAGTGGAGCTATGAGGTCGCCAACAGCAAGGTGCAGTACCTGGGCGCGGGCGAGACCAAGGTCGAGACCTTCACCGTACAGAGCCTGGATGGCACCAGCCACACCGTGACCATCACCATCACCGGCGTCAATGACGGTGCGGTGATTGTGGGTGATGGCAGCGGTGCGGTGACCGAAGACCTGAACGTGGTCAGCGGTAACCTGACCGAAACTGGCAGCCTGAGCGTGACCGACGTGGACGGGGCCGACGAGGCCGAGTTCAAGCCGGGTATGGGCACCCCGAGTGCCAACGCACTGGGCAGCCTGACCATCACCACAGATGGCAAGTGGACCTACAACGTGGCCAACGGCGACGTGCAGTACCTGAAAGAGGGCGAGACCAAGGTCGAGACCTTCACCGTGCACAGTGCCGACGGCACCGAGCACACCGTGACTATCACCATCAATGGCACCAACGATCTGCCTACCCTGGCCATTTCCAATGGGGCCGTGGTGTCCGAAGAGGGTCTGGCAAACGGGATCGCCGACACGACCGGCAACTCGGATACCACGGATGGCACCAGCATGTCCGGCACCCTGTCCGTCGGTGACGTGGACAGCGGCACGCTTGATATCTCCCTGGGCGGACCCGCAGGGCTAACCTCCGGCGGTGCGGAGGTTCACTGGAACTGGGATGCCGGCAGCAAGACGCTGGTCGGCTATACCGGCACCTTGGGAACTGGCGATTACAACGAGGTGGTCGAGGTTACTCTCACCGCGCCAAATGGCAGCGGCAAGGGTGACTGGGCTTATGATCTGACCCTCAAGGGGCCGCTCGATCATGCTGATACTACCCTGGAAGACAAGCTGTCATTCCAGCTGGACGTCAAGGTATCCGATGGGCATGGCACCACCACCGGCAAGCTGGATGTCACCGTCGAGGATGATGCCCCCATCGCCGGGGATGCCGCCGCCGTGGCGGTGACCAAGACAGATATTCCTAACCCCCTGACCGGGTTGTTTGACTTGACCAGATACAGCGGCAACAAGCTGAGCCTGGATATGGCTGGCTTTACCATCACCGCCAAGGGCTTTACCTCGGCGACCAACTCAGACCTGATCGATGCCAATGTCAATGGTACTTACTACGGGCTGGGGGTCTCCAGCGTGGCGGCGCCGAACCTCAATCTCGCCAACGAGATCGATTTCCGCCACTTCGCTAACGGAACTTCCGCTTCCGAAGAGTTGATCGTCAAGCTGGATCCGGGCACCGTCGCCTATGGCGTCAATATCAAGTTCAGCCAGATGTTTGGTGGCGAGCTGGAGAGCGGTGTGGTCGAGTTCTACCGTGACGGCAAGCTGATCGGCACCCAGACCTTCAGCTCCAACGCCGCTGGCGGCGACTATGCCGGGAACTTCCAGGTGCAGCAGGGTGGCTTCGATACCATGGTGATCAAGGCCACCAACAACGGTAACAATACCTACTCCGACAACAGTGACTTCACCGTGAAGAGTATCGAGTTCCTCGGCTCTACCACGGAACAGGCCATCGCCTATGGCTCCGGCACCGTGGCCCCGCAGTGGGGTGCGGACGGCCAGGGGCACCTGCAGCTGCTTGGTTCGTCCGAAACCGGCTTGACCACCGCCACGGGTCAGTCGATCACCACCTCCATGGAGTCGCCCAATACCCTGGTCGGCAAAACCAGCGATGGCACCCTGGTATTCCGTCTGGAGTTCACTCCGGCCACCGGCAAGTGGGAGTTCTTCCAGTATCAGAACATGTCCAAGCCGTTAGGCGATGGGGATATCGACTTCCAGTTCAAGGCGGTGGATGCGGATGGCGACGCCAGCACCGGCTCCTTCGCCACCAAGCCGCTGTTCACGCCTATCGTGCAGTCGGTCTCGGCCGACAGCGTGACTGAGGGGGGCAGCCTGCATCACACAGTGACTCTGTCTGACCAGACTCAGGAAACGACCCAGTATGATTTCGCCATCAATGGCAGTGGCGGTCATCCGGCATCCGGCCTCGATTGGAGTCGCGCCCAGTTCAGCAATGGGGTGACCTACGACAGCTCCACCGGCAAGCTCACTGTACCGGCCGGGGTCTCCGGCTTCACCGTGACCATCCCGACGGTGGATGATCGTCTGGTCGAGTCGAACGAAACGCTGACGGTGACTGTGGGTGGCCAGAACGGCATCGGCACCATCATCGACAACGATCGGGCACCGACCACCGTGGGTGGTCACAGCGTCGGGGCGGAAGATCAGCCGCAGGTACTGAAGTGGGCTCAATTTGGCGCCACTGACGATCAGGCCGCCGGCGATCTCGGCGTGAAGATCGGCACGCTGCCGCTCAATGGCAAGCTGGAGTACCTCAATGCGGCCGGCCAATGGATTGCCGTGAAGGCGGGGGATCTCATCTCCCATGCCGACATCGACAGCGGCCACCTGCGTTTCGTGCCTGGGGCCAACGAGTCGAGCTCCAGCGCCGCCAATGGCCATGGGGCCGATACCGGCAACCTGCATGGGGACTATGCCAGCTTCGACTTCCAGATCAGCGACGGTGCCAACCTCAGCAATGGTGGCAAGCTGGTGATCGATGTGACGGCCGTGGCCGACAAGCCGACGGTCGACATCAGCCTCACGGGCAATGGCATACCGCTTTATCAGGGCTTCCCTAGTTCGGGGATCAGCACGAGCAGCTTCCAGTCCGGTGCCATCAATGGCAGTGCCCTGGGCGTTGGCGCTCCCAAGTATGATGCCAATAGCGGTCAGGATTCAGTCTATGGCGCTGATGGCAAGAATGACTATCTGGTGAGCAACAAAGGGGGCGGTGACCTGCTGTATGGCATGGGCGGGAATGATGTGCTGGTTGGTGGTAACGCGGTACAGGGCGACTCTCTCTACGGCGGCACCGGCAATGACATCCTGGTCGCGGGCCTTGGCCATGATGGGCTCTATGGTGATGTCGGGGATGACATCGCCGTGCTGTCAGGCAACCGCGCCGACTATGTCATTCAGAAGGGCACGGGTTATTCGACCAACGATCGCTGGTTCGATTTCAGCGTGAACGAGCATGGCGCCGGGGTGACCAAGGCGCTGCACAGCATCGAGTATGTGCAATTCGACGATGGCATCTACCGGATTGATCAGAGCACGGGGGAGCTGACTCTGGTGCCACCGACCGTGGTCGATTATCCGGTTGAGATCAATGCCTCCCTCACGGATCGCGATGGCAGCGAGGTGTTCGACAGCCTGGTGCTGAGCGGCATGCCGCAGGGCGCCCAGCTCTATCACAATAACCAACTGCTGGGCACCGCCGGGGCCGACGGCAAGATCACCCTTGCTGCCGGTAGCGGTCTGTGGAGTGCGGGTGCGCTCGATGTGAAACTGGGCGGGATGACCCTGCGGGTGCCGGGTGCCGAGGCCGGCCAGGTCGATCTGCGGGTCGAGGCTATCTCCAAGGAGGCGGGCACTGACCAGATCAGCACGGCCACCGATGACGACAGCATCCGCCTGAGCTACTTCGCTACTACCGAAGGGGAGCCGGGCGACCAGAACCGGACCTATGGCAGAGAGCACAACATAGTGGTCGGCGATCTGGATGGCAGCGTGGTGCTGCCGGGCCAGAACTACAACATCGCCTTCATGGTCGACAGCTCCGGCAGTATCGGCACCAGCGCCATGGAAACCATGAAGTTACAGCTGACTCAGGTGTTCGCTACCCTCAAGGCCAGCGCGGGTACCGAGGGGGCGGGCAAGGTCAATCTGTTCCTGGTGGACTTTGATTCCCAGGCCAATCAGTCGATCAGCGTGGATCTGAAAGACCCCAACGCCTTGACCAAGTTGCAGGCTGTCATCGATAGCATGGATGGCAGTTATTGGAACGGCGGCGCGACCAACTATGAGGATGTGCTCAAGACCACATCCAACTGGTTCAACAGCGATGTGGCCAAGAACAATACCAACGCCAAGAATCTGACCTATTTCATCACCGATGGGGCACCTAGCACCTATTTCGATTATGAAAAACTGAATCCGATCGTCAATACGAAGACAAACGAAGGGCTCGATGCGTTCGTCAACGTCAACAATTACGTTAAGGGAGAGGCCTTCTACGCCAACATCGGCGGTGAAAACAGGTTGCTGATTGATGCGAGCGGCAAAGTCTACCAATGGTCATACAGCAGCAACGGCAATCATGGCAATGGCAAATGGAGCTCCACTCCTATCGGTACTCTGCGTGCCCAGGGTGATGGCACCTTCGAGATCTCCACTTCTTACAACGACAATTATTGGGCATTGCAGAATGCGCTGGCCGTGTTGCCACTGCTGGCGGCCAATGACGTGATCTTGCAGGCCATCGGTATTGGCAGCAATGTCTCTATCGCTACCCTGAAACAGTTCGATAGCGACCAGATTGTGCAGTCCAACGTGTCGGCCAACGATTTGGCCAATGCCATCCTGGGCACCTCCATCAACAACCTGCCAGGGGCCGACAAGTTCGATGGCGGGGCTGGCGATGATATCCTGTTCGGTGATGCGGTGCACTTCGCCGGGATCCAGGGGGAAGGCTATGAGGCCATCAAGAGCTATGTGGCGGGTCAGCTTGGCCGCACGGATGTGCTGGATGCCGATGTACACAGTTACATCCAGGGTCATGCCGCCGAATTTGATCAATCCTCCAGCAATGACAAGGCGGATATGCTGATCGGGGGGGATGGCAACGACATCCTGTTCGGTCAGGGTGGCAACGATATTCTGGACGGTGGGGCCGGCAATGACATCCTGTTCGGTGGGGCCGGTGACGATACCTTGTTTGGCGGTCTGGGCAATGACCATCTCTCAGGTGGCAGCGGCAACGACGCTCTGTACGGTGGCGTCGGCGACGACAGCCTCAGCGGCGGTCTGGGCAACGACATCCTGACCGGGGGACTTGGCAACGACATCCTGAAGGGGGATGCGGGTGCCGATACCTTCAGCTGGATGCAGGGCGACACCACGGCAGGCACGGTAGCCAAGGATTACGTCGTCGACTTCTCCAAGGCGGAGGGGGACAAGCTGGATCTGAGCGATCTGCTGGACCACGATGGCAGCAAGACGGAGAGCTCACTGAAGGGCCTGCTCTCGGTCTTCCAGGACAACGAAGGGGTGCATCTGCAGGTCAAAGAGAGCAGCACTGCCCCGGTCACCCAGGAGATAGTGCTGACGAACCATACCTTCGACAGCCTGACCGGTGGCTCTGCTTCCACCTCCGGGCAAGTCATCGACTACATGCTGAGCAACCATCTGCTGGAGATCGACAAGCACTAACGCCTGTCTGGGATATCTTGTAGCGCTAAGAAGCGGCAGAGCAATCTGCCGCTTCTTTTATGGGTGCAATTCGGTCAGCCCATGAGGCATTCACTAAACAGGGAGAGAGCGGGGAGGCGAGTGGCTCGTCTCTGTCGTCGTATCGCGGGATAAAAACAAGGCGCCGGCTCAGAGGAGCCGGCGCCTTGTGTGTCAGGACCGGGAGTGTTTTATCCGGGGAGCCGCTCAGGCATTGACGTGGGCCAGGCGAGAGTCACGCTGGAAGCAGTTCACCAACAGCAGGAAGGTGGTGATCCCGACGGTGCCCAGCACCAGCCAGGGCAGCCAGGGTTGCCCCTGGGCATTGGCGTAGTCGTGCAGGGCGCCGCCGCCGACATAGCCGGTCATGCCACCGAGGGCGAGCCCCAGCCGGCTGAATCCCATGTAACTGCCACGGGCACCGGGTTGCGCCAGCTTGGTCATGAGCGTCTCCCGGGCCGGCTCGGCGATGACGATGCCGAGGTAGAAGCAGGCCAGCAGCATGAAGACGGCGGGCAGGGTGGTGGCAAAGGCCACCAGCCCGATGCCGGCGGTCATCAGCAGTACCCCCGCCATCAGCCGGCTCTCCAGCTTGAAGTGGCGCTCGCCGTAGCGGGCAAGCGGGTAGAGCAGGGCCAGGGAGATGGCCGTCTCCAGGGTATACATCCAGCCGACCGCCGTGGTGCTGCCCGCCATCTGTTTGACCAGGATGGGGAAGATCAGCATCACCTGCACCCAGAGCGCGTAGTAGCCGCTCAGGATCAGCACCAGCCGGCAGAATGCCTTGTCCGCCAGCACCTGACCGAGACCGGCCCGGATCGGGGTCGGCCGCTGGGAGAGCTTGTAGGGGGGCAGGATCAATAAGTTGCACAGCGCCGCGCAGACAAACAGGCCGGCTCCCAGCAGGCAGACATATTCAAAATCGAAGTTGAGCAGCCAACTGCCGAGCAGGGCCCCGGCCACGGCGCCGGCGCTCTCCAGCATCATCAGCAGCGAGATGTAGCGACCCCGTTCGTGAGGGCGGGTGAACTTGATCACCAGGGCGGCGCGGGGCGGATCGAACAGGCAGCCGCCGAGCCCGGAGAGGATGCAGGAGAGGATGAGATCCAGCCCGCTCTGGGCATAGGCCAGGCTGGCAAAACCGGCCGCCCGCAGCAGCATGCCGCCGACGATGAGCGGGCGGGCGCCGAACTTGTCAGCGAGGGAGCCCCCCAGCACGCCGAGCCCCTGCTGGGTCAGCTGACGCAGCCCCAGCGCCAGCCCGACCAGCCCGGCCGCCCAGCCAAGTTGATCCACAAACCGCAGGCTGATCATGGGCATCACCACGAAAAATCCCAGGATCACCAAGAGGGAATCCAATGCCAAGAACCACCGCCCCAACCGCCTCGCCCGCTCTACCATGACACTCAAACCCCAGCTTGCATCGATAACATTATTGGATGTGTGTTCACTGCCTGAATGGCGCCGTCACCAAACAGAGCCAAGGACGGAGATAAGTCCCTGACTCGCTGGCGATCTGCCATATCATGACAATTGATACTGCTATTCTGGGAGGGGGCCAGATATAGTGGTAGCCGACAACTGGCTATATTTCATATTGGATTTGGTTATGGCTATGACGCTCGATGATTTGCAATTACTGCTGGATGTGGTCAACCGTGGCAGCTTCAGCAAGGTGGCGGCCATTCGCGGCTGGTCACAACCCATGGTCAGCCAGCGGATCGCCGTGCTGGAGCAGGAGCTGGGACAGCCGCTGTTTCGCCGCCATCGCCGTGGCGCCACCCCGACCCCGGCCTGCGAGCAGTTTCTGCCTGCCGCGAGCGCGGCCCTGAGCGCACTGGAAAGCGGCCGTCTCGCGATGCAGGGGGCGCCGGCCCTGCCGCGGATCAGGCTCTCCTGCCTGCCCTCGCTGACGACTGTGATGTTCGGCCCGCTGCTGCTGGCCCTGGTGGATGAGGCGTTCGAGATCCGCTGCAACACGGATCACTCCGGCATCATCATGCAGCAGCTGCTGACCGGCGAGACCGACGTCGGCTTCATCCTCAAGTGTCCCGCCATCGCGGGCATCCAGCTCGAGCTGCTCTATCGCTCCCCCATCATCGCCGTGGCCTGTGCCACCCACCCGCTGGCGGGACGCCAGGGGCTGACCCTACAGGATATCGCCAACGAACGGCTGGCCCCCCAGCAGTGGGGCACCGGCTGTGACGAGCTGATCCTGCAGTTGCGGCTGCTGCGCCAGGTGGCGAGCCCGCTGCACGCCATCCAGCCCGCCAGTGCGGCGCGGGAGCTGGCGCTGGAGCACGGCTTCATCACCCTGATGCCGGCGCTCGCCATCAGCCGGGATCTGGAGTTTGGTCGCCTGGTGCGGCTGGATGTGGTGGATCTGCCGCCGGATCACTGGGACGTGATGATGGCCTGGCGCAGCGGCAAGCGACCGAACCGGGAGAAGGAGCGGGTACTGGAAGCCGCCCGCACCCTGGCCCGGCGCTGGTCGGGCAAGTCCGCATAAAAAAGCGCCGGACATGTCCGGCGCTCAGGGTCGATGAAGATTCAACGGCTCATCAATAGCTGGCCTTGAGACTCACTCCGGAGAAGGCGCTGAAGGCACTGAGCTGCACATGCCAGGTGCCCGCCTTGGGCGAATTCAGGGTGCAGGTCTCGGCGTTGCCGCTCTTGTAGGGACGGCAGTCATAGCTGCTGCCGGTCGGCGCCGAGCCGAACTTCACGTAGAGATCCGCATCCCCGCTGCCGCCGCTGCTGGCAACCACCAGCTGGCTCTTGCCGGCCGGAACCTCGATGGTGTAGCTCAGCTTGCCCCCCTTGGCGGCGGAGAGCCCAGTCACCGGCACGCCGTTTTGCAGCACGCTGCCGGTCGGTGGCGGTGTGGTGCCGCAGCTCGCGTTGACGCCGACCGCGCTGAAGGCGGTGGCCACGTCGGTCAGGCTGTAGCCCAGATCGGTGGCAGCCTTGGTCACGCCACAGGCGCCCTGATCGTAGGTGGTGTTGGCGCCCCAGTAGAGGCGGTTGGCCAGCACGAACACCTCGAATGCCTTGCGGGTGCTCCAGCCATTGCTATTGGCCAGCAGGTAGAAGGCGCGGTTGTAGACCCCTGAGCTGTGGTGCACGTCGATGCCGTCATAGTAATCGCTGGCATGGCCGATGGAGCTGCCATCCCGGGTCGGATCCTCGAAGTAGCGCAGCGAGCCGTTGCCCTTGAAGATCTGGGCCCCCACCAGCCAGTCGTTGCTGCCCTTCATGTAGTGCTCGGCCGCTTCCCCCGCCATGTCGGAGAAGGCCTCGTTGATGCCGCCGGACTGGCCGGAGTAGACCAGCCCCGAGTTCTGCTCGGTGAAGCCGTGGCTCACCTCGTGGGCGGCCACGTCCAGGCTCACCAGCGGGTAGAAGGTGGTGGCGCCGTCGCCGAAGGTCATCTGGCTGCCGTCCCAGAAGGCGTTCTCGTAGTTGCGGCTGTAGTGCACCCGCATCTTCAGCTTGAAGCTGAGCGGCGCCGTGTTGTACCAGTTGCGGTACATGTCAAACACCACGTTGCCGAAGTAGTGGGCGTCGTTGAGGGGCGAGTAGGCGCCGTTGATCTCCTTGACCGTGTTCTCCGGGCAGCTGAACTGGTGCACGCTGCCGCCGGAGGTGGCGTGGTTGAGGTTGATGGTGTCCACGTTCGGGCTGCTCATGCGGCAGCTGTCATCCACCAGCAGCGGACCGAAGTCCGAGCCGTAGAAGTATTTGCCGGTCTTGAGGTTGCCGCCCGGGCCGGTGGCATCCTTGTGGTTAATCCCCTCCCAGCGCTTGAGCTCGCTGCCGCTCTGGGCATCGATCACCACGAAGGGACGGCTCGGCTGCTCGCTTGCGGCCAGCCAGGAGACCAGATAGACCAGACGGGCCTGACCGGTCTCGTCCTGCATCACGAACAGCTTGACCCGCTCGTTGCTGCCCTTGGCGCCGGCGCGCGCCTTGAGGGCGGCATCGGCGGGGGAGAGGGTGGCGGCGGGGCTGCTCAGGTCGGTATCGATCTGGCGCAGGATCTGGCCGGAGACCTGGCTTACCTGGCCGCCGAGGGACTGCTCTGCCACCAGCCCCTGGCCCCAGACCGGGATGCCGTGCCAGGTCTGCTCATAGCGCACCCGTTGCTGACCGTTGGGCAGTTTGACGACCCTGACCTGACGAAACTCGCCATCCCCCGCCAGTGCACTCACCCCGGCGGCGCCACTCGGTGCCCCCTGAAGGCCCGCAGCCTGATTCACTTCCACCTGTTCTGCCGCCAAGGCGGCGCTTCCCCAGCAGGCCAGTACCACGGCCAAATAGACTTTATTCATCTCGTCTTTCCTTAAGTCGATGAAGATCACAGGCCGGGTCCGTTGCCCGGCGTTCCTACACTAGTGCGCAGGATCTAAATTGCTCCCTGTCATATGTGACAGATCAGCAGAAAGGGATAGCAGGATCGACTGCTGCGTCCATTACATCCCGTGTAATGACGGGATGCTGGCGCGTTATGCCAAAGAAAGAGGTGAATGCGGATCCTGCGAAATGGCGGCCCAAGCGGGCCCGTCCATATGGGGATTGCCTGTCGGTGCAAGGTGTAGAAAGCCCTTGGCAGACAATGGCTTGATTGACTACAGTGGCTCACGGATGACCCTCTGATGGTCATCAGCGGAGGAGGATGGATGTTTTCATGGCAACTGGATGACGAATTGGCGCTCTTGTTCCTGCAGCCCGACATGGCCAGCGAGCTCTTTGGCCTGTGCCAACGCAATCGCGACTACCTGACCCAGTGGCTGCCCTGGCCGCCGCTTATCCAGCAGCCGGCAGACAGCGCCACCTTCATCCGCCACGCCATCGAGAAGTTCGCGCGCGGCGAGGGGTTGACCACCGCCATCGAGTATCAGGGGGAGGTGGTCGGCGTCATCGGCTACAACCAGATCGATCAGGCGCTGGCCAAGGTCACCATCGGCTACTGGCTGGCCGAGCGCTGGCAGGGCAACGGCATCATCACCCGGGCCTGTCAGGCCTTGATCCATCACGCCTTCGAGGAGATGGGGATGGAGAAGGTGGAGATCAGCGCCGCGCAGGAGAACGAACCGAGCCGGGCGGTCTGTGAGCGGCTCTGCATGCAGCAGGAGGGGATCACCCGGCGGGCGGAGCGACTGGCGGATCGGGTGGTGGACCACGTCCGCTACGGTCTGCTGCGCGACGACTGGCTCAGGCAGAGGGACCATTGATGGTACTGCCGCATATCGTCACCCCCCGCAGCCAGCTGACCATACTGCCCCCGGAGCGGGCCTCCCTGATGCTGGATTTTTACCAGCGCAACCGGGCGCACCTGATGGCCTGGGAGCCAAGGCGCGACGAGGATTTCTATACCCTGAGCCATTGGCACGGCCGCCTGCGTGACGGCTACGGCCAGTTTTTCGACGGCAGCGCCGTGCAACTGGTGGCGCTCGATCCCCGGGGAGAGCGGGTGCTCGCCACCTGCAACTTCACCCACATCCTGATGGGCATGTTCAAGGCCTGTCACCTCGGTTACGCCGTCGATGAGGAGCACCAGGGGCAGGGGTTGATGCAGGAGGTGCTGACCGCCGCCATCGACTATCTGTTCCGGGAGCATGGACTGCACCGCATCATGGCCAGTTACATGCCCGCGAACCGGCGCAGCGGTGCCCTGCTCGATCGCCTCGGCTTCGAGCGAGAGGGATACGCCCGGGATTACCTGATGATCAACGGCCGCTGGGAGGATCATGTCCTCACCGCGCTGATCAACCCGGCGGGCTAGCCAGCAGTGTGGCCAGCTACATATCGGTCAATCAACCAGCGCAGTGGCGCTTTGCTCGAGCGTCTCGGCTTCGAGCGGGAGGGGTACGCCCGGGATTACCTGATGATCAACGGCCGCTGGGAGGATCATGTCCTCACCGCGCTGATCAACCCGGCGGGATAGACAGGTGTGTGGCCGGCATTGCCATGGTCAGCCACATGTTGGTCAATCAACCCGCGCAGTGGTTCCAATTGGTCGTACCAGATGTGATTGCGACGGCTTTTTCACGATAAGCCGGCACTATCTGTGCGCATCTCATACCCCTGACCATAAAAGCGTGTAAAATTGCGCCCTGAATTTTCCCGGTCAGCAGCAGCTGGCCGCGACTCCATACTTGCAAGGCTGACATTGTGACAGAAGTAGATAGATTCGCGGATATTCGCCCCTATCGCGATGATGAAGTGCCGGCTGCCATCGAGCGGCTGATCCAGGATGATGAGTTTATCGGCGCCATCGCCAAGTACCGTTTCGGCTCCCTGATGAGCTGGCTGGGTTGGGCCATTCGCCCGCTGATCCGCCAGTTCCTGCGCCACAAGTGGGCCAAGGTCACCACGGTTCGTCAGGTACAGTTGGGGGTCACCCGCTACATGGCCCGCATGATCGCCACCTCCACCCAAGGCGTGACCTTCTCCGGTCTCGAGCACCTGAAGAAGGAGCAGGGCTATCTGTTTGTCTCCAACCACAGAGACATCGCCATGGATCCGGCGTTCGTCAACTGGGGGCTGCACACCCACGGTTTCGACACCGTGCGCATCGCCATCGGTGACAACCTGTTGCGCAAGCCCTGCGCCACCGAGCTGATGAAGCTCAACAAGAGCTTCATCGTCAAGCGCTCCGCCAAGGGGCCGCGGGAGATGATGAAGGCCCTCGGCGAGCTGTCGGCCTACATCGGCCAGTCGGTGCACGAAGGCCACTCCATCTGGATCGCCCAGAAGGAAGGGCGCGCCAAGAACGGCGACGACAAGACGGATCCGGCCATCCTCAAGATGTTCTACGTGGACGGCAAGAAGCAGAAGCTGGACTTCGTCGACTACATGCGCAGCCTCAACATAGTGCCGGTCAGCATCAGCTACGAGGTGGATCCCACCGACAAGGCCAAGGCACGCGAGCTGTACGAGAAGTCGGTCAACGGTAGCTACGAGAAGGGCGAGTTCGAGGATATCGAGAGCATAGTCGCCGGCATCGTCGGCCAGAAGGGGCGGGTACATGTATCCTTCGGCGCCCCCATCACCGAGGGCTTCAGCGATCCGGACGAGCTGGCGGCGCTGATCGACAAGGCGATCTGGAGCAGCTACCGTCTCTTCCCCGGCAACTATCTGGCCGCCGATGTGCCCGGCAAGGCCAGCACCATAGAGCAGACAGCCTTCTTGACCCGCCAGTCGGAGGTGCCAGAAGAGCACAAGGCCCTCTGGCGTGCCATGTATGCGAAGCCGGTTGAGAACGCCAACAAGGTTTGAATGACACCGATGGTGCGAAAAAACGGGAGCTGATGCTCCCGTTTTTGCGTCTGGTCAAAGTTGGCGGCAATCGACTAGTGAATAATATTGTTTCAGCTGGTACGATCATCTGGTGAATGAGCGGGTATCTCTTGGCAATGAGCGGGCGACTGTGCAACAGTGACCCAACGTCAACGAGATGACTCATACTCTTCTCGGTCTGCATGGATGGCAGACGGCGCTAGACAAGGACCTTTAACGGGTCCTTTTTCATTGGTAGACAAAGATAGACCACGGATACACCTAAGGATGCGCATCTCATGATCACCGGCAGTCTGGATACCTTGCAACGCACCCCCTTGCCCGCCCCGCTGGCTCGCATCATGGCCGAGGTGGTGAAAGATGTGGCGCACTGGCGGGATGCCCCGCTTGGCAAGCGCGAGATCGATGGCCTGCGGCTGTTCTGTCTGGTGAGCGAGGAGCCGACCGAGCCGGTTGCGGCCCGTCGTGGCGAGTTTCATGAGCAGTATCTGGATATCCAGCTGCTGTTGCGTGGTGCGGAGTGGATCGGCGTGGGCCCCCATGCCTACCGGAACGACGGTGCCGATCACCCCCATCCCGATCTCTGGTTCGTCGCAGACGAACAGACCAGTTATCTGGCGTTGCAGCCCGGCGACTTTGCCATCTTCTGGCCGGGAGAACTGCATCGCCCTCTCTGTACCCTTACCACCCCGAGCCCGGTGAAGAAACTGGTGGTCAAGGTTCATAAAGATCTGCTGACCGGATGTTAGTCAGCAGCGCGGGGGTTTAGGCTCCCGCCCACGACGAGGCCGTTTCGGATGAACGGTGGCTGGTCCCACATTGAAGACTCGATGAGTGCGCCAGAGCCTGTAGCCGGCACTCACTGCATTGAAAAATTGGGCGCACCCTCCTGCGACCATAAAGCCCCCGGCAGGGGAATCCCATCCATGTTGGATGACACGACACTGTCGGCGTAAAGCCGAAGCACAGGAAGATGTAGAACATGAGCAAGTTGGTATTGATCCTTAACTGCGGTAGCTCTTCCCTGAAATTTGCCGTAATGGACGCTGAAACAGGTGAGGACATGCTGTCCGGCCTGGCCGAATGTTTCAATCTGGATGATGCACGTATCAAATGGAAACTCCATGGGGTCAAGGGTGAAGCCATGCTGGGAGCGGGTGCCGCTCACCAGGCCGCCCTCGACCATATCGTGACCCAGATCCTGCCCCTGGATCCTACCCTCGCCGAGCAGTTGGTGGCCATAGGTCACCGCATCGTACACGGTGGCGAGCAGTTCTCCCGCTCAGTGCGCATCGATGACGGCGTGATCGCCGGTATCGAGGCCGCCATCCCGTTCGCGCCGCTGCACAACCCGGCTCACCTCATCGGCATCCGTGCCGCGCTCAAGGTCTTCCCGGCCCTGGCCGAGAAGAACGTGGCCGTGTTCGACACCGCCTTCCACCAGACCCTGCCGCAAGAGGCCTATCTCTACGCGCTGCCGTACAAGCTCTATGAGGAGCATGCCATCCGTCGCTACGGCGCCCACGGCACCTCCCACCGCTTCATCGCCGAAGAGACCGCCAAGGCGCTGGGCAAGCCGCTGTCCGAGCTGAACATCATCAACTGCCACCTGGGCAACGGCGCCTCCGTCTGTGCCATCAAGAACGGCGAATCCGTCGACACCTCCATGGGGCTGACCCCGCTGGAAGGGCTGGCGATGGGCACCCGCAGTGGCGACATCGATCCTGCCGTGGTCTTCTTCATGCACGACCAGCTCGGTTACAGCGTGGATCAGATCAACCACTGCCTCACCCGCGAGTCCGGCCTGCTGGGCCTGACCGAGGTGAGCAGCGACTGCCGCTATGTCACCACCAACTATGCCACCGACGCCGGTGCCAAGCGGGCGCTGGATGTCTTCACCTACCGGGTGGCCAAGTACGTCGGCGCCTATGCCGCCGCCATGGACGGTCGCCTCGACGCCCTGGTGTTCACCGGTGGCATAGGTGAGAACGCCGCCATGGTGCGCGAGATGGTGCTGGAGCGGCTGGCGCTGTTCGGCTTCAAGGTCGACAAGGACGCCAACAACGCCGCCGTGCTGGGCGGTGAGGGTCCCATCACCACCGAAGGCAGCCGCCTGGCGCTGGTGATGCCCACCAACGAAGAGCTGGTCATCGCCCGCGATGCCCTGAGCCTGGTCGGCTAAGGCCCCCTCGCGCTGAATCAACGCCCGGCCCGTGCCGGGCGTTGTCGTTTCTGGCGCCGATTGAGCGGCTTGTCATTTGACATGAGGTGGCAGATACGTACCCTGACGGCAGTTTCACGTAGCGGAGGTAGGGATGAAGGAGACATTTTTTCACTGGTTAACCGGCATGGGGGTCGAGGTCAGCAACCTGATGGCACTGGTGATCGCCCTGGGCTTCATCGTCCTCACCTCGCTGCTGCTGCACCTGGTGCTGCACCGCATCCTGCTGGTGCGCCTGGTGGGGCTGCTCGGCAAGACCAAGCAGATGTGGCTGCCACCCCAGCTGCAACAGCGGCTGTTCTACCGGCTCGCCCTGGTGCTGCAGGGGGCCGTGCTGCTCGGTCAGGCCGAGATCTGGCTGCCCAAGGCCTCGGACAGCCTACAACTGATCGAGATGCTGGCCCAGCTCTGGATCCTGCTGTTCCTGCTGCTCTCCCTGTTTGCCCTGCTCGACTGCATGTTGTCCCTGAGCCGCTACACCCGGCTGGGACGGGATCTGCCCCTGCGCGGCATCTTCCAGGGGGTCAAGCTGGTAGGCAGCATCCTGGTGGGCATCCTGATGATCGCCCTGCTGCTCGGCAAGTCACCGCTGTTCCTGTTCAGCGGTCTGGGGGCCATGACCGCGGTGCTGATGTTGGTGTTCAAGGACCCCATCCTCGGCCTGGTGGCGGGGATCCAGCTCTCGGCCAACCGCATGCTGAGCGTCGGTGACTGGCTGCAGATGGACAAGTACGGCGCCGACGGCGAGGTGATCGACATCGGTCTCACCACGGTCAAGGTGTCGAACTGGGACAAGACCATCACCACCATCCCCACCTATGCACTGATCTCCGACTCCTTCAAGAACTGGCAGGGCATGACCGAATCCGGTGGCCGCCGCATCAAGCGCAGCGTCAACATCGACATGACCAGCGTGCGCTTCCTGACCGCAGACGAGCAGCTGCAACTCAAGCAGGCCAAATTGCTGGCCCCCTATCTCAGCCGCAAGGAGCAGGAGCTGAGCAGCTACAACCAGCAGCTCAGCGATGCGATCAGCTGCCCCATCAATGGCCGCCACCTCACCAACCTCGGCACCCTGCGCGCCTATCTGGATGCCTACTTGCGGGCCAATCCCAGCATTCGCAAGGACATGACGCTGATGGTGCGCCAGTTGGCACCGACCAGCGAGGGGATCCCCCTTGAGATCTACTGCTTCACCGCGACCACCGCCTGGGCAGACTATGAGGGGATCCAGGCCGATATTTTCGACCATATATTTGCCATTATTGGGCAATTCCACCTGAGATTGCATCAATCGCCCACAGGTTACGACATGCGTGCCTGGCAAGGCGCTGCCACCGGCAACGGCTAGGGTCTACGGGGAGCGCGCGGGGCTGACAATCCTGCGCGGATAAGCCCATTTGCCGGTTGAATTTTTGCCCGCAGAGGAGAAAAATGGCGGCCTTCTCTTCGCCCCGGGATGGCACCGCCTATCCCGGCCGGGCCCAGAGTCTCGAATCACCCCATTCATCACAGGAAAGTTATGAAGCTCCTCCACAAAACTGCGGCCATGCTGTGCTGCAGCCTCGTCCTGACCGCCACGCCTGCGCTTGCTGTCGAATATGCCCTGCCTGCGGCCAACAGCCGCCTGGTGGGTGAAAATCTGGAATACGTGGTGCCGGTAGAAGAGGCGGGCCAGCCCCTGGAAGCGGTCGCGGCCAAGTTCCAGCTGGGATTGACCAACATGCTCGAGGCCAACCCCAAGGCGGATCCGCTGCTGCTGCAGGCCGGCGAGACGCTGATCGTGCCCCACCAGCTGATCCTGCCGGATGCCCCGCGCGAGGGGATAGTGCTGAACGTGGCCGAAATGCGCCTCTACTACTACCCCAAGGGCAAGCAGGTGGTGCAAGTGCTGCCCATCGGCATAGGCCAGCTCGGCACCGATACCCCTGAGAACTGGGTGACCAGTGTGCAGCGCAAGAAGGCGGGCCCGACCTGGACCCCGACCGCCAAGATGCACGCCGAGTATGCCGCCCGTGGCGAGCCCCTGCCGGCGGTCTGGCCGGCCGGCCCGGACAACCCCATGGGGCTGTTCGCGCTCTACATCGGCAAGATGTACGCCATCCACGGCACCAATGCCCAGTTCGGCATCGGTCTGCGGGTGAGCCACGGCTGCGTGCGCCTGCGCAACGAAGACATCGAATACCTGTTCAAGCAGGTACCGGTCGGTACCCGGGTGCAGTTCGTGAACCAGCCGATCAAGGCCTCGGTCGAGCCTGATGGCCGCCGCTATCTGGAAGTGCACCAGCCGCTGTCCCGCAGTCAGGAGGAGTTCAACTCCAGCCTGCCGGCCCCGCTGCCCATCACCCCGGCGGTGACCCGCTTCATCGCCCATGCCGACAGCGATTCCCAGCTGATCAAGCAGGCGCTGGAACAGCGCAGCGGCATGCCCATCGCCATCAGTCGTTGAGCCTGCCGTCATCGATATCGAGCCCCGGCCCAGGCCGGGGCTTTTTTGTGGCGCCGAGCAAGCTGACAGTCAGGATAAGTCGTTGCTGCAGTGGCAGAATATTCGGCTAATTCATCCTTGAGTAGTTGCTTAGTTAAGGGTGAAACGTTTTCATTGTGTTTTTTATTTGTTAAAAACAGTTGAGCTTAGTGTATCTGCTGATTACTCTAGGCCGGTTTTTAAGGAAGAGCCCGTCGTGAGAACGGGTACAAGAGTCACATAACGGAGTTTTGCATGACAGCTAGCACCCCAATGCTTATCACCTTCCTGGTGTATATCCTGGGTATGGTCCTGATCGGCTTCATCGCCTATCGCGCCACCCGCAACTTTGACGATTACATTCTCGGCGGCCGCCGTATGGGCAGCTGGGTCACAGCGCTCTCCGCCGGGGCCTCCGACATGAGTGGCTGGCTCTTGATGGGCTTGCCGGGCGCCGTCTTCATCGGCGGCATCTCCGAGAGCTGGATCGCCATCGGCCTCACCATAGGCGCCTACTTCAACTGGCGCTGGGTGGCCGGTCGGCTGCGGGTTCACACCGAGAAGAACCGCAACGCCCTGACCCTGCCGGACTACTTCACCTACCGCTTCGAGGACAAGAGCCGGGTGCTGCGCATCCTCTCCGCCCTGGTGATCCTGCTGTTCTTCACCATCTACTGCGCCTCCGGCGTGGTGGCGGGGGCCCGCCTGTTCGAGAGCACCTTCGGCATGAGCTATGACACCGCCCTTTGGGTCGGCGCCGCGGCCACCATCAGCTACACCTTCTTCGGCGGCTTCCTCGCGGTGAGCTGGACAGATACGGTGCAGGCCACCCTGATGATCTTCGCCCTGATCCTGACCCCGGTGTTCGTCATCATCGCCGTCGGCGGCATCGACACCGCCATGGTGCAGGTGGCGGCGCAGAATGCCAGCAACCTCGATATGTTCAAGAATCTGGACTTCATCGCCATCATCTCGCTGATGGCCTGGGGCCTGGGCTACTTCGGCCAGCCCCACATACTGGCGCGCTTCATGGCGGCGGACTCCCACCACTCCATGGCCAGCGCCCGTCGCATCAGCATGACCTGGATGGTGCTCTGCCTCGGCGGCGCCGTGGCCATCGGCTTCTTCGGCCTGGCCTACTTCTCCACCTTCACGGAGCAGGCTGCCGGCGTCACCGCCAACCCGGAGCGGGTCTTCATCGAGCTCTCCAAGATACTGTTCAACCCCTGGATTGCCGGCGTGCTGCTCTCCGCCATTCTGGCGGCGGTGATGAGCACGCTGAGCTGTCAGTTGCTGGTTTGCTCCAGCGCCATCACTGAAGATCTCTACAAGCCCTTCCTGCGCAAGAATGCCTCCCAGAAAGAGCTGGTGTGGGTCGGCCGCGCCATGGTGCTGGTCATCTCCCTCATCGCCATCGCCGTGGCCGTGAACCCGGAGAACCGGGTGCTGGGGCTGGTGAGCTACGCCTGGGCCGGCTTCGGTGCCGCCTTCGGTCCCGTGGTGCTGCTCTCGGTGCTCTGGTCGCGGATGACCCGCAACGGCGCCCTGGCCGGCATGCTGGTCGGTGCCCTGACCGTCATCGTCTGGAAGCAGTTCGGTTGGCTGGGGCTGTATGAAATCATCCCGGGCTTTGCCTTCTCCGGTCTGGCGATCCTGGTGTTCAGCCTGCTGGACAAGGCGCCCTCCAAGGCCATGCTGGATCGCTTCGACGAGGCAGAGCGTGAGTTCCAGACCTCGCCGGATGCGGTGGGCGAGCCGGTCATTGCACGCTGAATCAAGCACGCTGAATGAAAAAAGCCCCGCATCGCGGGGCTTTTTTATGAATGTATTTTACTCGGCGCTGGCCTTGCCCTGCGCCTGGCATTGCAGGGGTGGCTCGCCGTAACGCTCCAGGGTGGCGTCCTTGCCCTTGGTCAGGAGGCTGAGGTTTTGCCCCTCGTAGCGGGCACCGCTGGCAACGGGGACGCCGAGCGCCAGCACCTGCTGATCCGGGTCCAGATTGATGACGGCGGCGGGGATCTTGGCGTCTTGGTAGAAGTAGGTGGTCAGCCTCAGCTTGTCGCCACATTGATAGAGCACGGGGGAGGGCACCACCAACTGGCCGCCCTTGATCTGCAGCTCGGTGATGCGAGTCTGATAGCTGGCGTCGATGCACTTGCGCGGATCCGTGTCTTTCCAGCACTCGTTGCGGCCCTTGATCCAGCCGCGCTGCATCGCCTTCTCGGTCTTCGCCTGTTCGGCCGAGAGGTTGCTCATCGCCTTGGGATAGAGGGTCGCGAGCTGGTTATCCAGCGCAGCCAGCCCGGCATCCTGGCAGATAAGCTGCTCGGTGGTGCCGTGGGCCTTGGCGCAGTCGAAGGAGGGGGTGGCGGCACTGGCCAACAGCGGCATCAGGGAGAGGGTGCCAAGCAACATCTTGTTCATCGGAAAGGCTCCAGCAAGAGGGGATTCCCACTTACTACAACACAAGGGCGCCGGGCCGCCGAGGACTTTTTCACCCCAGGCAAGCTTGCCCGTCTCTCTGGACCCCGTTGCCGACAACACCCGTCATCAGGGCCACGGCAGACAGGCTGCCGTGGCCTTTGCTTATGTGAGTCGCCGCACCAGCCTCTGCGCATCACGGCGGGCCGCGGCCGCCGCCCGGCCCAGCCAGCGCTGTCGCACCCGCTCGCTGGCGGTATGGACAGGCCCCAGATGCTGGCGATGGGTCAGCCTGATGCCACAGAGCCCCAGCACGGGCTTGTCGAGGGTACGCTCGACGGGGGAGCCCAGCCACCAGCGGTAGTACCAGAGCGGGCTGTCCATGGTGAGCAGCAGGCGCGCCGTCTTGCCGGCGAGCAGGCGCTCGGGAAGGGCCTTGCCCTTGACATATTGGAAGGCGAAGCCGGAGAGCAAAGTGCGATCCAGCAAGCCCTTGAGCCGGGCCGGCAGATGGCCCCACCAGAGGGGGGCGACGATCACCAGATGCTGGGCCTGCTTCAGGCTCTGCTGCAATGCCAGCAGATCGGGCTCGAGGGGCTGCGCCTCGTCATAGCCATGGTGCAGATCCGGCTCGAAGGCGAGCTCCCCCACGTGATGCAGGGTGACTTCTGCGCCGCCCTCCTCGGCGCTGCGGGCATACTCCCTGGCCAGGGCATGGCAGAGACTGTCGGGTTTGGGGTTGCCGTTGATGATAAGCAGCTTGGGTGTCATGGCGTGGCTCCTGATGAAGTGAGCCACCATTAGACCCCTTGTCCCATGGGACAGAGTCAAGCCACCTTGTGCGCCCGTCCTGCAAGCCCTTGCTCAGCCTGTGGGAGCGGCTCGATCTGAACGGGGGTGCCATAGCGGCAGGGGTGCTGCGCCAGCAGCGCGGCGCACTGGCTCAAGGCCTGGTGCTGCCCTTGCAGCTTGGCCACCTCTGCCTCTATCTGCGCCAGCTTGCCCGCCACAAGCTGCTCCACCTTCTGCCAGGGAAACTCGGCGAGACTGGTGAGGCCCGCCAGCAAGGGGACAAGCTCGCTCAGCTTGCAGCCGAGCTGCTGGGCTTGGCGAATAAAGCCGACCCACTCCAGATCCTCAGCCCGGTAGACGCGATACTTGCCGCGCCGCCTGGGCTCGGGCAGCAGCCCGAGCTGCTCGTAGAGACGGACTGCCTTGGGTGTGGAGCCCGCCAGCCGGGCAAATTCGCCGATATACATCTTGCTGCTCGCAAAGATTGTTCGAGTAGGGGCTCACTATAGGCCAGTGGCAGGGGGGAATGCATCCCCAGGGGGAGGGGGGCGCCCTTGGCGCGACGCAGGGAGAATAGCAGGGAGGATAAGGGAGTGGCTCTGTGACGGCATCGCCACGTCCCTGGCATGCCGCAGGAGTGGGATATGGCTGAGTGGCTCAGTTATGGGGCCGCAACAGGCGCTTGTGGACTGATGATCACCACTAATAAGAGAAAATGTGGTCATCTACGGAAAACCCATAAATCCAACTTATGATGGCCCCGGCGAGCCAGACAGGGCCACTAGGTGGCCGAAAAAGGCACTCCAAGGGGATTTTCCGACCCGAAAGAAGGGGGGAAATATCTCTTTTGTCGGTCTGATGAGCAAAGCGTCATCAGACGATCGCGGCAGAATGATCGTTGGGAAGGACGCTTGATTATCATTCGGCTACCAGTGCGATGTTTTTATTCGCGACTGTTCGAATACGCTCCGCTATTCGAACCTACGGGCTAGCAATTTTTGCTTGCCATCTGTAGGACTAGAGAAAAAATTTGAGTTACAATTCGTCACATAACATTGAAAAGATAAAGGTTTCTCGTGGACAGCATCAAAATTCAAGACCAACTAGATGAAAACCGCAGAACAGTAGCATTCGATAGCTACGACATCACAGTTAGGCAGTTATATTCAATGGTGTTACAAGGGGAAATAGATATTTCACCTGAGTATCAACGACATTTTGTATGGGATGATGAAAGGCAATCTGCACTAATAGAATCTATATATCTCGGAATTCCGGTACCTAGCCTATTCATGGCTACCAACCGTGATGCAACTTGGGAAGTGATCGACGGACTCCAACGGTTGACAACCATCATCAACTTTATTGGCACCCCTGAAGATTTAGTAGAGGCAAAAGTCAGCTATAAAAAGCTAGTACTGAAGTCTTTAGATAAACTAGATGCTATGAATAAGTTGAGTTTCCATGACTTACCATCATCTATGCGGCTCATGTTTTTAACTAGACCAATTCGTATTACGGTATTGAATGACCGCAGCGACCTATCTGTTCGATATGACCTTTTTGAGCGCCTAAATACGGGCGGTGTAACTTTGCATGAACAAGAAATTAGAAACTGTATCTTCTTGGGGCCATTCAATGATTTTCTTAAAGAGCTTTCTACGTACCCTAGCTTCAGAAATGTAGTGAAAATGACGGATTCTGCAGAAAGAAAAGGTAACTATGAAGAGCTAGTCCTTAAATTTTTTGCTTACTACCAATGTCCCGACAAGTTTGTACATAGCGTAAAAGGCTTCTTAAACGACTATATGTCATTTAAGACTGAGAATTTTAAAGATCGCAGCGAATTAGAAAGTGTATTTAAAAGAACATTTGACTTCCTTGCTGATCATTTACCACAAGGTATAGTTCGTGGAGTTCGCGTAAACATAACCCCAATTGTTCTTTATGAAGCAATTTCTGTAGGCTCGGCTTTAGCGCTGCACAGTCAACAAGAGTTAAATGCTGATGTATTGCCAGGGCTTCTAAATGACCCAAAACTGAAAAAATACACAACTGGCGCAACTAACAGCCGCTTCATGCTGAAGCAACGTCTTGAACTTGTTACAAGAGCTCTAAAAAATGCCGCTGAGTAGAGTGAAACGGAACAAAATAAATAGATTAAAGCCAGTATCTACGAATTTGTTTCATATATCTCAAGGTGATGTAGCTGACGATATAAATAAGATTCAAAGAGGGCTTTACTATGTCCACTTGTATAGTGCTCTAGAAAAGACAACGAATGAAATTATCGAGCGTGTTTTATTGATAATTTCTGGTTTCAAAGTTAAGTACGAGCACTACATAGCAGAGTTCAATACCATCTCTTTGAGTGCAAAAATGATGTCATATAAATCTGCAACAAAAGACAACGCTTGGCTAAAGTCTCATGACTTGTTTACGACTATGTGTAGTTTAGAAGAGGCAAAAATTAACGAATCATTTTTTTCGGCTAGCCTACAAAATATATGGTTCGAGACCGTTGATAATTTACTAAAGTGCTTTGGTATTTCCACAATTGAGGATGTAGATGGTAGTTTGAAAGTTGCACTTAATGAAGTTGTCGATAACAGAAATGCAGTGGCACATGGGAGAATATCAGCGGACATCATTGGTGAAAGACACCGAACTGATGTACTCAGGGAGCGAACAGAAACTGTTAGTAATATTTTGGATGTTTTGATAACCAAGTATGAACAATACATTTTGGACTTAGAGTTTATAAAGCCTACATATCGTTCAATCTATACTAGTCACCTTAGTAAATTTACAGTACCCGCTCAATAATTTGGAGTGGGCGACATTTGATAGTGATTAGATGGAGGGTGGTGCTAATTCGATAGTCGAGCCTTCCATATAACTCCGTAACGACTTTATCACCGTTACGGAAAAGTTATTTGAAATCATCATATGCCAGCTTGCCTCTATGCCTGTCCTTATTTACTTGGCTTCCTCTTTTGGCTATATCATTACGACGCATAAAAATAAAATTAGAGCGTCATAATTTTTAACGAGTCGTAGTCACCTCGTTGCGCCATGGTGGGGGCTATATCACTTGAGCTCCATTCTTTTTCTAAAACCGAATTTCCACCGACTCAGCACTACGCGTTGCCTCGCCGTGATACACAGCTTCGATATTATTGCCGTCCGGGTCGAGGACAAAGGCGGCGTAGTAGCCGGGGTGATAGACCCGCTCGCCGGGGGCACCGTTGTCCTGGCCGCCGTGGGCCAGCGCCGCCTGGTAGAAGCGCTCCACCATGGCTCTGTCTTGCGCCTGAAAGGCGAGATGATGACGACCGGTCAGCACCCCAAGCGCAGCCGGGCTGTCGATTGAAGTGACAAACAGCTCGTCAGCCCAGAAGTAACCCTCACCCGTGCCACCCAGTGGAATATCGAGGGCGGCCAGAGTGGCCCTGTAAAAGCGCTGGCTGGCGGCCAAGTCCTTTACCACCAGCTGAATGTGGTCGATCAGACGACCCCGATGCAGTGTTTGCGTTTCCATGCACAGCCTCCACTCAGAAATTTTTGGACAAGAAACCGCTCTGCTTGCTGGCTACCGCTTTTAGGCAAGCTACCGCCCCTGAATGTCAGCTTCCAGTGTGCTGCTATTTGGCTGCGCTTGGGGGATGGCGTGGCTCATGGGTGACTCCAACGAGGCATATATTGCCATTCGGGTATGTTAGCGAGGGTGGCGCGGAGGGGAAGGGCAAGGTGATGGATTTCTGGGCGGGATCAAATAATGAGTCGCTATGGCAAGGGGAGTGCCGGCGTCGCGGGTCTGTGGGAGGGGGCTATGCCCCTCATTGGACTCATGGGGCCGGTTTTGCCGGCCTCTTTTAGGCCAGCACCAGGGTTTGGCGGCTGCTATAGCCGCTCGTGAAGGGGAAGGGCTGGTCGTCCCCCCCTTATGCCAGTGCCAGTTGCTGGCGGGCGCGCCACAGCCGTTCGTGGAAGAAGAAGACGACGGTGTTGATGGCAGGCTCGATCAACGCCATCACGCCGCCGGTCAGCAGCTCACCGCTCAGCAGGTAGGCGACGGCGAAGGCCACCGAGAAGTGCACCAGGGCGAAGCTGCTGGTCTTGGCCTGCAGGCTGTGATCGGGTTTGGCTCTGTGCCAGGCGCGATCGTGGAAGTAGAAGGCGACAGTGTTGACGGCGGGTTCGATCAGGGCGATCAGGCTGGCGGTCAGCAGTTCGCCGGTCAGCAGGTAAGCCACGGTGAAGGCGACACTGAAGTGCAGAACGGCGAAGCTGATGGTCTTTTTCATGATGGTGTCTCCTCTGGCGATGAGTGCAGTATCACCCAGAGCTACATCAAATGAAAACTATTCTCATCTATAAGCTAAATAGGAAAAGCCTATCGACCGAGGTCGAGGCCATCAGATTGGGGACTTGTCTGGGGGCTCGGTGGCGATAGAGTGTGCCTTTGCCATGAAAAAGGAGCTTTCATGACCCTCAATGCCAACCTGTTTGTGCTGTTCGCCCTGCTGCTGATGATCCTTGTCGGTGTCGTGGCATGGCGGCTGGCGCGCCGCAAGAGCCAGCATCCCGTGCTGATCACCTTCCTGTGCGTGCTGCTTTGTCTGTTCCCGCCATTTGCCATATTGGCCTTGCTGATATTGGCGCTGCGGCGGGATCTGCCCGCCCGCGCATAAGGGCTGCACCGGTTGTCGCACAAGCACAGGCCGCCGCACCAATACAAAAAGCCCCATGATGGGGCTTTTTGTTTTTCAGCGTGGCGGGTACTGCGTGGGCGCGGGGGTTAACCCTCGGCCTTGTTCAGCCACTCGACCCTGTACTGGGCACCGGCGCCCTGAGCCAGCTTGGCACAGAGGGGCTTGAGGAAGGCCTCTATCTGCTCGGCCAGCATCCAGGGGGGGCTGATGATCAGCATGCCTGAGCCGTTCATGCCCCAATCGGCAGTTTGCCCGGCCACTTCCAGCTCGGCCACCAGCACGTTGCCGAAGTTCTCCCGCTTGATCGCCTTGAGCATGTCGCGGGACTTGTCCGCCTCCTGGCCGAGGATGGGATACCAGAGCGCATAGATGCCGGTGGCCCAGCGCTTCTGCGCCTTCTTGAGGGTATCGACCACGGCGAAGTAGTCTTCCTTCAGCTCATAGGGTGGGTCGATGAGCACCAGCCCGCGGCGCGGGGTGGGGGGCAGCAGGGCGATCAGCCCTTCGAAGCCGTCGCGATGGTGCACGGCGACGCGGGGGTCGTAGCCCATGTTGGCGCGCAGGTCTTCCACCTCGTTGTTGTGCAGCTCCATCAGCGCCAGCTTGTCCTGCTCGCGGGCGAGACGGCGCGACAGCTCGGGGGAACCCGGGTAGTAGTGCAGCTGGCCATCGCTATTCATCTCTTCGATCACGCCAAGATAGGGCGCCATGGCAGACCACTGGGCGCGCTCGTCCCACAGGCGGCCTATGCCGTCGGCGTACTCCGCCTTCTTCTGGGACCAGTCGCCGCGCAGGTCGTAGAGACCGCCACCGGCATGGGTGTCCAGCACGATGAAGGGCTTCTCCTTCTTCTTGAGGGACTCGATGATCAGGGCCTGGACGGCATGTTTCAGCACGTCGGCGTGGTTGCCGGCGTGAAAGGCGTGGCGATAACTCAGCATATTAGGTCTCTGAGGGGGCCCTGCTGGGCCCCCAGTAACGATAGATAGTTCAACAGATTGTGGCTCTCGCCCCGAGTCAGGCTGAGGCTGCGCAGGGTCTGCAGCAGGACGCCCTGTTGCAGCCGCTCCAGCTCCAGCTCGTGGGCCAGCATGGACTGGTACTCGGCCTCATCCAGCCGCGCCTTGGCGTTCTGGCGCAGGGCCCGCCAGGGGGTCAGCACCACCTCGGTCTGCACCAGCGCCGGTTGCAGCGTGCCGAGCTCGACCGGGATGCCATCCTGATCCAGCCGGTGCAGCAGCAGGGCCAGGTTGATGTTGCCCCCCTGCGCCTGCAGGCTGAGCCAGTCCTGGCTGCGTGTGCCATAGACCTTGCCGCTCCAGTGCCAGAATGCGAGCGGGGTGGGCAGTTCATGGATGGCGACCCGCTCGGCCGCCACCCCTCGTTCGTCACGCAAAGAAGGCCTGCTCCTGGCTTTCCAGCTCCTCGGAGAGGCTCATCCACTCCAGCTCGACCCCTTCCAGCTCCTCCTTGAGGGGGCCCTGGGACTTGAGCAGCTCGGAGAGCCGGCTCTTGGCGCTCTCCTCGTAGATGGCGGGGTCGGCCAGCTGCTCCTCCACCGCGGCGAGCCGGGTCTGCAGCTTCTCCATGCTGGCCTCTAGCTTCTCCAGCTTCTGGCGCAGGGGCCGGGTCTGCTGGCGGAACTCCGCCTCGCGCCGCTTCTGATCCTTGCGCGCCAGCGCGGAGTTGGCGGAGACGAGGCCGTCGCTCGGCTTGGCGTTCGCTTCTTTGTCCTGCTCGCCGAGCCACTTGTGGTAGTCGTCCAGATCGCCGTCGAACGGCTCGACCCGGCCGCCGTGCACCAGATAGAAGTCATCCGTGGTGGTGCGCAGCAGGTGCCTGTCGTGGGAGACCACCACCATGGCGCCCTCGAAGCCTTGCAGCGCCATGGTCAGGGCGTGGCGCATCTCCAGGTCCAGATGGTTGGTCGGTTCATCCAGCAGCAGCAGGTTCGGCTTCTGCCAGGTGACCAGCGCCAGTACCAGCCGCGCCTTCTCGCCGCCGGAGAAGGGGGCCACCTTGTCCAGCGCCTTGTCGCCGTGGAAGCCGAAGCTGCCGAGATAATTGCGCAGCTCCTGTTCGGTCTTGTCCGGCGCGAGGCGTGCCAGGTGATCGAGCGGGGTGTCGTCCAGGCGCAGGGTCTCCAGCTGATGCTGGGCGAAGTAGCCGATGCTGACCCCGGCGCTCACCTCCAGCTTGCCCGACAGCGGTGGGTTGGTGCCCGACAGCATCTTGATGAAGGTGGACTTGCCGGCGCCGTTGCGCCCCAGCAGGCCGATGCGCGAGCCCGGCACCAGGTTGAGCTTGATCTTCTCCAGGATCACCTTGTCACCATAACCGGCGCTGAGGTTCTCCATGGCGATGAGCGGGGTCGGCAGGGCCGACGGCTCGCGAAACTCGAAGCTGAACTCGGAGTCGGCGTGGGCCGGCAGCAGCTTCTCCATCCGCTCCATGGCCTTGAGGCGACTCTGGGCCTGGCGGGCCTTGGAGGCCTTGTAACGGAAGCGGTCCACATAGGCATGCATGTGGGAGATCTCCCGCTGCTGCTTCTCGTACATGGACTGCTGCTGGGCGAGCTGCTCGGCGCGCTGCAGTTCGAAGTCGGAGTAGCCGCCGGTATATTCGTTCAGCTTGCCGTTTTCGATATGGATGATGCGGTTGATGACCGAATCGAGGAAGTCGCGATCGTGAGAAATAAGCACAAGCGTACCCTGATAGCCCTTGAGCCACTTCTCCAGCCAGATGACGGCATCGAGATCCAGGTGGTTGGTCGGTTCATCCAGCAGTAGCAGGTCGGAGCGGCACAGCAGCGCCTGGGCCAGGTTCAGGCGCATACGCCAGCCACCGGAGAAACTCCTTACCGGAGAGTCGAGCTGATCGCCGCCGAAGCCGAGGCCATGCAGCAGCTCGGCGGCGCGGGCGCGGATGCTGTAGGCGCCTATGGTGTCGAGCCGGCCGTGCAGCTCGGCGACCAGCAGGCCGTTGTCATCCTGCTCGGCCTGGGCGAGCTGGGCCTCCAGGGCACGGAACTCCTTGTCGCCATCTATTACGTAGTCCAGCGCGGAGCAGTCCAGCGCCGGGGTCTCCTGGGCGACGCCGGCGATCTGCCAGCCGGCGGGCAGGCTGAAGCTGCCGTTGTCGATGGCCAGCTCGCCACGCACCAGCGCAAAAAAGGTGGACTTGCCACAGCCGTTCTTGCCTACCAGACCCACCTTGTGGCCGGGGTGTATGGTGGCGGAGGCGTTGTCCAGCAGCGTGCGGCCGCCGCGGATCAGTTCGATTTGACTGGCAACTATCATGGATGGATCTGCTTGGCTCAAGATGAAGGAGAAAACTGGCGCGGATCTTACGTGAAATGGCGCAGATTTGCACTTTAGGCTGGGGTGCCTGGCTGGCTGCGGCAAGAAAAACGTGCCATAACAGAGACATCTGTCAGGGGACAGGAGGCTGCCATGCTGATTAAAGAGATCATGACGACCCGGGTTGCGACCGTTTCCATGGATGACAGGCTCAATGTCATCAAGGAGATCTTCGAGCAGGCCCACTTTCGCCACCTGCTGGTGCTGGAGGACGAGGTGCTGATGGGGGTCATTTCGGACAGGGATCTGCTGCGCGCCCTCAGCCCCTATCTCGACACCGATGCCGAGATGAACCGCGACACCGAGACCCTCAACCGGCGCGCCCACCAGATCATGAGTCGCCAGCCCATCACCATCGCCGCCGATCGCTCGCTGCAGGAGGCTGCCAGGGTGATGCTGGAGCAGCATGTCTCCTGCCTGCCGGTGCTGGAGAAGGGGGCCCTGGTCGGCATTCTCAGCTGGAAAGACCTGCTGAGGGTCATGCTCGACTGGCAGCCCGCCTGAATGCCATCACCCGATAATCTAGTGTCACCTTACCAGCCGCTATAACAGCCCGTCTGTGGTCCGGAAGCCCTCGCCAGCCAGGGTTACGCATTCTTTACCCCTTCTTCCTCTCTTCATCTTGCCCCTCCCGCCCTGTACTCAGCAGAGACTGACTGACGGTGTCGCTCTATCTCCAAATGAAACGCATAATATGTAGCCAATTGGCGACGATTTATGTCGGTCAGAAGCCTTGTTTGGCCTCCATTCATCAATTAATCGTCAACTGCTTCAGTTCCTATCAAGGTTCGCAGATCTACCCTAGGTCATCGGAAATGAACCCGATTCTAAATTTCTAAATGACAACGACCGAGCAACAGGTCTGATAGCGTTTACACCAGAGGAACGAACAATGAAAAAAACAGCATTGACTATGGCCATCTCCAGCCTGCTGCTGGCCGGTGGTGCTCAAGCTTCTACCGTTTACAACCAAGATGGTACCAAGCTGGACATCGGTGGTCGTGTTCAAGGCATGTACTACGGCAGCGATAACGACAACGAGAATGGCGATCAGAGCTATCTGCGTCTGCGTATCGGTGGCGAGACTCGCGTCAACAGCGAAACCGTGGCCAACGGCTTCGTTGAGTACAACGTACCGACCAACGACTCCGACACCGAGCTGCGTTATGCCTACGTTGGCGTGAAGAACGATCGTTTCGGTGCCTTCAGCTACGGTCGTCAGGATGGCCTGATTGCCAAAGCCGTAAACGACTACACCGACGTTCTGCCTGAGTGGGGCGGCGATGGCCTGGGCAAAGGTACTGAAGTATTCGGTACCGGTCGCACCAACGGCCTGGCTCAGTACTTCTACACCTTCGACGGTCTGGTACTGGGTGCCCAGTTCACCGGCGAAAACGAAGCCCAGAACGACAGCACCTCCAGCTGGACCAAGGGTTCTGCAGAAGGTTACGCCCTGTCTGCCAACTACAACTTCGACATGGGCATCAGCCTGGGTCTGGCCTATAACCAGGCTGGCAAGACTGCCGACCAGAGCGCCAACTCCAACTTCGGTGGTGACGACGATGCGAAGCTGACCGCCGTTGGTATCAAGTACAACGCCAACAACCTGTACGCTGCCGCGACCTACGCCTATGGCGAAGACCACGTCTATGTGAACCAGTCTGGCTACAACGGCTACGCCGAAGAGAGCAACGGTTACGAAGCCGTGGTTCAATACACTTGGGGCCAGTGGAAGCCGTCCCTGGCGTATAACCGCCTGGACGTGAAGGGTGAAACCTTCGACGACACCCTGACCGAATACGTCTCCATCGGTGCCTGGTACAACATCAACGAGAACTTCGACGTTTACGTTGATTACAAGGCCAACCTGCTGAGCGGTGGCGATACTGATGGTTACAACGAGTTCGGTCAGAACACCGACGACGTCGTTGGCGTGGCCATGCAGTACCACTTCTAAGTCATTCCCTGACTGCCTACTGTATTTTTTTGACCGGCCGCTTTGCGGCCGGTTTTTTTATGGGCGCAGCATAAGCTCGCGCTTTTGGAACCTCAGACCAATCCCCAGCTCAGCATTGTCCCCTCCTGGCCGATAACCCTCTTGTCGGGCTGATGGCGATCGGGTTTCCGCTCGGTGCGGCAGCTATGGGGCGAGGATCACGCCCCGCGGCCAAGATCCTATCTTTCCTCGACCCTTTTCATTATTTCTATAGGGACTTGCGTTGCGCCTATGGCGGGGGAATGCGGGTCTGATTGGCATGTCGACGCCGTGCTACGGTGGCGGCACTCGGAAAACGGACGTAAGGGCTTTATATGGCGAGCATATTGGATTCAGTGGATCAACGTACCCAGCTGGTGGGGGAGAATCGCCTGGAACTGCTGATGTTCCGCCTGGGCTCCCAGCAGCTGTTTGCGATCAACGTGTTCAAGGTGCGGGAGGTGGTGAAACTGCCTCGCCTCAACAAGATGCCCGGGGCCCACCACAACATCAGCGGGGTGGCGAACATCCGCGGGGTCTCCATCCCGGTGATCAACCTGCGCGGCGCCATCGGCATGCGCCCCATGGCGGTCGACAGCGACTCCAACCTCATCATCACCGAGTACAACCGCAGCATTCAGGGTTTTCTGGTCGGGCAGGTGGCCCATATCGTCAACATGACCTGGAAGGACATACTGCCGCCGCCCCGTTCGGCGGGCCGCTCTAACTATCTCACCGCCATTACGCGCGTCCCGGAGCGGGGGGCCGATCAGATCGTCGAGATCATCGATGTGGAGAAGGTGCTGGCCGAGATCATCACCTATGACATCCGCATCTCGGCCGAGGTGCTAGACAGGGAGATCCTGCCCCAGATGCACGGTCGCAAGGTGCTGATCGTCGACGACTCCAGCACGGCGCGCAACCAGGTGCGGGAGACGCTCGCCCAGCTCGGGCTCGAGGTGATCGAGTGTCAGGATGGGCTACAGGCGCTCAAGCTGCTCAAGGGCTGGTGCGACGCGGGCAAGTCGGTCACCGACGAGATCATGCTGATGATCACCGATGCCGAGATGCCGGAGATGGATGGCTACCGCCTGACCCACGAGGTGCGCAGCGATCCGCGCATGGCCGATCTGTTCATCACCCTCAACACCTCCCTGAGCGGCAACTTCAACGAGGCCATGGTCAAGAAGGTCGGCTGCGATCGCTTCATCTCCAAGTTCCAGCCCGATCTGCTGGTGGGGGTGGCCCAGGAGCGGCTACGCCAGATACTGCAAGCCTGACCCCGATCCGACGACATTATGGTCAGGCAGATCGGCTGCGATCGAGGCATTGCCACGTTTTAATCAGGATGACAAAGCACCCGCCTCGGCGGGTGCTTTGTTTTAGGGGCTAGCGGCCTATCACGCGGGGCTATTGGATCAGCAGGGGCTCGATAAAGCTCGCGACCCGGTCGCGGATCTGCGGCTGGGCTTCGGCCGTGGGATGGAGGCCATCGTTCATCAGGAGTTCAGGGCGAAGCGCAATATCATCCAAAAAGAAGGGCATCAGCGGCAGGCCATTGGCCTGCGCCAGTTCCGGGAAGATCTGCTCGAACTGGCGCAGATAGCGTGCACCATAATTGCGGGGCAGCTGGATCTGGGTCAGCACCGTCTTCACCTGCTGTGCCTTGGCAAGCGCCACCATCTTGACCAGGTTGTCACGGGTGATGGCGGGGGCGAAGCCGCGCAGGCCATCGTTGGCACCCAGCTCGATCAGCACCCAGTCGGGTTTATGCTGCTCGAGCAGGGCGGGCAGGCGGGCCAGCCCCCCTTGCGTCGTTTCACCGCTGATGCTGGCGTTGATGAGCCTGTGCTCGCCGCCCTGCTGCTGCCATTTCTGCTCGAGCAGGGCAGGCCAGCTCTGCTCGGCCTGCATCTGATAGCCGGCGCTCAGGCTGTCTCCCAGCACCAGCAGGGTCTGGGCCTGCACCGATGAAACCAGGCAGCAGAAGGCAAACAGGAAACGCGTCATTATTTCAACTCCGATCATTCGTTGTCATTAGGGGCCTGGGCAAACAGGATATGCATCGTGGGTTCAGTGCCCATTATTTATTGTCAGCAAGGGCGTGGGCAAACAGGATATGCATCGTGGGTTCAGTACCCATTGTTTATTGTCAGCAAGAGCCTGGGCAAACAGGATATGCATCATGGGTTCAGTGCCCATTATTTATTGTCAGCAAGGGCCAAGGTAAACAGGAAACGCATCATGAGTTCAACTCCCATTATCGTCGTCAGGGACCTTGGCAAGACGGTTCGTCTCGGCCAGGAAAGCCTCACCATCCTTGAAGGGATCGACCTGCAAGTCAATACCGGCGAGACGCTGGCCCTGGTCGGTGCCTCCGGCTCCGGCAAATCCACCCTGCTTGGCCTGCTGGCCGGGCTGGATCTGCCGAGCAGCGGCGACATCGAGATCCTCGGCCAGTCGCTGACCCGGCTGGACGAGGAGGGCCGGGCCCGCCTGCGCGCGGAGCAGGTCGGCTTCATCTTCCAGTCTTTCCTGTTGCTGCCTACCTTAAGCGCGCTGGAGAACGTCATGCTGCCCGCCGAGCTGCGCGGCGAGACCGATTGTGCCCCCAGGGCCAGGGAGCTGCTGGCCGAGGTGGGGCTCAGTGAGCGGCTGCATCACCTGCCGCCGCGCCTGTCCGGCGGTGAGCAGCAGCGCGTCGCCATCGCCCGGGCCTTCATGACCAGGCCCAGCCTGCTGCTGGCGGATGAGCCGACCGGCAACCTCGACAGCAAGACTGGGGAGACGGTGATCGAGCTGCTGTTTCGTCTCAACCGCGAGCACAACACCACGCTGGTGGTGGTGACCCATGATCATGAACTGGCCCAGCGCTGCCAACGGCAGTTGGTAATGGCGGCGGGACGACTTGCGTCGGATATGCCGGCACCCGAAGCCGCCTCTGCCTCCCGAGTCAGGGAGCTGTCATGAGTCAATGGCGACTGGGATTTAAGTTACTGCGCCGCGAGGGTTTCAGCGGCGAGTTGCGGCCTGGGCTCGGGCTGGCGCTGGGTGTGAGGAGTCAGTCATGAGTCAATGGCGACTGGGATTTAAGCTGCTGCGCCGCGAGGGATTCAGCGGCGAGTTGCGCTGGTTCGTGCTGGCGCTGGCGCTGAGTGTGGCCTGCGTGCTGAGCGTGGCGCTGGTGGCGGACAGGCTGGATGCCGGGCTCAAGGCCTCGGGCCGTGACTTCATCGGCGCCGATCGGGTGTTGCGCTCCGCGACCCCGGCGCCCGAGGCCTGGCTCGAGCAGGCCCGGCAGTATGGCCTCTCCATCCAGACCACGGTCAGCTTCAACAGCATGCTGTTTCACGGGGATGGGCTGCAACTGGCCTCCATCCGGGCCGTGCCGAGCGACTTCCCCTTCTATGGCAAGCTGGAGCTGATGCCGCAGCGGGCGCCCGCGCCCGGCGAGATCTGGCTCTCCGCCCGGGTGATGCAACTGCTCGGCGCCAGGCTAGGGGACGAGCTGGAGGTCGGCAATACCAGATTGAAGGTGGCGGGGGAGCTGGGGCAGGAGCCGGATCAGGGCTTCAGCCCCTTCCAGATGGCGCCACGGGCCCTGATCCACAGCGCCGACATCGAGGCGACCGGTGCCCTGCTGCCGGGCAGCCGCCAGCAGTGGCGCTATCTGCTCAAGGGCCCCCGTGAGGGGATCGCCAGCTACGAGCGCTGGCTCAAGCCCAAGCTGG
The DNA here is from genome assembly GCF_019218665.1 of Aeromonas sp. sif2416. Taxonomy (NCBI): domain Bacteria; kingdom Pseudomonadati; phylum Pseudomonadota; class Gammaproteobacteria; order Aeromonadales; family Aeromonadaceae; genus Aeromonas; species Aeromonas sp. sif2416. The sequence goes on from NZ_JAHUXC010000002.1 coordinate 34,536, forward strand.
CGGCGGGACAGAAGCTGATCAAGCCGGATGATCAGGGCTCCCAGGTGGGGAAATCCCTGGCCAACGCCGAGCGCTTCTTCCGCCTGGCCTCCCTGGCGGGGGTGCTGCTGGGGGCCCTGGCCATGGGCATAGCGGTGCGCCACTTCGCCGAGCGGCAGACCAACATGGTGGCGCTGCTCAAGACGCTGGGCGCGTCCCGTCGCACCCTCTGGCAGCTGATGGGCACGCTCCTGTTCTCGCTGACCCTGATCGGTGCCTTCATTGGCTTGGTGGCGGGCAGCGGGATGCAGTGGCTGACGCTGCAACTGCTGGGGGATCTGCTGCCCAGCGATCTGCCGCCGCCCTCCTGGCGCCCCTTCGCCCTCGGCCTGTCGGTGGCCTTCTTCATCACCCTGTTGCTGGCCTTCATCCCCTTCCTGCGGCTGCTCAAGGTGCCGCCGCTGCGGGTGCTGCGCCGTGAGCTGGAGGCGGGCGTACCCCCCTGGCTGACGGTGCCGGTCGGCCTGCTCGGCCTGTTTGGCCTGGTGTGGGGCTTCACCGCCGACGCCAGGCTGGCGCTGGGGCTCATCGGCGGCATGGGGGTGCTGATGGGGTTGCTGGCCGTGCTGGCCTCCGGGCTGCTGCGACTCGGCAGCCGGCTCAAGGGACCTCACGCCCTGCGCCTGGCCATCAGCCACCTCTCCCGCGAGCGGGGCAGCGGCCTGTTCCAGCTGGCGGGTTTCGCGCTGGCGCTCATGCTGTTCGGGCTGCTGTGGGCGGCGCGGGTCGACTTGCTGGACGACTTCTCCGCCCGCTTGCCGGCGGATGCCCCCAATCGCTTCCTGGTCAATGTGGCCGATCAGGAGCGGGACGGGATCCTGGCGGACCTGCGCCAGGCCGGTGCCATCCCCTCGGACTTCTATCCCATGGTGCGCGGGCGCCTGACCCGGATCGCCGGCCAGGCGGTGGGTGAGGATGCGGCGCGGGAGGGGGTGAACCGCGAGCTCAACTTCACCACCACGGCGGCGCTCCCCCCCGACAACCAGCTGACCGCGGGGCAGTGGCTCACCGGCAAGGGGGAGGTCTCCGTCGACGAGGTGCTGGCGGGCCAGCTCGGCATCGCCCTCGACGATATCCTCAGCTTCACCATAGAGGGGCGCAGCTTCGAGGCCAGGGTGACCAGCCTGAGATCCATCAAGTGGGACAACATGAGGCCCAACTTCTACATGATCTTCTCGCCGGATCTGCTGGCGCCCTTCTCCCAGACCTGGCTCGGCAGCTATCGCCTGCCCCCCGAGGGACGCAGCGCCGAGGTGGAGCTGATCCGCCGCCACCCCACGGTGAGTCTCATCGATGTGGAGGACTTGATCGCCCGACTCACCGTGGTCTCGGATCAGGTGAGCCGGGCGCTGGGGCTGATGCTGGGGCTGGTGACCGTGGCCGCCCTGCTGGTGCTGCTGACCCAGACCCAGGCCAGCATGGCCCATCGGCGGCGCGAGCTGCTGCTGATGCGCACCCTGGGGGCCGGCAGCGCCCTGCTCGAGAAGATGCTGCGCTGGGAGCTGGTGGCGAGCGGCCTGCTGGCGGGGCTGTGCGCCGCCATGGTGGTCGAGCTCTGCTCGTTCGGCCTGCAGTGGTGGTGGTTCGATGGCCGCTGGCAGTTCCACTGGGCCATCTGGGCCGGGCTGCCGCTGCTGGGGGCGCTGCTGGTGACCCTGGCTGGCCAGGGCATGCGCCGCCAGCTGCTGGCGGGGACCCTGAGCGATCGGCTGCGAGGGCTGGGGCAGGGGTTGCTGTAGGTTCGATTAGCCACGACGTGGCGTAATCGGACTAACGGGGATGCTGATGCTTGGTTGCCAGCTACGCGAGCGTCCGATGACTAATCGACCCTGCGCCCTTCTCTCAAACAGCGCCCGGCCTTGGCCGGGCGCTGTTTTTTGTGGGTCTCAGCGGGGGGCGTGCAGCAGGTTGTCGAGGGCCTGGGGCAGCTCTGGGTAGGTAAAATGGAAGCCTGCCTGCTGCAACCGGGTGGGCAGTACGTGCTGACCGGTGAGCAGCAGGTCGGCCGCCTCGCCCAGCAGCAGGCGCAGTGCCCCGGCCGGTACACACAGCAGGTGGGGGCGGTGCAGGCTGCGGGCCAGGCTCTGGCTGAAGGTCCGGTTGTCGACCGGCTGGGGGGCGGTGCCGTTGAAGATGCCGTCGCACTCGTCGTGTTCCAGCAGGAACAGCATGGCGCGCACCAGATCCTGAATATGGATCCAGCTCATCACCTGCCGGCCTGAGCCCATGGGGCCGCCCAGCCCGAGGCGATAGGGGGGCAACAGCTTGGGCAGGGCGCCGCCATCTTGGCCGAGCACCAGGCCGATGCGCACTATGCAGACCCGGGTGCGGGGGCCGCGGGCCTGTTGGGCCAGGCTCTCCCACTGCTGGCAGAGTCGATGGGTAAACTCGTCATGGGGCTGGCGGCACTGCTCGTCCAGCGGCTCATCGCCCTGGCGGCCATACCAGCCGATGGCGGAGGCATTCAGCAGCAACCTGGGGGGCGTGCTGGAGAGCTTGATGAGATCCACCAGCTGCTCGGTCAGCAGCCAGCGGCTGTTGCACAGCAGCTGTTTGCGCTGCTCGCTCCAGCGGCCACTGGCGATGGGTTCCCCGGCCAGGTTGATGACGATGTCCACGTCGTTGAGATCGTCCAGCCGATCCAGGTTGTCGAGCAGCTTGATGTCGTGGCCGAGCAGATCGTAGGCCCGGCTGCCCTGGCGGGTCAGCACCACCACCTCGTGCTGCACCTTGAGATGGGCCACCAGGCGGCGACCGATAAAGCCTGTCCCCCCCGTGATCAGTATCTTCATGTCCTGCCTCCCTGATGCTGTTGGCTCTACTCTAGAGGGCGGGGTCCGGATGAACAAGCAACTGTTTTTGCGAGTATTATAATTTTTTGTGCGCCGGCGCCTGGATTGGCCTGCGAAGATTGGGGGAGACTGTGGCGACCCGGCGTGCGGGAATAAGATGTGGGGATGAGGCTTGTTTCACGGCTCAGCGGGGGCCACATGGGCCACTCATCTCGCGCCCTCGTGACTTGCCAAGTCGCTGACAAGGCGTAGACTTGTCTGCTTTTTCGCCTTTGCCATTGTGGGGAATCATGCCATTTCGTCGTCTGAGGGTGCGTCAATTCTATGTCCGGCTGTCCTGTGCCCTGCTGGCCGCTCTGTTGCCCGTGGTGCTGGGACTGGCCATCGTCGCCTGGCAGACGGTGGACGGGGTGAAGCAGGATGCGGTGGAGCGTTTGGTGCATGCCCAGCGCATGTTTGACCGCACGCTGGACAACGCCCAGCTGGCCGCCTCGGCGGTCATGGGCAACGTGGGCAAGCCCTGCCTCGAGGTGGTGCAGGGCCTGCGGGATCAGGTGGCGACAGTGCCGGATGTGCGCAGCGTCAACCTGACCGAGGGGGAGACCATCTACTGCACCTCCCTCTATGGCCCGGTCAAGGGCCGGATCTATCTCGAGGACTATGTCCAGGGCAAGCTCGATCTCATGCGGGGCAATCCGGTCACGCCGGATCGGCCGCTCATCGTCTACCGACAGGAGGTGGGGGAGTACGGCATCCTGGTCGGGGTCGATGGCTATTACCTGCTCAACATCCTCGACATGCTGAGCCGCACCTCTCCCCTTGGGCTGGTGGTGGGCCCGCAGATGCTGCTGCGCGACAGCAAGCTCACCAATCAACTGTTCCCCTCAGATGCGCCTGGCTACCTGGAGCAGGCCTCGGAAAAGTATCCGTTCAAGGTGGCGACCACCCTCTCGGTGGATGAATACGGCGCCCATATCTGGGACTACTCCAAGATCAGCCTCATCGTCTATCCCCTGCTGAGCCTGCTGTTCGGGGTGGGGGTGTTCTGGCTGATGGGGCGCTCGACCTCACCGACGCAGGAGCTGAAACGGGCGCTGGATCAGGGGGAGTTCTTGCCGCACCTGCAACCCGTGGTGACGGGTGACGACGCGCACTGGAGCGGTTGCGAGGTGCTGATGCGCTGGCAACATCCCCGCCAGGGCATGATCTCGCCGGATCGCTTCATCCCCATGGCGGAGGCCTCCGGCCTCATCATCCCCATGACCAGTGCGCTGATGCGCCAGGTGCGCGAGCACTTCGCACCCAGGGTGCATGAGTTGCCGGCCGGGTTTCACTTCGCGTTCAACGTCTGTGCCCGTCATTGCCACGATCTCAGCCTGGTGGACGATTGCCGCGCCTTCATCAAGGCGTTCGAGGCCAATCCCATCAAGCTGGTGCTGGAGCTGACCGAGCGGGAGCTGATAGTGGCGGATGAGGTGAGTGACCGGCTGTTTGCCGAGTTGCACGATCTTGGCGTCTTCATCGCCATCGACGACTTCGGCACCGGCCACTCCAGCCTGGCCTATCTGCAGACCTTCCAGGTCGATTTCCTCAAGATCGATCAGAGCTTCGTCGGCATGATAGGGTCCGATGCGCTGTCCAGCCACATCGTCGAGAACGTCATCGATCTGGCGACCCGGCTCGGCCTGCAACTGGTGGCGGAAGGGGTGGAGAACGAGGTGCAGGACGCCTACCTGAGGGCGCGGGACGTGACCTTCCTGCAGGGCTACTTCTACGGCAGGCCCATGCCGATGGCGGAATTCAGCAAGCGGCTGAGCCGCTGAGGCCGGCAGGCGGCCATAAAAAAAACCAGCGACCAAGGTCACTGGTTTTTTTTCATCTGGCGGGGGCTCAGAGCATGCGGGCCAGGGCACGGGCCAGCCGCTTGACCCCTTCCTCGGTGGTGGCCTCATCCACGCAGGAGAAGCTCAGGCGCAGGGTGTTCTTGATCTCGGGGCGCACATAGAAGGGGGCGCCGGGCACGAAGGCGACCTTCTCCTTGATCGCCTCGTCGAACAGCTCCATGGCGGAGATGCTGGCGGGCAGAGTCAGCCAGAGGAACATGCCCCCTTCCGGCCGGGTGTAGCTGACGCCGGGCGGGCAGTGGCGAGCCAGGGCGGCTTCCATGGCGGCGCGCTGGCGGCCATAGACTTCCTTGATCTTCTCCAGATGGGCATCCAGCGAGTTGTCGGTCAGGAAGCGGTGCAGCACCTGCTGGCTGAAGGCGTTGCTGTGCAGATCCGTGGCCTGCTTGGCGATGGTGACTTTCTTGCGCAGCCAGTCCGGCACCAGCATCCAGCCGAGACGAAACGCGGGCACCACCGTCTTCGAGAAGGAGCCGAGCAGCACGGTATTGTTCGGCGCCAGCTTGGCGATGGGGGGCAGGTGCTCCCCCTCGAAGCGCAGCTCGCCGTAAGGGTCATCTTCCACCATCAGCAGCTCGTGGCGTACCAGCCGCTCGGCCAGCGCCTCGCGATTGGCGCGGCTGTAGGAAACACCGCTCGGGTTCTGGAAGTTCGGCACGCCGTACAGCAGCTTGGCGTCGGAGCCTCGCTCCAGCAGCGCATCCAGCGCGGCCAGATCCAGCCCCTCTTCCCCCAGGGTGATGGGGCGGAAGTTCGGTTGATAGACGGAGAACGCCTGGATAGCACCCAGGTAGCCGGGTTCCTCGATGATGAGATCCTGCCCTTCGTTCACCAGCACCTTGCCTAGCAGATCCAGCGCCTGCTGGGAGCCGCTGGTGATCAGGATGTTGTCCGGATCCACCGTCATGCCGTGGCGCGTCAGGTAACGATCGGCGATGTACTGGCGCAGCGGGGCGAAGCCTTCGGTGGCGGCATATTGCAGCGCGGCGGCGCCCTGCTCGCGCAGCACATCCTGGCAGGCCTGGTCGATGGCCTTGACCGGGAACAGGTTCGGGTTGGGCAGGCCGCCGGCGAAGGAAATGATCTCCGGATTGGCGGCGACTTTCAGGATTTCGCGGATAAAGGAAGGTTCGACCTTCTCGAAGCGCTGGGCAAAAAACGGCTGCATAGGGTTCTCTCTGACTGGGTGGCGGTCGCTCCATTCAACCGCCAGGTTATCCGTTTGTATCAGATTTCAGAAATGAGGCAATGGCTGTCACAAAAATCCATAAAAAAGGGCAGGTTTGACACCTGCCCGAATTTTATCGTCTCCGAGCGGGGGCGGGGCGTAAAAACCCCTGACCCGTTCGCGGTCGGCCGTCAGCGCCGACTCAGAGTCCGGGTTCCTTCAGGAAGCGGATCATCAGATCCGTGTTGGCGCCAAGCTGCTGCTGGACCCGGCCCGGGAACAGCTCGGCCATCTTGTCGAGGCGGTCGTACTGGGTGTGCCAGATCTTGCCCCACTGGGTCTCGCTGTCCCGATCGCAGGCGCTCTTGCTGGCGTCATCGTAACAGTCCCACAGCGCCGGGTTGGTGCTCTGGGAGTAGCCGTCATAGCCGTCCGCCCCGTTGATGGTGAAGTTGGTCGCCTCCACGTAGGCGATGGGCACCCCCAGGCAGGCGAAGGGGGCGTGATCCGACCAACTGCCGGTCTCCCCTTCCGGGTAGCCGGCGTAGCTGGGATGGATGGCGAACGGGGTGGCACCCTGCTGGGAGATGGCCAGCAGGCGATCCCGCACCTTGGGATCGAAGCTGTAGCGGCCCGGCTCGGCGCAGTTGTACTCGCTCACGTCGGAGTGGGCGGAGTGAACGTAGACGATGTCGCCGCCGGCGATGGTGTCGTAGTTCACCATGGCCAGCAGCTGGGTGACGGCGGCGCCGTCCAGGCCGGCGGCATAAGCCTTGGAGCCGTTGAGGCCGTTCTCTTCCGCGCCGAAGAAGGCGAAGCGCACCGTGTAGGGCAGCGTCTGGCCCTTGAGCGCCTCGGCGACCGCCAAGAGGGCGGCGACCCCGGCGCCGTTGTCGGTGGCCCCCTCAGAGCCCTTCTTGTCCCCGGTGCTGTCGTAGTGGGCGCCGATGAGGATCACCCTGTCGCTCTGCCCCTTGAGCTCGGCGATGAGGTTCTGGGAGTGCTTGCTGGCGCCGCCCTTGCTGTAGGTAAACGGCTGGTTCTGCACCTCGTAGCCCCAGCCGGTCAGATGATCCTGAATCCAGGCGGCGGCGCGGGTCTCGGCCTCGGTGCCTGTGGGTCTGGCCCCTATTCCTTCGGCGCCCGAGCTCAGCTGTACCAGATACTCGTAGGCCTGGTCGGCGGGGGCGGGCGCTTGTGAATCATTGTCCGAGGGGTTGCACCCGGCCAGCAGGGTTGCGATGGCGAGGCACAATACTGTTTTTTTCATACTGCAATCCTTTGTTGTGTATGGCTTTATTATCGCGTGTCAGGATGCACCTGACGCCCGGCAGATTCTGTGAAGGGGGTGGCATTTGTCAACCGAACTGGCTGAATTGGCAAGAGACGGGGGATTTGTTGCGCTAAACACTTGCGCCTTGGGCCTATCTTGGGATAATTCGCTCCCCTGTTTTCGTCGACTGATGAAATAACGAGCCACTCAAGGTCGACCCTCAGCCGGACTGACCGAGATGTGTTGCCCGGATTGATGAAATAACGAGACTATTCATTCGAGTCGTCCCCAGCCGGATTGACCTGAGATGTATGACCCGGATTGATGAAATAACGAGACAATTATGCCTGTGACCCAAGATGTATTTAACGAAGACGGCAAGTTCATGCGCAAGATCCGCAGCTTCGTCCGTCGCGAAGGCCGCCTGACCAAAGGGCAGGAGAAGGCCCTGGAAGAGCTTTGGCCGGTCATGGGTATCGATTTTGCACCGGCCCCGCTCGACATGGTGGCGCTGTTTGGGCGCGACGCCCCCGTGGTGCTGGAGATCGGCTTCGGCATGGGCGCCTCCCTGGTGGAGATGGCCAAGAATGCCCCCGAGAAGAACTTCATCGGCATCGAGGTGCACTCCCCGGGCGTCGGCGCCTGCCTCGGCACCGCCCAGGAGGCGGGAGTCAGCAACCTGCGCGTCATCTGCCACGACGCGGTCGAGGTGTTTGAGCACATGATCCCGGACGGCTCGCTCTCCTGCCTGCAGCTGTTCTTCCCGGATCCCTGGCACAAGAGCCGTCATCACAAGCGTCGCATCGTGCAGCCGGCGTTTGCCCAGGACATTCGCCAGAAGCTGGCCATAGGTGGCGTGTTCCACATGGCCACCGACTGGGAGAACTATGCCGAACACATGCTGGAGGTGATGAGTGCCGCCGAAGGCTATGAGAACACCGCCCCTGGCGGCAACTGGGTGCCGCGTCCCGACTGGCGCCCGCTGACCAAATTCGAACAACGTGGCCATCGTCTTGGGCACGGGGTTTGGGATCTGATTTTCAAACGAGTTAACTAAGTTAACGTGTCAACAAACCTAAGGAGCTAGCATGGCCAATCGTAGTCGCCGTCTGCGTAAGAAACTGCGCGTCGATGAATTCCAGGAAATGGGATTCGACATCAGTTTCAACTTCCCGGTCGGCACCGCCGAAGAGACCATCGATACCGTGGTCGATGCGTTTATTGATGAAGTGATTGAACCCCGCAAGCTGGCCTTCGCCGGTTCGGGTCACCTGTCCTGGGAAGGCATGATCTGCACCCAGCAGTTGGGCAAGTGCACCGAGGAAGACCGTGCCGTCATCAAATCCTGGCTGGAAGGCAAGGGGATGGAAGCCGTGGTGGTCACCGAGCTGTTCGACCTCTGGTACGGCGAGCCGGCCTGATATCGGACTGCCTGTCACGGGCACATAGAAAATCCCGCCGCTGGCGGGATTTTTGTCGGTGGGGGCGGCCCCTCACCCCGCTTCATGTCATGGAATAGCCAATGGTGTTGTCATCCGAATTACTGGCCAGCATTCTCGAGCAGGTTCGTCCCCTGCTGGGACAAGGCAAGGTGGCCGACTATATCCCCGCGCTGGCCCAGGTTCCCGCCGATCGGCTCGGCATCGCGGTCTGTACCGTGCAAGGGGAGCTGTTCACCGCCGGTGACGCCTTCGAAGCCTTCTCCATCCAGAGTATCTCCAAGGCCCTGAGCCTCACCCTGGCACTGACCCTCTATCAGGAGGATGAGATCTGGGCCCGGGTCGGCAAGGAGCCCTCGGGCCAGCCGTTCAACTCGCTGGTGCAGCTCGAATTTGAGCAGGGCATTCCCCGCAACCCCTTCATCAATGCGGGGGCCCTGGTGGTGAGCGACCTGCTGGAGACGCGGCTCACCGCCCCGCGCCAACGCACCCTGGAGCTGGTGCGCCGCCTGTGCGGCAACCCGGCCATCATGGCGGATCAGGTGGTGGCGCGCTCCGAGTATCAGCACGCCGCCCGCAATGCGGCCATCGCCTACCTGATGAAGGCCTATGGCAACTTCGAGAACGAAGTGGACAAGGTGCTGCAAAGCTACTTCAATGCCTGTGCCATTCGCATGAGCTGTGCCGATCTGGCGCGCACCTTCATCTACCTGGCCAATCGCGGCGTACCCCTCGGCGAGAGCACGCCGCTGCTGCCGGCGCGCACCACCAAGCAGGTCAACGCCCTGCTCGCGACCTGCGGCCTCTACGACGAGGCGGGTGACTTCGCTTACCGGGTCGGCATGCCGGGCAAGTCCGGGGTCGGCGGCGGCATCATGGCGCTGATCCCGGGCGAACTCTGTGTCTGCGTCTGGTCACCGGAGCTCAACAAGGCCGGCAACTCGCTGGCCGGCACGGCCGCGCTGGAGCTGCTGGCGGAGCGCCTTGGCCGCTCTATTTTCTAATTTTGTTCACTATGGATCGAGACAACATCATGAAACGAATCACAGCCCTGTTGCGGGCCGGTCTGGCCGCCTTGCTGCTCTGGTGCGCCTTGCCTGCCCTGGCGGCGGAATTGCCCCCCCTCTCCCTGGCGGATGCCAAGGCCAAGGAGGCCGTCATCCTGGATACCCGCCCCAGCTACTTCTACCAGGGCTGGCCCATGGCGGATGAGCAGCAGGGCGGCCACGTGGTCGGCGCCGAGAGCCTCTCCGCCGAGTGGAAATACGGTGACGAGGAGTGGGCCAAGGCGCTCAAGGAGAAGGGACTGAGTGCGGACCGTCCGGTGGCACTCTATGGCGAGCCGCGCGGGGTGGCCGAGGTGGCCCGCCTGCTGCGCCAGCAGGGCATCAAGCAGCTGTTCGAGCTGCAGGACTGGAAGGCCGCGCCGCGCGAGGCCCTGACCCGCTGGCAGCAGCTGGTCTACCCGCGCTGGCTGGCGGATCTGCAGGAAGGCAAGCCGGTGGTGGCCAAGCCCAAGGGTGACTGGAAGCTGTTCGAGGTGGATTGGGGTTCACCCAAGGCCTACCTGCTGAGCCACATCCCGGGGGCCGGTTACATCGACACCAACCGCCTGGAAGAGGAGCCGCTGTGGAACAAGGTGTCCGATGAGGCGCTCAAGCAGCTGCTGCTGGAGAACGGCATCCGTCACGACACCACCGTCATTCTCTATGGCCGCAACACCATGGCGGCGGCCCGTGCCGCTCACCTGATGATGTACGCCGGGGTGGAAGACGTGCGACTGCTGGATGGCGGCCTGGATGCCTGGTTCGTGCAGCACCTGCGCACCGAGACCGGTCTGGCCAACAAGTACGAGCCGGTGAAGGAGTTCGGTGTGGCCATTCCGGCGCACCCCGAGTACCTCACCTCCCTGACCCAGGCCAAGGAGCTGCTCAAGCAGCCCGATGGCGCCCTGGTCAGCGTGCGTACCTGGGACGAGTTCGTCGGCAAGACATCAGGCTACAGCTACATCAAGCCGAAGGGTGACATCCCCGGCGCCAAGTGGGGTCGTGGTGGGGTGGATGCCAACAGCATGAGCGACTTCCACAATCCGGATGGCACCATGAAGCCGGCGCGCGAGATCCTCGCCATGTGGGATGAGTGGAACATAGAGCCGACCCAGCAGGCCGCCTTCTACTGCGGTACCGGCTGGCGCGCCTCCGAGGCCTTCTTCTACGCCTGGTTGATGGACTGGAAGCGGATCAGCGTCTACGACGGCGGCTGGTACGAGTGGAGCTCAGATCCCAAGAACCCCACCGTCACCGGTGAGCGTCAGCCCAAGGGCTGATGGCGCTCCTGCGTTATCCTGTAAAAGGCCGGACCCATGTCCGGCCTTTTTCATCTGAGTATCCTGGCACATCCCTTTGTTAACTCGCTGATTCAGCTCGCTGTTCTCATATTCTGGCGGCACTCATTCGGGGGAAGGCGCTTGAGCTAGGCTTCAAGAAACATCCTCGTCCTGAGGATGCCGGAGGGAGAAGAGGCGGGCGATGAAACGACTGATGATGATCCTGGTGTGCGTACTGGGACTGGTGGCGTGCAGCTCTCAATACATCATGAGCACCCGGGACGGGAAGATGATTACCACCGACAGCAAGCCCAAGCTGGATGAGGACACGGGCATGTACCGCTACTACGACGAAGAGGGGCGGGAGATGTTGATCAACAAGGATGACATCACCCAGATCATGGAGCGCTGAGGGGCGCAGGACGAGAAGGGCTGCCCGCGGGCAGCCCTTTTGTTTCAGCCGGTGATCTCGGCCACCTGGCGGTTGACCTGACCGACGAACAGCCGGTGGAAGCGGGAGTCCGGGTTGGCCAGCAGGCTGACCGGCGAGCCCTGCTCCACCACGGTACCCGCCTCCATCACCACCACCTTGTCCACCGACAAGAGCGGCTCCAGATGGTGGGCTATCACCAGATAGCTGGCCTCGGGCCGGTAGCGATAGAGCAGCTCCGCCATCTTGCGCATGCCGCCGTGATCGAGATCCGAGGTTGCCTCGTCCAGCACGATCAGCGGGCGGCGCGACAGCAGGATGCGGGCGATCACCAGCAGCTGGGTCTCGCCGGCCGACAGCTGCAGCCTGTCGAGATCCTCGTCCAGCCGACCGGCGCAGCGCTCGGCCAGGCCCACCCGGGCCAGCGCCAGCTCCAGCGCCTCGTCGTCGTGGCGGGTCAGGGGGGCGAGGTTGGCGCGCAGGGTGCCGAAGAAGGTGAGCGGCGTCTGGGAGACGGTGTCGTACAGATCGCGCACCGCCTCAGGTGCCAGCGCCGACAGCGGCTGCTCGTCGTAGTAGATCTCGCCCTGGGAGACCGGATACATGGCCTGCAGCACCCCGAGCAGGGAGCTCTTGCCCGCACCGGTGCGGCCGCAGACGCCGACCTTCTCGCCGGGGGCCAACTCGAAGTTCACCTTGTGCAGCGCCCACTGGCTCGCCTCGGGGTAGCGCAGCCCCAGGTTGTCGAAGCGCACCCTGGGATGAGGGGTGGAGAGGGGCTCACCTTCCTGGCGCTCGCTCTCGATCTCGCTGTACTCGCGCACCCGCTCCACCGCGTTCATCACCTGCTCCACCTCGGCGAAGGTGCGGATCAGGGAGTTGAGCATGGCCGAGGCGGTGAAGGCGTAGGTGATGGCCACGGCCCCCAGCAGCGAGCTGTTGCTGAAGGCCACCATCAGCGCCACGGCCCCGACCAGGGCGGCGGAGAGCAGGGTCTGGTGCATGCCGAGCCAGCGGTTGATGGAGGTGGTGGTGTACCAGCTGCGCAGGTTGTTGTCATAGTGCAGCAGCACCTGATCCAGGGCGTAGCGCTCGGCGCCGGCCAGACGCAGGGCGGGGGCGCCGCGGATGGTCTCGCTGATGCTGATGTAGAGCGGCGAGCGCAGCACCGAGGACTGGCGCCGCAGCTTGAGCTGCACCGCCCGGTAGCGGCGCTGCAGCACATAGAGCGCCCAGCCCACCAGGGGGGCGATGAGCAGCAGCAACGGCATGTTGACGCCGATCACCGCCACCTGCAGCAACACCGAGATCAGCATGGCGAACAGCCCCATCAGCATGGACAGCAGTATCTCCTGCGCCTCCCCGAGATCCCGATCGAAGCGGTTGAGGATGCGCCCCTGGGGCACCTTGTCGAAGAACGCCATGGGGGCACGGCTGATGCGGCCCAGCATGCCGTCGAACAGGGTCCAGGCCAGCTTGAGGCCGAGTTTGTAGTTGATGATCCGCACCACCATGATGCAGACGAGGGAGCCCGCCCCCAGCAGCACATAGATGCCGAGCAGGGTGCGCACATCCGCCACCTCGGCCTTGCCACCGAGCCAGAGATCCGAGGCGATGCGCAGCCCCTCCTGGCCCAGGGTGAGCAGCAGCGCGATCAGGATGGCGCCGGGGGCGGCCAGGCGCTGCCACATGAAGCCGAACAGGCCCCAGTCGACCTTGCCCTCGACCACCTTCTCCTCGCTGAACTGCTCCGCCTCCTGCGGCGCCACCATGGGGGCCGGTTGCGGGTGCTGGATGAGATCCGCCAGCTGGTGGGCATCGAGCTCCACCAGTTGGCCCTGCTCGACCCGGATCACCCGATCGCAGTGGGCCAGCACGTCCGGATCGTGGCTCACCAGCAGCCGGGTGGGGCCCGGCTTGAAGGCGAGCCCCTGCTCCAGCACCTGGGCCGAGACGATGGGATCCAGCGCCGAGAGGGGGTTGTCCAGCAGCAGGATGTCGGCCTTCGCATAGAGCGCCCGCGCCAAGGCGACCCGCTGTTGCTGGCCGCCGGAGAGGCGGGTACCGAGCTCGCCCACCAGGGTCTGGTCGCCGTGGCTGAGCAGGCTGAGGTCGGCACTGAGGGCGCAGGCGCCGAGCACCCAGAGATAGCGTTCGCCGTGCCAGGGCTGGCCGAACAGTATGTTGTTGCGGATGCTGTCGTTCATCAGCCAGGGCTTGTGGCCGAGGTGGGCCACCCGGCCGTGACGGCGGATCTCCCCCTCGAACTCGTTGTCGAAGCCGGCGATCAGGTGCAGCAGGCAGCTCTTGCCTGCCCCGGTCGCCCCGGTTATCCCCACCAGCTCCCCCGGCTGGATAGCGAGGCTGGCCCCTTGCAGCACTGCCTTGTGCTGGTGCAGGGCGGTGACGGCCTCGAGCCGCAGGCTGCCGACGGGCAGGCTGGGATCATTGAGATCCCGGTGCTGTTCCGCGCTGTTGAGGAAGTCGCACAGCCGGTTGAAGCCGGTGTTGAAGTTGATCAGGGTGCGGATGAGGTAGGGCAGCCGCATCATGGGGATGCGCAGCACCGCGAACAGGGCGATGGTGGTGAACACCTGGGGCAGGGTCAGGCTCTGGCCCGATGCGAGATAGGTGGTGAAGGTGGCGAGGGTGACCAGCAGCGGGGTGCTCAGCATCAGGAAGCTGTTGACGGCATCGAGCTTGAGCACCCGGCCGAGCACGCCGAGCTCCTGCTGGCGCTTGGCGTTCGCCGCCTGGGTGAAGAAGGCGCCTAGCCCGTTCTGGCGCACCAGCCGCAGCTTCTTGATGTATTCCGCCAGTATGCCGTTGCGCTCGTCCTGCTGGCGCTTGAGCTGCTGCTCCTGCTGGTTCATGCGGCGTACCACCCGGGTGGAGACCAGCAGCAGCAGGGTGAGCACGGCGAAGCCGACCAGGCCGGCGCTGCCCACCTGCCACACCAGCAGGGCTATGGTGCCGGCCAGTTGCAGCGCCATGGTGAGCGGCATGGCGGGATCGGCCAGGATCCAGGTGATGTCCCACACGTCCCGGTTGATGAGGTTCTGTACTCGGCCACCGGCGCGGTCGTCGAAGCTCTTGCCCCCCAGCTTCATCACCTTGGCGAGCAGGGACTCGGCCAGCAGGCGGCGAATGGGGACGTGCATCTTGAGCGCCAGCTGCAGGGAGTGCTCCGCCAGCATGCCGGCGGCCAGCACTGAGGCGAACAGGGCGAAGGCCAGCAGCAGCTTGTGGCCTGTGCTGGCACCGGCGCCGAGCTGGGTCATGCTGTGGTTCAGCAGCCAGGGGCTGGCCAGGGTCGCCAGCATGCCGAGCAGCTGTAGCAGGGTGAGCAGGCCGATGCGCCCGCGGTAGTGATGCCAGATGAAGGCCATGATGGGCCAGGGCCGCACCGGTCGGGTGGCGGTCAGCGCGAGGAAGGCGTCGGCGCGCTCGTCACGCCTGTCTTCCGGCAGCAGAGGATAGAGATCGTCGAGGCTGACCTGGGGTTCGCTCAGACCCTTGCGCAGCAAGGGCCCCGTCCAGTGATAGAAGAGACGGCTCAGCCAGCCGGCCGAGGTTTCCGGGTGTTCCAATGGTGATCCTTATTATTGTGTGTTGCTTCCGACAGGGTGGGGCGGCTCATGGGCCGCCCTCAATTTTAGGATGTCATTGCCCCGGGCCTGCTGCCCGGGCCGGGATCAGCGATCCCGATTCAGGCGGATGAGCCGGTCCAGGATCTGCTCGCCGTCGGCCCGCAGGCCGTTGTGTTCGTATTCGTTGGTGATCCAGGCGCGGCTGTTGCCGAGGCCCTTGAGCGTCTCGCGGCTGTAGTCGAACTCGACGTACATGTCCTCGGCGTAGACGGCGCAGGCCACCGGCACCCGGTTCTGGGCCAGCCGGGCCGGATCGTAGAGCGGGCCCCAGTCCGCCTTGTGGGCCAGCAGGTGGGCGGCCTCCTTGAGCGGCATCAGCTCGCGGAACTGCTCGAACATCCAGGGGTAGATCATCTCGCCGGTGAAGGCGAAGTCCTTGCCCGGCGCCCAGGCCAGGGCCGGGTACTCGCCCCTGACCCGCTCGGCCGCCCAGTTGCTGGCTTCCCCCTCGCAGTAGATGGCCTCATGCAGGATGGCGAACACCGGGTTGGTGTTGAACGGCTGCATGGCCTGCACCTGATAGAGGAAGGCGGGGTTGAGCCGCTCGCCGATGAAGGCGTCCTCCAGCAGGTAGTAGAGCTCCTCGAAGGCGCCGCTGGCGCCGAGATCCAGCCCCTGCTGCTGCAGCTGCTCCACCGTCAGGCGCTGGCCGTTGGGCAGGCGCACCTCGTGGTGATGCAGGTGGTTCGCCAGCCGGTTAGCGATGGCCTGGGCGTGGGGGAAGCGGGCGAAGAAGGCGCGATTCTTGTCGGCGACCCGCTGGTAGGTGGCGCGGTAGACCTCGTCCGCGCTGCGGCCTATGGGGGCCACACCGCCGGTGAGGTAGACCTCGTGCAGGCTGTCCGGGAACAGGGAGAGATAGGTGAGGCTGCAGAAGCCGCCGAAGCTCTGGCCGAGCAGGCTCCATGGCCGGCCCGGACTCAGGATCTCGCGCAGGTATTCGGCGTCCCGCACTATGCTGTCGGCGCGAAAATGGCTGAGATAGTCCGCCTGCTGGCGGGGCGTGAACTGGGCCAGCGCCTCGGCATGGATGGGGGTGGAGTGGCCGGTGCCGCGCTGATCGAGCAGCAGCACCCTAAACTCCTGCAGCGCCCGCTTGAGCCAGCCGCTGGCGGCGGTCGGGCGCGGGGCTCCGAAGCCCGGGCCTCCCTGCAGGAAGAGCAGCCAGGGCAGGTCATCGTCCAGCCGATCCTGGCGACAGAGGGTGCGGCCAAACAGGGTGATGGTCTCCTCATCGTCAGGCTGCTGGTGGTCGAGGGGCACGGTGAAGAAGTGTGGCTCGCAATGGATGCCGTCCAGCACATAACGCAAGGGGCTGCTCATCTTGGGTCTCCCTGAGGGTAGGAAATCGTCGGCTCATCATAGCCCTGGCATGGGGGATGGGTCACGCCGCTTTTCGCTATTGTTGAGCGGCCGCCGAGCCACCTCGCCAGCCAGGCGAGGGCCTGGCCGGAATTATTATTGGCGGGTGATTGACGGCGAGTGGCGCTTGTCCAAAGATGAGCCGCCTGCCGAGCAAGGCAGGAGAGCCGGCGCAGGAGTCGCGCACAAGAAAGGATGAGGTGGGCTCGATGAAGCCTAAATGGATAAGGTTCAGGAAGAGAAGAAAACAGACGGATCCGGAAGGGGTGTTGCAGGCTGGGTTGCTGATGTTCAGCGCCACCTGCGGGGCCACTCTGCTGCTGGCGGCCTGTAATGGCGGCTAGCAGATGACCAGACTGACAAGGCCCGCTCTCTCGAGCGGGCCTTGTCATTGGGCGCCGCCTGCCGGGTGATGAGACTCCAACCAGTACCGATATGACGGGGATCGGGACCGGCCCGGGGCCACCCATGGCACCGAGTTTGCGGTAGCCGGAGAGCTGCTGCTATGGTCAGATTACGACTCGATCCACCGAGGGAGACGATCATGAATAGTCGTGAGAGAGTTCTGGCCCATCTGGCCACCGATCAACGGGTCGCCGGCCTGACCGCCGGTGAGGCGCTGGCCAGCATCAACCATTCGATGAGCTCGCTGCTGCTGCAACGGGATCAGCATTTCTTCCGCCGCCACGCCGATGACCCTTGCCACGAGGTCGCGCGGGCCTGCTATGCCGGCCACGTCTGGCACGGTGACGAGAACCTGTCATAGCTCTGTGGGGAGGGCTGCGCCGCCGCGCGCGAACGCCAGATGCAAAAAGGCCCGCTCGAGTGAGCGGGCCTTTCAAATTTGGCTCCTCCTACTGGACTTGAACCAGTGACATACGGATTAACAGTCCGCCGTTCTACCGACTGAACTAAGGAGGAATTGTTGGTGCCCAGAGACGGAATCGAACCGCCGACACGGGGATTTTCAATCCCCTGCTCTACCGACTGAGCTATCTGGGCAACGGCGCGCATTAAACCCTTTCTGGACTGGGGTGTCAACCATGGGGTGCAGATTGCGGTGCCGTTCGCTCGATAACCGAGCAATCCGCTCGCCGCCCCGCCACCGGGGCGCTTGCCGGGGGGCACGAGGGACAGCAGGCGCCGGCTTCCCGCCTGGCGGCCACAAAAAGGGGGCCAGCGGCCCCCGGTTGCACTCCGTCATGACTCAATGACGGCTGATGATGATGCGGCCCGTGCTCATGTCACGGGCCTGGCCGGTGACGCTGATCTTGAGGCCATACTCGGGCAGCAGGCGACCCGCATCCGGGATGGCGTCGCTCTGGTAGCGGCGGGAATCCTTGAACACCCGGTTCGGGGCTATCCAGAAGTCGCGCAGCAGGGCGCCGCTCGGATGCTTGAGGTCGAGCGGGCGCTGGAAGCCCAGGCTGAAGGTGGCGTCGTGGATCTGGTAGCGGGTGCCGGCCACGGCGCCATCGCTCCAGCTCAGGGTGCGCTGATCCCCATCCACCACGCCGAGGAAGCCTTCACCCGGATGGACCCCCACCCAGTTGTTGGCCTGGCTGTTGTCCACGTACCAGAGCAGCATGCCCGGCTCGTAGCGCATCAGCTGATCCGCCACATTGATGTGGGCCAGCCCCTTGTCGACTCCCGCATGGTTGCGCCACTCGGCCAGGTAGTAGTGATCCTTGGCCTCGCTGCCGTTGCTCTGCACGAAGCCGGCCAGGGTGAAGGCGGCGCTGCCCTCTGCCCCGTCGCTCAGCACGACGTCTCCGTCGGCGAGCAGCTGGATCTCGTCCACGAACAGGCCGTTTTCGGCCACGCCGGCGTCGCTCTGGTATTGCAGGCTGAGCTCGATGCGCTGACCAGCCCAGGGGCTCAGGTCAAACTCGGCATCGACCCAGCCGTTGGAGTTGCCGGTGAGGCCGACGCCGAAGCCGACCCCGTTCGGATCGTCGGCGGTGGTCAGGTTGCCCGGAATGGGCTCGCCGTTGACCAGCACCCGCGCATAGTCAAAGCCCTCCTCGATCTGATACCAGGCCTTGAACGCCAGGCTGGCGCTCTGCCTGCCGGTCAGATCCAGCGCCAGGCTCATGCGGTTGTCGAGGCCGTTGCCCTTGCCGCCGTGGTACTGGTACTGGCCGGCGTAGGGCGGGTTGAGCGGGATCTGCTTGGCGGGCAGATTGATGCGCACCACGTCGTCGTTGCGGCCCTTGTCGTTGGCCTGATCCAGCATGTAGACGTTGCCGCGGGGGCTGAGATCGTCGAGCCGCAGGTTGCTGCCGTGCAGCCAGTTGCCGCCGAGGGAGGCCTGCAGGAACTCCTTGGCCCAGGCGGAGAAACCGGTCGGCTCGGTGCCGCCGATCACCCCGGCCCAGGAGCCGGACGACATGATGGACCAGGTCGCCACCGGTTCCCCCTTGCCGCTGTACTTGGTGTCGTACTCGTCCGGCAGCCCGAGATCGTGGCCATATTCGTGGGCACAGACCCCGGCGGCGGCGTCGATGGGCTGGATGGTGTAGTCGTAGGCGGCGAACTGGCCACCGAAGTTCCCGCTCGGGCTGTCGGTGCCCGGGATCGGGTAGGGGGCGCCGAGGTTCCAGCGATGGGCCCAGATGGCATCTTCGCCGAGATCGCCGCCGCCCGCCTCTTCCCCCACGCTGGAGTGGAAGATCATCAGGTGGTCGATGAGGCCGTCCGGCTCGTCTCTGTTGCCGTTGCCGTTCAGATCGTAGCGATCCTCTTGATCAAACTGGGCGAGATCGATGGAAGGATCCCCCGCCACCTGGTGCAGCGCCTCCTTCACCAGCTCCCGCACCGCCGTCTCGTTGAGGTTGCTGCCGTAGTAGGCGGCACTCTTGGCGGCGGTATACCAGCCGGCCACCTGGCCACCCACGCTGTAGCTCTGGCCGGATTGCTGCTCGTAGAACTGGCGCATGGAGATGAAGCGCTCGCCGCCCGGTCCCGCATAGCCCTTGGCCGAGAACAGCAGATCGTTGTAGTGCGCCGGGGTGTAGTCCGGGTAGTACATCTTGGTGAGCTCGGGGCTGAGGCTGTTCTTCGGGTAGTCCGGGAAGTCCACCAGGATGGCGAGGATCTTGTCCTTGCGCATCTTGCCGCTGTAGTGCTCCTTCTCGATCGCCTTGAGCAGCAGGGTTGGCACCCGATCACCCGGCCGTGCTGTGCCGTTCAGGCGGATCTTCTTGAGGATGCGCTCCCGCACCTTGCCCTCTTTCTGCGCCAGGCTGCCACTGCCGCCTGGGTAGGCCCGCGCCTTGTCGCGGTAATAGCGGGCCAGCGCGGCCTGCTCCTGCTCGGGAGAGGCCAGGGTCGGGATGTGGCCGCTCTTTTTAAGCATCTCCAGCACCTTCACCTCGTCGGCGAGGGGGGCATCGAAGGGACCATGGACCGGGGCGGCCATGGCGTGGTTTCCAATCATAAGGGTCGAGCCGACAAGCAGGCTCATTATTGTTTTTTTAGGCATTACTGTGTGCTCCTTCACATGATCAAAAAGGGAGCCCGTCGGACTCCGCTTTCCTGGCGGGCAGTGATTCACCCGCGTCCCTTGATACCCTCAGACAGGGCATTTGTCATCAAGCTCCATAAGGTGATATGCACTGGTTTTGAGTGGCCTAATGGCGCTGAACACAAGGTGTGGCTGAGAAGATGTGAAGTTATGTATGTGCATCTAATTCTTGGGCAGCTGATTACCCTTTTTTAACCTTTTTGCGGACACCACCATTTGGGAGGGGGCGGGCGAGGCAGTTATCTTGGTCCCTCGCATTGAGCCGGATGCACTCTGCGGGTATGCTTTGCCGCAACCATACCCCTGGCGGCAAGAGTGCCTATTGCCGGCCAGCCGGGTGTCGACATCCATCAAATACCGTCTGGGGTTTATATGAGTATCAACATGCAAGAGTGGCGCGAAGAGACCACCGCCATCGTCAACGAGCTGCTGGCCGACGGCAGCAATCCGGATGTGGACTACGAGATTGAGCACCACTTTGCCTGCCAGGACTTCGATCTGCTGGAGAAGGCGGCGGTCGATCTGTTCAAGGCCGGTTTTGAAGTGACCGATGCCGAAGAGATGGAGCTGGACGACGGCGCCCCCATCTTCTGCTTCGACGCCACCGTAGTGCGCAAGCTGGAGATCGAAGCCATCGTCGCCGACATCGAGAAGATGCTGCCGGTCCTCGAGAAATACGGCGTGGATTACGACGGCTGGGGCACCTACTTCCAGGAGTAAGGCACACGAGTCAGATCGTCGAGAAGATGCTGGCCATGCCCCTCGAGTAATACGGCGTGGATTACGACGACTGGGGCACCTACTTTCAGGAGTAATCCCCTCGACAGACAATGACAGACAATTAAAAAGGCCACTTCAAGTGGCCTTTTTTATTGTCTGTCTATCCTATCAGTCCGCGGGCAACTGGTAGTTGCGGGCAAATTCCGCCGGGGGGAGGGGGCGGCTGAACAGGTAGCCCTGCAGGTGATCGCAGCCCGCCTGGGCCAGCCAGGCTTGCTGCTCCTGGGTCTCCACCCCTTCGGCGGTGATCTTGATCCCGAGCTCATGGCCGAGGCCGATGACGGAGCGCACTATGGCGGTGGTGGCCTGGTTGGTCGCCAACCCCTGGGTGAAGCTTCTGTCCAGCTTGAGGGTCGCCACCTGCAGCCGAGGCAGGTAGGCCAGGGAGCAGTAGCCGGTGCCGAAGTCGTCGATGGCGAGCTGAAAGCCGGCCTCGATCAGGTTCGCGAGGTTGCTCTCTATCTCGTCGGCATTTTCCATCAGCACTCCTTCGGTGATCTCCAGCTCCAGCTGCCAGGGGGCTATCCCGTGGCGTTCGATGCAGGCGAAGATCTGCGGGCAGAGCTCTGGGTCACGAAACTGCAGCGGCGACAGGTTGACGGAGAGCACCAGATCCGGCGCCGCCACTTGCCAGCGCGCCAGCTGGGCACAGCCCAGCTCCAGCATCAGCTGGCCGAGCTGGCCGATGAGCCCCAGCTCCTCCGCCAGGGGAATGAATTCGTCGGGGGAGATCATGCCGAATTCCGCATGAGGCCAGCGGCAGAGCAGTTCGGCGCCGTGCAACTGGTTGCTGTGGGTGCAGATGATCGGCTGATAGACGGCGACCAGCTGGGCCGACTTGATGGCCAGCGGCAGCTGGGCGGCGATGAGCTGACGGCGTTTGAGCTTGGCATCGAGTTCGGGGTCGAACAGGGTGCAGTGTTGCTGCTGGCGCTTGCCCTGGGCCAGGGCGGCCTCGGCATGGCTCAGCAGGCGCTCGGCATCGTTGGCCTTGCCCTGGGCGATGCCGAGGAAGACCGGGATCTGGATCCTGTGCTCCTCGACCTGATAGGGCACCATCAACTCGTACTGCAGGTTGCGGCTCCACTCGGTCAGGGGAAGGGGCAAGTCCGGCAGCAGCAGGGCGAAGTCATCGGCCGCCACCCGGCACAGCAGTGACTGGGGCGGCGCCAGCCGTTGCAGGCGACGGGCCACCTGGCTGAGCAGGCGATCGGCGATGCGGATACCGAAGCGATCGTTGATCTCGCGAAAATGTTGCAGATCGACCAGCAGCAGGCTGGCTGGACGGGCACCGAGGTGGCGGCTGGTCTGCAGGAAGTGGGAGAGTTTGAGCAGGCCGGTCAGGCTGTCGTAATGCTGCTCCTGCTGGAGCTGGGCCTGGGTGGTGCGCAGCCCGGTGATGTCACGGCTCAGGGTCAGGATGCCGAGGGAGTTGCCCTCGTCATCTGGCACGTCGACCCGGGTCACCTCCAGATGGCGGCCCTGGCCATTGGCATCCATCAGGCAATACTCCCCCCGTCCCAGCGGCTGTACGGCGGGCAGGCGAGGGGCGATCCGCTGGCCCAGCGCCTCGCTCGCCGCCAGCCCCATGAAGTCGAGAAAGGCCTGGTTGCAGTCGATGAGCAGGCCCTGGTGGTCTTCCAGCCGGATAGGGTCCGGGATGGCGTCCAGCAGGCGACGCTGCAGCAGCTGCTGCTGGCGGAAGGTCTGCTCCAGCTCCTTGCGCTGATCTATCTCGCTGATCATGGCGAACAGGGCAAGCGGGTGGCCCTGCTCGTCATAGAGCGGGATCTTGTGGATCTCCATCCAGCTGGTGGTGCCGCCGCTGTGGCAGTGCAGCTGCTGATGGAGCAGGGGACGCCGCTCGGCCAGCAGACGCTGATCCTCCTCCCGGAACACATCGCCCCAGGGCATCTCGGCATCCGTCTTGCCGACGAGTTCATGGGGGTGCTGCAGGCCAGCCTCTCGCGCGAAGACCTTGTTGGCGAACAGGTAGCGTCCGTCCGTATCCCGGCAAAAGATATTCATGGGTAACTGGTCGATGATCTGCTGCAGCAGAGCCAGGGTGAGCAAGGAATTCACGGGGATACTCACGGGGGAGACTTCGAGCAAATCTATGATAACAGGCCACTTTTGTAAAGCGTGACCGGAGGCTTGACCATTTCTGTTGATCCCTGCTGACAGTCTGTGTCGCGGGCGCCATAATAGCCGCCGGTTGGCCTGTGGCCGTATGGATGAGAGAAGCGACATGAAGAAGATAATGGGGGGCGCCCTGGCCCTGTTGATGGTCGGTTGTGCCAGTGACAACAATGGCGGCGAGCAGTATCGCTATACCCCGCCGGTTGCCAAGGCGACCAACAACACCCAGGAGCTGGCGATCCCGGTGGATCTGGTGTGGGCCCGCGCCGAGAAGTGGTTTGGCGATCACGGCCTGAACATCGAGAACAGCCAGCGTGGCTCCGGCCTGATGACCGCCAACGTCGAGAATTCGGCCGAGGGTCTCGAGTGGCTGGATTGCGGCACCATGGGCGCCAAAGTGGCGCTGGGCAACCCCAATCTGCAGATCAACCTGATCATCACCCAGAGCGGCAACAACAGCGTGGCGACCGTCAACGTCAAGGGCAACACCCAGCTCTACTTCGTCGAGTCCTCCGGCGAGCGCGTGCTGGCGCCGTCCATCAGCCCGGTCTGCGTCTCTCGCGGCAGCCTGGAGCAGAGCCTGTTCGCCACCCTGGGCAACTGATCCGGCCCTGCCCGCCGCCCGTCATGGCGGCGGCCCGCACCAAACACCCCGTTGCCTGCAACGGGGTGTTTGTTTTTGGGGGGTAGCGAGCATCAAGGAGAGGGAACCGCCATTGGCGCATCCTGGCGGTTCAGGCCTGCGTGCAGCAG
This sequence comes from Aeromonas sp. sif2416, assembly GCF_019218665.1. NCBI lineage: Bacteria > Pseudomonadati > Pseudomonadota > Gammaproteobacteria > Aeromonadales > Aeromonadaceae > Aeromonas > Aeromonas sp. sif2416. Next base: position 58,117 of record NZ_JAHUXC010000002.1, read on the forward strand.
CAGCCAGCCTCAACAAAAACCCCGGCAGAGGCCGGGGTTTGTCATGGAAGGCTCAGCCTTGCAGCGCGCTGTCACCGTGGAACAGGACCTGCTCGCCGGACTTGAGCAGATAACCCTTCCAGGGGAAGAGCTGATAGGCGCCGCCCTGCCAGGACCAGTTGCCCTCGTCCCCCTGGCGGACCAGCCGGATCTGCTCGCCGCTTGGCAGAGTCAGCTCGGCCTCGCGCTGATCGGGGCCGAACAGCACGAAGGCACTGCCGGTTTCATCGGCCTTGAGGGATTGCAGCCGCACCGCCTGCTCGAACAGCCGCACGCACTGGCTGGTCAGGCTGGACCACTGGTAGCCGGCGCTGGCACGGCAGCCGTGGACATCCTGATCGTTGCCGACCAGGTGCTGTTGCGGGGTACTGCAGGCCGCCAGCAGCAGGGAGGCGGCCATCAGGGTCAGGGTGCGCATATTACTCCTGCAGATCCCGCTCGATGACGATGCTGGAGAAGCCCAGCTCCTTGAAGTAGTTCTCCTGGTAATCCTTCACGCTCTTCTTGTCGCGGCGGCACACCTGGGCCAGCTGGGCCTCCATGGCGTGGAAGCTGGCCAGGTTGATCCCCTCGGCCGCGGCGATGGCATCGTAGATGCTGTTGAACTTGTCGTTGGCGTAGCCGATCTCTTTGGTTTTTTTGCCGTAGGTGTAGGTAATTTTAAACGCCATCGGGGTCTTCCTTCTTTTTCGCCTGCTTGCGCTGGACGTACAGGTAGAGGCTCTCTACCTTCTCCCTGGCCCAGGGGGTCTTGCGCAAGAATTTCAGGCTGGATTTGATGCTGGGATCCTGGGTGAAGCAACGGATGTCGATCTCCTTCCCCAGTTGCTCCCAGCCATAATGCTCGACCAGGGCGGTGACGATCGCCTCTAGGGTCAGCCCGTGCAGCGGGTTCTTTCGCTGTGCTGGCGGAGTGGGTTGGTCGCTCATGGCTTGGCCGCCAGTTTGGCAAAGGGTTGCCCCATGCGGGTGGTCACGCCGTTGGCCAGTTGCGGCTCGAAACCGGCCAGCATGCCAGGGCCAAACAGGCAGACCACTGTGCTGCCGAGCTTGAACAGGCCCATCTCGGCCCCTTTCTGCAGGGTGATGGCTTGCTCGCCGCTGTAGTCCCAGCGCACCACTTCTTTCTGTCTGGTCGGTGCTATGTTGCCGGCCCAGATGGTCTCGATGCTGGCGACTATGGTGGCGCCAACCAGCACCAGCGCCATGGGACCATGGGGGGTGCGGAAGGTGGCGACCACCCGTTCGTTGCGGGCGAACAGGTTAGGCACGTTTTCGGCGGTGAGCGGGTTGACGGAGAAGAGATCCCCCGGCACGAACACCATGCTCTCCAGCACGCCGTCCAGCGGCATGTGGATGCGGTGGTAATCCTTGGGCGCCAGATAGATGGTGGCAAAATCCCCATCCTTGAATGGCGCCACCAGATCCTCAAAGCCCCCCAGCAGCTCGCGGGCGCTGTAGTCGTGGCCCTTGGCCTGGATGATGCGGCCTTGCTGGATGGGGCCGAGCTGGCTGACGGTGCCATCCACCGGCAGGGCCAGGGTCATGGCATCTTCCACCAGCGGGCGGATCCCCGGCTTGAGCTCACGGGTGAAGAAGGCGTTGAAGCTCGGGTAGTGGGCGGGACTCTCGTGCAACGCCTCGCTCATGTCGACCTGGTACTGCTTGATGAACGCCTCTATCACCCTGGTGGTGAGCTTTCCGGCCTCGGCGGCCGCCAGCTTGCCTACCAGGCGGGAGACGGCATGTTTGGGCAGGCAATATTGACCGGCAATTTTCAGGTTGTCAGTGATGCTCATGATCTTCATCGAAATAAGTTGAATGGGTCACAGTCGGGCTTGCTGCCGACCGTGGCGGGCTTCCTGCATGGTTTCCAGGATGCGGTGATAGTTGTGGAAGCGATCGGCGCTGATGGCGCCACTGTCGACCGCCGCGCGCAGGGCGCAGCCGGGATCGTCCTTGTGGGTGCAGTCGCGGAATCGGCAGCCACCCAGGTAGTCACGAAACTCGACGAAACACCAGGTGATGCGATCGGCTTCCAGGTGCCAGAGTGCGAACTCGCGGATCCCGGGGGAGTCGATCAGATCGCCGCCGCTCGGGAAGTGGTAGAGCCGCGCCGTGGTGGTGGTGTGGGTACCTAGCCCCGAGTTCTCGGAGATCTCGCCGGTGAGCACACCCAGCCCGGGCATCAGGGCATTGGTCAGGGAGGACTTGCCCACCCCGGACTGGCCGACGAAGATGCTGATCTTGCCTTCGAACTGGGCCTTGAGTTCGTCCAGCCCTTCGCCGCTCTCGCAACTCACCAGGATCACCTGGTAGCCGAGCTTGCGATAGGGGGCGAGCTGCAGCTCGATGCGCGCGCGGGCGGCGGCGTCGAGCATGTCGACCTTGTTCAGCACGATGAGCGGCTGGATCTCCACGTCTTCGGCGGCCACCAGATAGCGGTCGACGATGTTGGTGGAGAACTCGGGTACCACCGCCGAGACGATGATGATCTGGTCGATGTTGGCGGCGATGGGTTTGACCCCGTCGTAGAAGTCCGGCCGGGTCAGCACCGAGTGACGGGGATGTACCGCCTCGATGACGCCCGCGGTCGCGGCATTGAGGCCGGGACGCCAGACCACCTTGTCACCGCACACCAGGCTGCTGATGCTGCTGCGACGCAGGTTGCTGCGGTGGATGGTGCCGTCACTCGCTTCCACGTCCGCATGCTGACCGAAACGACTGATCACCATGCCCTCGATGGCCGGGCCAAACAGGGTGTCATCCACGACCGTGCTGTGATCTTTTTGTAGCCGCCGCTCGCGGTTGGCCTGGACGCGTCTTTGTTGACCCAGATTGAGTTTTGCTTTCTTTGCCACTCGATTCGCCAGTTTATGAACAGATCCAAAGCCAGTATGATACATGCAAATCGGCAAAATTCCGCCATTCCTCCTAACTGAGAGAGTAATCATGACAGTCAGCGCGCAGAACCTGGTATGGATCGACATGGAGATGACGGGTCTGGACCCCGAGCAAAACGTGGTACTGGAGATCGCCACCATAGTCACCGACAAGGATCTGAACGTGCTGGCGGAAGGGCCTGTCATCGCCATTCACCAGAGCGAGGCAGAGCTCGCCAAGATGGACGAGTGGAACGTCAACACCCACACCAAGAGCGGCCTGGTGGCCAGGGTCAAGGCGAGTGAGCATGACGAGGCGCGCGCCGTGGCCGAGACGCTCGACTTTATCCGTCAGTGGGTGCCGGAGCGCACCAGCCCGCTGTGCGGCAACAGCATAGGTCAGGATCGCCGCTTCATGGTCAAGCACATGGGCGAGCTGGAAGCCTTCTTCCATTACCGCAACGTCGACGTCAGCACCATCAAGGAGCTGGTGCGTCGCTGGCAGCCGGAGCTGCTGGATCAGTTCACCAAGCGCGGCACCCACATGGCGCTGGATGACATCCGTGAGTCCATCGCCGAGCTGCAGTTCTACCGTGGTCACGTCTTCAAAATCTGAGTTGCCGGCAAGGGGTTGGCGCCGTCCGGTCGCTAAAATCGACAGTTCGACCAGCTTTTGAGCGAACGACTGCACAGTGACAAAAAAGCCCTTGCAATTGGAATGACTGCTCTTATAATTCGGCTCCCGTACAGTAGCGCAAGCAACCAAATGCTGTACGGCCGTTTTAAGGCAGTTGCGGGAATAGCTCAGTTGGTAGAGCACGACCTTGCCAAGGTCGGGGTCGCGAGTTCGAGTCTCGTTTCCCGCTCCAAAAGTTTGCAGATGATATTCCGATGCGGGAATAGCTCAGTTGGTAGAGCACGACCTTGCCAAGGTCGGGGTCGCGAGTTCGAGTCTCGTTTCCCGCTCCAATCATCAGCACAGCCTGAAAGACAACCAATGTTGCGGGAATAGCTCAGTTGGTAGAGCACGACCTTGCCAAGGTCGGGGTCGCGAGTTCGAGTCTCGTTTCCCGCTCCAAGCTTATTTTATGAAGTGCTGCAGATGATATTCCGATGCGGGAATAGCTCAGTTGGTAGAGCACGACCTTGCCAAGGTCGGGGTCGCGAGTTCGAGTCTCGTTTCCCGCTCCAATCATGTGCAGATGACATCCTGTTGCGGGAATAGCTCAGTTGGTAGAGCACGACCTTGCCAAGGTCGGGGTCGCGAGTTCGAGTCTCGTTTCCCGCTCCAATCTCTCTTCGTAGTGCCCCATCCCTTCGATATCGCAGTTCAACTGCATGCCTCTATATCACCTTTTTATTTTCCCATTTTCCTAAACATATTCCGCCGTATCGGTCTCTTTCGCCTGTATTTGATCAGCTGGGACATCATGTGCGTGCTGGCCTCGCCAGAGTCACAGTCTATGCACTGTGCCGGTATGGCAGGGCGCTTGTCGATTGGAGGGCGTGCCTTGGTTGGCGCGGGGAGAGGGGGAAATGGCGGGCAAAAAAATAGGAGGAGTCGATCTCCTCCTGCGAGCTCACGGGTGCGGCTTAGAGCAGAGTCACGTTCTCAGCCTGAGGGCCTTTCTTGCCATCGGTCACAGTGAACTGGACTTTTTGACCTTCAGCCAGGGTCTTGAAACCTGTGCTCTGGATGGAGGAGAAGTGAACGAAAACGTCCGGTCCCTGGGATTGCTCGATGAAGCCAAAGCCCTTGGTCTCATTGAACCATTTTACTTGGCCGGTGCGAATGTCAGACATGTGGTAAGTCCTATCTATAACAAAATGAAACTAACGCCTTGTTGGGCAGCATTTGCCTAGGATGCAGGGGCCTACCCATGACTGACTACGTCAATTTGTCCCAGTAGCATGCAGTACAATCCCTGTCGAAAGCACAAACGATTGTACTGAAGCCCGATCCCTTGTCAATTTGGCACTTTTCATTTTTTGAGCAAGCTAAAACTATTGCGAAGTCAGCGGCTTGTTTCATGGGTCCGCTCAAAAAAACGGGAGGCTCATCAGCCTCCCGTTGCATCACTCCTTGAGGGCAAACCCTTCACCCTGCCGGTCGTAGCGGTAACTCACCTGACCGAAGGAGCGGATCTCGACCCGCTGGATGCGGCGGCTGTCATCCACCAGGATGAACACCGACTTGCCCGATTGCAGTCGGGTCAGCGGGCGATCCGGCCCCTCTATGGCGATCAACCGGCTCAGCTCGGCGCCCGGCAGCTCGAACTTGCGGAAGATGGAATAGAGGGTCTCTCCGGCCTGCACATCGTGTTGCAGCCAGCTGCCGTTCACCTTCTCCTCGACCGGCTTGGCGGCTTGCACCGCTCCCCCGGTGGCGGCGCTACCAACGGTCAGCGCCTGGGTCGGCACGGCCAGCGGCACGGCGAGCGAGCCGGAAGGGGCCACGCTGGGCGCCGAGGGCGCAGGCTCCCAGGCCAGCAGCAGCAGCCAGATGGGCACCAGCACCAGCAGGCCTATGGTGTTTTTGCGCGGCAGCGGGCTGGTCAGCTTGAATGAACCCTTCTGGGTGTCCTTGTTGCGTTGACCAAAGCCACTCATGCCCTGGCCGAGGCGTTGACGCAGGGGCAGGGTGGCGGCATTGATACGATGGAGCAGGGATCCTTGTGATTCGTCTTGGCGACGCTGCTGGGCACGTCTGTTATGGCCACGTGGGCGACGGTCCGGGGTGGGCACGGCATTTACCTCTCACTACATTGCCTGCCATCAGGCAAATATGCCGTCTATGGTAAACGGACTCGCCCCCGAGGGGGAGAGTCCAGAGCATGAAAATTATCAGCTGAGACGAAATTGTCCCAGCAATTGCTGTAAACGCTCCGCCGCCTGGCGCAAGGCCTGGCTGGCTTTGGCCGTCTGAGTCGCATCCTGGGCGATGTCGTTGGCCAGTGCGTTGGTTTTTGACAGATTGCCGGAGACTGTCTCGGCAACCGAGCTCTGCTCCTCGGCGGCGGAGGCGATCTGGTAGGTCATGTCGTTGATGGTGGAGATGGCCTGGTAGATGCTGCCGAGCGCCTCCTCCGCCAGATCCGCTTCCCCCACCGCCTGATGGGTCAGCTGCTGGCTCTGCTGGATGGCGTTGACCGCGTTGGTCGAGCTGTGGCGGATCTTCTCGATCAACTCCTGGGTATTCTGCACCGCCTGCTGGGTGTTGCCGGCCAGCTTGCGAACCTCGTCGGCGACCACCGCGAAGCCGCGGCCCTGCTCGCCGGCCCGGGCCGCCTCGATGGCGGCGTTGAGGGCCAGCAGGTTGGTCTGATCGGCGATGCCCTGGATCACGGTGAGTATGCTGGTGATCTGCTCGCTGTCGTGGGCCAGCCCCTCGACCACCTCGGCCCCCTTGCCCGCCTCGGCGGCGACCCTGTGCATGGACTGGATCACCTGTTGGAAGCGCACCTTGCCCTGATCCGCCGCGCTCTGGGCCTGCTTGGCCGAGTCGGCGGTGTTGTTGGCGTGGGTGGCGACCTCCTGGCTGACATAGGACATCTCCTGCACCGCGGTCAGCATCTGCTCCATCTCCGCCTGGTGATGCTGCAAATTGGTATCGGTCTGGACGGCGATCCTGTCGGTGTCACCGGCGTGGCGGTTCACCTCGCTGGCGGTCTTCTGCACATCCCCAAGCAATACCTGCAGCTTGTCGATGAAGCGGTTGATGCCGCGGGCCAGTGCCCCCAGTTCGTCTTTGGACTGGGTGTTGAGGCGCTTGGTGAGATCCCCCTCGCCATCGGCGATGTCATCCACCAGGCTGACCATCTGCCGAATGGGGCCCGTGATGCTGCGGGCGATCACCAGCATGGTGGCCAGCGCCAACACCAGCACCAGCAGGGCGCCGATCAGCTGCTGGGTCATGGCGGCCCGGCTCATGTCGTTGAGCTGGCTCTCCAGCTGGTCGGCACCGGCCAGTACCACCTGATAGGGCAGGGTGACTATGATGGCCCAGTTGCGGCTCATGCCCGGCACCATGATGGGCACCGAGATGCGGAAAGATTCGTCCAGCTCCTGACGCTGCACCTCCGGCTTCAGATATTGCTGCCACTGGTTGCCAAGCAGCTTGTCGGCGCGGCTGCCGAGCAGGCTGGCATCGCCGCTGGTGCCGGTGATGACCCCGGCGGCGCTGACGATCAGGGTCTCGCCCTTGCCGTCATAGATGTTGCTGTTGAGAGACTGGGCCTGCCGGCTGATGGAGTCCACCGCCAGATCCAGCGCGGCTATCCCCCTGAACTGGCCCGCCACTATGATGGGGGTGGTGATGGTGCTCACCAGCACCTGCTGGCCGTTGATATCCACCTTGAAGGGATCGATGAGGCAGGAGCGCCCCTCCCGTTTTGGGCAGGCGTAGTAGTCGTTGGCCGGGTTGCCGAACTCGTCGGCATCGCTCTTCTCGATGGAGAGCAGCAGGTCGGTGCCTATCTGCTCCTTGTCACGGTAGAAGTAGGGCACGAAACGCCCCTTGCTGTCGCTGCCGAGCGCACTCTGACCGGCGAAGGCGGCGTCCTGGCCGTCGAAGCCGTTCGGCTCGAAGCCGGCGAAGGCGCCGTACAGTTGTGGCTCCAGCGCGAGCTGCGCCTTGAGCAGATCGGTGGCCTGCTGGCGATCCAGCGGCAGCTTGCCCTGCTGTTGCAGGGCGAGGGTTCCGGCCATCTGCTGGGTGTAGGAGAGCCCTTTTTGCAGCAGTTGGGTGATGGTGGCGGCTTCGGCACGGGCGTTGGCACTCACCTTCTGCCAGGCCTCCTGCTGCAGCGCGGCACGACTGGAGCTGATGGTCAGCTGCTGGGTCTGTTTGCCCGAGTATTGATTGAGCAGGATCAGGATGACCAGGGCCGTGGTCATGGCGATCCCCGCCATCACCAGGATGCGATTCTGGATAGAACGAAACTGCATCTTGCGTTCCTTGTAACGTAGATAGTTGACGGATTTATCGGCAGGGCGGGAGACTTCTCCAGCGATGTTGCCCAGCAAAGCGGAAAAAGAGGGGAGGTTTTGCGATCCCATTCAAAGAATGGGGGCATGGCCGGATCCTTGCCTATTTAGGCCCCTGCTGTTGCATGGTTTTCCCATCCGTGATTCTGAGTGCTAAAATGCGACGGTTTTTTTAATGAATTGGCCCAAGGCCCTCTACACAAGGCTTAAAGATGAAAGTCAAAACCCGTTTTGCTCCCAGCCCGACCGGCTTTCTGCATGTCGGCGGTGCCCGTACCGCGCTCTACTCCTGGCTCTATGCGAAAAGCCAGGGTGGCGAGTTTGTGCTGCGTATCGAGGATACCGATCTGGAACGTTCCACTCAGGAGGCCATCGACGCCATCATTGAGGGCATGGAATGGTTGGAGCTGAACTGGGATGAGGGTCCCTACTACCAGACCAAGCGTTTCGATCGCTACAACGCGCTGATCGACGAGATGCTGGCCGACGGCCGCGCCTACAAGTGCTTCTGCTCCAAGGAGCGCCTGGAAGCGCTGCGTGAAGGCCAGATGGCGAGCGGCGAGAAGCCCCGCTATGACGGCAAGTGCCGCGACAAGGCGCACGATCACCCGGCCGATGCGCCCCACGTGATCCGCTTCCGCAACCCGACCGAAGGCTCTGTGGTGTTCGACGACCACGTGCGCGGCCGCATCGAGTTTGCCAACACCGAGCTCGATGACCTCATCATCCGTCGTACCGACGGCGCGCCGACCTACAACTTCTGCGTGGTGGTGGACGACTGGGACATGGAGATCACCCACGTGGTCCGTGGTGAAGATCACATCAACAACACCCCGCGCCAGATCAACATCTACAAAGCCCTGAACGCCCCGGTGCCGGAGTTTGCCCACGTCTCCATGATTCTGGGTGACGACGGCGCCAAGCTCTCCAAGCGCCACGGCGCCGTGTCCGTGATGCAGTATCGCGACGACGGCTACCTGCCGGAAGCGCTGCTGAACTACCTGGTGCGTCTGGGCTGGTCCCATGGCGATCAGGAGATCTTCAGCCTGGACGAGATGATCAAGCTGTTCAGCCTGGATGCCATCTCCAAGTCCGCCTCCGCCTTCAACACCGACAAGCTGTTGTGGCTGAACAACCACTACATGCGCAGCCAGGACCCGGTCCACGTCGCCAAGTATCTGGAGTGGCACATGGCCGCGCAGCACATCGACACCAGCACAGGCCCGACTCTGGCCGAGGTGGTGACCCTGCTGGCCGAGCGCTGCAACACCCTGGTGGAGATGGCCGCCCAGAGCCGCTATCTGTTCGAAGAGTACGAGGCGCTCGACGAAGCCGCCGCCAAGAAGCACCTGCGCGGTGTGGCCGCAGAGCCGCTGATCCTGGCCAAGGCCAAGCTGGCCGCGCTGGACACCTGGACCACAGAGGCGCTGCACGAGCTGATCGAAGCCACTGCCGCCGAGCTGGGTCAGGGCATGGGCAAAGTCGGCATGCCGCTGCGCGTCGCCGTGACAGGGCTGGGTCAGTCCCCCGCCATCGACGCCGTGATGGCACTGGTGGGCAAGGAGCGGGTGCTGGCGCGCATCGATCGCGCCCTGGCCTATATCGAAGCACGCATGGCCGCCGAATAAGCGCCAGTCGTTGACAACAAAGGGCTCCCGAACGGGGGCCCTTTGTTTTTGGCAGACAAGTATATTTGTGACATAAAACAGTGAGATAGCCATCTGGTTGGCGGTAAAAACAGCTAACTGTCTGAATTTTGACTAAACGCTCCAGTCGGTGTTATTTTTGGGTTGACAGCAAAGCGGGTGATGCCTATCATGCGCCTCCGTTGCCAGAGATAACTTTGGTAGCGCCGAGGTGAGTTGGGGTTATAGCTCAGCTGGGAGAGCGCTTGCATGGCATGCAAGAGGTCCGCGGTTCGATCCCGCGTAGCTCCACCAAATTCTTCTCGGACAATCTGGAATCCAAGGGGTTATAGCTCAGCTGGGAGAGCGCTTGCATGGCATGCAAGAGGTCCGCGGTTCGATCCCGCGTAGCTCCACCAGGTTCCTGATTGTAGAAATGAAGTACCCAGGGCAGTGCGGTGTGTATCACCCAGGCCGACCTTTGTGGGGTTATAGCTCAGCTGGGAGAGCGCTTGCATGGCATGCAAGAGGTCCGCGGTTCGATCCCGCGTAGCTCCACCACTATTTGATATTTGAATACCAGAGTTAGGGCAACCGGCCGCCAGAACCGATTGTCTAATAAAGAAAGAATTTGGGGTTATAGCTCAGCTGGGAGAGCGCTTGCATGGCATGCAAGAGGTCCGCGGTTCGATCCCGCGTAGCTCCACCAATTATTTGCAGTAAAGGGCAGCCGGCCGCCAGAACCGATTGTCTAAAGAGTAGAGAATTTGGGGTTATAGCTCAGCTGGGAGAGCGCTTGCATGGCATGCAAGAGGTCCGCGGTTCGATCCCGCGTAGCTCCACCAAACATTAAAAGGCCACCGTTATCGCGGTGGCCTTTTTGTTTTGGCTCCACTTTCCTTTTTACCCCCCAATTCTCGTCGACAAAAAAGCCCGCATCGGCTGCGGGCTTGGTGGCTATGGCAAGTCATCAGCCGTGGTGACGGCGCCAGGCCAGCGGCAACAGCGCCAGCAGCAGGGCACCCATGGCGCCACCCCCGCTGCCATTGCTTGGCTCCTGCAGCTTGAGGTCGACGATGATGGGGTCGTGGTCGGAGGCGCTGAACGGGTTGTCGGACTTGATCATGTCGCCGGTGAAGCCGCGCCCATATTCGAACAGGTTGCTCTCGTAGGAGTTGATGTGCCAGTCGGCGACGGCCACCACCTTCTTGGCCAGCGCCGGGTTGGCGAGGGCGTAGTCCAGGGTGCCGAGCTCGGCCTCGTAGCTGTAGGAGATGGCCTTCTCCTGGTTGAACTTGACGTTCACATCGACCAGGCCATAGCTCTTGCTCACCTCCTGGCCGAGCTGCTCGTAGGGCTGCTCGCCGACGAAGGTGTGGGAGGCGGAGCGGATCTTGCGATCCGCCTTGGCCGCATCGTAGTCGGTCAGCACCCGGATCGGGTCTTCCTTGGCGTAGGAGTTGAAGTCGCCCACCAGCAGCACCTGGCCCGGCAGCTTGTTCACCGCCTCGCCCAGCACCTTGGCCGCACTCACCCGAAACTCGGTGCACTTGCCCTGCAGATCGGCGGGTTCGGTCTTGCCGTCCCCGTTCTCAAAGCAGCCAGAACCCTTGGATTTCAGGTGATTGACCACCAGCGTCAGGGGATCCTTGCTGCCCGCCACCGTGAAGCTCTGCACCAGGGAGTCGCGCTGACCGGCGCTCTTGGCGACGCCGCCCAGGATGTAACGCTGCTGCGGCAGTTGAATCACACCGGCTTCCCCGCTCGGGGTCAGCTTGGCCGGGCGATAGAGCATGGCCACCATGATGGCGTCGCCACCAAAGTAGCGCTCCTCGCCGAGCAGCGCCTTGTGCAGGCTGACGAAGGCGTAGTGCTGGCTGGTATCCTTCTGCTGGGCGTTCAGATGCGTGACCAGATCGCTGATGGCGGAGTGCTCGTCGAAGCCGTTGTTCTCCATCTCCATCAGGCCGAGCAGATCGGCGTCCATCTCGGTGATGGCGTTGACTATCTTGATGCGCTGCTGCTGGAAATCTTCCAGGTTCTTGGCGCCCCGGTTGCAACCCTTGGCGCTGTCCGCATCCGCCTGATCCTGGCACAGCACGTTGAGGGCACCGCCCACGCTGGAGTGGCTGGTGAAGTAGTTGAGCACGTTGAAGCTGCCGACCCGCAGATCGGTGCCGGCGACCCGAGCCGGGGCGCTCTGGCGATCGTTCTCGTCGGTACGCAGCAGATCGCCGGCCGTGATGGTCTGCCCCTTCGGCACTATCAGCCGGTACTCGTCATAGCTGTAACCCACCAGGGCCTCCAGGTTGACCGGGGCATCGCCGATGCGCAGGTAACCCTGCTCCGGCTCCCAGGCGGGCAGCCAGGGCAGCTTGCCGTCGGCGGCCTTGAAGTCGGATTCGAGGAATACCCGGTTGCCCGCATTGGCCTGTGCCAGTGCCTTGGCCTCGCTGCTGCCCGCCACGTGCAGCTGGGTCGGTTTCATCAGCGGGGCCTGATGGGCGAGCACCAGGTTGTTGCGCCGGGCGGCGTAGTCGTAGCTGAAGTTGCGGCTTACCTTGAGCGCGCTGTCGGCATCGAGCCGCACCCGCATCCCCTCGTGACGCTCCAGCGCCCGGGCCAGGGTCTCCCCCTCCAGCACCCGCAGTGGCACGGCGGCGGGGACGCTGCCCTGCGCCAGCACCTGCAGGCGCGGGACCTTGCTATCCAGGACCGGCTTGAGCTGGGTATGGCCGTAGTATTCCGCCACCTTGGCTTCCAGACAGATCTCGGCCCCCGGCTGGATGGCGGGGTACTTGCTGATGTCACTCAGGAAGACGAAGATGCCGTCCGAGCTCTGGGGGTTGCCATCGCCCTGGAGATCCTGCAGGTAGAAGCCCTTGTTCAGGCTCTCGCCGAGGGCGCTGACCACCGCCTTGACGGCCACCGTCTGGGGGCTTTCAAACAGATCGTCCGGGATCAGCGGGCTCTTGTCGCCACTGCCCTGAATGGCGGGGATGGGGGTGAGGGCGTTGTCGGCCGGGCAGCTGAAGCCGGCGGCATGGATTGAGGGGGACGCGAGCGCGAGCCCCACGGCCAGCGACAGCAGGGTAGGTGTTCCTTTCATGGATATTCCTTTTTTATTTTTGCCAGTGTTTCCATAGCCTTGGCGCCTTGGCCAAGGGCGCGCATTGTCACATTTCTGGCACATCATACCAGTGAGCCAACGCACATTATGGGGAGGCAAAAGAGGCCTGTTTCGTTTTTATGACGTGGCTAACATTCTGAAATTAATGATAAAAGTGTCACCGACTGTGCGGGAGGATGCGGGGGCTTGGTGGCGTTTACATATTTTTCTTCGAGAATGAAGATTGAGACTCGACCACTTGCTTCCTATACTCGCCCTGTTCCTCACGGAACCCAGGTAAAGGGCAAACCGGCAGTGATGCCGGGACGCAAAGCCTCCGATCTGCCGGATACTGGCCAGACAGCGGGGTTACCCAGGGTGACATGAGGGGATGTGGCCCCGTCCATGGCCTGTTGTCGACCCTTTCTCACCTGTTGCTATTGCGCTTTGCCCGGTCTTAAAAGCCAAGATAAAACAAGGATGATAACAATATGCAACAGACCATAAGGCCCAGCAGGCTCGCCATGCTGGTCGCCCTTGCGGCCATGCCCGCCTGGGCGCAAGCCGCCTATCCCGCCTATCAGTCCGGCACAGCCTACAAGGCTGGCGATATCGTCAGCAACGTCGGCAACCTCTATGAGTGCAAGGAATTTCCTTACTCCGGCTGGTGTGGCGCCTCGCCCTATCACTATGCGCCCGGGGTGGGTACCGTCTGGGCCGATGCCTGGAAACCCTTCAGCGATGGCGGCACGGCGCCGGGCCTCGGGCTCGCGATAAGCTCGCCCGCCGTTGGTAACGCTTTCAACGAGGGGGCGCCTGTGGCCCTGGCGGTAACCCTGAGCGGTGACAGCAGCGCCCTGGTCAAGGTGGAGTACCTGATCGATGGCACCCAGGTCGCACTGAGCAGCGCGGTCCCCTGGTCGGCAAGCTGGGTGGCGAGCGGCGTCGGCCCCCATCAGCTCAAGTCCCGCGCCCTGGACAAGGATGGCAAGCTGCTGAGCGAGGCAGATGTCAGCTTCGCCGTCAGTGGCGTGGTGGCCCCAGAAGCGCCCAAGGCCAGCATCAGCAGCCCGGCCGCCGGCGCCAGGCTGACCCTGGGCCGGGTCGCCACGGTCACGGCCGATGTGACCGATGCCAACAGCGATGTGGCCAGGGTCGAGCTCTATGTGAATGGCCAGAAGGTGGGTGAAGATGGCAGCGCCCCCTGGCAGCTGAACTGGACGCCCCAGAGCAAGGGGGTCGCCGGCCTCAAGGTGGTGGCGACAGACAAGGGGAACCTGGTCGGTGAGTCGGCCCAGATCGATGTCACCGTGGAAGAGGCCGCGCTGCCTCCCACGGGTGGCAACCTCTCCTGCGACATTCGCCAGATCTACCGCGCCGATGGCAGCGAGTGTATGGGGGATGACCATGCCCGCCGGGTCATCGGTTACTTCACCTCCTGGCGCACCGGCAAGAACGGCCTGCCCGCCTACCTGGTGAGCGACATTCCCTGGGACAAGATCACCCACATCAACTACGCCTTCGCGGCGGTGGATGAGCAGAGCCACCTGATCAAGGTGGACGACGCCGCCACCAAGCTGACCTGGGAGGGGGTGCCGGGCGCCGAGATGGATCCGGAGTTTGCCTACAAGGGTCACCTCAACCTGCTGTCGAAATACAAGAAGCAGTATCCGGACGTGAAGACCCTGATCTCGGTGGGCGGCTGGGCCGACACCCGTGGCTTCTATACCGCCACCACCAAGGGCGACTGCTCGGTCAACACCGCCGGCATCAACGCCTTCGCCGACTCGGCGGTGGGCTTCATCCGCCAGTACGGCTTCGATGGGGTGGACGTGGACTACGAGTACCCCACCTCCATGAAGGATGCGGGCAACCCCAACGACTTCCCGCTCTCCAACCAGTGTCGGGCCAAGCTGTTTGCCAACTACGAAGTCCTGATGAAGACCCTGCGGGCACGGCTCGACAATGCCGGCACCGAGGATGGCCGCAAGTACATGCTGACCATAGCCTCACCGGCGTCGGCCTATCTGCTGCGCGGCATGGAGAACTTCCAGGTCACCCAGTATCTGGATTACGTCAACCTGATGACCTATGACTTCCACGGCGCCTGGAACAACTTCGTGGCCCACAACGCCGCGCTGTTCGACAACAAGGCGGATCCCGAGCTGGCCCAGTGGGGCGTCTATAGCCAGGCCCAGTACGGCGCCATCGGTTATCTGAACGCGGCCTGGTCGGCCCACTACTTCCGTGGCGCCCTGGCGGCCGGCAAGATCAACATAGGGGTGCCTTACTACACCCGTGGCTGGCAAGGGGTCACCGGCGGCACCCATGGTCTCAACGGCAAGGCGGCCCTGCCGAGCCAGAGCAATTGCCAGCCGGGCACCGGTGGCAGCACTATCCCCTGCGGCAACGGCGCTGTCGGCATCGACAACATCTGGCACGATCTGGACAAGAACGGCAACGAGGTCGGTGCCGGCGCCGTGCCCATGTGGCATGCCAAGAACCTGGAGCACGCGGCCAGTCTCGGCATCACCACCCTGCCGAGCTACGGTCAGGCCTGGGGTCTGGATCCCAACAACCCGGCCGACGTGATCCAGGGCAAGTACGTGCGTTACTACGATGACAAGGCGCAGGCGCCCTGGCTGTGGAACGAGGAGAAGAAGGTGTTCCTCTCCACCGAAGATGAAGAGTCCATGGGCAAGAAGCTGGACTACATCGTCAAGCGCGGCCTGGGGGGTGTCATGTTCTGGGAGATGGCGGGGGATTACGCGTTCGATCCGGCCAAGAACGAATATGTCATGGGCAGCACCCTCACCAGCCTGGCCTACGACAAGTTCAGGACGGCGAGCCAGCCCAATCTGAAGCAGAACGATCTGCCTGCCCCGGCGGCGCAGCTCGACATCGGCGTCAGCCTGAGCGGCTTCAAGGAGGGGGATTCCAACTACCCGATCAACCCGACGCTTAAACTGACCAACAAGTCGACCCAGACCATACCGGGCGGGACCCGCATCGAGTTCCTGGTGCCCACCTCCACCTCTGACACCATCACGGATCAGAGTGGCATGGGCCTGAAGGTGGTCGAGAGCGGTGGCAACCAGAACTCGGACGGCATCGCGAGCGAGAAGGACTTCCACAAGGTGGCCATGACGCTGCCAAGCTGGAAGGCCTGGGCACCGGGCACCGAGGTGGAAGTGGCCATGACCTACTACCTGCCGGCGGCGGGCGTGCCAAGTGGCATTCGTCTCGTCAGCGGCAGCCAGACCATAGGCCTCAAGGCCGACTTTCCGGCCCTGGCCGAGGCGGTGCTGGGCAGCGGCGGTGGCGATGGTGGCACCAGCTGCAGCGCCCAGAGCGTCAACCCGGCGAGCTATCCGGCTTACCCGAGCTGGCCGCAAGGGGACCACGCCAACGCCAACGATCGCCTGACCAATGGCAAGGCGGTCTGGCAGGCGAACTGGTGGACCAGCAGCGAACCCAAGGCCGGCGACGGCAGCTGGAAGCTGGTGTGTAACTACTGAGTCTGGTGTGGCGGGCGACGTCACGGCGCTGCCCGCATCTATACGACCCAATCCGGAGCCCAGGCTCCGGATTTTTTTATGGCAGATATAAGGAAGGAGAGCGCGAGCATAAAAAAGACCGCTCCGAAGAGCGGCCAATTGCCACCAAGGCAACCTGTGGGGCGAACCCCTTGTTATGTGCAGCGGACGGGGAGGGGGCCCGTCCTGCCGCGAGTGGCCGGGGTCAATCTGCGACCTGGTTTATTGCGTGATGGCGCCGCCTTGTTGTTCTTTCAGGAAGTTGATCCAGGGTGAGGCGCGGCCGCTGACGTTGCCGTTCTGAGCCGCCTGGGTGAAGGCGTTCAGTGCCTCCTTCGGCTTCTGCTGCTCGAAGTAGGCGACCCCGGTCAGGAACTTCAGATCGGCGCGCTGTTCACCGTTGGCATTCGCCGCCGGCTTGGCGGCAAGGGCCACCAGATCCTGGTAGCGTTTGCTCTGGATCATCATGCGCGCCATCTTCAGCTGCAGCTCGGCATTGGGCGCCAGCTGGTAGGACTTGGCCAGGGTATCGATGGCCGGATCCAGCTCCTTGGCCTGATGCCAGTAGTTGGCCAGCGCCTTGTAGTTGGCCGCGTTGCCCTCGATGACGCCGTCCTTCATGGCCTTCTCCATCACGCGGGCGGCGCGATGGGGGATGCCGGAGAAGGCCAGGTAGTTGGCGAGGCGCTGCAACTCGGCCGGCTCGGTCAGCATGCCGAGGTGGTAGGCCGACTCCAGCGCTGCCAGCGCCTTGCCATCGTTGCCCGCCTGCATCTGCATGGCCGAGAGCTGGGTCCAGTACTTCTTCTTCTCCGGGTACCTGTCGACCAGGGCGGTCAGCACCTCGGTCGCCGGCTTGTACTGTTTCAGCTCGTAGTGGGCCGCCATCTTCAGCAGGTACCAGGACTCGGGCGCCTTGCCCGCCGACAGCTTGATCGCAGTGTCCACCGCCGGAATGGCCTCTCGATACTGCTTGAGCTGCACATGGGCGTTGGCCAGGGTGATGTAGGCGTGCGGGGTCGGTTTCTCATCCTCGCCGAGGCTCGCGAACCACTGGTTCATGGTGCTGATGGAGGCCTTGAAGTCGCCCTCCGCCATGTAGAGCTGGGCCAGGTTGTAGCGCACCTGCTGGGCCACCGGCTGTGGCAGGCCGCCGGTGGCGATGGCATCGGCGAAGTACTTGGTCGCCTGACCGTACTTCTCCTGCTGCGCCGCCACGAAGCCGAGGGTCTGCAGGATCACGCCCTTGTCGTAGACCCGCTCGCCTACCCCGGACAGCGCCTCCTGCAGCTTGGCATTCGCCTCGCCGTATTTCTTCTCGGTGATCAGTGCCTGTGCCTTGTTGACCGCGCGGTAGGCGCGGTCAGAGAGGGCAGGCTGCTCGGCGGCCCAGCTGGCGGTACTGAGCAGTACCGCCATGGCAACCGGGGCGAGGATCAGGGTGTGTAACTTCTTCATCGCCACCTTCCTTAGTTGGTCGCAAACTCGATTTCTTGCTGCATGCGACTGGCTTGCGGCTTGCCATCGATCATGGCCGGCTTGAACGTCCACTTGGTTATGGTCTGACGGGCGGCCTTGCCAAGGTCATAGCTGCGCGGCTCTTCCTTGACGATGCGGATGTTGCTGACGGTGCCACGCTCGGTCACGGTGAACTCCACCAGCACCTTGCCCGTCGCGAGGCCGGCCAGGGCCGCCTTGCGCGGCATCATCGGCTCGAAGGTCGCCAGCGGGATGGCGCCGTTGTTGCCGCCGGTCCCGCCACCCCCGCCGCCGGTGCTGTAGGCACCGAGGGCGTTGCCGCCGCCGATGTTGACCGGGATGTCGAGCTTGGGCATGTCCATCGACGAGCTTTCCATCTGCGGCCGATCCGTGCTGGCCACCTCCATCTCGGGCGGGGGAGGCGGGCGATCCGGGGGCGGCGGCTTGGGCAGCTCGCGCTGTTTCTCTTGCAGGGTCTCCTGAGGCTTGAGGCGAATGAAGTCGGTCATGGTGACGTCATCCCTCTCCACCAGCTCCCGGTGATCCGGTGTGATCAGCTTGTTCATTCCCAGGAACAGGAAGAACACCACCACACAGGAGACCGCTAACGATATCAGGTATCTCATAGGTCTCTCTCCAGCATCAGCTGCTCTTGTTGGCAGCGATGGAGATGCTCTGGACACCGGCCATGCGGATCTGATCCATGACCTGGACCACCAGACCCGAACGGGATTCGGTATCGGCCTGGATCACCACGGCGCTCTCCGGGTTCTCGGCCCGCAGCCGCTCGATGTTGGCGCGCACGGCCCCCACCTCGACGGAACGCTTGTCGACCCAGACCTGACCGTTCTCGCGCACCGCGACCATGATGTTCCCCTTCTTCACCGTCTCGGCCGTGCTGGCGCTCGGGCGGTTGATCTCCACCCCGGACTCCTTGACGAACGAGGTGGTGACGATGAAGAAGATCAGCATGATGAACACTATGTCCAGCATGGGGGTCAGATCGATGGCCGCCTCTTCAGCACCGCTGTCGCTGTGACGTTTTCTCATGGCAAAACTCCTTGCGTAACTGTGCCCCCGGTCGGCGATGCCGTGCCGGGGGAATGCATCCTGCATTAACCGTGTTTCAGGTTGTCTTCCAGTTTCTCGACCGCCAGCTTGGCTTTGTGATCGAGCTGGTTGACAAAAAACAGGCCGGAAAGGGCGGCAATCATGCCCGCCATGGTCGGTACCGTCGCCTTGGAGATGCCCGAGGCCATCGCCCTGGGGGAGCCGGTGCCGGTGATGGCGAGGGTGTCAAACACCTGCACCATGCCGACCACGGTGCCCAGCAGTCCCATCAGCGGACAGAGCGCGATCAACACCTTGATGACCGGCATCCCCTTGTCCACCGCCATGGCGACCCGCGAGACCAGCTCGCGCCGGATCTGCCTGGCAGACCAGGAGAGGTGATCACCGCGGGCCATCCAGCTGGCCTTGGTCTGCTTCACCTGCTGGGGATAGACCGCCATGAAGTAGAACCAGCGCTCCAGCAGCAGGGCCCACATCAGCAGCGTCAGGAAGAACAGGGCGACCAGTACATCGCCCCCCAATCCCAGAAACCGGCGGACCGACTCGACTTCTTCAATCAACCAGAACCACATGGGTGACTCCTTAGGCTGCGGCTTTGGCGGCGTGCAGACGTTCCTGATAACGGGCGACAAAACCGGCGCTCTGCTCTTCCAGTATCTGGATGAGACGACGGCTCTGGGTCTGCACTATGGTGTAGAGGAACAGCATGGGCACCGCGACCACCAGACCCTGCATGGTGGTGACCAGGGCCTCGGAGATGCCGCCCGCCATCAACTTGGGATCGCCGGTACCGAACAGGGTGATGGCCTGGAAGGTGGCGATCATCCCGACCACAGTCCCCAGCAGACCCAGCAGCGGGGCCACCGAGGCGATCAGCTTGATGATGCTGATGCCCTTCTCGAACTTGGGCACGTTGCGCAGGATGATCTCGTCCAGCTTGGATTCCAGATCCTCGATGTTGTCACCGCGATGAGCCTGATAGGCCCCCAGCATCTCGCCGATGGGGTTGCCCTTGACGATCTGATCGGATTTGAGCTGCTTGCGCATGGAGGAACCGATCATCGACAGACGGGCGCCACAGAACAGGGCCAGCAGGGTACCGAGCACGCCGAGTACCATGATGACGTAGCCCACCTCACCGCCCTGATCGACGCGTTCCTTGAAGGTCGGCGACTGCACCAGCAGGGAGAGGATCACGCCGCGGGACGGATCGATGAAGACCGGCTCAACGGCGCCATTGCCCTGCTCAAACTTGGCGATGGGCTCCAGCACTGCCTTGTCCGGCTGGCGGGGCAGCTGTTCGAACTTGCCGGTCTCCGGCACGAAGGTGAGGTACTTGCCCTCGGAGACGGTGTTGAACTCCCCGATCTGGGTGACCGTCTTCTCGGCCTGATTGCCTTCCCCGTACACCACTGTCCCCTGCATCTGGCTCACCTTGCCCCCATCGACCATGCGGCTGAGGGTAGTGGTCCAGAAGGCGCTCAGATCGTCGCTGGAGGGCAACTCCTTGCTCTCGGCCAGGCGGGTCAGCAGCGCAGCCTGCTCCGGGTGTTCGACCCGGCGGGCAGAGGCGTTGAAGATCCCCTTGAACTCACCGGCGAACTGGCGCAGCACGCCGAACATCTCGCCCATGTTGCCGGAACGCTGGCGCAGGGTCTCTGTCAGCTCGGTCAGCTGCTTGTCGTTGAGGTCGAAGGTGGCCTTGAGCTGCTCGCCCTTGGCGGTCTCGGTGGCGAGTTCGGCCTTGGCCTTGGCCAGCAGCGCCCCTTGTTCATTCTTGTCGGCCAGGAAGCGGGCCTCCCGCTCCTTGTTGAGTTGGGATTCGCTGGTGCTGGCGGCCTTGACCTGGCTCAGCAGGGCGTTCAGGTCCACCGGTTTCTCGGCGGCGGTCACCGGCAGGGTGATCAGAGTGGCTCCCGCGATCAGGGAGGCAATGGCGAGTTTGATTCCTTTCATGATGCTTTCTCCGCAGTTTGAACCGGCAGCTTGATGAGCGCGGGTGGCGCCTGCTTCTTGGCGATACGCAAGCCCTGTTCTACTGCACTGCGATACTCCTGGGGCAACTCCTCCCACTGACGGGTCTTCTTGTTCCAGATGCCGGTCTCGTTGCCATCCGGGGACTGGTAGAGCAGGGCGATGCGGCCGACGCGCAGGAACTCGTAGGTCTTCTCGGCGCCATCCTTGTCCAGGCTGGCCTTGTAGGCCTCGATGGTGCGGCTGAAGCCCTCCTCGATCTGGTAGGCCTCCAGGATCTTGCGGTACTTCTCGGAGATGGTGACATCGGCCCGGTTCATCAGATCGGTCAGGGCCGCCACGCGGTCCTCCCGCTCAACCTTCTGGAACGGCAGATCCAGGGAGACGAACTGATCGAGGGAGTCGATCATCTTCAGCATCAGGGGGACGACCTCGGTGCTGGTCTGATCGATCTGGGCTATCTGGCGCTGCATCGAGGCCAGCTCGGTGGCCTGGGAGTCGACCATCTTGCCCACCTGCTCGTTGTAGGTGCGCAGGCTGTCGACCTGACGCAGGGCGGCCTTGTACTGCGCCAGGGCAGACTCGGCAGACTCGGCGTAGTTGTCGATCTTCTGCTGGGATACTTTGGAGGCATTGTCGGTGGCGGCTTGAGCGTCCACTGCCTGACCGGCAGAGGCGGCACTCAGGTTGAAGCTGGTCAGCAAGGCAGCCGAAACCAGGCTGCCGAGGAGCGCTTTCTTCATTGTAATAGTCCTTTTTTTCATAGGATTACCCTATCTCCGTAACTTCCTTGGAACGTTGGGCAAAGCCGACCCGAAACGGGCCGGCCTGTCGCTTGCTTGGTGGATTAGAACTTCTGGGCGTAGTCGAGGTAGTAGATGCGACCGTCGATGCTGTAGAGCTCATCGTCATAGGTGAAGCCATCGCTCTCGAGGGACGGGCCCGCGTTGAACATGTTCTTCACCCCGACCTGGATCTTGCCGTTCCAGGGAGCATCCACGCCGACGTTCAGGTTCCAGGTGGTCTGGGACGCGATGTGGCCGACTTCCTCACCGGTATCGGCGATGTAGTCCTGGCTCTGGGAGTCGATGTAGTTCGCGCTCAGGTAGCTATCCATGTTCCACCACTGGGGCACGTTGACACCGACACCGGAGCTGAAGCGGAACTGTGGCAGACCGTTCTGGCCGATCTTGTCGATGACGGGGCCACCGGCGTACAGACCTTCCTTGTAATCCAGGATGTAGGTGCCGCCCAGGTCATAACGTATGGTGGCGGAGGTCAGGTCGTAGCGGTAATCCAGCTTGAGATCCAGACCGCTGGTGTTCAGATCTCCCAGGTTGACCATGGGGGCGATGGCACTACCTATCTTGCCCTGGCTGTTGCGGGTGATGCTGCTGGAGCTGCCGGTGTTCAGCTCGTCATAGATGAGGGACTGCAGGGAGTTCAGCTGGATCACGTCGGTGATCTTGATGGTGTAGTAGTCCAGGGAGAGGTTCAGGTCATCCACCGGGCTGTAGGCCACGCCGAAGTTCCAGGTGTCCGCGGTCTCTTCCTTCAGCTCCTCGTTGGCGGTGCGGGTGGTGGTGTACTGGCGGTTCGGGCAGTCCGCCGCGGAGATGCCGTTGGCCTCGCAGTAGACATAGTCCTTGGCCCAGTCGGCCGACTCCGAGTCTGCCGAATAGAGATCGCTCAGGCTGGGGGCACGGAAGGATCGGGACCAGGAGCCGCGCAGCATCAGGTTGTCCAGCGGCTGGTAACGCAGGCTCGCCTTGGGCGAGAAGGCGCTGCCGAAGTCGCTGTAGTCATCGAAGCGACCGGCCAGGTTCAGCTCGACCTGCTCGGTGATGGGCACCAGCGACTCGATGTAGGCGGCGGTGACATCGCGCACCCCACCGGAGGAGTTGCCGGCGGAGCCGATGATGTTGCCCGCTTCTGACTGGGCATCGTACTTGTCGGCATAGACCCAGTCGTTGTACTCGGCACCCGCATACCAGCTGACCGGCCCGGACGGCAGCTCGCCCATGTCCCACTGCACCCCGGCGTACCACTGGTAGAAGTCCATGGTGGAGCGGCGGCTGACATCGGCAGACATCGCCTTGGTACTGGAGGCATCAAACTCGCCCTTCACGAACTTGCCATCGGCGATGGCCTGCTGGGCGGCGGATTGCAGCACATAACCTGTGCCGTTCTCCTTGTTGTCGGTCTTGGAGTACATGTAACCGGCGTTCCACTGCATGTCACCCACGGATTCGGTGGTGACAGTGCCTTCGAAGCCGAGGTTCAGGCTGCCGGTCATGTCGGTGACATAGTTGTCACGGGGACCGACGTTGGTGAAGCGGTAGTAGGCGTAGGCGGCCTCACCCAGACCCTGGGTCGCGGCGGCATCCAGGCCGTTGTCGGCGAAGAACTGGGCATTCTTCGGATTGGACGGGTCTATGGCGAAGGCGCCGGCGGCGGGGGCGTAGCGGCCGAAACTCTCGACCCGGGAGCCGATGATCTGCGGCACGAAGTCGACGTTATCGTTGATGTGGTAGCGACCGTTCACATACAGGGTGTCACGGCTGCGGGAGGCGGTGGTGGCCGCGACCTGACCGTAGTTGAAATTACAGCCGTCCTCGAAGCCGACGAAGGGCTCCTTGCAACTGCCGTCGGCGTTGGTGGCACCCGCCAGCGGACCGTATTTCCAGATGGGATCGCCGTTGGCGTCGAGGCCGGTGATCCCCTCCACGTTGCGGCCATAGGGGCTGGGAGAATCGTTGCCCTGCTTGGCCAGGTAGTCGCGATCACGGGCATAGACGACGTCTTTCTTGTCGTGCTCGTAGACCGCCATCAGCGAGCCTTTCTCGCCATTGACGCCGGCCACGACGGAGCCGCTGGCCTCATCGCCGCCCGGCTCGGTCGGTGAGCCGAGACGGCCCTGGAAGGTCAGCCCCTCGTAGCCCTCTTTGAGCACCACGTTGATGACACCACCGATGGCGTCGGAGCCGTAAATGGCCGAGCCGCCGTCCAGGTTGACTTCCACCCGCTCAACGGCCGCCATGGGGATGGTGTTCAGGTTGATGGAGGTGCCGCCCATGGTGGGGGAGCCCGCCACCCGCTTGCCGTTCAGCAGCACCAGGGTACGTTCTGAGCCGAGGCCGCGCAGGCCGACGGTGGATTGGGACTGGAAGGAGCTGCCGGATGCCGGGGAGACGCCACCGAAGGAGTTGTAAGAGGCCTGTTTCAGGTAATCGGCGACGGTCTGCTGACCTGACTGCTCGATCTTGGCCTTGGTGATGGAGACAACGGGGGTGGAGCCTTCCACCTCGACGCGGGAGATCCGGGAGCCGGTGACCTTGATTTTTTGCAGTTTTTCTACGTTTTGGGTCTCTTCGGCCGAGACAGGGGTGGCCACAACTGCCGCGCTCGCCAAGGCAAACGCTACGGCAGCAGAGAGTCTGCTTTTCCTAAGCATCGCTAGTATCCTTCCTGATTGTTTATTGTTTGCTTCCTTTACCGCCCTCGTTGGAGCGGTGCGTAAGGCTTATCAAGCTTTGGGGATGGACGTCAAATGAGGCGGTACGAACGGGGAGGGAGGTGGTAATAAGATGACTATGTTTTATTGGTGCGTTTATTTTGGGATTTTATTCTGACTAAATAACTCATAGCGATGTGAAAACGATGTTAAATCCGAGTGTTTCAATTTTATTGGTTATTTTTGAACTTATCGATAAGTCACCTGTCACCCTGAGCTGCATATCGCATCCTGGCACTTTGTCAGCATTTAAATCTGTTTGTGCCCCTGGTCATGTTTCTGTTCAGGGCGGTGCTGGCGAGATCCGCTCCTCTTCTTACGGGTAAATTGTAAAAGGCGGTGATTTAAATTCATCCAGTTGTTTTTTATATGTTTTTTGTTTTTAATTTCACATTGCTTAATTTGTTTTTAATAATTAAAAACTATTTAAACAGGAAGGTGTAGCAGTTTTTTATCTTGAAGTTGGGTTTTTAAGGAAAAGACGACAGTTATTTTCACTGTTGGCATCGATGGCGGTTGCAGGTCTTCGTTTTACTTGATTTTTGTTGCAGAGCTTTTACAGTGACCGAGCGGGATTGTCTGCCAATAACAGCCAATTCAGTGAGTAATGCCAGGAAGGACAGGCCGTTCATCGGAATAGAATGGCCATACAAGAACAACAAGGACGAGGTTTAACCCACCATGCTGTCGTATTTCTTACGTCGGATGCTTTTGATCATCCCGACGTTCCTCGGTATCACCCTGCTCGTCTTCACCATCACCCGTTTCGTGCCGGGCGGCCCGGTCGAGCGCATGCTGCTGCAGGCGCAGGTATCCCAAAACGAGACAGGTCGCTCCAGCGGCAGCAAGGGGGCGCAGGCGCTCTCCGATGAGCAGATCGAGGAGCTTAAGGCGTTCTACGGCCTCGACAAGCCCATGCTGATCGCCTACTGGGAGTGGCTGCAGAAGCTGGTGGTGCTGGATCTGGGGGAGTCGACCCGCTACTACGAGCCGGTGTGGGATCTCATCAAGGAGAGGTTGCCGGTCACCGCCTTCTTCGGGCTGGCGACCTTCCTGCTCAGCTACGCGGTCTCCATCCCGCTCGGGGTGGCCAAGGCGTTAAGGCATAACAGCCGCTTCGATTCCCTCAGCTCCATGCTCATCTACATGGCCTATGCGCTGCCCGCCTACGTGGTGGGGATCTTCCTCATCACGGTATTTGCCTTCCATCTGGAGTGGCTGCCCATGGGAGGCTTCCCGGGGGACGAGTTTGATTCCATGGAGAGCAGCTGGGATCAGGTCCGCACCCTCTTCGCTCACGCCCTGTTGCCGCTCATCGCCTATGCCATCGGGGATTTCGCCATCCTCACCATGACCATGAAGAACAGCCTGATGGAGAACCTGTCGGCGGACTACGTGCGCACGGCGGTGGCCAAGGGGCTGCCGTTTGGCAAGGCGGTCACTCATCACGCCATGCGCAACAGTCTGATCCCCATCGCCAGCCACCTCGGCAGCGTGCTCACCGTCTTCTTCGGCGGCTCCTTCCTCATCGAGACCATCTTCAACATCGACGGCATAGGCCTGCTCGGCTACGAGGCCATCGTCGAGCGGGACTACCCCACCGTCATGGGGATCCTGGCTATCACCTCCATGCTGATGCTGGTGGGCAATATCCTCTCCGACATCTGTGTCGCCTTTGTCGATCCCCGCGTGCGGTTTGGAGAGTGAGCGTGAACATGAATCCTCTTGTCATGTCGATGCCGACGCCGACGCATATCGTCTCCGACATCTGTGTTGCGCTGGTCGATCCCCGCGTGCGGTTTGGAGAACAAACATGAACCTGAACCCGGTCACCCTGAAAAAACTCAAGCGATTCAAGTCGATAAAGCGCGGCTACTACTCCTTCGTGATCTTCACCACCCTGGTGGTGCTCTCCCTGCTGGCGGAGCTCTTGGTCAACAGTCGGGCGCTGATGGTGAGCTATCAGGGGGAGCTCTACTTCCCCACCTATGGCGACGTGATCCCCGGCCAGTACTTCGGGCTGGATTACGAGTACGAGACCAACTATCGCCAGCTGCAGGCCAAGCTGGAGCAAGAGGCCAAGGGGGACTGGGTGCTGCTGCCGCCGGTGCCCTGGAACCCCTATGAGCAGGACTTCAAGCAGGATGTCTACCCACCCTACGCCCCCAGTCTGGCAGAGCGCCACTTCCTGGGGACAGACACCAGCGGCCGCGACGTGCTGGCCCGGCTGGTGTATGGCTTTCGCATCGCCATCGGCTTTGCCTTCATCGCCCTGGTGGCGAGCTACCTCATCGGGGTCAGCATCGGCTGCATGATGGGCTTCCTCGGTGGGCGGTTTGACCTCATCCTGCAACGCTTTATCGAGATCTGGTCCCAGGTACCTTTCCTCTACGTCATCATGATCCTGGTGTCGCTGGCCAAGCCGAACTTCGGCCTCTTTGTCGGCATCAACGTGCTGTTCGGCTGGATGGGGATCACCTGGTACATGCGCACCCTCACCTACAAGGAGCGGGCGCGGGACTATGTAATGGCGGCGCGGGCCCAGGGGGCCACCACCAAGCGCATCATCTTCCACCACATTCTGCCTAACACCCTGATGATGATCGTCACCCTGGCGCCCTTCGCCGTGGTGGGCAACATCTCCACCCTGACTGCGCTGGATTACCTCGGCTTCGGGTTGGCGCCGCCAACCCCGAGCTGGGGCGAGCTGCTCTCTCAGGGCATCAACAATCTGGATGCCATCTGGATCGTCAGCTCTGTGGTGGCGGCGGTGAGTCTGGTGCTGATCATGGTCTCCTTCATCGGTGAGGCCATCCGCGAGGCGTTCGACCCGCGCAAGTTCACCCGTTATCAGTGACAGGGCAGGCGCCAGGCCTGTCCGAAAGGTGTTCGAATCGTATCCGTTATCAATAAGCCCCCCACAGCAGGGGAATGACCAGGAAGTCAAACATGAACAATAAAATCAAATGGATAGGTGCTATTTTTCTGTTGGTGAACGGATCCTGGGTATGGGCCGCCAGCCTGCCTGCGGATCTCAAGTGGGAGAGCAACGACACAGATCCCGTGTTCGCCTCCCCCAAGGCGATACCCGGTGGCACCCTCAACCTCTTTATCGACAGCTTCCCGCTGACGTTTCGCACCGTCGGCCCAGATTCCAACGGCTCGTTCCGCTCCTACATCCAGGATAACCAGCTGCGGCTGATCAGCTTTCATCCCAACACCGGCAACCCCATCCCCTCGCTGGCGAGCGCCTGGGCGATAGCACCGGACAGCCAGACCGTCTACTTCAAGCTGGATCCCCGGGCCAAGTGGTCAGACGGCAAGCCGGTCACCGCCGATGACTATACCTTTGGCTACGAGATGATGCGCTCCAAGGACATCAAGGGACCCTGGTTCAACAACTACTACACCACGGAAGTGATCGCGGTGGAGAAGGTCGATGAGCACACCATCATGGTCAAGGCGGGGACCCGCAAGGCCAAGCTGGACCTGCTCAACACCACCGAGTTGTGGCCCCAGCCCAAGCACTACTACAAGCTGACCCCCAACTGGGTGAAGCAGTACAACTGGGCCCTGGTGCCGACCACGGGTCCCTACGTCATGACGGATGTGAAGAAGGGCAAGTCGGTCACCTTTAGCAAACAGAAGGAGTGGTGGGCCCAGCATGATCGCTACAACCAACACAGATTCAACGTCGAGACCATCAAGGTGCAGGTGATCCGGGATCACAACATCGCCTTCCGTCACTTCCTGAAGGGGGAGTTCGACGCCTTCGAGATGATCCTGCCGAACTGGTGGCATGAGAAGGCCGTGACCCCCGAGTACAAGAAGGGTTATGTGCAGAAGGTGATGGCCATGACCGACACCAAGCAGGGCGGCCAGGGGCTGCACCTCAACATCGCTAACCCCAAGCTGGCGGATCTGAACGTGCGGCTCGGCATCCAGCACGCCATGAATCTCGATAAGATGATAGAGACGGTGCTGCGCGGCGACTACGACAGGGCCACCACCTTCGGCTCGGGCTTTGGCGAATTCACCGATATCCCCTTGCCGGAGCGGGCCTACGACATCGGCAAGGCGCGCGAATACTTCGCCAAGGGCGGCTATGGCAAGCCGGGGCCGGATGGCATCTTGCAAAACGACAAGGGGGAGCGGCTCACCCTGGCGCTCACCTACACCAGCCAGGAGCACTCCAAGCGACTGACCGTGCTTAAAGAAGAGGCCAAGAAGGCGGGCCTGGATCTGGAGCTCAACCTGGTGGATGGCGCCACCGGCTTCAAGGTGATGCTGGAGAAGAAACACGAGGCGGCCTGGCTCGGCTGGGCCGGTGGTGGTCTCTATCCGCAATATTGGGAATCCTTCCACTCAGACAATGCCAACAAGCCGCAGACCAACAACCTGTTCAACGTCGCCGACAAGCAGCTGGACGCCCTGATCGATGCCTATGGCATCGAGTTTGACACCGCCAAACGGGCCGAGCTCTCCC
Source organism: Aeromonas sp. sif2416 (assembly GCF_019218665.1). Taxonomy (NCBI): domain Bacteria; kingdom Pseudomonadati; phylum Pseudomonadota; class Gammaproteobacteria; order Aeromonadales; family Aeromonadaceae; genus Aeromonas; species Aeromonas sp. sif2416. Next base: position 86,818 of record NZ_JAHUXC010000002.1, read on the forward strand.
GCCAGATCCAGCAGCGCATCTACGATCTCGCCATCTTCGTGCCCGGGGTGCAGCTCAACTACGTGCGGGCCAGCAGCTGGCGCTATGTGATGCTGCCCGAGGTGCCTGCCACCAAGAACACGCCGGATCTGCTCTACTGGCCGATGGACGGCTACCCCCACAGCAGCGGCGGCCTGCTCTGGATCGATCCCAAGCTGAAGGAGCAGACGCTGCAGGCGAAGGACGCCGACGAGGCGCTGACCCCCATCAACCTGCTCGACAAGACCTATGCGCGTCATTGAGAAGGGGGAGGCCATGCCCGATACCCAGGCTCCCATCCTCGAGGTGCGCGATCTCGAGGTGGAGTTCACCGTCGATGACGGCAAGATCAAGGTGCTCGACGGCGTCAGCTTCTCGGTGAAGGCGGGCCAGACCCTCGGCCTTGTCGGCGAGTCCGGCTGCGGCAAGAGCGTCACCGCCCTCGCCATCATGGGGCTGCTACCCAAGCCTCACGGTCAGGTGGTGGCCGGCTCGATCCGCTTCCAGGGGGAGGAGCTGCTGTCGCTGCCGCCGGATCAGATGTACAAGGTGCGCGGCAACCGTATCTCCATGATCTTCCAGGAGCCGATGACGGCTCTCAACCCGGTGCAGACGGTCGGGGATCAGCTGATGGAGGTGTTCAGCCTGCACAGGCCCGACTACGGCAAGGCCCAGCGCAAGGGGGCCGCCATCGCCATGTTGCAGCGGGTGGGGATCCCGGAGCCGGAGCGGCGCTTCAGCGTCTATCCGCACAACCTCTCCGGCGGCATGCGCCAGCGGGTGATGATCGCCATGGCGCTCGCCTGCGAGCCGGATCTGCTGATCTGTGACGAGCCGACCACGGCGCTGGATGTGACCATCCAGGCCCAGATCCTGGATCTGATGAAGGCGCTGCAGGCCCAGACCGGCATGGCCATCATCTTCATCACCCACGATCTCGGTGTGGTGGCGGAGCTGTGCGACGAGGTGGTGGTGATGTACGCCGGCCGTGCGGTGGAGCGGGCCGACATCTACGAGCTGTTTGACCATCCGCGGCATCCCTATACTCATGGTCTGATGGCCTCGATCCCGCGCCTCGAAGACGTGCCCAAGAGCCTGCTCAAGACCATCAAGGGCCAGGTGCCCGCCCTGCACGAGATGCCAGCGGGCTGCCGTTTCTCCAACCGCTGCCCCCACGCCACCGAGCTGTGCGTGAGGGTCATCCCGGCGACCGAGCAGCTGACCGAGCGACACGGGGTCGCCTGCCATCACTGGAAGGAGTTGATATGACTGCGTTGTTGTCTGTGCGGGATCTGAAGCAGCACTTCCAGCTCGGCGGTGGCTTCCTTCGCAAGAAATACACCGTCTATGCGGTGGACGGCATCAGCTTCGATCTGAAGCAGGGCGAGACCCTGGGGCTGGTGGGGGAGTCCGGCTGCGGCAAGTCCACCCTGGGTCGCTCACTGCTCAAGCTGTTTGAGCCGACGGCGGGCCAGATCCGCTTCGAGGGGCGGGACATCACCAAGTTGTCCGCCCGGGAGATGCGCTCCCTGCGCCAGGAGATGCAGATCGTATTCCAGGATCCTGCAGAATCCCTCAACAGTCGCCACACGGTCGGCCAGATCCTGGAGGAGCCCTTCATCATCCACGGCAAGGGCAGCACGGAGCAGCGGCGCGAGTGGGTGCTGGAGCTGCTGGACAAGGTCGGCCTGCCGAAGAGTGCGGTGGATCGCTACCCCCACGAGTTTTCGGGGGGCCAGCGCCAGCGCATTGGCATCGCCAGGGCCATCGCCCTCAAGCCCAAGCTGCTGGTGTGTGACGAGGCGGTGTCGGCGTTGGATGTATCGGTGCAGTCCCAGATAGTCAACCTGCTGCTCAGCCTGCAGCGGGAGATGAACCTGGCCATCATCTTCATCGCCCACGATCTGTCGGTGGTGAAGCACATCTCGGATCGGATCGCGGTCATGTATCTTGGCCGGATCGTCGAGCTGGCGGATGCACAGCAACTCTATCTGCACCCGCGCCACCCCTATACCCAGGCGCTCATCTCGGCTATTCCGGTGCCGGATCCCCGCCGTCGCAACCAGCGTATCCTGCTGACCGGCGACGTGCCGTCCCCCATCTCGCCCCCCAGCGGCTGCCATTTTCACCAGCGCTGCCCCTATGCCACCGAGCTGTGTCACGGCACCTCGCCTGAGCTGCGGATCTGCGATGGTGCTGCCCATCAGGTGGCCTGTCATTTCCCCCTGCCGGTGACGGAGGCGGTGCCCTTGGGAAAGGCGATATGATGCCGGTGCCTGCATCGCAACCAGATGGCACGGGAGAGGAGCAATAAAAAATGGGGCCCGTGGGCCCCATCTTCATGGTTGTGGCGTTCAGGTTTGGCCGTGGAACATCTGGCCCGGGCAGGACAGCTCCCTCGAGGGGATGGCTGTTGTGTGGATTGCGTTATTTTGTAATTTTACTACTTTCTCTTCCGGCCAGACTCTATCAGGCGCCATAACGGAAGTAATATTGACGGGTTGAAGGTGCATAGGTGTCTTTCTCTTCTGCGCCCTTCTTGCTGGTTGCACCCTTAAGGTGGAACAGTACTGCCAGATTCTCAAACATATATTCACCTCATCGCTCTGTTATCTCATTGTTGTATGTGACCTGGGTCACAATTCGATCCTATGGCCTAATGTGAGCTGGATCAACTTTTTGTGTAGTAAATTTACATAACTCATGGAAAGGGTTTTCAAATCCAGCGCTGCTTATGGAGACGGTTTCATGGAGCCGGGAGCGGTTGTCGTGGGGTATGAGAGGCGAGATTGAGGCGGGGGATGAGGAGAAGGAGGCAATAAAATGCCCCGCACCGGGCGGGGCATGAATGGCTGCGATGATGCGCCTTACTTGGCCGGGATCTGTTCCAGCACGTGCACCAGCAACTGCCAGAAACGCTCGACCGCCGGGATGTGCACCTTCTCGTCAGGGGAGTGGGCGCCGCGGATGGTCGGGCCGAAGGAGACCATGTCCCAATCCGGGTAGGCGCTCTTGAACAGGCCGCACTCCAGACCGGCGTGGATCACCATGACGTTGGGCATCTCGCCGAACAGGGTCTGGTAGCTGTTGCGTACCAGCGCCATCACGGGAGAATCCACGTTCGGTGCCCAGCCCGGGTAGGCGCCGGTGAATTCGCAGCTGGCGCCGGCCAGCCTGAACAGGGAGCTGGTCATCTGCTCGACGCTCTCGCGACCGGAGTCGATGAGGGAGCGGATCAGGCACTGCACGTAGACTTCGCCCTCGAGGGTCTTGATGACGCCGAGGTTGGTGGAGGTCTCGGTGACGCCCGGGATGGCGTCGCTCATGCGGATGACGCCGTTCGGGCAGGCCATCAGGGAGTCCAGCAGGCGGGCCTGCAGGGCTTCGCTCATCAACTTGGCCGGTTTGTCCTGGGCATTGAGCAGCAGGGTCAGGTTGGCCTCGGTGGCGGCCAGCTCGCTCTGGTAGATGCCGGCATAGCGGTCGACCAGGGCCTTGAATTCGTTGACGCTGGCGGCGGGCACCAGCAGCTTGGCGCGCGCCTCGCGGGGGATGGCGTTGCGCAGGGTGCCGCCATGGATCTCGCTAAGGCGCACCCCCAGCGGCTCGGCGGCCTTGAGCAGGCGCACCAGCAGCTTGTTGGCGTTGCCACGACCGCGGTGGATGTCGACCCCGGAGTGACCGCCACGCAGCCCCTTCACCTGCAGCTCGAAGCCTTCACCCTCGGTGGCGGCCACCAGCTCCAGCGGGAAGCGGATATTGGCATCCACCCCACCGGCGCAGCCCATGTAGACCTCGCCATCCTCTTCGGAGTCGGTGTTGAGCAGGATCTCGCCTTCCAGCCAGCCCGCTTCCAGCCCGAACGCGCCGGTCATGCCGGTCTCCTCGTCGGTGGTCAGCAGCACTTCCAGCGGACCGTGCTTGATGGTCTTGTCGGCCAGCACGGCCAGACAGCCGGCCATGCCCATGCCGTTGTCGGCGCCGAGGGTGGTACCGCGGGCGGTGACCCAGTCGCCATCTATATAGGCATCGATGGGATCGGTCGCGAAGTCATGCTGGGTATCGGCATTGGCCTGGGGCACCATGTCGATGTGGGCCTGCAGCACCACGGCCTTGCGGTTTTCCATGCCCGGCGTGGCCGGCTTCTTGATGATGATGTTGCCCACGGCGTCTTGCTTGACCGCCAGGCCTTCCTGCTGGGCCCACTGCACTATCCAGGCGCTTAAGCGGGCTTCGTGCTTGGAGGGATGGGGGATGGAGCAGATCTGCTCGAAGAACTGCCAAATCAATTGGGGAGAGAGAGAACTAAGCTGTGCCACGTCAGGACTCCTTACCAGCACGGAAAATGACCGGGCCCAGAGGGCCGGGGAAGAGGGCTACGATAATACAGCCAATCACACAAAAATGTGAGCAAACAGCGCAAATAGCGCTCTGCTTGTGCTGATAAAGGCACCATAAATGGCGGACATGCCTGCATTATCGAGATGGGCCAGCACAACCCGATATTTGTGATATGCGTCACAAAAATATTGTGTTTTCGGCGCCGGGTGGTAAATTGACCGCCGTGGGTCAACCACTTGTCAGGATGACAACGAATGCCTCCAGGGAACCGAAGCAAAGCAAGTGCGCCTCCACGGAACCGAGTGTCTGTTCAAGGATCTGAACCCGCATAAAGGTACGTAACTTGTTAAGCAATCAGGAGTTTTAAATATGTCAGGCAGCAATTCAACCTATTGGTTTGCCCAGTCTCTCTATACCCAGGGTTTCAACTATCCGAATCCCTACGCCAGCCGTCGTTAAGGCGGGTCCTCAGCTAGGCTGACGACCGAATCGACAAACAGCAGGTGTGTGAGGTCTTAATCCTCCCCCTGCTATTTTTTTACCTGAAATTCGGGGTGTGCTCCTCGAATGAGCATCATTCTGGCCGCGGGTGATCGCCAGACGAGGGCCGACGGGGTGGGAGATGACCGACTTTTCCTGTTTTTCGCATACGTTTGCCAGTCATTTTATCCGCAAACGATGCTATCATACCGCCCCAACAGCCGGTCTGCGGTCTTCATTCCGATCGCGATGACCGCCAGCTATGCCCGTCCTGCTTCCATTGCATCAGTGTCTGCCGCCGAGGGTTTATCCCCAGGCAGTCAAAGTGCAAGCCAAATTCGGCAGGCAGGGGCACCAGAATTTACTGAATCTCGTGTGTCAGCACGAATCTTTACGTCTTAAGTAATTGTTTTATATAACTCTTCGAGATCGATAACATGCCAAAAAAATTCTACGTGTCGTGGGACAACCTGCAACGTGAAGCGCGCCGTCTGGCCCGTCGTCAGCTGCCTGTCAGCCAGTGGAAGGGGATCATCGCGGTCAGCCGTGGTGGTCTGGTGCCTGCCGCGCTGATGGCCCGTGAACTTGGCATTCGCAATGTCGAAACCCTCTGCATCTCCAGCTATGACCACAACAACCAGCGTGAGCTGGTGGTCGTCAAGGGCGCCACTACCGCCGGTGACGGCGAAGGCTGGCTGGTGGTGGATGATCTGGTGGATACCGGTGGCACCGCCAAGGCGATCCGTGACCTCTATCCCAAGGCCAAGTTCATCACCATCTTCGCCAAGCCGATGGGCGAGCCGCTGGTGGATGACTTCGAAGTCGCCATCCCGCAGGATACCTGGATTGAGCAGCCATGGGACATGGCGCTGGAATTCGCCAATCCGATCTGCGACGAAGAGTAAGAGCCACACCGTATCCGGGAAAGGGGCCGCCTTGATGGCTGCCGCTTTGCTCGCGATGAGGTGAAAAGGTTTCAAAGGGCCCCTGTTTGGGGCCCTGTTCTTTTATGCTATGGCTGCCCGGTGCGAAAAGTGGTTAAGATGGGCCATTGCCTGAGACAGAAGAGCCACGATTTTGGAACCAAACAACGATACCAACCTGACGGAAAAGCTATTCACCCGGATCAAAAAGGTATTGGAGACCTCCGAGATATCCAACTCCAGTCCGGTAGAAGAGCAGGACAGCTCCCTGGCCGAGAGCTTTATCGACGGCGCCCTCTCGCCCCACTGGTACCGCTTGCTGCGCCGGCCGGCCTGGGCCTGGCAGGGGGCCAACCCGGTCGAAGTGGAGCAGACCCTTGCCTGTATCGCCATGGGGCAGGGCGAGCGCAGCCACGAGCGCTATCTGGATACCATCAAGGGCTATGTGCCCGGCAACTGGGTCTATGAGTGGAGCCAGCTGGCTGGCCGCTACTTCAATCAGGGGCGGGAGCTGGTGACCCAGGGCGACACGGCCGGCGCCTTGAAGAACCTGCTCAAGGCGGTGCGTTACTACTCCATCGCCAGCTATCCCCATCTGAAGAATGACGAGCTGGCGGATCAGGCCCAGTTGCTTGGCAACATGGCGTACCGCGAGGCGGGCCGGCTGTTCAAGGTGCCGCTCAAGGAGCTGCAGGTGCCGTTCCGGGGCAAGACCATCCAGGGCTATCTGCACCTGCCCACCACCGACAAGCCTGTGCCCCTGGTCATCGTCAGCGGCGGCATCGACTCGCTGCAGGTCGATTTTCTCAACTTCTATTTCAAGTGCCTCGAGCCCCACGGCATCGGCATGCTGTCGCTGGACATGCCGGGCATCGGCTACGCCGAGCACTGGCCGCTGGTGCAGGACACCAGCCGCCTGCATCAGGCGGTGCTCAATCACCTCTCCGAGGTGGCCTGGGTTGATCACCAGCGGATCGCCATGGTGGGATTCCGTCTGGCGGGCAATGTGGCGGCGCGGCTGGCCTTCGTCGAGCCATTCAAGCTCAGGACAGTGGTCTGCATCGGCGCCGGCATCAATCAGGTATTTACCAATCAGGAGATGTTTGCCCGCTGTCCGCGCATGATGCGTGATGGTTTGGCGAACCGGCTGGGTGCCGATGCGGCGCAGTGGGACCTGTTGCGCACCAAGTGCCAGGTCTTTTCCCTCAAGACCCAGGGTCTGCTGGGGAGCCGCACCTCGGTGCCGATCTTGAGCATCGGCCACAAGCGAGATTTCATTTGCCCGGAGCAGGATGTGCGGGCCCTGGCTGCCGCCAGCCGTAATGGCAAGGCGGTGGTCTTCGACAAACAGCCTCTGCTTGAGGTGTACGACGCGGCGCTGAAAGAGACGGTAGACTGGCTCAAACAGCATTTATGTACATGATACAGAAGTAAAAATGTAACATCATCGCGTGATGATATGGCTTGTTCAACAGGGAGGTTAGCATGTCGGAAAGAGTGACCTACAAGCGATTGCTGCGGCAATTCGCGGCCATTGGCCCCTATTTACGGGAAGACCTGTGTGAGGAGGGGCGTTATCGTTTCGACTGCCTCTCCGTCTGCATCAGCGCCAAGCCGGCGCCGGACAAGCGGGAATTCTGGGGCTGGTGGCTGGTGCTGGAGCAGCAGGATCACAGCTTCAGCTATCACTACCAGTTCGGCTTCTACAACGCGGACGGGGAGTGGCTCAACAAGCCGCTGCCCAAGAAGCACCAGGTCGAAGTCGAGCGCACCCTCAACCACTTCTACAAGCTCATCAGCGCCAAGCTGACGGCACTAGAGTGCCAGCTGACCCCTGCCGAGCAGGTGACCAACGAGCTGAGCGTGACCGCCGCCTGATCTGCCGCGGCCCTGCGGGCCTTGACTCGCAGGGCCCCCTTCCTTTTCAACGGCGTTTAATTGCCTTGCAGGGCTGCGGGGCCGTGGGTATAAAGGATCCCTTACTTTTTTAACCTCCTTGTTCCCATGGAAAACAGAACCATAGTCGTCAAACTGGGCACCAGCGTGCTCACCGGGGGATCTGCCCGGCTCAACCGTGCCCATATGGTGGAGCTGGTCAGACAGTGTGCGGCGCTACACCGTCACGGCCATCGCGTGGTGGTGGTTACCTCGGGGGCCATCGCCGCCGGGCGTGAGCATCTGGGCCATCCCCCGCTGGCGCCGACCCTGCCCAACAAGCAGATGCTGGCGGCGGTCGGTCAGACCCAGCTCATCCGGGTGTGGCAGGACCTGTTCAACCTCTACGGGCTGCACATCGGCCAGATGCTGCTGACCCGCGCCGATCTGGAGGACAGGGAGCGCTACCTCAATGCCCGCGATACCCTGCGTACCCTGCTGGATCATCACATCATCCCGGTCATCAACGAGAACGATGCGGTGGCGACCGCCGAGATCAAGGTGGGGGACAACGACAACCTCTCCGCCCGCGCCGCCATCCTGGCGGATGCCGATCTGCTGATCCTGCTGACCGATCAGAAGGGGCTCTTCACCGCCGATCCGCGCACCAACCCCGATGCCCAGCTCATCGAAGAGGTGCAGACCATAGACGACACCCTGCGCAAGCTGGCGGGTGACAGCGTCAGCGGCCTCGGCACCGGCGGCATGGCGACCAAGCTGCAGGCGGCCGACGTGGCGCGCCGGGCCGGTGTCAAGGTGGTGATCGCCACCGGCCAGATCCCCGAGGTGATCGGTCGCCTCGCCAAGGGCGAGCGGGTCGGCACCCTGTTCCCGGCGCTGGCCTCGCCGCTGGAAGGGCGCAAGAGCTGGATCCTGGCAGGCCCTCCCCCTCACGGCGAGGTCCAGGTGGATCAGGGCGCCGTCGCCGCCATGCAGGACAAGGGCTCCAGCCTGCTGCCCAAGGGCATCATAGCGGTGAGGGGCGATTTCGTGCGGGGCGACGTGGTGCGCATCCTGGATCCGAAGGGGCGCGAGCTGGCGCGCGGCATCTGCCGCTACGATCACCTGGAGCTGGACAAGTTGCGTGGCGTGCACTCGGATCAGATAGAGCAGGTACTGGGCTACGGCTACGGCGCGGTGGCCATCCACAGAGACGACATGGTGCTGCTGTAAGGCGGCCGGATCAGATAAAACTGGTGTAGGGTCATGGCCAGGGTGCCGTGGCCATTCACAGAGACGACATGGTGCTGCTGCAAGGCGGCACCCAGATAGGGACCAAATCATGAGTCTGGAGAGAATGGGGCAGGCGGCGCGCGAAGCCGCCTATCAACTTGCCACCATCAGCACGGCGCAGAAGAACCGGGCGCTGGCCGCTATCGCCGATGAACTGGAGGCGCGTAGCGAGCAGATCCTGGCCGCCAACGCCAAGGACATAGCGGCGGGCCGCGAGGCCGGCCTGGCTGAGGCCATGCTGGATCGGCTGCTGCTCAACCCCGAGCGGCTGGCCGGGATAGTGGCGGACGTGCGCAAGGTGATAGTGCTCGACGATCCGGTCGGCGCCGAGATCGACAGCCGGGTGCTGGAGAACGGCCTGCGCCTCTCCCGCCGTCGGGTGCCCATCGGCGTCATCGGCGTCATCTACGAGGCGCGTCCCAACGTCACCATCGACATCGCCAGCCTCTGCCTCAAGACCGGCAACGCCAGCATACTGCGCGGCGGCCGTGAGACCTTCCACTCCAACCTGGAGCTGGTGCGGGTGATCCAGCACGCCCTGGCGGCCTCCGGCCTGCCGATCGGGGCTGTGCAGTACATCGACAACCCGGATCGGGCGCTGGTGGGCGAGTTGCTGCGCCTCGACCGCTACGTGGACATGATCATCCCCCGCGGCGGCGCCGGCCTGCACAAGATGTGCAAGGAGAACAGCTCCATCCCCGTCATCATCGGCGGCTTCGGCATCGGCCACATCTTCGTGGACGAGAGCGCCGATCTGCTGCGATCCCTGGCGGTCATCGACAACGCCAAGGTGCAGCGCCCCTCCGCCTGCAACTCCCTCGATAGCCTGCTGGTGCACGAGCGGGTCGCCCCCCGATTGCTGCCGCAACTGGTCAAGTTAATGAACGAGCGCAAGGTGACGTTGGTGGGGGCGGCCAATGCCATGGCGCTGCTGGCGGGGGCCGACAACCTGTGCGAGGCCGGCCCGGAAGACTTCGATACCGAGTGGCTGGGGCTGACCCTGGGGGTCAAGCTGGTGGCCGATGTGAACGAGGCGCTGGCGCACATGCGCGAGCACAATGCCGGTCACTCCGACGCCATCCTGACCAACGATCTGGCCAATGCCGAGCGCTTCGTCAACGGTGCCGGCTCGGCAGCTGTCTATGTCAACGCCTCCACCCGCTTCACCGACGGTGGCCAGTTTGGCCTCGGCGCCGAGGTGGCGGTGTCGACCCAGATGCTGCACGCCCGTGGCCCCATGGGGCTGACCGAGCTCACCAGCTACAAATGGGTGGGACTGGCGGACTACCTGAGTCGTGCCTGAGTGCGCCCCCTGACCCCGTGTGAAGATGCCGACCCATGTCGGCATTTTTATGCTTTTTTATTGCGCCCTATCAGGGGCTTGCATATAACTATCCTGCTAGGTGTGGCGCTATTTTGCCCCCTGGGCTACCAGCAAGAACGGGAGCGACTTCAAGGATGAAGCGAACAAATTGGATGATGCGGCTAGGCGCGCTCTGGCTGAGCCTGCCGCTGCTGCTGGGGGCGCTCTGTTTCAGCGGCGCCGGCCATGCCAGTTGGGACCAGGATCTCTATCGTCAGCTGGGCCTGGCGGGCAAGCTCGACAAGCAGGTGTTTCGCAAGGCCCTGCAGGGCTATCAAGATGTGCGTCACAAGCGCAAGGCCATTCTCACCATCATCGATTACAGCAAACCCTCGACCCAGCGCCGGCTGTTTGTGATCGATGTGAAGCGCCACAAGCTGCTCTACCACACCTGGGTCAGCCACGGTCGCAACTCAGGTGAGCTGGCCGCGCGCCAGTTCTCTAATCAGCTCAATTCCCGGCAGAGTTCCCTCGGGGTCTATCGTACCGCCGAGACCTATCAGGGCAAGCACGGTTACTCGCTGCGCCTCGATGGGCTGAGCCCGGGCAAGAACAGCAATGCCCGCAGGCGCGCCATCGTCGTGCACGGGGCTGACTATGCCAGCCCGCGGCACCTGCTCAAGTTCGACAAACTGGGCCGCAGCTGGGGTTGTCCCGCGCTGCCGAGGGAGCAGTCGCGGGCCATCATCAACATCATCAAGGAGGGAAGCGTCATCTACGCCCATGGCTGAGTTGGCCCCATAGCAAGAAGGCCAGCGAGCGCTGGCCTTCGGATGTCGGTTGGCGCGGGGCTATTTGCGCACCACCAGCACCGGACAGGGGGCGTGACGCACCACGGACTCGGCGACGCTGCCCACCAGCAGGTGGCTGATGCCGGAGCGGCCGTGGCTGCCCATGACCACCAGGTCAACCTTGTCCTCTTTCGCCTGGATGACGATCTCATCGGCGGCACGGCCGAAGCGGACCTCGAAGGTGGCGGGCACGGCCAGATCGGCGATCAGCTCCTTGAGCTGGGTCTTGGCCTGACGTTCCATCTCGTGGGTGATCTCGATGGCCGTCATGTGCAGTATCTTGTAGCTGTCGAAACCGTGCAGCTGATCCACCACATGGACCAGCTTGAGCTCGGCCTGATGGCTCTGGGCCATGAAGACCGCGTAGTCGAGCACGGCCTTGGACATCTCGGAGAAATCGACGGGGCAGAGCAAGGATTTGATGGTAGGCATAAGAAGGCTCTCCTCTGGTTGGGTCACTAATGAATCTTATTGTTCATGATACCCATCAAGGAGGTTATTACCCTCGACCCGCTCGCAAAATCAGGAAAAAGAGGTGATCTGCCAGGATCACTTCCTATGATGTGATAAGGCTTGAACATGCCCTTTGTCTGTGGGCCCCGCTGACAGACCCGCCACCGAGGAAATACAGGTACATGGTTCGTCCGCTGCTGCTTTTGTTGTGCTGCCTGCTGCTCCCCTGGTCCGCCCGGGCCGATGTCATTCATGTCTATTGCGACGACTGGCCCGGCTTCTGCCAGAACGATGGCCGTGGTGTCTATCTGGACATAGTGCGTGCCATCTATGAGCCGGAAGGCTATCGCATCCATCCCCACATAGTGCCCTACAAGCGGGCGCTGGCGGTGGTCGCGCAGAAGGGGGGCGACATGGCGATGGGGGTCTATCTGGGGGAGGTGCAGGGGGTACACCAGCCGAGTTATCCGGCCTCGGCCGATGATGTGACTGTGCTGATGCTGAAGAAGTGGCTGCCGCTCTGGGCCGGCGAGGTGAGCCTGCAGGGCCAGGATGTGCTCTGGCTGCGGGGCTGGGCCTTTGACAAGTTTATTCCCGTGCCCATGCGCTGGCACGAGATCGACGATCACGCCCTGGCCATGCAGCTCCTGGCGAAGGAGCGCTACCGCTACTATCTGACCGCCGGCGTGCTCTATCCGAAGGGGGAGCTCCCGTCCGACATGAGCAGGATCTTCCTGCGCTGGGTGCCCACCTATCCCATCTTCGCCGACACCGAGCGCGGGCAGCAGCTGCGCCAGCACTGGGATCCCGGCATGAGGCGGCTGCTTGGCGGCGGCACCCTGGCCGAGATCTATCGCAACAACCAGCTCTATGACTACTACCACGCCTTTATCAAGGAGCAGGAGGCGAGGGTAGCCAAGTAGGCAGCAAGGCCAGGCCCATGCATCCCCGCTTGCGTGGTGATATTGACCGCCGGCTTACTCCCCCAGCCCCGCCCTCAGGCGCTTGGCCAGCCGATCGTAGAGGATCACGTTGACCGAGGCGGCCAGGTTCATGCAGCCTTTATGTGTGGTCGCATAGATCGCAGCTTTACTCTGTCAGCCCAGCCCGCAGGCGCTTGGCCAGCCGATCGTAGAGGATCACGTTGACCGAGACGGCCAGGTTTATGCAGCCTTTATGTGTGGTCACATAGATCGCAGCTTTACTCTGTCAGCCCCGCCCGCAGGCGCTTGGCCAGCCGATCGTAGAGGATCACGTTGACCGAGGCGGCCAGGTTCATGCAGCCCTTCGTCGGCACATAGATCACCTCCTTCACCGCCTCATAGCGGGCGGGATCCAGGGTACCGTCCTCCGGGCCGAAGATGTAGAAGGCGCGCTCCGGGTGCACATAGTCCGGCAGCGAGGTGGCCCCCTCGATCAGATCCACCAGCACCGGGGTGCAGCCTTCGGGTACGAAGGCCAGCAGCTCCTCGACCCCGAGCAGCGGGATCTTCTCCACCATCTGCTTGGTGTCGGTGGCGAAGCGGCGCGCCAGCTCGAAGCGGCTGCCGGTGTAGTAGACCTCGTCCGCCCCGTAGCAGCCGGCGGCCCGCATCACGGCCCCTACGTTCTCCGGCGACTTGGGATTGACCAGCCCGATGCAGCAATAAGCGGAATGCTCCGCTGAGGCTGTATCAACGGTGTTCGCGCCGTCGTAATCCGACTCTTTCATCTCTCTCTCCTCTGTGGCGGCCGCATTATACCCCCGGCTCGCACTTTGCCCATGGCCCGTTGCGATGGCCCCGCCGGGCAGGGCCCTGTTTTTGCCTGGCGGGGCCCAACAAGAGGGCAGCTGCACCGTCCCGGCGCAGGCCCGCGTCGGTGGCCGCACTGGCGGGGCGCCTCGCATCTTGGCGCAGGCTTTGCAGTCATCCATCATGACAAGATGATCGAGGCTCAGCCGGACAAAGGCGTCCGTCCCCATTGGGGGGCGGACGCCTTTTTCATGGGCCAGGGCAAGGAAGGCAACCCGCGAGGCTGCCGGGCGACAAGGAGCGAGGGAATGAAGACCACCTGTGCCTATTGTGGAGTGGGCTGCGGCATCCGGCTGAGCCGGGAGGGCGATGAGTGGCAGCTGCAGGGGGATGAACGGCATCCGGCCAACGCGGGCGCCCTCTGCGTCAAGGGGGCCAGCCTGCTGGAGAGTCTGGACTTCCCCGACCGCCTGCTCTATCCGCGCTGGCAGGGGCAGCGCATCGGCTGGGACCAGGCGCTCGATACCCTGGCCGACCGTTTCGCCACTATTTTGGCCGAATCCGGGCCAGCGGCCATCGGCATCTATCTGTCGGGTCAGCTCACTACCGAGGATTACTACGTCGCCAACAAGCTGATGAAGGGCTATCTCGGCAGCGCCAACGTGGATACCAACTCCCGTCTCTGCATGTCATCGGCGGTGGCGGCTCACCAGCGCGCCTTCGGCGAGGATCTGGTGCCCGCCTGCTATGAGGATCTCGAGCTGGCGGATCTGGTGGTGCTCACCGGCGCCAACACCGCCTGGACCCACCCTGTGCTGTTCCGCCGCCTGCAACAGGCGCGGGCGCGGCGGCCCGAGCTCAGGCTGGTGGTGCTGGATCCCCGCCGCACCATGACGGCGGAGCAGGGGGATCTGCACTTGGCGCTCAGGCCCGGCAGCGACGTGGCGCTGTGGAACGGGCTCTGCCGCTATCTGCTCGATAGCGACGGCTGGGACAAGGATTATGTGGCGCAGCATGTGAGCGGATTCGCCGAACTGGCGGCGGCGCTGGACGATCCGGCCTGGCAACTGGAAGCGGTGGCCCAGAGTTGCGACCTGGCGCAGGGAGATCTGCTCGGCTTCTACCGGCTGTTTGCCCGCACCCCGCGCACCGTTACCCTGTTCTGTCAGGGGATCAATCAGTCCAACCAGGGGGTGGACAAAGCCAACGCCATCATCAACGCCCACCTGCTGTGCGGGCGCATCGGCAAGCCGGGGGCGGCGCCCTTCTCCATGACCGGGCAACCGAACGCCATGGGCGGGCGCGAGGTCGGTGGGCTGGCGACCCAGTTGGCGGCCCACATGGGCTTTGGCGAGGCCGAGTGCGACCGGGTGCAGCGCTTCTGGCAGAGCCCGACCATGGTGCGTGGCCCGGGCCACAAGGCGGTGGCACTGTTCGATGCGGTGCACAGGGGAGAGATCCGCGCGCTCTGGGTGCTGGGTACCAATCCGGCGGTCTCCCTGCCCGATGGCAACCGGGTGCGGGAGGCACTGGCCCGCTGCGAACTGCTGGTGGTCTCGGAGGTGACGGGCGATACCGACACGGCGCGGCTGGCCCATCTGTTGCTGCCCGCCGCCGCCTGGGGCGAGAAGAGCGGCACTGTTACCAACTCGGAGCGCACCATCAGCCGCCAGCGCGCCTTTCTGCCCCTGCCGGGGGAGGCCAGACCCGACTGGTGGGCGCTGACCCAGCTGGCCCGCCGGCTCGGCTTTGGCGAGGGCTTTGCCTATGAGCATGAGCACGACATCTTCGGCGAGCACGCGGCCCTGTCGGGCTTCGAGAACGAGGGGGCCCGCCAGTTCGACATCTCGGGGCTGGCCCGCCTCAGCCGCGCCGAGTTCGAGGCGCTGGAGCCCCTGAGCTGGCCGGTCAACGCCGCCTGGCCCAGGGGCCGTGCCCGTCTGTTCGAGGATGGGCGCTTCCCCACCCCGGATGGGCGGGCCCGTCTGTTGCCGCTGGCCCAGCATTTCCCCCCTCAACCAGCGGTCGTCACGGCACCGGTGGGCACAATCCCTTTGCTACTCAACTCGGGCCGTCTGCGGGATCAGTGGCACACCATGACCCGCACCGGCCACGTGCCCCGCCTGCAGGAGGCGGAGCCCTGGCCCAAGCTGCGGGTGGGGGCCGCCAGCCTGCTGGCGCTCGGGCTGGCCGAGGGGGATCTGGTGCGCATCTACAACGGGCTTGGCGAGGCGCGGCTGCTGATCGGAGTGGACGAGGGGTTGCGGGAGGGGGAGGCCTTCCTGCCCATGCACTGGACCGACAGCCAGTGCAGCCAGGGGGCGGTCAACCGCCTCATCGCCGCCGTAGTGGATCCCCTCTCGGGCCAGCCCATGTTCAAGCAGGGACGGGTGATGGCCGAGCCGCAGCCGACCCACTGGCAGGGGCTCTGGCTGGGTCAGCAGCCCTGGGGGGAGGCGGTGGACTGGTGGGCCAAGCGCCCCTTGCCCCAGGGTAACTGCACCCTGCTGGCCTCCTGGTCAGAGAGTCCGGCGGCGCTGTGGCAGCGGCTGGGGACGACGGGGCGCTGGCTGCGGCTGCCACTCGCACAGGGCTGGCTCGCGGTGGCGCTGGTGCAGGATCGCATCGACGGCATCCTGCTGGTGGGGGAGCGGCGCCCTGACATCAAGGTCGAGCTGCTGGCCAGCCTGCTCGGCACGCCGCTGCAGGCGGGGGCCCTGAGCCAGACCCTGAGCGCGGCCCTGGCCGGGGAGAGCCGGCTGGTCTGCTCCTGCCTGCGGGTGTCGGAGGGGCGCATCGTCGACGCCATCACCCGGCAGGGGGTGAGCGAGCTGGCGGGGCTGCAGGCCTTGCTCGGCTGTGGCAGCAACTGCGGCACCTGTCTGCCAGAGATAGACAAGCTGTTGATTAAACATGTTTTTATCGCCTCCGCTTAAGACGGGGCACAAGGAGTGTGAGATGAGCCATGTCAGTCTGGTAGGGGCCGGTCCAGGCCCGTTCGAATTGTTGACCCTGCGCGCCCTGCAACGGCTGGAGGCGGCGGAGGTGGTGATCTATGACCGGCTGGTGGGGAGCGAGATCCTGGCCCGCATTCCCCAGGGGGCGGCCCGTTTCGACGTGGGCAAGCGCTGCGGCGAGCCTAGCCCGAGCCAGGCGCAGATCAACGCCCTGTTGCTGGCGCTGGCCCGCACCGGCAAGCGGGTGGTGCGGCTCAAGGGCGGGGATCCCCTGGTGTTTGGCCGGGGCGGGGAGGAGGCGCTGTACCTGGCCCGCCACGGCATCGAGGCCGAGCTGGTGCCCGGCATCACGGCGGCGCTGGGTTGCGCCGCCAGCAGCCTGATCCCCCTGACCCACCGGGGATTGGCGCGCTCCCTGACCCTGGTGACGGGTCATCTGATGGACGAGCGCGACTACCAGGGCTGGCAGGGGCTGACCCGGGCCGGCCACACCCTGGTGTTCTACATGGGGCTGGAGCGGGCGGCCCGGATCCGGCAGGGGCTGCTGGCGGCCGGCGCCTCGCCGGATCTGCCGGTGGCGCTGGTGGTGGCCGGCTGCAGCCCGCAGCAGCGGGTGCATGAGACCCGGCTGGCTGCGCTGGAGGAGGCGGCGCTGGCGCTGCTCGGCCAGAGTCCCGTGCTGATGATCATGGGGGAGGTGGTGAGTCTGCGCACCGAGCTGAACGCCCTGCTGACCCAGGCGCTGGATCGGGTGGCCTGAGCCGCCGTCTCGGCCCCTACCCCCACTACCTCCAGATGGATAAAAAGGAGGTAGATTCAAACAGTTGGCCTTCATGTTGCCTGATTGGCGGCAGACAAGTTGCGATAGCCGTTGGCAAGGAGCGCCATGACCACCCTTCCCCCCGGGGGCCCTGCCGGCCCCCCCTCCCGCCTGCTGATCCACGCCGACGAGCCGGGTCAGGCCAACCGCCTGGCCCTGTTGGTCAGCCACTACGGCCATCGGCCGCAGATCCTGGACAGCCGCCAGCTGTTGACCCCGGACGGGCAGGGGGATGCCCTGCTCATCAGCAGTCGCCAGTTCGGCGCCGAGGTGCGGCTCGGCCTCTCCCTCTGGCCCGGGCTGCCGCGCCTGCTGTTCTGCGAGCGGCTCGGCGCCGAGCCCCAGATCGCCCTGTTGCAGCAGGGGGTGCTGCTGGTGCCGCATCCGTGCGGCGAGCGGGAGCCGGTCGAGCAGTGGCTGCGGCTGGCCCGCAGTCAGCTGGCCATGGTGCAGGCGCTGGCGCAAACCGAAGCCGAGCTGCGCCAGAAGCTGGAGGAGAGGCGGCTGGTCGAGCAGGCCAAGGGGCGGCTGATGCGCCATCAGGGGCTGGACGAGGAGCAGGCCTACCGGCTGATGCGCAGCACCGCCATGAGCCGCCACCTGAGCCTGGGGGAGCTGGCGCGGCAGTTGCTGCTGGCCCTGCCGGTGTGATGCCCCCGCGGAGCAACCGTTTTGGTGCAGTTGCGCCTTATTGAGGCAAATGAGGGTGCAGATGGGGAAGAAAGAGGCGGGACAGGCCCGTTTTCAGTGGCCTGGCCAAGCTGGCATGGAAAGTGAATTACCCAGCAGACAAGGAGTGACGGCGCCAACCGGCCCGTCACTCGCAACAGGGCAAAGAGGCCTCACCGATCCCGGATCGGTGAGGCTTTTTTTTGGTCGCGACCCTGCAACGGCGCAGAGGGATGACCGCCCATGACTGGATCTGAGCGAGGAAGGCGAATGAACAAGAGACAAGGATGTGCGGCCCTGTTGCTGGCGATGTTGTCGCTGCCGGCGCTGGCGGTGGGGGCCCCCGAGCAGGAGGAGCTCAAGCTCGGCTTCATCAAGCTGACCGACATGGCGCCGCTGGCGGTGGCCTATGAGCGCGGCTACTTCGAGGACGAGGGGCTCTACGTCACCCTGGAGGCGCAGGCGAACTGGAAGGTGCTGCTGGATCGGGTGATCGACGGCGAGCTGGACGGCGCCCAGATGCTGGCCGGTCAGCCCCTGGCCGCCCACATCGGCATCGGCACTCAGGCCGAGCTGGTGACGGCCTTCGCCATGGATCTCAACGGCAACGGCATCACTGTCGCCAACCCGGTGTGGGCCGCCATGCAGCCCCATCTGCCCAAGGTGGTGGCGGGTCAGGTGCCGGCGCCGGTGAGCGCGGCGGCGCTCAAACCCGTGGTGGCCCAATACCGGCAGGCGGGCAAGCCCTTCAACATGGGGATGGTGTTTCCCGTCTCCCCCCACAACTACGAGCTCAGATACTGGCTGGCGGCCGGCGGGCTCCACCCCGGCTTCTATGCCCCCGATCAGGGTGACAGCTCGGGCCAGCGTCAGGCGGAGGTGCTGCTGTCGGTCACGCCACCACCGCAGATGCCCGCCACCCTGGAGGCGGGGACCATAGCCGGCTACAGCGTGGGGGAGCCCTGGAACCAGCAGGCGGTCGCCAGGGGCATAGGGGTGCCCGTCATCACCGATTACGAGATCTGGCGCAACAACCCGGAGAAGGTATTCGGCGTCACCCGCCAGTGGGCCGAGCGCCATCCCAACACCCACATCCGGCTGGTGAAGGCACTGCTGCGGGCGGCCTGGTGGCTGGATGCCGAGCAGAACGGCAACAGGCGCGAGGCGGCAAAATTGCTGGCGAGGCCGGAATACGTGGGGGCCGACGAGGCGGTGATCGCCGGCTCCATGACCGGCACCTTCGAATACGCCAAGGGGGACAGGCGCAGCCTGCCGGACTTCAACGTCTTCTTCCGCCATCAGGCAACTTACCCCTTCTACTCCGATGCCATCTGGTACCTGACCCAGATGCGGCGCTGGGGCCAGATCCCGCAGGGGAAACCGGATGCCTGGTTCGAGCAGGTCGCCAGGGCCGTCTATCGACCCGAGGTCTACCGCCAGGCGGCCGAGGCGCTCATCGCCGAGGGCAAGTTAAAGGCGAGTGACTTCCCCGATTTTGCCAGCGAGCAGGGTTATCGCGGTCCCCAGGATGGCTTCATCGACGGCTTGATCTACGACGGGCGTCATCCCAACGCCTACCTGCAACAGTTTGCCATCGGCCTCAAGGGCGATGAGCGGGTGCAATGAACAAGGAGCGAGCGATGAAACGACACAAGTGGCCACTCATCAATTGGAAAGCCGTCAACTGGAAAACCATGGTGCAGCCCCTGCTCGGCGTGCTGCTGTTCCTCGGCCTCTGGCAGTGGGGGGCGAGCCAGGTGCAGACCAGCCTGGGCACCCTGCCGGGGCCGGTGGCGACCCTGACCCAGCTCTGGTCGCTGGGACAGGAGCACCTGGCCGAGCGCGAGAAGGCGGCCGCCTTCCTCGATCGCCAGCAGCTGCGCAACGCCGAGCGGCTGGCACGGGATCCGGCGGCCGAGGTGAAGCTGCGCCCCTATACCGGGCGCCCCACCTTCTTCGATCAGATCGCCACCAGCCTGCTCACAGTGCTGTGCGGCTTCGGGCTGGCCAGCCTGATCGCCATCCCGTGCGGCCTGCTGCTCGGCATGAACCAGGGGCTCTATCGCGCCGCCAACCCGGTGATCCAGCTGCTCAAGCCGGTGTCGCCGCTGGCCTGGCTGCCCCTCATCACCCTGGTGGTGAGCGCGCTCTACGCCAGCCCAGCGCCCTGGCTCGCCAAGTCCTTCGTCACCTCGGCGCTGACGGTGACCCTCTGCTCCCTCTGGCCGACCCTGATCAACACCGCGGTCGGGGTGGCGGGGCTGGACAGCGACCTGCACAACGTCAGCCGGGTGTTGCGGCTCTCCTTCTGGACCCATGTGCGCCGCATCGTGCTGCCCGGCGCCCTGCCCATGATCTTCACCGGGCTGCGGCTCTCCCTCGGGGTGGCCTGGATGGTGCTTATCGCGGCCGAGATGCTGGCCCAGAACCCGGGGCTCGGCAAGTTCGTGTGGGACGAGTTCCAGAGCGGCGGCTCGGCCTCCCTGGCCCGCATCATGGTGGCCGTGGTCACCATAGGCCTCATCGGCTGCGCCCTGGACAGGGGCATGCTGGCCCTGCAGCAGTGGCTCTCCTGGGATAAGCGGCAGGCGTTGCGTTAGGGCCGCGTCGGCAACAGAGGGAGAGCCGGGCCTGGCGGCAGTGGTTCTGCTTCAGGGCAAGCGGCAGGCGTTGCGTTAGGGACTTGTGCAGCAGTGGTCCCGCTTCAGGACCAGCGCCAGGTGCCGCGTTAACAACAGAATCCATATTCAGGCAGGAGAACCGCCAATGAAAAGTTATCTGCAGATCAGCGATGTCGGCGTTTCGTTCGAGACGGAGCAGGGCCGCTTCGAGGCGCTCAGCCGGGTCAACCTGCGCATCGAACAGGGGGAGTTCGTCTCCCTCATCGGTCACTCCGGCTGTGGCAAGAGCACAGTGCTCAACCTGGTGGCCGGGCTGCTGGATCCCACCACCGGAGGCATCATCCTGGACGGGCGCGAGGTGGTGGGGCCTGGGCCGGAGCGGGCCATGGTGTTCCAGAACCATGCGCTGCTGCCCTGGCTCAGCGTCCAGCAGAACGTGGCGCTGGCCGCCCGGCAGGTGGAGCCGGATCGGCGAGCGGTGGCGGAGCGGGTCGATTACTACCTGTCGCTGGTGCAGATGGATCACGCCAGCCAGAAGATGCCCCACGAGCTGTCGGGGGGCATGAAGCAGCGGGTCGGCATCGCCCGCGCGTTGTCGCTCTCCCCCAAGGTGCTGCTGATGGACGAGCCGTTCGGTGCCCTCGACGCCCTGACCCGGGCCCATCTGCAGGATGCGCTGATGGCCATCCAGGCCGAGCTCGGCAACACCGTCATCATGATCACCCACGACGTGGACGAGGCGGTGCTGCTCTCCGATCGCATCTGCATGATGACCAATGGCCCCGCCGCCACCGTCGGGGAGATCCTGACCGTAGACCTGCCAAGGCCCAGAGACAGGGTCGCCCTGGCGGACGACCCCCAGTATCACAGGCTGCGCCAGCAGGTGCTGCGCTTCCTCTACGAGAAGCAGCGCAAGGTGACCCCGCTCAAGGCGGCCGAGCAGGTGCGCAGCAAGCTGCGGGCCTGAACCCCCAGAATTCAAGGAAGAGAGATATGGCTAACAAAGAGAGATTGCAGGTGGTGGGCAAGGGCCTGGACTTGATCGATCACCAGGTCGTCGGATCCCCCGAGAGGGTTGAGAAGCAACGTCTGCTGGTGATCGGCAACGGTATGGATGATGAGCTGGACCACCACTTCGTCGAATCGCCCGAGAGGGGCGAGAAACAACGTCTGCTGGTGGTCGGCAACGGCATGGTGGGCCACCACTTCGTCGAGCAGCTGGCGGCGGCTGGCGGCCTGGCGCGGTACGAGGTGACGGTGTTCGGGGCCGAGCCGGACTCCGCCTATGACAGGGTGCACCTGTCCGAGGTGTTTGGCGGCAAGGCGCCACAGGCGCTGCAGCTGGCGGATCCCGCCTGGTATGAGGCGCAGGGCATAGCGCTGCGGCTGGGAGCCGAGGTGGAGGCGCTGGACAGAGATGCCCGCACCCTGACCCTGGCCGATGGCGAGCGCTTCCCCTACGACCGGCTGGTGCTGGCGACCGGCTCGGTGCCCTTCGTGCCGCCCATCCCCGGCCATCGGCGTGAGGGCTGCTTCGTCTACCGCACCCTGGGGGATCTCGCCGCCATCCGCGATGCCTGCGCCCAGGCGCGCAGCGGCGTGGTGATCGGCGGCGGCCTGCTCGGGCTGGAGGCCGCCAATGCGCTGCGTCTGCTCGGCCTCAAGACCCAGGTAGTGGAGTTCGCCCCGCGGCTGATGCCGGTGCAGCTCGACGAGAGCGGCGGCGCCGTGCTGCGGGACAAGATCCGGGCGCTCGGGGTCGAGGTGCTGGTGGAGCGGGCCACCGAGTGCATCGAGGATGGAGAGCGGGCCCGCCACCGGCTGCGCTTCAAGGATGGCAGCCACCTGGAGACGGACGTGATCCTGTTCTCGGCGGGGATCCGCCCCGCCGACGGCCTGGCGCGCCAGGCCGGGCTGACCCTGGGCGAGCGCGGCGGCATCTGCATCGACGAGGGTTGCCACAGCTCGGATCCCGCCATCCTGGCCATCGGCGAGTGTGCGCTCTGGCAGAACCGCATCTTCGGCCTGGTGGCCCCCGGCTACCAGATGGCGCGCGCCGCCGTGGCCAGCCTGTGCGGCGGCGAGGCGCGCTTCAAAGGGGCGGACATGTCCACCAAGCTCAAGCTGATGGGGGTGGACGTGGGCTCCATCGGCGACGCTCACGCCAGCACCGCCGGCGCCCAGGAGTTGCTGCTGCTGGACAGGGTCAACGGCGTCTACAAGAAGCTGGTAACCGACGGCGAGGGGAGCCGGCTGCTCGGCGCCATCCTGGTGGGGGACGGGGCCGACTACGAGCGACTGCTGCAGTACTACCAGAACGGTGTGGTGCTGCCCCAGCCGCCGCTCTCCCTGCTGGTGGGGGAGGCGGGCGGGGCGGCCGCGCCCCTGGTGTTGCCGGACAGCGCCATCCTCTGCTCCTGCCACAACGTCAGCAAGGGGGCCGTGGTGGCCGCGGTCAAGGCGGGCAATCACGAGCTGGGGGCGGTCAAGGGCTGCACCAAGGCGGGCACCGGCTGCGGCGGCTGCGGCAACCTGCTCAAGCAGGTGGTGGAGCAGACCCTGGCGGAGATCGGGGTCGAGGCGGACAAGGGGTTGTGCGAGCACTTCGCCCACAGCCGCCAGGAGCTCTATCACCTGGCCAGGGTCGGCGAGCTGAAGAGCTTCGAGGCGCTGCGTGACAAGCACGGCCATGGCCTTGGCTGCGACATCTGCCGGCCGACGGTCGCCTCCATACTGGCGTCCCTCTGGAACGAGCACGTACTGGAGAAGCCGCTGCGTGGCCTGCAAGACAGCAATGATACCTTCCTCGCCAACCTGCAAAAGGACGGCACCTACTCGGTGGTGCCACGCATCCCGGGGGGCGAGATCACCCCGCAGGGGCTCATCACCATAGGGGAGGTGGCGCGCAAGTACGGGCTCTACACCAAGATCACTGGCGGCCAGCGTATCGACCTGTTCGGTGCCCGGGTCGATCAGCTGCCCGCCATCTGGGGCGAGCTGGTGGCGGCGGGTTTCGAGACCGGACAGGCCTATGGCAAGTCGGTGCGCACCGTGAAGTCCTGCGTCGGCTCGACCTGGTGTCGCTACGGGGTGCAGGACTCCATGAGCCTGACCCAGACCCTGGAGAACCGTTACAAGGGGCTGCGGGCGCCCCACAAGCTGAAGTTCGCGGTCTCCGGCTGCACCCGGGAGTGCGCCGAGGCCCAGAGCAAGGACATAGGCGTCATCGCCACCGAGCGCGGCTGGAACCTCTATGTGTGCGGCAACGGCGGCATGCGGCCGCGCCACGCCGATCTGTTCGCCATCGACCTCGATGAGCAGACCCTGATCCGCTACATAGACCGGCTGCTGATGTTCTACGTGCGCACCGGCGATCGGCTGCAGCGCACCTCGGTCTGGATGGAGGGCATGGAGGGGGGGCTCGACTACCTCAAGTCGGTCATCATCGAGGATCGGCTCGGCATAGGCGCCGAGCTGGAGGCCATGATGGGCGAGATCGTCGGCAGCTGGCAGTGCGAGTGGAAGAGCACCCTGGCGGATCCGGACAAGCTGAGGCTGTTCGAGGCCTTCGTCAACCAGCCGGAGGGGAGCACGCCTCCCCGCCGGGAGGAGCGGGGCCAGCGGGTGCCGGCAATCAGTATCAAGGAGCTGATATGAGCGAGGGGATGGAAGCCTTGTTAGATCCCGAACAGGGTGGGCAACTGCGAGGTGTGGCCATGAATGAGCTCGGGGAAGACAGGTTGCACAGTGAACATGGCCAGTGGCTGCGGGTGTGCGCGCTCTCGGCCCTGCCGGAGCAGGGGGGCCGCAGTGCCTGGCTGGGGGGGCGGGCGCTGGCGCTGTTTCGCCTCGGTGAGCGGGTCTATGCGCTGGATGACGTGGATCCGCGGGCCGGGGTGGCGGTGCTGGGGCGCGGCCTGGTGGGGGATTGCGGCGGCGAGCCCGTGGTGGCCTCGCCGCTCTACAAGCAGCGTTATGCCCTGGCCGATGGTCGCTGTCTGGACGACCCTGCGCTGAAGGTGGCCTGCTGGCCGGTGATGCAGAGTGAGGGGGCGGTCTGGGTGCTGCTGAGCTGATCGGTGCCGGATCCTGCCATGGAGGATCACCGGGCCAGGCCCGGTGATTTTTTGTGTGCGACCCGACATTTCTTGCACGAGAGGATGGCGGGAAAACGTTTTTCGGAAATAATGGACAAACGTTTGTAACTGGATGTTTGTCTATGACGGAACGTGAACAAGAGATCCTCGCCCTGCTGCGCCAGGATCCCATGATTGCCCAACAGGATCTGGCAGACAGGCTCGGCATCAGCCGCTCGGCGCTGGCGAGCCACATCTCCAGCCTGATGCGCCAGGGCTATGTGCAGGGGCGTGGCTATGTGCTGCGCGAGGGTCCCTACGCCGTGGTGATCGGCGGCGCCAACATGGATATCTGCGGCTGCAGCCACGACAACCTGCGCATCGGTGACTCCAACCCCGGCAAGGTCCGCACCTCGGCCGGCGGGGTGGGGCGCAACATCGCCGAGAACCTGGCGCGGCTCGGCACCGATACCCGGCTGCTGACCGCGGTGGGCAACGATCAGTACGGCCACCACCTGCTGGAGGTGAGCCAGCGGGCCGGCGTCGACGTGCGCCAGGTGCTGGTGCTGGAGGGTCAGGCGACCTCCTGTTACCTCAGCCTGCACGATGGCAGCGGCGAGATGAGCTGCGCCGTCAACGACATGGCGATCATCGACGAACTCACCCCGGCAAGGCTCAGCCAGCTCAGCGGCTTCCTCGGCGCGGCCCGGCTCTGGGTGCTCGACACCAACCTCGCCACCCACACCCTCGACTGGCTGTTCGAGCGCCAAGGGGAGCACATTATCTTCGTCGACACCGTCTCGGTGGCCAAGGTGGAGAAGATCCGCCCATGGCTGCACCGCATCCACACCCTCAAACCCAATCGCAGCGAGGCCGAGCAGCTGTGCGGCTTCCGCATCGCCGGCCCCGAGAGCTGGCCCATGGCGGCGGCCTGGTTCCATCGCGCCGGGGTGCAACGGCTGTTCCTGAGCCTCGGCGATCAGGGGATTTTCTATAGCGACGGGGAGTGCCAGGGCCATCTGCCCGTGCTCGGCAGCCCGGTCGTCAACGTGACCGGCGGCGGCGATGCCTTCATGGCAGGGCTGGCCCACGCCTGGTTACTGGAGGCTGACATGGCCGAGACCACCCGTTTCGCGCTCGGCTGCGCCGCCCTCACCGTCAATTGTTCCGATACCGTCTTTTCCGGCCTATCCAAGGCCGCCGTTGAACGCATGCTGGAGGAGTACCCATGTTGAACGCTTATCTCGATATCCAACCAGAAGTGGCCGCGGCCCTGGCCGCCGGCAAACCGGTAGTGGCGCTGGAGTCCACCATCATCTCCCACGGCATGCCCTATCCGCAGAACGTGGAGACGGCACGCCAGGTGGAGCAGGTGGTGCGCGATAACGGCGCCGTGCCAGCCACCATCGCCATCCTGGATGGCCGCCTCAAGGTGGGTCTGGATGCGGGGGCGCTGGAGGCGCTGGGTCGGGCCGGTCATGCCGCCACCAAGTGCAGCCGCCGGGACATCCCCTTCGTGCTGGCGAACAAGGGGTTGGGGGCGACGACCGTGGCCTCCACCATGATCATCGCCGCCATGGCCGGCATCCGGGTGTTCGCCACCGGCGGCATCGGCGGTGTGCATCGCGGCGCCCAGGAGACCTTCGACATCTCGGCGGATCTGCAGGAATTTGCCCAGACCCCGGTGGCCGTGGTCTGCGCCGGTGCCAAGTCGATACTCGACATAGGTCTGACCCTGGAGTACCTGGAGACCCAGGGGGTGCCGGTCATCGGCTACCAGACCGAGGAGCTGCCCGCCTTCTACACCCGCGAGAGCGGCTTCAAGGTGGATTACCGCCTCGATACCCCGGCGGCCATTGCCGAGGCGCTGCGCCTCAAGTGGGAGCTGGGGCTGGCCGGCGGCGCCGTGGTGACCAACCCGATCCCGACCGAGTTTGCCATGCCCAAGGCCGACATCGACGCCGCCATCGCGCAGGCGCTGCGCGAGGCGGACGGGCAGGGTGTCAAGGGCAAGGAGTCTACCCCCTTCCTGCTGGCGCGGGTGTGCGAGCTGACCGGCGGCAACTCCCTGGCGGCCAATATCCAGCTGGTGCTGAACAACGCCGCCCTGGGGGCGCGTATCGCCGCCAGTCTGTAAGGCGATGTCATGAACGAAAAGAGGGCCTTCTGGCCCTCTTTGCTATTGTGCGCCGCTATGCCTGGTGGAGGGCGGCAGCCAGCGGGTCTGGAGAAATAAATCAGGCCACCCGTCGCCTTTACCAGCGAATAACCTGCGAGGGATCACCCGAAATAGGGGCGAGGGTGGTCGGCGCCACCGAGGCATTATTGATAAGGTATTATCTCGAGCATTGAATAATGCATGTTAAATAAACCTAATTAATGTTCGATCATTACTGCATATTTAATAATCGCTTTATTCAATGACCCCAATCTAATTAATGGGCTGTCATTCAGGCTCTGTCTGTTGATAATTCATACATCAGAATTTGGCTGTTTTTACCTCGCAAGTCCCCGCCATCAGTCCGTCAAAAATATATCAATTCATTGTTTTTAATGTGGTTTTTATCCATCCCATTTGATCCTGAGCAAATAATACGCAGCCTTTCCCGGTCAGGCTGAGGCTGCGATTGTTCGCGGACTCAAGGGAGAGAGAAAAATGAATAAATATTGTCTGCTGCTGGTACTGGCCTTGCCCGGGATGGGGTGGGCCACCGAGCCGGTGCAACCGATCGAGGCCGTCAAGCCGGGCTCGCCGGAGAAAGTCGAGCTGGGCAAGATGCTGTTCTTCGAGCCGAGGCTGTCAAGGTCCAACGCCATCTCCTGCAACTCCTGCCACAACCTGGCGACCGGCGGAGTGGACAACCAGGTCAGCTCCCTCGGCCACCAGTGGAAGGAGGGGCCGATCAACTCGCCGACCGTGCTCAACTCCAGCCTCAACTTCGTGCAGTTCTGGGACGGCCGTGCCAAGGATCTGAAGGAGCAGGCGGCGGGCCCCATCGCCAACCCGCTGGAGATGGCCTTCACCCACAAGCTGGCGGTCGAGACCCTGCACACCCTGCCCGAATACCGCGCCCGCTTCGATGCGGTCTACGGCAAAGCGGACTTTGGCATCGACGAGGTGACCGATGCCATCGCCGCCTTCGAGGAGACCCTGATCACCCCCAATGCCCCCTTCGATCGCTGGCTGAAGGGGGATGACAAGGCGCTGACGGCGCGGCAGCTGAAGGGGTACCAGCTGTTCAAGGAGAAGGGCTGCACCGCCTGTCACAACGGGGTTGCCATCGGCGGCAACTCCTATCAGAAGATGGGGCTGGTCAAGCACTACCCGACCAGCAACCCGGCCCAGGGCCGCGGCGCCGTGACCGGCGAGCAGCAGCTCATCGGCTGGTTCAAGGTGCCGACCCTGCGCAACATAGCGCTGACCTACCCCTACTTCCACGATGGGGCGGTCTGGGATCTGAAGGAGGCGGTGCAGATCATGGCCGACATCCAGCTGGGTCAGCGTCTGAGCGAGCAGGAGGCCGACGACATGACCGACTTCCTCAAGAGCCTGACCGGGGATCAGCCGCAGATAGTGTTGCCCATACTGCCGCCGTCCCGAGCCGATACCCCGCGGCCTCAGGTCAAGAGCTGAGGGACATCACCAGAGCGGGGCCGGGCGCCCCGCTTTTTCATGGGTATATCCAATTGATTAAACGGGAAAAATGTCCCGTTCAGCACAATGACAGGGGGATGACAATCCCCCAGCTGTCCGCAGGTTTTTGGCCGAATTGCAGCCATCTTCACATTTACGACATGCTCGTAAACTAGCCGATTGCCTGACTCCTCCGACCTGGTGTCAAATCACTCCGCCTAACACAAGGAGTGGCATAATAATGAATAATATTAATAAGTTAGTTCTGGCTGTCGGATTTACTCTCAGCGCTTTCCCGACCCTGGCGGTGGGATTCCAGTGCAAGGATCACGTCACCCTGGGAGTCCCCAGTCAATCCAGTCAGCTGCTGTGCCGGGAAGGCTATGCCGCCGGCTACAACTACGACACCAAGGTCTCTGACTGGGTCTCTTATCGGATGACGGCGGCCAGCGCCCAGGGTCAGGTGCCGCGCAAGGATGCCTTCGCCGAAGACAAGGAGGTGCCGGTGCAGTTCCGCGCCACCCTGGCGGACTACAAGGGATCGGGTTATGACAGGGGTCATCAGGCGCCGGCGGCGGACATGCGCACCAGCGCCACCACCATGAAGCAGAGCTTCCTGCTGACCAACATGACGCCGCAGTTGCCGGCGCTCAATCAGGGGGCCTGGCGCATCCTGGAGGAGAAGACCCGCCAGTGGGCCATCGCCTATGAGGAGGTTCAGGTGATCACCGGTCCCATCTTCACCAACTCGGATGCCGCCATCGGCAACGGCGTGACCGTGCCCCATGCCTATTACCGGGTGGTGATGGACGTGGCCAATCGGGAGGCCATCGCCTTCATCCTGCCCCAGGAAAACGTGTCGGCCAGCCGGCTTGCGGACTACATAGTGACGGTGGATGCGGTGGAGGAGCAGACCGGGCTGGACCTCTTCGGCGAGCTGCCGGATGAGCCGGAGGAGGCCATGGAATCCCAGCTGATGGCGATGTGGTAATGGTCAGTCGCAGCTAACACAACAGGGGCCAAGGCCCCTGTTGTCATTTACTGATCTCATCGCCCACCTTCTTGACGGTATCCCGGGTGCCGTGACCGATCTCCCGGGTCACGTCCCGGGTGGTGTGGCCAATCTCGCGGGTCACATCGCGGGTGGTGTGCCCCACAGTCCGGCCCGCCTCCTTGATGTCGGCACAGCCGCCGGTCAGGGCGCCAAGGGCCAGGCAAAGTGCCAGCAGTGCCTTCCAGTTACGCATCATGCCGTACTCCTTCTCGTGTCATAGATGCTGCCATTCCGATGGGGCATTATGGCCAGCTGGGCAGCGGATGGGCAACCAGCAGGGTGTGGCCGGGCCCCGGGATCTCGTGCTCGGCCTCCACGTGGAAACCCGCCTCGCGCAAGCACTGGTACATCTGCTTGGAGTGGTAGAAGCGGCTGTCGCCGTTGGCGATGGCGGTGAAGTAGAGGGAGGTGGCGTTGAGACAGAAACTGGCGGCCTCGAAGCTCTGCCTATCCCAGAACAGCTCTAGGATGCAGACCCTGGCCCCTGGCTTCATGTGGCGGCGAATGCGTTTGAGGATGGCGACTATCTGCGGGTGGCTGAAGCAGTCGAGGAACTGGCTCATCCACCAGATGTCCGCCTCACCCGGCAGCGGCCCGTCGGCGTCGAGCATGTTGACGGCATGGCCGTCGACCCGCTCCGCCAGCCCGGCCTCTGCTATCCGGGGCTGGGCTAGGGCGAGCTGCTCCGGCAGATCCAGTATGGTGACGCTGAGTGCAGGATCCCGGGCCGCGCAGGAGAGGGCCCACTTGCCGGTGTTGCCACCCACGTCATAGAGCCGCCGCGGCCGGTAGCTCAGCACATGATCCTGAGCCTGGCGGAAGGCCCAGTCGGAATAGAAGTGATCGAAGGCAAACCAGCTGGCCCGCGCCGGCTCCGGCAGCTCATCGAGGTGGGGGTAGATGGTGGCCCAGTCGGGGTTGAACAGCTTGAGCCCCTCGGGCTTTCCCTCGCGAATGGCACTGAGCAGGTGGGCGAGGGGCTGATAGCAGACGTGCTGGGTGAAATCCATATTGACCCGGGTCATGGGGTCGTTCTGCAGGTACTTGCCGACCCTGCCGAGCACGTAGCGCTCGTCGGCCAGATGACAGAGCCCGCCGCCCAGCCCCATGTCCAGCAGCACCGAGACCGCATATTCGCTGAGCCCGCAGTGGCCGGCTATCTCGGCCGTGGTGGCGCCCGCCTTGCCGCACTGCTCCAGGTAGGCCAGCACGCCGGTCTCGCGCAGGCACCAGCTCGCCTGGAACAGCATGGGGGCGAAGGCGATGCGCTGGGCCTGACTGATGGCGTCGAGGGCATCATATTGCTCGCACTGATAATGTTTCACTGGGCGGCTCTCGTGGTGGGTGATGGGTGGTTGGGGCGAAACAGCCCGGCCTGGCTCGGGCCGCCATTGATGATTGTTCCGCGGTGCTGCTTCTTATTAACTGGAACAATAAGACATCATTATCTGGCGGCTTTCAATAAAAGGCGACTACAAACAAAGGGTTATATTTTATGCTGCCTACTCTTTCTGAAAAATAATGCTATGATGGCCGGCATCATCAATGGTGGTAATAGGTTGGCTATTCGCTCGGCATGGACTCGCTGTACCCTGTCGCCGGCTGAACCGCTTATTGCTCATGATCCCTAACGCCGCAACAGGACGGAGCGTCGCTATCATGCTCTCATTTTCACTCCTCGATGCACAGGCGCTCTCCCCCGGTCTGGACCAGACAGGCCAGTGGCGGCAGTGGGCCGAGCAGGGCCGCTGGCCCGCCGACGCCTCCATGCCGCCGACCCCGCTGCTGCCCATGATGATGGCCCGCCGCCTCAGCGCCGGCGCCCGGCTCGCGGTGCAGCTGGGGCTGGAGATGCTGGCTCGTCACCCCGTCGACAGCGTCATCTTCGTCAGTCGCCACGGCGAACTGGCCCGCTCCATGACGCTGTTGCAGGGGCTGGCGGCGGGCAAGCCCCTCTCCCCCACGGATTTCTCCATGTCGGTGCACAACACGGCGGCCGGGATCTGCTCCATTCAGGGCAAGGCGGCGCTGCCCATGAGCTCGCTCGCCGCGGGGGAGGGCAGCCTGATGGCGGGGCTGACCGAGGCGGTCGCCACTCTGAGCGTCAACAACGGTCGTGTGCTGCTGGTGGCCTTCGAGGGCGAGATCCCGGCCTTCCATCGGCGCTGGCTGCCGGCAACCCCGCCCTATGCGGTCGCGCTGGTGCTGGCGGACGAGCCGGGTGGGGAGCGCTGGCGTTGCGACAGCCGGCGGGCCGAGACCCGGCCTCCCGCATTGACCCAGCCTCTGGCATTCTGGCGCGCGCACCTGTTGCAACAAGCCGGCTGCCTGCTCGGGGATGGGCGCCAGGAGTGGTCATGGCGGCGCGACTGAACCGGCTCTGGCGGCTGGCGGGCACCGCCCTCGGCTTCACCCTGTTTGGGCTGGGCGGTCTGTTGCTCAGCCTCTGCTGGTTCCCGCTATTGGCGATCTGCCTGCGGGGGGAGCGGCGCCGCACCCTGGCCCAGGCCAGCATCAAGCAGAGTTTCCGGCTGTTTATGGGGCTGCTCAGGGGGCTGGGGGTGCTCGACTACAGGGTGAGTGGCCTGCCGGACTCCCTGCGCGGCGTGCTGGTGGTGGCCAACCACCCCAGCCTGCTGGACTATGTGATGCTGGCCGCCGAGCTGCCGGCCTGTGACTGCATCGTCAAGCAGGCTTTGTGGCATAATCCCTTTCTCGGTGGCGTGGTGCGTGCCGCCGGCTACATTCCCAATGTGGAGGCCGAGCAGCTGCTGCCGCGCTGCATCGAGCGGGTACGCCAGGGGGGGCTGCTGCTGGTGTTCCCTGAAGGCACTCGCACTACCCCGGGCCAGCCGATCCGGCTGCAGCGGGGCGCCGCCCAGCTCGCGCTGCGTGGCCAGCTGCCACTGCAGCCCGTGCGGATCCAGTGCAGCGAGCGCTTCCTCACCAAGCAGGACAAGTGGTACCGGACCCCGGCCAACAAGCCCTGCTTCACCCTGGAGTTTCTGCCGCAGATCCATGCCGCAGAGGTGGTCGACGGCTCGCAGCACGGCGCCCTGGCCGCCCGCCAGTTAACCCGGTTTCTTACCCGGGTCCTGCAACCCGGGACCCCATGACAGCCTATGGAAGAGCAATGCAAGACCTGCAACAAGAGATAAAACGACTCATCATCGACAGCCTCAACCTGGAAGGGCTGAGCCCGGACGACATCGACAGCCAGGCGCCGCTGTTTGGCGACGGTCTGGGTCTGGACTCCATCGATGCGCTGGAGCTGGGGCTCGCCATCAAGGGGCGTTACGGCATAGTGCTCTCCGCCGATGACGAGAACACCCGTCGCCACTTTGCCAGCGTCGATGCCCTGGCGGCGCTGATCCAGGCGCAGGCCGGATCCCGTCCCCTCGTGGAGAAACCGTGATGAACAGAGACGACATCTTTGCCCAGGTGAAGGCCACCCTGATCGACTTGTTCGAAGTGGACGAGGCCGCGGTCACCCCTGATGCCCAGCTCTATCAGGATCTGGAGCTCGACAGCATAGACGCCATCGATCTGTTGGTGCACCTGCAGAAGCTGACCGGCAAGAAGATCAAGCCGGAGGAGTTCAAGTCGGTGCGCAGCGTCGGCGACGTGGTCGATGCGGTCCAGCGCCTGATGGATGAGGCCTGAGCCGGCGATGAGACCCAAGCCGCACGGAGCACGGCCATGAGGCGTCAGCTCTCCCGTCTGAGTCGGCCATGATGCTGCTCTCCCTCCTGAGTCGGGGGCGGCCGTCATGATCCGGCTGCTCTCCCTGCTGAGTCGGGGGCGGCCGTCATGATCCAGCTGCTCTCCCTCCTGAGTCGGGGGTGGCCATCATGATCCGGCTGCTCTCCTTACTGGCGGGCGGCCTGCTGCTGCTCTATCCCCTCGCCGTGTACTGGGGGCTGACCCATTGGGGCGGCTCCGCCCTGCTCGTCATCCTGCTGGTGACCTTCGCCCTGCGGCTGCTGCCCGGGGTTGCCCCGGTGCGCGAGTGGCTGCTGCTCGGTCGCCTGCTCGCCTGTGTCGGCCTGCTGCTGACGGGGCTCAGCGCCCTCTTCTCGGCCCAGCACTGGCTGCTCTACTACCCCCTCGTCGTCTCCCTGGCGCTGTTCGGCCTGTTTGGCTGGAGCCTGAACCAGCCCATGACGCTGGTGGAGCGGCTCGCCCGCCTGACCGATCCCGACCTGCCCCCGGCCGGGGTGCGCTACACCCGCACCGTGACCCGGGTCTGGTGCGGTTTCTTCGTGCTCAATGGCACGCTAGCCGCCGCCACCATCTGGCACGGGGATCTCGCCCTCTGGAGCCTCTACAACGGCCTGGTCAGCTATCTGCTGATGGGCTTGTTGATGGGGGCCGAGTATCTGGTGCGCCTGCGGGTCAAGCGGAGCTTTGCCTCATGAGGGGGCCAGCGAACCTGCTCGCCGCCATCTGGGGGCGGGGGGACGAGGAGCCGGTGGCGTTCGGCCCCCAGGGGGATTGCCGCTTCGGCACCCTGCGCCTTGACAGCGAGGCGCTGGCCAGCCGATTGGCGAGCCTGCCCGCCCGGCGCTGGGCGCTCTGTTTCGACGACAGCCTGCTGTTTGCCCAGGCGCTGCTGGCCTGCGCCCTGACGGGGCGCGAGGTGGTGCTGCCCGGGCACCAGCGACCGGCCGCCCTGGCCGAGCTGCAGGATCACTTCGATGGGGTGCTGACCGATAGCCAGCCGCTGGGGGAGGGGATCGCGAGCCCCTGGCTGCGGCTGCCGCTGTCCGGTGTGACCGTCTCTGAGGGCGCGCAGCCCTCTCGCTGGCCGGCCCCCACATCCCTGCAATTGACCCTGTTTACCTCGGGCTCCACCGGCGCCCCCAAGGCGATCCCCAAGGCCTGGCACCAGCTCGAGGCCGAGCTGCGGGTCTTGAGCGAACTCTGGGGTGAGCGGCTCGGCGGCGCCCGCCTGCTGGCGAGCGTCAGCCATCAGCACATCTACGGCCTGCTGTTTCGCATCCTGCTGCCCCTGGTGCTGAGGGTGCCCTTCGCCCGCACCCTGACCCTCTATCCGGAGCAACTGCTTGATCGGCCGGGCAAGTGGGGGCTGATCGCCTCCCCAGCCTTCCTCAGCCGGCTCGATCCCGGCCTCGGGGCGAGGGGCTGCTGCCTCATCGTCTCCTCCGGCGGCCCCCTGGCCCCGGCGGATGCAGCCAAGGCCCGCGAGCTGCTCGGCCAGTTGCCGGTGGAGATCTTCGGCAGCAGCGAGACCGGCGGCATCGCCTGGCGCCAGAGTCCGGTGCCGGACACCCCCTGGCGGCCCATGCCGGGTGTCCGGGTCGCGCTGGCGGACGAGGATGGCCTGCTGCTGCACTCCCCCTTCCTGCCCGATGACGCGCCGCTGCTCTGCGCCGATCGCATCCGGCTGACCGACAGCGGTTTTCATCTGCTGGGGCGAGGGGATCGGCTGGTGAAGATCGAGGAGAAACGCATCTCCCTCGATGAGGTCGAGAGCCGGCTCATGGTGCTGCCCTGGGTGGCGGCGGCGGCCGTGCTGCCGCTGACGGTAGGGAGCCGGCAGCTGCTCGGCGCCGTGCTGGTGTTGACGCCAGAGGGCCAGGCCCGGTGGCAGGC
This sequence comes from Aeromonas sp. sif2416, assembly GCF_019218665.1. NCBI lineage: Bacteria > Pseudomonadati > Pseudomonadota > Gammaproteobacteria > Aeromonadales > Aeromonadaceae > Aeromonas > Aeromonas sp. sif2416. Next base: position 121,535 of record NZ_JAHUXC010000002.1, read on the forward strand.
GCTGGGACCAGGCCGCTTCCTCATCGCCCTGCGCGAGCGGCTCAGACCCTGGCTCGAGCCGGTGGCGCTGCCGCGCCGGGTGCGCATCCAGCCGGCGCTGCCCCTCAACAGCCAGGGCAAGCGGCCCTGGGCCGAGCTGAAGGCGCTGTTTGACGAGGCGCCAGCTGATGTACAAAACACGGACTCGCCACAGGCTGATGTGCAACATAAGGACAAGATGGATCGACAGGGATCCGTCCCCATGCAGAGAAGCGGGCTACCCACCCTGCTCGAGCAGCGCTGGCTGGACGGCACCCTGGTGCTGCGCCTGCGGCTGGAGCCGGACTTGCCCTGGTTTGTCGGCCATTTTCCCGGCGCCCCCCTGCTGCCCGGGGTGACCCAGGTGCACTGGGCCATGCACTATGGCCGCGCGCTGCTCGGCCTGACCGGCGCCTTCGGCGGCATGAGCCAGCTCAAATTTCAGCGCCCCTTGCGCCCGGATCAGGAGTGCGAGCTGCACCTGAGCTGGCAGGTCGAGCGGGAGCAACTGCTGTTCAGCTACCGGCTCGGGGATGAGCATGCCAGCAGCGGTCGGGTGCGGCTATGTCCCTGAATCCCTGCCTCCTCATTCCCTGCTACAACCATGCGGCCCCCCTGGCCGGGGTGCTGGCCAGGCTGAAACCCCTGGGGCTGCCCTGCCTGCTGATCGACGATGGCAGCGAGCCCGTCGCGGCGGCGGCCCTCGATGCCCTGGCAAAGGAGCATGGGGATTGGCTCAGCCTGCTGCGCCATCCCGAAAATCTCGGCAAGGGGGCCGCCGTGATGACCGGGCTCAGGGCCGCACTGGCACGCGGCTTCAGCCATGGGGTGCAGATAGACGCGGACGGCCAGCACGAGCTGTCCGACGTGCCTCGCCTGCTCGCGGAGGCGGCGGCTCACCCGGCTGCCCTGGTGTCGGGTCGCCCCCTCTATGACGACTCTGTGCCCAAGGGGCGCCTCTATGGCCGCTATGTCACCCATGTCTGGGTCTGGATAGAGACCCTCTCCTTCGCCATCGAAGACAGCATGTGTGGCTTCCGGGTCTACCCCTTGGCGGCGAGCTGCGCCCTGTTTGACGAGGTGCGCCTCGGCCGGCGCATGGATTTCGACACCGAGGTGATGGTGCGCCTCCATTGGCGCGGGGTGCCGGTGCGCTTCGTGCCGACCCGGGTCATCTATCCTCAGGACGGCAGCTCCCACTTCCGGCTCTGGCGAGACAACCTGGCCATCTCCTGGATGCACACCCGGTTGGTGTGCCGCCTGCTCTGGGATCTGCTGTTGAAGGTACTGAGCTGGCCGGTCCGGCTCTGGCAACAGGGCAAGCGTTATTGGTCGGACTCCCCAGACAGGGAGGGCTCCCGCCCCCCTGGAATGGACGGTTCTCATACCGGTGTAAAAGGCTGGCTGGCCTGGGGCAAGCGCCACTGGTCACGCACCCCCGAGCGGGGCTCCTGGCTCGGCATGCAGATCATGCTGGCCAGCTATCGGCTGCTCGGTCGGGGCGGCTTCAAGGCGCTGCTCTACCCCGTCATCGGCTACTTCTGGCTGACCGGGCGCCGCCAGCGGGCGGCCTCGGAGCAGTATCTGGCCCGGCTCGAGGCGTTTGCGGCGGCCAATGACATTCCACTGCCCGCGGGACCGAGATCCAGCTTTCGCCACTTCCTGCGCTTTGGTGAGGCGGCGCTGGACAAGCTGGCGGGCTGGCGCGGCGACATCCCCCCGGATCAGGTCGAGCTGGTGGGGCGCGAGCATTATGAGGCGGCGCTCGCCTCGGGCCGCGGCCTGCTGCTGCTCGGCTCCCACCTCGGGGATCTCGAGCTGTGCCGGGCGCTCGGTACCCGGGACGGCCAGGTGCGCATCAATGCCCTGGTGTTCACCCGCCACGCGGCGCGTTTCAACGCCCTGCTCAAGCAGATCAACCCGGGCGCCAGCCTCAATCTCATCCAGGTGCAGGAGATGGGGGCCGATACCGCCATCCTGCTCAAGGAGAAGATAGAGGCGGGGGAGTGGGTGGTGATCGTCGGGGATCGCACCTCGGTGACGCGGGAGAAGCGGGTAGTCTGGGCCGATTTTCTCGGCCAGCCGGCCCCCTTTCCCCTCGGCCCCTTCGCCCTGGCCAGCGTCTTGGCCTGCCCCGTCTACCTGATGTTCGGCCTCAAGGAGCAGGGGCGTTTTCGCGTCCATTTCGAGCCCTTCGCCGAGCGCCTGCTGCTGCCCCGTGCACAGCGGGAGGCGGCCCTGCGCCACTGGGTGCAGGCCTATGCCGACCGCCTGCAGCACCACTGCCTGCAGGCGCCGCTGGACTGGTTCAACTTCTTCGACTTCTGGCAGCTGACTCATGATGAACCCTGATACTCCCCCCTCCCAGCAGGCCGATGAGGCCCTGGTCACCTTTGGCGCAGGCCGGCTCACCATAGAGCAGGTGGTGGCCCTGGCCGAGGGGCATGCCAAGCCGGTGCTCAACCCGGATCCCGCCTTTATGGCCCGCATCCAGCGCGGCGCCGACTTTCTCGACCGGCTGCTGGCGGAGGAGGGGGTCATCTACGGGGTGACCACCGGCTATGGCGACTCCGTGACCCGGGCCGTGCCGCCGGCCCTGGTGGCCGAGCTGCCCCTGCACCTGACCCGCTTCCATGGCTGCGGCCTGGGGGAGGATCTCGATGTGACGGCCGGGCGCGCCGTGCTGGCGACCCGGCTCTGCTCCCTGGCCCAGGGGGTCTCCGGGGTCAGCCCGGCCCTGCTGGAGCGGCTCTGCTGGCTGCTGGAGCAGGATCTGATCCCGCGCATCCCCGAGGAGGGGTCGGTCGGCGCCAGCGGCGATCTCACCCCGCTCTCCTACGTGGCCGCCGTGCTGGTGGGGGAGCGCGAGCTCTATCGGGACGGGCGGCTGGCGAGCACCGCGGAGGTCTATCAGGCCCTGGGTGTCAGCCCCCTGACGTTGAGACCCAAGGAGGGGCTGGCGCTGATGAACGGCACCTCTGTGATGACGGCGCTCGCCTGCCTGGCCTACGTCCGCACCGACTACCTGATGCGGCTGGCGACCCGGATCACCGCCCTGGTCAGCGTCGCCATGGCTGGCAATGCCTTCCACTTCGACGAGCGGCTGTTCGCCGCCAAGCCGCACCCCGGCATGCAGGGCATCGCCGCCTGGCTGCGCGCCGATCTGCAGGGCGGTGAGTTGCCGCGCCACAGCGACCGGCTGCAGGACAGATATTCCCTGCGCTGCGCGCCCCACGTCATCGGCGTGGTGGCCGACAGCCTGCCCTGGTGGCGCCAGCTCATCGAGAACGAGCTCAACAGCGCCAACGACAACCCGCTCATCGATGGTGAGGGCGAGCATGTGATGCATGGCGGCCACTTCTATGGTGGCCACATCGCCATGGCCATGGACAGCATGAAGACGGCGGTGGCGAACCTGGCGGATCTGCTCGATCGCCAGCTGGCGCAGCTGGTGGACACCAAGTTCAACGGCGGCCTGCCGAGCAACCTCTCCGGCGCCAGCGGCGAGCGGCGCATGATCAACCACGGCTTCAAGGCGGTGCAGATCGGGGTCTCCGCCTGGACCGCCGAGGCGCTCAAGCTGACCATGCCCGCCAGCGTCTTCTCCCGCTCCACCGAGTGCCACAACCAGGACAAGGTGAGCATGGGCACCATAGCGGCGCGGGACGCCCTGCGGGTGCTGACCCTCTGCGAGCAAGTCGGCTCCGCCTGCCTGCTGGCGGCGGTGCAGGGGGTCGAGCTGCGCCTTGGCGTGCAGCAACGCAGCCTGGAGGAATTGAGCCAGCCGTTGCAAGGGATGGTGCTGGCGGTGCGCGTCCATCACCCGGCGCTGGTGGAGGACAGGGCGCTGGAGCAGGAGCTCAGGGCGCTGATCGCCCGACTGCAAGCCCGCTATTATCCGCTTTATGGAGATGAGCCCCATGCAAAATGAACCCTGGATGCTAAGCCACAGCATCGACATCGACATCGAAATCCCGTTCCACGACATCGACATGATGGCTGCGGATGTCTGGCACGACCCGATGGAGAACCTGTATGCAGCATGAACCCTGGATGCTGAGTCACAGTATCGAAATCGAGATCCCGTTTCATGACATCGACATGATGGCGGTGGCCTGGCATGGCCACTACGTGCGCTACATCGAGCTGGCCCGCTGCGCCCTGCTCGAGCGGATCGACTACAACTACCCCCAGATGGCGGCCTCCGGCTACCACTGGCCCGTGATCGACCTGCGGCTCAAGTACATGGCGCCGCTGCGCTTTGGCCAGAGGGTGCGGGTCGAGGCCAGATTCAGCGAGTACCAGAACCGGCTCAAGATCGAGTACCAGCTGTTCGATGCCATCAGCGGGGTGCGCACCAGCAAGGGCTACAGCATCCAGGTGGCGGTGAACCAGGAGAGCGGCGAGATGTGCCTCGCCTCGCCCAGGGTGCTGCTCGACAAGCTGGGAGTGAGTGAATGAGGCGGCTCTTGATGAAGGGAATGCGCGGCTGGCTCTGTGCCTGTCTGTGGCTGATGTTGCCGGGGGTGGTGCAGGCTGCCTCCATGACCCAGGCCGAGGTGCGCGAGCTGCTGAGTGCGCAGCCGGCCCAGCGAGCTCGCTTCGAGCAGGAGAAGCAGGTGGCCGGGCTGGCCCAGCCCCTGAAAGCCAGCGGCGAGCTGTTGCTGGCGCGCGGCCAGGGGCTCTGGTGGCATCAGTTGCAGCCCTTTGAACTGGCGCTGAGTCTGACTGCCCAGCGCATGCGTCAGCAGGTTGGCCAGGGCCAGGCCGAGGTGATCGACAATCCCCAACTGCTCGAATTCAGCGGCATGCTGCTGGCCCTGTTCGGTTCGGATGAGCAGGCGCTGACCCGCTATTTTGCCCTCGACTTCCAGTCCACCGAGCAGAGCTGGACCCTGGTGCTGACGCCGCTGGCGGCGCCACTGAACAAGGTATTTGCCAGTCTGACGTTAGGCGGTGGCAAGCAGCTGGATCGGCTCGTGATCGCCGATCGCCAGGGGGATGAGACCCGCATACGCTTCTCTCACTGGCAGGCGGTGAGTCTCCCCCTCTCTGCCGAGGAGCAGGCCCATTTTGTCCCCTGAAAACCCTGGCGACGCCGCATCCTCTCCCACACGGCCATCCCTCGCCTTGGGCTGGAGCGAGCCGACCTGGCGCCGGCTCTCCTGCCTCTGGCTGCTGCTCAGCCTGTTGGCGCTGGCGCTGCTCGGCTGGCAGCTCTCTCACAGCCGCATCAATACCAGCCTGATGGATCTCCTGCCCCACGAGGAGAGATCCACACTGGATCCGGCCCTGCGCGGTGGCCTGCTGCGCCAGCTCGACAAACAGCTGGTCTGGATGCTGAGCCTGCCGGCGGGGCAGGATGGTCGCGTCGCGGCAGAGGAGTGGGCAACGGCCCTGAGCGCCTTGCCCGAGCTCAGCGCGGTGCGCGGTGCCCAGCCGGAGCTGGCCCCCGCCTGGCAAGGCTTCATCTATGACTATGCCTGGCAGCGCCTCGATGAGGGCAGCCGGGCCAGGCTGGCCGCAGGGCCCGAGGCCTGGAGCCAGTGGGTGCTCGGCCAGATCTACAGCCCCTTCGGTGGCGTCTCCCGCCCCGAGTGGCAAGCCGATCCCCTGCTGCTGACCCGCGCCGGCGTGCAGGGTCAGGCGGCCACGGCCCTGCGCCTCGATCAGGGCTGGCTGCTGAGCCGGGACGAGGCGGGGCGGCAGTGGTTTCTGCTGCGAGCCGAGCTGGACCTCTCGGCCTTCGATCTCTCTCGCAATAGCGAGCTGCTGAACCGCCTCAACGCGGCGGAGCAGAGCCTCAAGACCCAGTATCCCGGGCTGGAGCTGCTGCGCCGTGGCACCCTCTTCTACAGCCAGCATGCCAGTGACCTGGCTCAGGAGGATATCTCCACCATAGGGCTCGGCTCCACGTTCGGGGTCTTGCTGCTGATGTGGTTGGCGTTCCGCTCGGGTCGTGCGCTCTGGATCTCCCTGCTGCCCATCGCCATCGGCCTCGCCTGGGGGGTGTTGGCCGTGCTGCTGTGGTTTGGCGAGGTGCACCTGTTCACCCTGGTGATCAGCTCCAGCCTGGTCGGCGTCATCGATTACGGGATCCATTTCCTGACCGAGCGGCGCCTGCACGGGGACCAGGAGAGCCCCCACCAGACTCGCGCCCGCTTGCTGCCAAGCCTCTCGATGGCGCTGTTCGCCACCCTGGTAGGCTATGGCCTGCTCTGGCTCGCTCCCTTCCCCGGCTTGCAGCAGATGGCGCTGTGTGCCCTGGTGGGGCTGACGGCCTCGTTTATTACCGTGCTCTGCCTGTTCCCGCTCTGGCTCGGTGACTTGCCCCAGCGGGAAGCGCGCATCCTGGTGCCGATGGCGCTCTGGCTCAAGTGGTGGCGCGAGATCCGTGCCTTGCGCTGGGGCGTCCCACTGCTCTGCCTGATCCTGATAGGGGTGGGATTGAACCGGCTGGAGGTCGATGACGACATAGCCCGGCTGCAGCCGCTGCCCACCGAGCTGCAGGCACAGGAGCGGCAGATCCAGCACCTCACCGGCCAGCAGGGGGGCATGACGGGCTTCCTGGTGACGGCGGCGGATGGCGAGACCGCCTTGCAGCGGCTCGAAGCCATGAGTCATAAGCTGGCTCAGGCCAGGGCGCAGGGTCAGCTGGCAGGTTTCGTTTCGCTGGCGCAGTGGCTGCCGTCCCAGGCGCAGCAGCGGGCGGATCATGCCGCCCTCACTCGGCTGTTGCCCGAGGTGGTGGCGCGGCTCAATCAGGCCGGCGTGCCGGTCGAGGCCAAGCCGAGATCCTGGCATCCCCTGACTCCCGAGCACTGGCTGGCCAGCCCGGTCAGCGAGGGCAGTCGACTGCTCTGGCATGGGTTGCCAGATGGTCGGGTGGCGCTCTGGCTGCCGGTGAACGGGGTGACGGAGGTTGCCGCCGTGGCAAAGCTGGCGCAGGGGCAGGAGGGGGTCTTCTGGCAGGATCCGCGCAACCAGTGGAGTGAGCTGTTTGCCCACTACCGCATCAAGCTGACCGAGCTGCTGCTGGTGGCCATCGCCCTGGTGGGCCTGCTGCTCTGGGTCCGGTTTGGCTGGCGCAAGAGCGTGCGGATCCTGCTGATCAGCGGATTTTCGCTGGGGGCCGGTCTGGCCCTGCTCGCCGCCTGTGGCCAGCCGCTCACCCTGTTCGGGGTGCTGGCCATGAGCCTCATCTTTGGCATCGGCATCGACTACAGCCTCTTCTTCGCCTACAGCGGCGGGGATCCCCTGCGCCAACGCTCGACCATGTTCGCCATCTTGCTGGCGAACCTGACCACCCAGCTGTCGTTCGGCCTGCTGGCGCTGAGCCACACCTCGGCCATCGCCGGCTTCGGTCTGGTGCTCAGCGGCGGTATCTTTACCGCATTCCTGTTCTCACCACTGGTACTGGAGAGGCGATGACCCCATGACCACCAGCCACCACAGCTCTTCGGGAGCCATGATGAAGTTGTTCTTGTCCCTGTTGTTCGCCACCTTGCTGAGCGCCTGCGCCAGTCAGCCCGTGCCCGATAATCGAGCCTTCCTGAGCCCGGACACCAGCCTGCTGCTGCCGGCCCCGCTGCGGGCTCAGCCGCTCTATCGCCAGCAACTGCTCAGCGCCCACAGCAAGGGCGGCCAGCATCAGCTGCTGACCGTGCTGGAGGCCGACGGCCACCGGCTCACCCTGGTGGGGCTGACCCCCAGCGGGATCCGGCTGTTTCGGCTGAGCTATGACGGCGAGCGGATCCAAACCGAGCAGCTCTCCAGCCTGCTGGGAGGGGCGGCCCTGCCCCCGGTGGCCCAGGTGCTGGCCGACGTGATGCTGAGCTACTGGCCCATCGCCGCCTGGCAGCCACAGCTGCCCAAGGGCTGGCGACTCGAGGACGAAGGCATGGTGCGCCGTCTGACCGATCCCGATGGCAAACTGGTGAGCGAGATCCACTACCGGCAGATCGCCGGCGAGCGCGAGCCGGTGCGGCTGATCCAGCACGCCTTCGATTACCAGCTGCAGATGGAGAAATTGGCGCCATGAGCCCGAATCGGAAGGATCGCCCGCCGGTTGCCCCCTGCTACATCCGGGACTACGGCCTGATCTGCGCCCTGGGGGAGGGCAAGGCGGCGGTGTCTGCTGCCCTGGCCCGCTGGCAGGGGCAGGGCATCAGCCCACTGGATGCGGAGTCGCAGGCCCTGAGCGATGGCCGGCTCACCCCGGTCGGCCGGGTGAGCGCGGCGCTGCCCCCAGTGCCCGCGGCGCTCTCGGCCTACGACTCGCGCAACAATCGGTTGCTGCTGGCGGCCCTTACCCAGATCCGGCCAGGGTTCGATGAGCTCAAAGCCCGGCTGGGGGCGGATCGCATCGCCATCGTGCTGGGCACCAGCACCTCTGGGATCGCCGAGGCCGAGGTGGCGGTCGCCGCCGCACAAGCTGGTCAGCCGCTGCCGGCCGGGTTTGACTATTGCCAGCAGGAGCTGGGCTCACCGAGTGAATTTCTGGCGCGCCATCTGGCCCTGACCGGCCCGGCCTACACCCTTTCCACCGCCTGCTCCTCGAGCGCCCGCGCCTTCATCAGCGGCCAGCGCCTGCTGGCGGCCGGGCTGGCGGATGCGGTCATCGTCGGCGGCGTCGACAGCCTGTGCGGCCTGACCCTCAACGGCTTCGACAGCCTGGAGTCCCTCAGCCTGGCGCGCTGCCGCCCCTTCGCCGCCGAGCGGTGTGGCATCAACATCGGGGAGGGGGCCGCCCTCTTCCTGCTGAGCCGGGAGCGTGCCGGACTCGCCCTGCTCGGCACGGGCGAGTCGTCCGATGCCTGGCATATCTCGGCGCCCCATCCTGAGGGGCTGGGGGCCGAGGCCGCCATGCGCATGGCGCTGCTCCAGGGGGGCATCGAGGCCAAAGCGCTCGACTACATCAACCTGCACGGCACCGCGACCAAGCTCAACGACGAGATGGAGAGCAAGGCGCTGGCCCGGCTGTTTGGCGCGGGCGAGACGGCGCCCTGCAGCTCCAGCAAGATGCTGACCGGCCACACTCTTGGGGCGGCCGGCGCCATCGAGGCGGCGCTCTGCTGCCTGCTGATGGAGCAGGCACTGCCGCCGCCCCCGCAGGGGGAGGCACAGGATCCGGCCTTGGCCCCCATCCGGCTGGTGCGGGCAGGGGAGGCGGGCAGACCGCTGGCCCGGGTGCTGTCGAACTCCTTCGCCTTCGGTGGCAATAACGTCAGCCTGCTGTTGGGGCGTATCATCTCGGGGAAGGAAGGAGAACCGCCCCATGAATGAGATAGCCATCGCCGAGCTGCTGCCCCATCAGGCGCCCATGCTGCTGCTGGATCGGCTGCTCGAATACCGGGGGCAGCGGGTGCGCTGCGAGACCCGAGTCGGTGCGCGCCACGGCCTGCTGCTCGATGAACAGGGCAACCTGCCCGCCTGGGTCGGCCTGGAGCTGATGGCCCAGACCATAGCCGCCTGGGCGGGGATGCGGGGGCGTGAGCGGGGCGAGCCGGTGCGCATCGGCATGCTGCTCGGCAGCCGCCAGTATCGCTGCCAGGTGCCGGCGTTCGCGGCCGGGGAGCTGCTGGTGATCGAGGCCGAGTGCCTGCTGGAAGATGGCGGCATGGCCAGTTTTGAGTGCCGGATCCTGTGGGGAGACGAGCCCTGCGCCGAGGCGCGCCTCAGCACCTACCTGCCCGGCGATGCCGAGCTGGCCGAGTTGCTGGCACAGCCTTAGGTCCCGGCCAAAGCGCTGGGCGAAGAGACCGATTATCTGAATCTGTTAGAGAAGGATCGAATATGAGTTCCACCGTATTGGTGACGGGCGCCAGCAAGGGCATAGGCCGCGCCATCGCCCTGAAGCTGGCCGCCGATGGCTTTCACATAGTGGTGCACTATCACGGCGACAGCGCCGGCGCCGAGGCGACCCTGGCCGCCATAGTGGCGGCGGGAGGAGAGGGGCGGCTGATCCAGTTCGACATCTCGGATCGGGCGCAGTGCCGCAGCCGGCTCGAGTCCGACATCGAGGCCCATGGCGCTTACTACGGCGTGGTCAGCAACGCCGGGGTGATCCGCGATGGCGCCTTCCCGGCCCTGACCGACGAGGACTGGGATGGGGTGCTGCACACCAACCTGGACGGTTTCTACAACCTGCTCAAGCCCTGCATCATGCCGATGATAGGGCTGCGGCGGGGGGGCCGCATCGTCACCCTGTCATCGGTGTCCGGCATCATGGGCAATCGCGGCCAGGTCAACTACAGCGCCGCCAAGGCGGGCATCATAGGGGCCAGCAAGGCCCTGGCGCTGGAGCTGGCCAAGCGCAAGATCACGGTCAACTGCGTGGCCCCCGGCCTCATCGATACCGGCATGGTCAATGCCGAGGTGGAGGCCGAGGCCATGAAGATGATCCCCCTCAAACGCATGGGCCAGGCCGAGGAGGTGGCGGGGTTGGTCTCCTACCTGATGTCTGATATCGCCGCCTATGTGACCCGCCAGGTCATTTCTATTAATGGAGGCATGGCATGAAGGGTATGAAGCGAATGGGACTGGTCTCCTACCCGCAGTCAAATTCAGACATCGCCGGCTATGTCACCCGCCAGGTGATCTCGATCAACGGGGGCATGGTATGAGCGGGGATGTGAGACTATGGGGCCAAATTGAGCAGGCAGAGTGGAGCAGAGCAGCATGAAGCGTGTCGTAGTCACCGGCATGGCCGGGGTGACCGCCTTCGGTAACGATTGGCAGAGCGTGGGGCCCCGCCTGCGGCAGGAGCACAACGCCGTGCGCCAGATGCCGGAGTGGGATGTCTATGAGGGGCTCAATACCCGACTGGCGGCGCCCATCCTGGATTTCGCGCTGCCGGCCCATTACCCGCGCAAGAAGACCCGGGCCATGGGGCGGGTCTCGGAGCTCGCGACCGTGGCGACCGAGCTGGCCCTGACCCGGGCCGGGCTCATCGATCATCCGGTCCTGACCGGCGGTCGCACCGGCATCGCCTACGGCTCCTCCATCGGCAGCACCGGGCCCATCAGCGACTTTGGGGCCATGCTCAACGACAAGACCACCGCCAGCATCACGGCCACCACCTATGTGCAGATGATGCCCCACACGGCGGCGGTCAATACCGGCCTCTTCTTCGGCCTGCGCGGCCGGGTGATCCCCACTTCCAGTGCCTGCACCTCCGGCAGCCAGGGCATAGGCTACGCCTACGAGTCCATCAAGCACGGCTATCAGGATCTGATGGTGGCCGGGGGCGCCGAGGAGCTCTGCCCCTCGGAGGCGGTGGTATTCGACACCCTGTTCGCCACCAGCCTGATGAATGACAGCCCGGCGCTGAGCCCGCGGCCCTTCGATCGGGACCGCGATGGCCTGGTGATCGGGGAGGGGGCGGGCAGCCTGATCCTGGAGGAGCTGGAGCATGCCCTAGCGCGGGGGGCCCCCATCTTCGCCGAGCTGGTGGGCTTTGCCACCAACTGCGACGCGGCCCATGTCACCCAGCCCCAGCAGGAGACGATGCAGCTCTGCATGGCACTGGCGCTGGCCGATGCCGGCCTGCAGGCCGGGGACATCGGCTACATCAGCGCCCATGGCACGGCCACCGAGCGGGGCGACATCGCCGAGAGCCACGCCACCTCGGCCCTGTTCGGGGACAAGACCCCGATCTCCTCCCTCAAGAGCTACTTAGGCCACACCCTGGGGGCCTGCGGCGCCATCGAGGCCTGGCTCTCCCTCGAGATGATGGCCGAGGGCTGGTTTGCCCCCACCCTCAACCTGAACGAGCCGGATCCCGCCTGCGCCCCGCTGGATCATATCCGCAGCGGCGGCCGGGAGCTGAAGGTGGACTATCTGATGTCCAACAACTTCGCCTTTGGCGGCATCAATACCTCCCTCATCTTCAAGCGCTGGCCCTAGCCGCCGGCCAACAGGCTGGAAATAAAAAGAGGCGCCCAGGGGCGCCTCTTTTTATGGGTGATGAGCAGAGCTCATTTCTTGGGACGAAATGGCTTGATGACGCTCTCGTCGCACTCGAGATAGGGGCCGTCCATCAGATCGATGCAGTAAGGAATGGCGGGGAAGACAGCGTCCAGACACTCGCGGATCGACTTGGGTTTGCCCGGCAGGTTGACGATGAGTGAGCCGCCGCGCAGGCCGGCGGTCTGGCGGGAGAGGATGGCGGTGGGCACGAACTTGAGGGACTCGGCCCGCATCAGCTCGCCAAAGCCCGGCATCATGCGATCGCACACCGCCTCTGTGGCCTCCGGGGTGACATCCCGCTTGGCCGGCCCGGTGCCGCCTGTGGTGACGATGAGGCAGCACTGCTCCTCATCCGCGAGTGCAATCAGGGTGGCCTCAATCTGATCCTGCTCATCCGGGATGAGCCGATAGACGGGCTCCCACTCAGAGGTCAGGTAGCTGCCCAGGGTGTCTATGATGGCCTTGCCGGACAGGTCTTCGTAGATGCCCGCGCTGGCGCGATCGCTGACGGTGACGATACCGATTCTTGCCTTGCTCATGCTCTGCCCTTGCTCATTCGAAAAAGTGGTAAATAAAATAACATAATCAGATAGATATGTTAAATCAGCGGGGCGGGTATAGGGAGGGTCGCCAGAATGGAGAGCCGAACGAAAAACCGATCCGCCGCCACCGATGAATAGGGAATAAGGGCGGGTATATAAACATGTAAAATTTATAAAAAAACTGACGCAGGCCAGATACCGATAATTACATGAATCATAAAGAATAAATGTTCAGCCTCGCCAACATATCGCCCCACTGATAGGGAAATGGACTCCTGTGGCACGGGGCAGGCCGAACCAGAATCGCCGTCATCTTATATAACCATCCTTACGGACAGTGAAATTATGTGCTGAGCGTAGTCGTGGAAGTGTCACACATGAGGCTTCTGGCCAGGAGGGCATATGGAGCTGCCTGATTTCGATACTCTGAAACACTGGGCCCTCGACGAGCCGGAGCGGCTCGATGAGTTGCTGCACCAGCAAATCGATGCCCTGATCGCGCAGGTCGGGCCGGATCGGCAACGGCGGCTGCGGGGCCTGCAATTTCGCATCGATTGCCAGCGGCGTCTGGCCCGGAATAATCTGGATAGCTGCATCCGGATCGCCAACATGATGCACGACTCTTTCTATGCCATGCGCCGTCATATGAGCCAGCTGCAGGAGGAGTCATCGGCACGGGAGGAGGAGCGGCCGCCGCTGAATAATGTGATTCAACTGTCGGATCATAGGCGCAATAAATAAGGTATTGGCACCCGGCTCTCTTTATTCCCCCGCATATTCTTGCAGGCAAACCACCCGATGTTAATTAGTTGGGTGGTTTGTTTGTTATTTGCTGCCAAGCGGTGCTGGGCACCGGATAAATAACATCTGGGCTGGCTAAATCATCAGATATGGGTGAAGGACTATACCGTTTGGGGTAGTATCTCGGCACATTTCATCTTGCTACGACTCTAAGGGATTATGAGAAGTATCACGCCAAGAAGGGTGCTGTCACCGGAACAACAGACAGAGATCACCCGGATCATCGTCAAGGTTGGCCAGCTGCTGGCTCAACATGGGGCCGAGGGGCGCATCATAGAGCAGACCACGGTCCGGCTCGGGTTGGCACTTGGGTTGGAGAGCGTCGAGATGGCGATCTCCGCCAGCGCCATAGTGCTGACCAGCCTCTATCAGGGCAACTGCGTCACCACCACCCGCCGGGTGCGGGATCAGGGTATCAACATGCAGGTGGTGTGCGAGGTTCAGCGCCTCTGCATACTGGCGGAGAAGGAGCTTGTCGGGGTGCGGGAGGTACGCCAGCGGCTCGATGGCATAGTGCCATTCCACTATCACCCCTGGCTGGTGGTGCCCATGGTGGGGCTCTCCTGTGGGGCCTTCAGCCTGCTGTTCGGTGGCGACTGGCCCATCTTCCTGGTGACCTTCGTCGCCTCTGCGGTGGCGATGCGGGTGCGTCAGCTGATGGCCCGCCATCACCACAGCCCGCTCATCAACTTCGCCGTGACCGGGTTTGTCGCCACCCTGATCGCCTCCAGCGCCACCTACTTCCAGTGGGGAGACCAGCCCTATCTCACCATGGCGGCCAGCGTGCTGTTGCTGGTGCCGGGCTTCCCGCTCATCAACGCCGTGTCCGACATGGTGAAGGGCTACTTCAATCTGGGGCTGGCCCGTTGGGGCACGGCGACCCTGCTCACCGTCAGCGCCGTCATCGGCATAGTGCTGGCCATGTCGGTCACCGGGATCTGGGGCTGGAAGCTGTGGTGGGACTCGATATGAGGCGAAATGAAAGGGCCTGCGGGCCAGGGCCATCCCCCCTAGGTGCAGCGCTTATCCGCCGCCCGCGGCCGTCGGTCCGGCTGGGGGTTGCGCCATGATGGATCTGCTCCTGTTGCTGGCCAGGGATGCGTTCTGGTCGGCCATCCCGGCGGTGGGCTTCGCCATGCTGTTCAACGTGCCGCCGCGCATGCTGAAGTATTGCGCCATGGGCGGTGCCCTGGCCCACAGCCTGCGTACCCTGCTGATCCATCATGGCATGCCCATCGAGTGGGCCACCCTGGCGGCGTCCACCACGGTCGGCTTTGTCTGCGTCTACTGGTCGCAGCGTCTGCTGGCCCCCCGGCCGGTGTTCAGCGTCGCCTCCATCATCCCCATGATCCCCGGCAGCTATGCGTTCAAGACCATGATCGCCGTGGTGGAGCTCAACATCTCGGGGGTGACCACCGAGCTCATCCATCATGCGGTGACCAATGGCCTCAAGGTGTTGTTTATCGTGGGGGCGCTCAGTTTCGGTTTGGCGATCCCCTCCCTGGTCGTGTACCGTAACCGGCCCATTGTCTGAGACAGGCTGCAAGAGGCTGAACCCATGCAAATTTCCATGATTGCCGCCATGGCGCAGGATCGCGTTATCGGGCTGGACAACCAGATGCCCTGGCACCTGCCCGCCGATCTGGCCCACTTCAAGCGGGTCACGCTGGGCAAGCCGGTGCTGATGGGGCGCAAGACCTTCGAGTCCATCGGTCGGCCGCTGCCCGGGCGCCGCAACCTGGTGATCAGCCGCAACCCCGATTACCGGGTCGATGGGGTGGAGGTGGTCGATTCGGTCGAGGCCGCGCTGGCGCTGCTGGCGAGCGGCGAGGCGGTGGCGGAACTGATGGTGATCGGCGGTGGCCATCTCTATGCCCAGCTGTTGCCGAGGGCGGATCGCCTCTACCTGACCCGGATCGAGCTGGCGGTCCCGGGGGACACACGTTTCCCCGCCTTCGACGAGGGGGAGTGGCTGTGCCTCGAGCGCGAGGCTCATCCGGCGGACGAGAAGAACCCGCACCCCTACCGCTTCGAGACCTGGCAGCGACGTTAGTCCACTCGCACCAAGCAGGCCCCTCCCGTTGCGAGGGGCTTTTTTTTTGCGGCTTGGCCGTCGCACCCGGCATCGATTCTCGCTCTGCCCAACCCCCTCCGAGTGTTCCCCTTATAGCGATTAAATATAGTTAGTATTGTAATCATTTAAGGGCCCTTCATGGGAGGCAGCCATCCACCCGGGAATGGCCCTCCGCCATGACCTTCATTCGCTTGATTTTGCTCATCAAATGGAATGGTTATGGATTTTCATTGCAAGAACCTCATGTTTCTTCGGTGTTATTCGGTCATCTGTTGAATTTTTGTTGCTGTAAATAAGTTATAAAAATCAGTTATTTATGACTGTAGTGATTTCTTGGGACTCTTATGGTTCTTTTGTTGTTCATGGAAATTGTTTAGTGTGGAAAGTAATTGGTTCGCGTTCGGCAGGCTAATCACCCAGATGTCGACCATGAAAAAAGGACAGTATGACAGTCAAACTCGAAGTCAAATCACTCTATAAAATCTTCGGAGAACATCCGGAAAAGGCCTTCAAATTGCTGGCGAAAGGCCACGACCGCGCCAGCATCCTGCACAAGACAGGACAGACATTGGGGGTGCAGGGGGTCGATCTGGCCATCCACGAGGGGGAGATCTTCGTGGTGATGGGCCTCTCCGGCTCGGGCAAATCCACCCTGGTGCGCCTCTTCAACCGCCTCATCGAGCCGACCCGTGGTCAGGTGCTGATCGACGGCGAGGACATAGCCGCCATCTCGGACAGCGAGCTGCGCCAGGTGCGGCGCAAGAAGATCAGCATGGTGTTTCAATCCTTCGCCCTGATGCCCCACCTGAGCGTGCTGGAAAATACCGCCTTTGGCCTGGAACTGGCCGGGGTGCCGCTGGCGGAGCGCCAGCAGAGTGCCCGTCAGGCACTGCACCAGGTGGGCCTGGGGCAGTGGATTGACGCCTACCCCGATGCCCTCTCCGGCGGCATGAAGCAGCGGGTCGGCTTGGCCAGGGCGCTGGCCAATGACCCCGACATCCTGCTGATGGACGAGGCCTTCTCCGCGTTGGATCCGCTGATCCGCACCGAGATGCAGGACGAGCTGCTCAAGCTGCAGGCCAGCCAGCAGCGCACCATCGTCTTCATCTCCCACGATCTGGACGAGGCGATGCGCATCGGCGATCGCATCGCCATCATGCAGGATGGCCAGGTGGTGCAGGTCGGCACCCCGGACGAGATCCTGAACCAGCCCGCCAACGACTATGTGCGCGCCTTCTTTCGCGGGGTGGATCTCGCCAACGTGTTCAGCGCCCGGGATGTGGCCAGTCGCAAGCAGACGCCGCTCATCAAGAAACACACCACGGACGGGCCGGGCAACGCCCTGCGCCAGCTCAAGGAGCTGGAGCGGGAGTACGGCTACGTGGTGGATCGCAGCCGCCACTTCATCGGGGTCGTCTCGGTCGAGTCGCTGAGTCAGGCGGTGCGTGACAGGGGGAGCCTGGAGCAGGCGCTGCTGGCGGACATCCAGCCCATCCTGGCCGACACCTCCCTCAACGAACTCATCAGCCAGGTGGCCGCCGCACCCTGTCAGGTGCCCGTGGTCGAGCAGGATGGCACCTATCTTGGGCTCATCTCCAAGGCCAACCTGCTGAACACCCTGGACAGGAGTACCCCGCTATGAATTTGATCCCTCACCGTCTGCTGGCCGGCTTGCTGGCACTGTTGTTATTGGCGAGCGGCCCGGCCTGGGCCGACGAGGCGCAGGCCGATCCCTGGGGCGCCACGGCCACCACCGCCACCAGCGATCCCTGGGGCAGCACCGAAACCCAGGCCGCCGACTGGCAGAACCAGATCGCCACGGCGGATACCGGGGCGTCCATCGACTGGCTGGATCCCTTCCAGCAGGCCTTGGTACCGCTGGACCGCTGGGTCGAGAGCGGCATCGGCTGGCTGGTGGAGAACCTGCGGCCGGTGTTCCAGCTGGTGCGGGCGCCGGTGGAGCTGACCCTCAACGCCATGACCCACGTGCTGCAGACGGTGCCCTCCGCCCTGATGATAGGCCTGCTGACCCTGATCGCCTGGCAGCTGGTCAACGGCCGCATGGCGCTCGGCACCCTGGTCTCCCTCATCGGGATAGGCCTCATCGGTGCCTGGTCCGATGCCATGGTGACCCTGTCGCTGGTGCTGACCTCGCTGTTCTTCTGCGTCCTGATCGGGCTGCCGGTCGGCATACTGCTGGCCCGCAGCGAGCGGCTCTCCACCTGGACCCGGCCGCTGCTGGATGCCATGCAGACCACCCCGGCCTTCGTCTACCTCATCCCCATCGTCATGCTGTTTGGCATCGGCAACGTGCCCGGGGTGGTGGTGACCGTCATCTTCGCCCTGCCGCCCATGATCCGGCTGACCATGCTGGGGATCCGGCAGGTGCCCGCCGATCTGGTGGAGGCGGCCCACTCGTTCGGTGCCAGCCCCTCCCAGCTGCTGTTCAAGGTGCAGCTGCCGCTCGCCATGCCCACCATCATGGCCGGGGTCAACCAGACCCTGATGCTGGCGCTCTCCATGGTGGTGATCGCCTCCATGATCGCGGTCGGCGGCCTGGGCCAGATGGTGCTGCGTGGCATCGGCCGCCTCGACATGGGGCTCGCCTCCATCGGCGGCCTCGGCATAGTGCTGCTGGCCATCGTCCTCGACCGCCTGACCCAGGCGATGGGGCAGCCGGATCGCAGCCGGGTCGGCCGCTGGTATCAGCGTGGCCCCCTGGCGCTGCTGCTGCGCCTGTGCGGTCGCAGCAAATCCATTCATTGCAAAGGAGTAACCTCATGAGACGCATCACCAAGAGCCTGACCCTGGGCACCCTGTTGCTGAGCACGGTCGCCATGGCCAGCACCGAGCTGCCGGGGGAGGGCGTCAAGGTGCAGCCCCTGCAGAGCTCCTTGCCGGAAGAGGCGTTCCAGAGCCTGCTGGTCAGCAAGCTGATGACGCGGCTGGGTTATGAGGTGCGACCCGCGCAGGAGGTGGACTACAACGTGGCCTATGCCTCGGTGGCGCAGGGGGATGGCACCTTCCTGGCCTTTAACTGGATCCCGTTGCAGGACAACAAGTACGAGCAGGCGGGGGGTGACAAGGTGTTCTTCCGCCAGGGCACCTATGTGGCCGGCGCCGCCCAGGGCTATCTCATCGACAAGCAGACCGCGACCCAATACGGCATCACCAACCTGGGTCAGCTCAAGGATCCCAAGCTGGCGGCGCTGTTTGACGGCGACGGTGACGGCAAGGCGGATCTGGTGGGCTGCAACCCGGGCTGGGGCTGCGAAGGGGCGATCAACCAGCATCTCGACGAGTTCGGCCTGACCCCGACCGTCAGCCACAAGCAGGGCAACTACGCGGCCCTGGTCGCCGATACCCTGGCCCGCTACCAGAGCGGCAAGCCGGTGCTCTATTACACCTGGACCCCATACTGGCTCAGCAGCGAGCTGGTGCCGGGGCGGGACGTGGTGTGGCTGGAGGTGCCTGCCGATGCCAGGGGGGCGGACCAGACCCGCTTGCCGAACGGCAAGAATTACGGCTTTGCCGTCAATACCATGCACATAGTCGCCAACAAGGCCTTCACCGATACCAACCCGGCGGCCGCCAAGCTGTTCAGCATCGTCAAGCTGCCCCTCAACGACATCAACATCCAGAACGGGCTGATGAACAAGGGGCAGAACAAGCCGGCGGATGTGGAGCGTCATGCGGATGCCTGGCTCAAGGGGCATGAAGCCCTGGTCAATGACTGGCTGACTCAGGCGCGTGCCGCAGCGGCACAAGGCAACTCTGCGGGCTAAGGCCCCCTCGGCGCGGCCCAGCCCATGGATGTCAGCAAGCAAAACGCCCGGCCATTGCCGGGCGTTTTTTATGGTCGGAACGCAGCAACAGGCTGCGCTCCAGGCTCAGATGCCGGAGCCGTCGTGCTCGCCGCTCTCTTCGTGCAGGCCGCACTCGCGCTTGAGGCCGAAGAAGCGGGTCTGCTCCTCGCTCATGCCCGGCTCCCACTTGGTGGTGGTGTGCACATCGCCTACCGAGAGGTAACCCTGCTCCCACAGGGGGTGGTAGGGCAGCTCGAACTCCTTGAAGTAGTAGAAGACGTCCTTGTTGCTCCAGTCGATCACCGGCAGGAACTTGAAGCGGCCGCGCTGTATGGCCAGTACCGGCAGCTTGCCGCGGCTGCCCGCCTGCTCCCGGCGCAGGCCGGAGAACCAGGTGCGGGCGCCGAGCTCCCTCAGGGCGCGGTCCATGGGCTCCACCTTGTTGAGCTGGTTGTAGCGGGTGATCCCCTCCACTCCCTGCTCCCACAAGAGGCCGAAGCGGGCCTCCTGCCAGGCCGGGCTGAGCTCGGCCCGGTAGATCTTCAGGTTGAGGCTGAGGCGCTCGGTCAGCTGGTCGATGAAGTGGTAGGTCTCGGGGAAGAGATAGCCGGTATCGGTCAGCACCACGGGCACATCGGCCCGCTCGCGGCTCACCAGGTGCAGCATCAGTGCCGCCTGGATGCCGAAGCTCGACGACAGCACATGCTCTCCCGGCAGATTCGCCAGCGCCCAGCGCACCCGCTCGGGTGCGCTCATGGCGTCCAGCTCTCGGTTGAGGGGGGCCAGCGCCTCGCTCTGCTCCTCCCGGCCGAGGGAGAGCAGGGCGTCGAGGTCGAGCCTGCCATCGGCGGTCAGTGTCAGCCGCCCGCTATCAATGAGTTCAGGCTGCATAGAAGTCCCTCGCGGAGTCGATGACGGGGGCAATCACCCCAACCCGGATCACGAAGTCGCCGAAGCACTCGTTCGAGTTGCGCTCCTTGGCCCAGCGGCCGATCAGGGCATCGAGTTCGGCCAGGATCTGCGGCTCCGTGATGTTTTCCTGATAGAGGCGGGGGATCCGGGTCCCCTCCAGGTTGCCCCCCAGGTGCAGGTTGTAGCGACCAGGGGCCTTGCCCACCAGACCCACTTCCGCCAGCATGGCACGGCCGCAGCCGTTGGGGCAGCCGGTGACCCGGAAGATGATGGCGTCATCAGCCAGCGCGTGTTTGGCCAGCAAGGCTTCGATGTCGGTGACGAAGGCCGGCAGCATGCGCTCGGCCTCGGCCATCGCCAGCGGGCAGGTGGGCAGCGCCACGCAAGCCATGGACTGCTTGCGTTGCTCGCTCACGCCGTCGTCCAGCAGGCCATACTGGCGCGCCAGGGCTTCGATGCGCGCCTTCTCGCTGGCGGGGACGCCGGCGATGATCAGGTTCTGGTTCGCGGTCAGGCGGAAATCCCCCTGATGGACGCGGGCGATCGCCAGCATGCCGGTCTTGAGCGGCTTGCCCGGGAAGTCCAGCAGGCGGCCGTTCTCGATAAACAGGGTGAGGTGGTGCTTGCCGTCTATCCCTTCCACCCAGCCGAAGCGATCCCCACGGCTGGTGAACTCATAGGGGCGAACCGGCCCGAACGGGATGCCGGCGCGGCTCTCCACCTCGGCCTTGAAGGCCGGGGCGCCGACGCGCTCGAGGGTGTACTTGGTCTTGGCGTTCTTGCGGTTGACCCTGTTGCCCCAGTCACGCTGGGTACTGACCACGGCGGCAGCCACTTCCAGCACGTGGGAGAGCGGGATGAAGCCGAAATCGCTCGCCTTGCGCGGGTATGTGCTGGTGTCGCCGTGGGTCATGGCCAGACCCCCGCCCACCAGAACGTTGAAGCCCACCAGCTTGCCGTGATCGCTGATGGCCACGAAGTTGAGATCGTTGGCGTGGATGTCCACATCGTTGTGGGGCGGGATCACCACTGTGGTCTTGAATTTGCGCGGCAGGTAGTTGGAACCGAGGATCGGCTCCTCGTCACCCCCCAGCTTCTCGCCATCCAGCCAGATCTCCACGTAGGCGCGGGTCTTGGGCAGCAGGTGCTCGGAGATCTTCTTGGCCCACTCGTAGGCTTCCTGGTGCAGCTCGGACTCCACCGGGTTGCTGGTGCAGAGCACGTTGCGGTTCACGTCGCCGGCGGTGGCTATGCTGTCGATGCCGGTGCTGTTGAGGGTTTGGTGCATCAGCTTGATGTCGCGCTTCAAGACCCCGTGGAACTGGAAGGTCTGGCGGGTGGTCAGGCGGATGCTGCCGTACAGGCTGTGCTCCTCGGCGAACTTGTCGATCACCTGCCACTGGGCCGGGGTGATGATGCCGCCCGGCAGGCGGGCGCGCAGCATGACGTTGTGCAGCGGCTCCAGCTTCTGGGCGGTGCGCTCGGCGCGGATGTCTCTGTCATCCTGCTGATACATGCCGTGGAAGCGGATCAGCTGGAAGTTGTCGCCGTTGAAGCCACCGGTGAGGGGATCCTGCAGATCCTGCTCTATGGTGCCGCGCAGGAAGTTGCTCTCGCGCTTGAGGCGCTCGTTGTCGGACAGTGGCCCTTCAACCGGTCCTGCTTCTTGTTTCGAGATTGTTTGCTTGCTCATCAATAGACATCCCTTTGATAACGTTTGGCACGACGCAATTCGCTCAGATACTCTTCTGCTTCCTCATGGCTCTTGTGACCATGTTCGGCAATCACCTCCAGCAGGGCCTGCTGCACATCCTTCGCCATGTGGTTGGCATCGCCACAGACGTAGAAGTGGGCACCGGCTTCCAGCCACTGGAACAGCTCGGCCCCCTGCTCGCGCAACTTGTCCTGCACATAGATCTTGTGGCCCTGATCCCGGCTGAAGGCCAGGGAAATTTTCGACAGCAGGCCGGATTTCACATAGCGCTGCCACTCCACTTGATAGAGGAAGTCCTGGGTGAAGTGGGGGTTGCCGAAGAACAGCCAGTTCTTGCCCTCTGCCCCTGTGGTTTCCCGCTCCTGCAGGAAGGCGCGGAACGGCGCTATGCCGGTGCCCGGGCCCACCATGATCAGCGGAGTCTGCGGGTTCGCCGGCAGGCGGAAGTTGTCGTTGTGCTCCACGAACACCCGCACCTCGGCCTCTTCCGGCAGCCTGTCCGCCAGATAGGAGGAGGCGCCGCCGCTGCGCAGGGTGCCATCGGCCTGGGGATGGCGCACCACGCCCACGGTCAGGTGCACCTCCTCTTCCACCTCGCTCTGGGCGGAGGCGATGGAGTAGAGGCGCGGGGTGAGCGGGCGCAGCAGCGCGACGAGTTGTTCGGCGCCGAGCTTGGCGGGGAAGCGCTTGAGCACATCCACCACCTGGGCCGCGGCGACCAGGGCATTGACCTGGGCCTTGTCCCCCGCCAGGTCCTTCAGGGCGGCGTTGCCAGAGATGTCGGCCAGGCCTGTGATGAAGCCGCCGTGCAGCCGGGTCAGCTCGAAATGCTGGGTCAGCGCGGTGCGCAGCGGGCCCTGGGCGGTGGCTTCATCGCCATTGAGGCCGGTCAGGGTCAGCACCTCGCTCACCAGCGCGGCATCGTTGTCGAACCAGATCCCGAGGGCATCCCCCGGCTGGTAGCTGATACCGGACTCCGCCAGGTCGATCTCGATGTGACGGATATCCTTGGTGGAGTCGCGGCCGGTGATCTTCTGGTTGAGTGACAGCCGGGCCGGGAAGGGGTTCTCCTTGTGATACTGGCTGTGACCGACGGCACTTTGTACCGCACCGGCCAGGCTGGCGCTGGCCGTGCCGGCCTTGAGGGTAGTAGCGGCGGCATTGACCGCCTGCTCGCCCCAGGCCTTGGCGGCCGCCTGGTAGTCCACGTCCAGGCTGGCGAGTTCATGCAGGCGCTCGGCGCCCGCCTTTGCCAGGAAGTCGTCGAAGTCCTTGCCGGTCTGGCAGAAAAATTCGTAGGAGCTGTCGCCCAGCCCCAGCACGGCGAACTTGAGCCCCTCCAGCTTGCCTATCTTGCCCTTCTTGAGCTGCTCGAACAGATCCACCGCGCTCTCCGGCGGCTCCCCCTCCCCGTAAGTGCTCACTACCACCAGCAGGTGGCTCTCTTTCTTGAGCTGCTTGGGCTTGTAGTCGGCCATGGAGATCAGGGTGACGGGCAGGCCGAGGACCTGCGCCTGTTGCTGGATGACGCACGCCACGCCCTTGGCGTTGCCGGTCTGGGAGCCGTAGAGGATGGTCAGGCTGCCACCCGCCGCCGGGCTGGCCGCGGCGCCGGTGACCGGCTGGCTGCCGGACTGGGAGAGGCCATAGAGATAGCCGCTCACCCAGGCCAGTTGCTGGGTGTTGAGGGTCGCGAGGACCTGATTCAGCTGGCGTTGCTGGTCGCCAGAGAGGGGAGAGATATCCGTAAGTTGCATCACACACGTCTTCCATGGTCTGATTTTTGGTCAGGTTAAGGGGCGCGATGGATAACAACAAAGAATAAAAATGTCTTCTTTATGCGATTTGTGAATTTATAAAGTCAGGATCCGGCTCAAGCCGCCCTTGACCCGTGTTATAAAAGCGCAGTGATGAGTCCTCCCGCCAGCCACACAGGATAGATGTCGATGACCAGATTGTTTCATGTCAATGCTTTCAGCCAGCGCCCCTTCGGTGGCAACCCCGCCGTGGTGGTGCTGGGGCCCGAGCGGTCCGATGCCGAGCTGCAGGCCATGGCGGCGGAGTTCAACCTGTCGGAGACCGCCTTCCTCAGCCCCATCGGGCCCGCGCACTACCGGCTGCGCTGGTTCACCCCGGCGGTAGAGGTGGATCTGTGCGGCCACGGCACCCTGGCGGCCGCCCATGTGCTGTGGCAGACAGGGACGGTGGCCCGTGCGCAGACCCTGCGCTTCGAGACCCGCAGCGGCGAGCTGCAGGCTTGCCGTGAGGGGGAGTGGATCCGGCTCGACTTCCCGCGCATCCCGCTGGCCCCCCTGACGCTGGATCCGGCCTACGCCGCAGCGCTCGGTTGCCGGCCGCTGCAAACCCTGGCGGCCGGCGCCAAGTTCCTGCTGGAGCTGGGGAGTGAAGAGGAGGTGAGGGCCCTGGCGCCGGATTTCCAC
Organism: Aeromonas sp. sif2416; assembly: GCF_019218665.1. Classification (NCBI taxonomy): domain Bacteria; kingdom Pseudomonadati; phylum Pseudomonadota; class Gammaproteobacteria; order Aeromonadales; family Aeromonadaceae; genus Aeromonas; species Aeromonas sp. sif2416. Next base: position 145,813 of record NZ_JAHUXC010000002.1, read on the forward strand.
GCCCTGCGCGCGCTGCCCGGTCGCGGCCTGATGGTGACGGCGCCGTCCAGCCGCACGGACGATGACTTCGTCTCCCGCTACTTCGCCCCCTGGGTCGGGGTGGAGGAGGATCCGGTCACCGGCTCCAACCACTGTGCCCTGGTGCCGTTCTGGGCCGAGCGTCTCGGCAAGACGCAGCTGAGGGCGCGCCAGATCTCCGCCCGGGGCGGGGAGCTGGTGCTCCAGTTGCAGGGGGATAGGGTGTGGATGTCGGGTCAGGCGCTGACCCTGTGGCAGGGGGAGTGGCTGCTGCCACCCGGCGCGTAAGCCGCAAGCCGGCAGTTTCTCTTCGCCATAAAAAACGCCCCGCAGTTGCGGGGCGTTTCTAGTGCTATCGAGCATTCAGGCCAGGCCCGAGGCGATGGCTTATTTCTGTTGTGGGCGGAGGGCCGGGAACAGGATGACGTCGCGGATGGTGTGGCTGTTGGTGAACAGCATCACCAGACGGTCGATACCGATACCCTGACCGGCGGTCGGCGGCAGACCGTGTTCCAGCGCGGTCACGAAGTCGGCGTCGTAGAACATGGCTTCGTCGTCACCGGCTTCTTTCTGGTTCACCTGATCCTGGAAGCGCTTGGCCTGATCTTCCGCATCGTTCAGCTCGGAGAAGCCGTTGGCCAGCTCGCGGCCACCGATGAAGAACTCGAAGCGGTCGGTCACGTCAGGGTTCTGGTCGTTGCGACGGGCCAGCGGGGAAACGGCGGCCGGGTACTCGGTGATGAAGGTCGGTTGCAGCAGCATGTGTTCCACCGTCTCTTCGAAGATGGCGGTGATCACGTGACCCAGCTCCCAGCCCTTCATCAGATCGATGTGCAGACGCTTGGCGACGGCCTTGGCGCTCTCCAGGGTAGACAGATCTTCCAGCGTCACGCCCTCGGCGTACTTCAGGATGGAGTCCACCATGGTGAGGCGCTGGAACGGCTGACCGAAGTCGATGGTCAGGCCCTCTTCGCCCTCTTTGGCGTAATGGATCTTGGTGTCACCCAGGATGTCCTGGGCCAGGGTGCGCAGCAGCTCTTCGGTCAGGTCCATCAGATCGATGTAATCGGCATAGGCCATGTAGAACTCGATCATGGTGAACTCGGGGTTGTGACGCACCGAGATGCCTTCGTTACGGAAGTTGCGGTTGATCTCGTACACGCGCTCGAAACCACCGACCACCAGCCGCTTCAGATAGAGCTCGGGGGCGATACGCAGGTACATGTCGATGTCCAGCGCATTGTGGTGAGTGACGAACGGACGCGCGGAGGCACCACCCGGGATGACCTGCATCATGGGGGTTTCCACTTCCATGAAGCGCTTCTCGTTGAAGAACTTGCGGATGCCGGAGACCACCTGGGTGCGGATCATGAAGGTCTTGCGGGACTCTTCGTTGGCGATCAGATCCAGGTAACGCTGACGGCAGCGCGCTTCCTGATCGGTCAGGCCCTTGTGCTTCTCGGGCAGCGGACGCAGCGCCTTGGTCAGCAGACGGATGGTGGAGACGTGGACGGAGAGCTCGCCGGTGTTGGTGCGGAACAGGGTCCCTTCCACGCCGACGATATCGCCCAGATCCCACTTCTTGAACTGCTCGTTGTAGAAGCCTTCCGGCAGATCGTCACGGGTCACGTAGATCTGGATCTTGCCAGCCATGTCCTGCAGGGTCGCGAAGGAAGCCTTACCCATGATCCGACGGGTCATGATACGACCGGCAATCTTCACCCGTTTACCCAAGGCCGTCAGTTCGTCGGCGCTCTTGTCGCCAAACTCGGCGTGCAGATCGCCGGACAGGCTGTCACGACGGAAGTCGTTGGGGAAGGGATTGCCCTGGGCGCGCAGGGCGGCCAGCTTGGAGCGACGCTCGGTCATCTCGTTGTTCAGTTCGAGCTGATTCTCGACTGCCGGAGTGGTGGTTTGTTCAGACATGGTGATTCCTGCTGCTCTGTTTACAGGCCTGATTTCAGGCTGGCTTCGATAAACTTGTCCAAGTCGCCGTCGAGTACCGATTGGGTATTACGGGTCTCGACGCCGGTGCGCAGATCCTTGATACGGGCATCATCGAGCACGTAAGAGCGGATCTGACTGCCCCAGCCGATATCGGACTTGGTCTCTTCGAGGGCTTGCTTCTCAGCGTTCTGCTTCTGAATTTCCAGCTCGTAGAGCTTGGCCTTCAGCTGCTTCATACACTGATCTTTGTTCTTGTGCTGGGAACGGTCGTTCTGGCACTGCACCACCACCCCGGTCGGGATGTGGGTGATACGCACCGCGGACTCGGTCCGGTTGACGTGCTGACCACCGGCGCCGGAGGCACGGTAGACGTCGATGCGCAGATCGGCCGGGTTGATGTCGATCTCGATGTCATCGTCGATCTCGGGGTAGACGAACACCGAGCAGAACGAGGTATGACGACGGCCACCCGAGTCAAACGGTGATTTACGGACCAGGCGGTGCACGCCGGTCTCGGTGCGCAGCCAGCCGAACGCATACTCGCCGGTGAACTTGACGGTGGCGGACTTGATGCCGGCCACGTCGCCGTCAGACAGCTCGATCAGCTCCGGCTTGTAGCCGTGGGCATCGCCCCAGCGCAGGTACATGCGCAGCACCATGTTGGCCCAGTCCTGGGCCTCGGTGCCACCGGAACCGGACTGGATGTCGATGTAGCAGTCGGAGCCATCGTGCTGGCCGGAGAACATGCGGCGGAACTCGAGATCCACCAGCTTGGCTTCCAGCTGATCGGCTTCGGCCACGGCTTCGTTGAAGGTCTCCTCGTCTTCGCCTTCGACCGCCAGGCTGACCAGCATCTCGACGTCCTCAGCACCTTGTGTCAAGACGTCTATGGTGTTGACCACGTTGTCCAGCGACACGCGCTCTTTACCCAGCGCCTGTGCGCGCTCTGGCTCATTCCAGACATCCGGCTGTTCCAGCTCGGCATTGACCTCTTCTAGACGCTCTTTCTTGGCGTCATAGTCAAAGGTACCCCCTAAGCAGCTCGGTCCTCTCAGACAGCTCCTTAAGCTTGTTTAATACAGGATTGACTTCAAACATCGTGAAAACTCTCGGGGTCGATGTGATTTAAAAACGGGATATTCTAGCCAATTGCGGAAGGAATAGACAGGGTTGGCTGCCCCTGACCGGCTTTGGAGGCCGATTTCCGCGCTCATTTGCCCCGCATCAGCGGAAAATATCGCCTGTTACCACATTCTCAGCTTCAGTTTCGACTGGATTGGCCGCTAACAATACATGGTGCTATGCGCCGTCCTGGTAATCCTGTTCCTGACTCACAAGAAGAAAACACGATGAAAAACCTATCACTCAAGCAGAAGATACTGTTGTCTGTGGTGATCGCCCTGTCGCTGGTGATCCTGCTGCTCTCCTGGCAGAGCTATACCAGTCAGAAGTCACTGCTGCTGCAAGGCAGTCAGGAGCAGGTACAACGGCTCGGCAGCCAGCAGGCCGAGCGGATCAGCGACTGGCTCTCCGCCCGTCGCGATGTCATCCAGGCGCTGGGCAACAAGGCCAGCCCCGAGCCCCTCAACGCGCTGCAACAGGCGCAGGTGTCCGGCCGCTTCCAGCTCACCTATTTCGGTGAGGGCAGTGGCAAGATGAACGACTCGGATCCCTCCATCAACCGTGACGGTTACGATCCCCGCTCCCGCGGCTGGTATCAGGAGGCCATGGGCAAGGGCGGCATGATAGTGACCAAGCCCTATCTGGACGTGGCCTACAACATCATGGTGGTGACCCTGGCCCAGCCGGCGCAGGGCGGGGTGGTCGGCGGCGATCTCTCCATCGCCTCCCTGGTGGAAGACGTCACCAAGATGAAGCTGCCCGCCGACGGCATCGCCATCATGATGCACAAGGACGGCACCGTCATCGCGTACAAGGACGCGGCCAAGGCGATGAAGCCGGCCACCGAGATCGACAATGATCTCTCCAACGCCCTGATCGAGCAGAGCAAGAGCAGCGCCAGCCTGGTGCCCGCCTATTTTGACAACGAGGGCCGCGACAAGCTGCTGTGGGCCATGGATATCCCGGACACCGACTGGGAGCTGGTGCTGGTGCTGGACAAGGCCACCCTGGAGGCGCCGCTCTCCTCCCTGCTGATGACCCAGCTCGGCCTGGCTCTGCTGGTGCTGGTGGGCAGCATCCTCGCCATCTCCTGGCTGGTCAGCCTGCTGCTGGGCCCGCTCGGCAAGGTCTCCCAGGCCCTGGCCCGCATCGCCGACGGTAACGGCGATCTGACCCAGCGCATCAAGATCGACGCCAACGACGAGGTGGGTCAGCTGGCCAACAGCTTCAATCGCTTCGTCGGCAGCCAGCATCAGCTGATCGGCAACATCCGCCAGCTCGCCAACGAGCTGAACGCGGATGCCGAGCGCAGTCTGGTGACCAACCAGGCCGCGGTGGAAGAGCTGCAGCGGCAACAGCAGGAGGTGACCATGGTCGCCACCGCGGTGACCGAGATGGCGAGCGCCACCATGGAGATCGCCGGCAACGCCGAGAACACCGCCGCCGCCGCCCAGCAATCCGCCCAGAGCAGCGAGCAGGGCAAGATGCTGGTGAACCAGACCCGTCAGTCCATCAACAGCCTGGCCGAGGAGGTGGGGCAGGCGACCGGGGTGATCGGCGAGCTGAGCCGCCATGCCCAGGCCATCTCCGGCATCCTCTCCACCATCCAGGGCATCGCCGAGCAGACCAACCTGCTGGCGCTGAACGCGGCCATCGAGGCGGCCCGTGCCGGTGAACAGGGTCGTGGCTTCGCCGTGGTGGCGGACGAGGTGCGGGTGCTGTCGCGCCGCACCCAGGACTCCACCCAGGAGATCCAGTCCACCATAGAGACGCTGCAGCAGACCACGGCCCGTGCGGTCAGCCTGATGCAGACCAGCCAGGGGCTGGCGGACAACAGCGTGAAGGACGCCGATGCCGCCGCCGCCGCGCTGGAGGAGATCACCCAGGCGGTCTCGCTCATCTCCGACATGGCGGGTCAGATCGCCACCGCCGCCGAGGAGCAGACCCAGGTGACCGGCGAGATCACCCAGAACACCACCGCCATCAAGGATGTGAGTGACGAGATCACCGCCGCCGCCATGCGGGATCTGGATCAGGCGCAGGGCCTCAAGGGCCGTGCCACCAACCTGAACCAGCAGGTCTCGACCTTCATCCTGTAAGAAAGGCTCAGGAGGCGGCGCCATTCCGGCGTCTCATGAAAAAAGCCCCGCACGAGAGTGCGGGGCTTTTTGTTGTCCGCCATCCGGCCAATGCTTTGATGGGATGCGTCCTGGCTGTCGCTGGTGGGGGGGGCTCGTCATGGGCTGCCCGCTCGGCCGCAATGGATGCCGTGTGGCGGGAGCCAGCAAGCAAAGAGCCCACCATAAGGTGGGCTCTGTTCATATAGTGTCTAGCGCGGCGCGTTACAGGAAGGGCAGTGCCAGGAACAGCTTGATCACCATGGCATTGATGATGTCGATGAAGAAGGCGCCGACCATGGGCACCACCAGGAACGCCATGTGGGACGGACCGAAGCGCTGGGTGATGGCCTGCATGTTGGCAATCGCCGTCGGGGTGGCACCGAGGCCGAAGCCGCAGTGACCCGCCGCCAGCACGGCCGCGTCGTAGTTGCTGCCCATGACCCTGAAGGTGACGAAGACGGCGTAGAGCGCCATCGCCACGGTCTGGACGGCCAGCAGGACGAAGATCGGCAGCGCCAGGCTGGCCAGATCCCACAGCTTCAGGCTCATCAGGGCCATCGCCAGGAACAGCGACAGGCTGACGTTGCCGAGCAAGGAGACTTCCCGATCGCTCACCTCGTGCCATTTCAGCAGGGAGAGCAGGTTGCGCAGCAAGACGCCGGTGAACAGCACGCAGACGAAGACCGGCAGCTCGAGGGCACCGCCCTTGAGGTAGAGGGAGATCAACTCGCCGCCCTTCAGGCAGATGGCGATCAGCGTCACCGTCTCGATCAGGCTGTAGGTGGTGATCGGGCGCTCTATTTCGGGCATCTCGAAGCCCTGGGGGGCTTCGTCCCTGTTGTGCTCCTCACCGGGCACCTGCACCTTCTTCACCAGGTAGCGGGCGACCGGGCCGCCGATCAGGCCACCCAGCACCAGACCGAAGGTGGCGCAGGCCATGGCGAGTTCGGTCGCCGATTGCAGACCGTACTTCTCGCTGAAGATGGCGCCCCAGGCCGCCCCGGTGCCGTGGCCGCCGGAGAGGGTGATGGAGCCGGCCAGCAGCCCCATCAGCGGATCCAGCCCGAGCAGGGTGGCCAGGCCAATCCCCAGGATGTTCTGCATCATCAGCAGGCCGGTCACTACCAGCAGGAAGGTGAACACCGCCTTGCCGCCCCGCTTGAGGTTGGCGAGATCGGCGGAGAGGCCGATGGAGGCGAAGAAGGCCAGCATCAGCGGTGTCTGGAATGCGGTATCGAAGCGCAGCTCCACGTCCATGCTGGCGCGCAACAGCACCAGCACCAGGGCGACGACCAGGCCACCGGCCACCGGTTTGGGGATGCTGAAGGTGCGTAGCACGCCGATCCGGTTGACCAGCGAGCGGCCGAGCAGCAGCACCAGGGTGGCTGCGACCAGGGTGGCATAAGGATCAAGTTGTATCATTCGGTACTCCCATGTTGATTGGCTGTGTCTTCGCTGATGAAGACGCACAGATTCAGCCGGGATGAAAAACAGTGTGGCTAAGACGCCAATTTCAGGAGGGGCGACAGGCCCCACCCCATGTGGATATGGGGTTTATACGAGCCTGATTCCATCAGGCATCCAGAGGTGATTTAATCAAAATCCGCCGGATAGTAGCAAAAAATACCAACTCCATCCATATTTGTCAGATTAATGGTTGTTTTTTAACATTGTTGTGATATTTATCACTTTTTAAGAAAGCCGGATCCGGCCCTAAAAAACCTGCCGGCGACGCTCCTTTTTGGGCGTCGACTTTGATGCTCAGACGGCTTAGACGCCCTCGACAAAGTGGCGATGACGAGGCCGATTGCTCACCATGCCATTTACCTGTTGCCGGCTCATCGCGAGGCGAGCGACATGATGCGAAACGGCCGCGTTGCCAGCGGGTGGCGACTCGCCGCTTTCCCGTCTGGGAGAGGAATAGGAAGTGAAGAAATCGGGTGATCCCTATATGATTTGCCGGTTTCCAGCCCATAGAGAGGAGAGGGTGTGAAGAAGTCTATCTACATCGCCTACACAGGCGGCACCATAGGGATGCAGCGTTCCGACCACGGTTATGTGCCGATGGCGGGCTTTATGGAAGACTGTCTGGCACGGATGCCCGAGTTTCATCGAGCCGAGATGCCCGATTACCACATTCATGAATATGCTCCCCTCATCGACTCCTCCGACATGACCCCGGCGGACTGGCAGCGCATCGCCGAGGACATTCGTGACAACTACGAGAAGTACGACGGCTTCGTGATCCTGCACGGCACCGACACCATGTCGTTCACCGCCTCGGCGCTCTCCTTCATGCTGGAAGATCTGCACAAGCCGGTCATCATCACCGGCTCCCAGATCCCGCTCGCCGAGCTGCGCTCGGACGGTCAGCAGAATCTGCTCAATGCGCTCTATATCGCCGCCAACTACCCGATCCACGAGGTGACGCTGTTCTTCAACAACCAGCTCTATCGTGGCAACCGCAGCAAGAAGGTGCATGCGGACGGCTTCCACGCCTTCGACTCGCCGAACTACCCGCCGCTGCTCAACGCCGGCATCGCCATCGCGCTGGAGGCGGGGGAGCTGGGGGTGCCGTCCGAGCGTGCCCTGGTGCTGCACGACATCACCCCCCAGCCCATCGGCGTAGTGACGCTCTATCCCGGCATCTCCAGCGAGGTGATCGCCAACATCTTGCAGCAACCGGTGCGGGCGCTGATCCTGCTGTCGTTCGGGGTGGGCAACGCGCCACAGAATCCGGCCATGCTGGCGCTCTTGTCCGAGGCCTCGGCCCGCGGCGTCATCATCGTCAACCTGAGCCAGTGCCTGCACGGCAAGGTCAACATGGGCGGCTATGCCACCGGCAACGCGCTCTCCCGGGCCGGGGTCATCTCGGGCTTCGACATGACCGCCGAGGCGGCGCTGACCAAGCTGCACTTCCTGCTGAGCCAGGACTTGCCGGCGCCGCGTATCCGCGAGCTGATGCAGCAATCCCTGCGCGGCGAGCTGACGCCCTGAAAAACTGTCCACGATCTTACTGCGAAGCCGTGATCAAGGCTCATGTGCTGCTCGGAATCCTCACGTATATCTATACGCTCCGGTTCCTGCGCTGCTCTTCACCTTGCTGACGTCTTCTCGCGACAGGTCGTGAACAGCTTCTGGCCTCCTCACCATGAGGGGGAGGGAAAAGAGAGGGGAGCCATTATGGCTCCCCTCTTTGCTATGGCGTGCGAGCCAGGGCTCGCGGCAAGGCTCAGTGACTGATCTCGATACGGACTATCTCTTCCTCGTCACGATACTGACGCTTGAGCTCGCCCTTGCTCTTCATGACGATCTCGCCATCGCGGCCTATGTTCATGTGCTCGGGATTGTCGAGGTGCATCGCCTGCCAGGCCATCACGGCCTGCAGGGAGGTGGCCTTCTGCTCCTCGGTGAGGGGCTGGCCGTCCGGCCACTTGCCGAGCTCGACCGCGGTCTTGAGCCGCTCGTACACTTCCTTGGGCATCTGCCCTATCACCTGTTGAAACGACATCGGCCTCTCCTTGCAAATTGAGCCATGAAGGGATCAGGCAGGCAGATCCTGGCGTACCACGCCGGCCATCTGCTCCATCACCCGTACCACCTGACAACTGTACCCGAACTCGTTGTCATACCACACGTACAGCACGCAGTGATCCCCCTCGGCGATGGTGGCCTGGGAGTCCACTATGCCCGCGAAGCGGGAGCCCACCATGTCGGAGGAGACCAGCTCGGTGCTGGCGCTGAAATCGATCTGGCGATGCAGGGCCGAGCTCAGCGCCATCTGCTGCAGATAGGCGTTGAGGCTGTCCCGGTCGGTAGCCTGCTCCAGCGACAGGTTGATGATGGCCAGCGATACGTTGGGGGTCGGCACCCGGATGGCGTTGCCGGTCAGCTTGCCCTTGAGCTCGGGCAGCGCCTTGGCCACCGCCTTGGCGGCGCCTGTGCTGGTCATCACCATGTTGAGCGCGGCACTGCGGCCACGGCGCTCGCCCTGGTGATAGTTGTCGATCAGGTTCTGATCGTTGGTGTAGGAGTGCACCGTTTCCACGTGACCGTGGCGGATGCCGTACCTGTCTTGCATCACCTTGAGCACCGGGGTGATGGCGTTGGTGGTGCAGGAGGCGGCGGAGATGATGCGATCGTCCAGGGTGATCACCTGGTGGTTGACCCCGAACACCACGTTCTTCATCTCCCCCTTGCCGGGGGCGGTCAGCAGCACCCGGGCGGCGCCGCGGGCCTTGAGGTGTTCGCTCAGGCCGGCCTCATCGCGCCAGACCCCGGTGTTGTCGACGATCAGCGCATCCTGGATGCCATAGGCGGTATAGTCGATGTCGCTCGGGCTGTTGGCGTAAATCACCTGGATGAAGGTGCCGTTGGCGATGATGGCGCTGCGCGCTGCATCCACCTCGATGGAGCCGTTGAAGGGGCCGTGCACCGAGTCGCGGCGCAGCAGGCTGGCGCGCTTCTCCAGATCCCCCTCGCGGCCGCCGCGCACTACTATTGCCCGCAGGCGCAGGGAGTTGGCGGCGCCGGTGCGCTCGATCAGCAGCCGGGCCAGCAGGCGGCCGATGCGGCCGAAGCCGTACAGCACCACGTCGGTCGCGGGGGGCACGGCGCCGTGCAGCGCCGGTGCCAGCTGGGCGCGCAGGTAGTCGTCGAGGCTGGCCTCGTCCTGGTGATCCTGCCAGTAACCGACGGCCAGCTTGCCGATGTCTATCTCGGCGGCGGTCGGGTTCAGGGCGAGGATGGCTTGCAGCAGGGGGAAGCTCTGCTGGATCGGGAGGGGAGTGCCCTGGTGGCGGCGAACGACCCTGTGGGCCTTGAGGATGTCGATGGTGGAGGCGTTTTGCAGGGGGCGTCCAAAGATGGTGATCTCTATCCCTTGCTGGCGGTAGAGACGACCGATCAAGGGTTGCATGGCTTCGGCGAGCTCCTGGCTCTCCTGCCACGCCTGCAAGTAGTGCTCGTGGGTCATTAACCAGATCCTTTATTTCACGTTGTTGAAGCAAATTGCCGGGGCAAATTGAAATTCGTCGAATGCAGATCGGTGTAGGGCCGTTCATTTCGTTATATTATTCTGCAGTCGCGGCCTTATACGGCGCGCGCATTGTAATGGATATGTAGCCTGTTTGCTAGTTGGCGGTGGCCATGGCGGGTTGCGATTGTTACCAATCAGAAGTGAGCCATGACCCCATTTTCCCTGCGTCCGTTACTGCTCGGCCTGTCCTGTTGTCTGACGCTGATGGCCTGCGACGGCGACCGGACCAACGACATCTGTGCCAAGAATCAGCAGCTCTGCGTGGATCTGGTGGACGACGGCTGGTGTCGCCCCGAGCGCGGTGAGGTCATCCAGGCCCGCTACCGTCTGCAGGAAGAGGGTTCGGACCGGGACAGCTACGCGCTGATGCTGGGTCTGGAGCGCTACCTGCAGTGCGCCGAGCACTCCACCAACGTCGAGTACAAGCGGGCAAGGGAGCAGAAGAGCCCCAGGGTGGAGGGCATGCTGGCCGCCGGCACCCAGCTGGAGCAACTGGCGGTGCAGACCCGGGCCTCCCGGGATCCTTACCTGCTGCTCTGGCACTGGACCCATCATCGCAACCCGCAGGCGCGGGCCAGCTTCCTCGCGCTGGAGGGCAGCCCCGCGCTGGAGGAGCCCGAGCTGCAGCTGGCATTGGGGGGCATCTATGCCCAGCGCGAGCCGCGCAAGGCCATCGCGCTGATGCACCACGCTCTCAGCCTCTATCGGGAGGGGGACAAGGTCAACGGCCGCATCCTCACCTCCCTCAGCACCCTCTACATGAGGCAGCAGGAGTTCGGGCTGGCCTATCAGTGGGGCAAGGTGAGCGAGTCGTTTCAGGACAGCCCCGAGCTCTCGGCCAACCGGCTCGGGCTCTACCACGCCATCGGCAAGGGTGAGCAGGATGCCGGCGATCGGCTGGCCGCCACCATAGTCCAGCAGCTCCAACAGGGGGTCTACCGTCCGCTATGAACGTGCTTGAGTCATCACAGGAGTGGAGCGATCCCTTCGACATTCGTCTGTTCCATGCGCAGGTCGGCGGCGACGGGCGGGTGCTCGAGCGCACCACAGTCCGGGCCGTGGTGCTGCGCGGCGATGAGCTGCTGCTGGTGCACTCCAGGGTCAATGGCGATCTCATGTTCCCGGGCGGCGGCGTCGAGGCCGGGGAGTGCCACGGCACCGCGCTGGCCCGCGAGCTGCGCGAGGAGTGCGGCGCCGAGCTGCTGGAGGTGGGGGTGCTGCTGGGGGAGACGCGGGAGTTTCGCGCCGCCCGCGAGGCGGATTATGACGCCTACTGCATCCACTCCTTCTACTACCTCTGCCGCTTGGGGGAGGCGTGGAGCGAGCCGCGGCCCCAGCCCTACGAGATCCGGCTCGGCTTCACCCCCGGCTGGTTCGCGCTGGATGAGGCGCTGCAGCGCAACAAGACCCAGCTGGCTGGCCCCTGTCCCCAATGGACGGTGCGGGAGACCCGGGTGCTGGCCGAGCTGCAGCACTGGGTCGACGCCGGCCTGTTGTGAGCCGGGCCGCCTGGCCCAAGTTCGCAGATAAAAAAACCGCCAGAAGGCGGTTTTTTTGTTGTCGCTGCCGGCTCAGGGCTGGCAGACCGGGCAGAAGGCATAGGTGCCTTGCGGATCGTTGAAGCGGGTCAGCGGATCGAGACCCCGGTTGAGCTCCAGCATGGCCTTGCCCAGACCGGCGGGCAGCCAGCTCTGCAGATGGGGGGCCAGCGCGCGGGCGCTGCTGTCGAACAGCTCGCGCAGGAACCTGTCCCTCGCCGACTCTTCCTGTTCGATGGGGGTCACCTGCCAGCTCTTGAGGTTGGCCAGCTCGGCGGCGGCCTTGAGGGCGTCGTCCAGATTGCCGAACTCGTCCACCAGGCCAAGATCCTTGGCATCCTGGCCGGTCCAGACCCGGCCTTCGGCGGCTTTCTCCGCCTCTTCCGGGCTCAGGCCCCGGCCCTTGCCGACCAGGCCGACGAAGCGCTGGTAGGTGTCTTCCACACTCAGCTGGATGGCCTGACCGACGTGCTCCGGCAGGGCCCGGGTCAGGCCGACGCCGGCGAAGTCGGTGGTGCCGACGCCGTCGGTGTGCACCCCGTACAGGGAGAGCGCCTTGTCGATGGTGGCGAACATGCCAAACACCCCGATGGAGCCGGTGAGGGTGGTGGGGGAGGCGAAGATCTTGTCCGCATCGGCGGAGATCCAGTAGCCCCCGGAGGCGGCATAGCTGCCCATGGAGATGACCACCGGCTTGCCCGCCTGTTTCAGGGCCAGCAGCTCGGCGCGGATCTGCTCGGCGGCGAAGGCGCTGCCGCCGGGGCTGTCGACCCGCAGCACCAGGGCCTTGACCTGATCGTCGCGGCGGGCATCGGCCAGCAGATCGGCCAGGCTGTCACCGCCTATGGTGCCGGCAGGCTGGACCCCATCCATGATGGCGCCGCTGGCGACGATGAGGCCCACCTCATCCTTGCCGCTCTGGGGATATTGCTCGGGGAGGGCGGCCAGATACTCCTTCAGGCCGACCCCTTTCCAGCCGTGCTCCTCGTCTTCCCCCACTTCCTTGATGACCGCCTGGGTCATCTCGTCGCGGGTGGCGAGCTGATCCACCAGGCCGTTGTCGAGGGCGTAGCTGGCGGCATTGCCACCGGCCTTGCGCAGCAGCTCGAGGAAGCGATCCTTGCTCGGGGCGACGGCGTCGGGCTCTATCTCCCGCTGCCCGGCCACGTCGGTTACATAGGATTGCCACAGTTGATCCAGCCAGCGCTGGTTCGCCTCCTTGCTCTCCGGGGACATCTCATCGCGGATGTAGGGCTCGACGAAGGACTTGTAGGTGCCGACCTTGAACACGTGGGGGGTGACGTTGAGCTTCTCCAGCGCCGACTTGAAGTAGGTCTGGTAGACGCCGAGCCCCTCGATCAGCACGGCGCCGCTCTGGTTGAGCAGCACGTGATCGGCGTGGGCGGCGATCAGGTAGGCACCCTGGCTGTAATAGTCGGCCATGGCGATGACCGGCTTGCCGCTCTCCTTGAACTCGTCGATGGCGTTCGCCACCTCCTGCAGCTTGGAGAGGTTGGAGCCTTGCAGCCCCTGGGGCTTGAGCACCAGCGCCTTGATACGATCGTCATCCTTGGCGCTGTGAATGGCCCACAGCAGATCGGCGAGGACGATTTCGCTCGGCTGATCGTCGCTCTTGTCCACCTGCTTGAGCAACTGCACGGTCGGATCGGTTTGGGTGCGCTGTTCGACCAGCACGCCGGCGAGATTGAGGGTGAGGGCGCCCTCGATGGGGGTATTGGGCGCCTCTGTCTGGCCGACGCTGAAGACGATAACCAGCACTATGATGAGAAACAGCAGATTGACCAGCATCAGCCGGGTAAAATTGAGCAGACGCCAGAGGCTGCGAAACAGCCACCCCAGACCTTTGAAAATAGACATAGCCGCGTTATCGCCCTGTTAATGGGTAGAGAAGGGCCATTATTAACCAGTTGGCCCGTCAATTGCCATTTCCGCTTGGGGGCGATCCACACCCCACTCTTCGGAACACGGCTGTTCGCTGAAAAAATGTCCAAACATTTGTTTGAAAAAGAAATTTCGATTCTTTACTCTAGCCTCAGTTTGATAACAAAAAATTAACTGGAGGCCCTGTGAGCCGCTACCCGACGTTGCCGACCCCCCTAGATCCAGCTTGTACCCCCTCGCGTCGCAGCGTGCTCGCGATCCCCTGTGCCTCGGTCTTGCAAGGAGCCGCATCATGAGCCGCTACCCGAACCTGCTGGCCCCCCTCGATCTCGGTTTCACCCAGTTGCGCAACCGGGTGCTGATGGGCTCCATGCACACCGGCCTCGAAGAGGAGAAGGGCGGCTTCGACAAGCTGGCCGCCTTCTATGCCGAGCGGGCTCGCGGCGGCGTCGGCCTCATCGTCACCGGCGGCATAGCGCCGAATCTGCGCGGGCGCCTGGTGCCGCACGGCTCGCAGCTCAGCTTCCCCTGGCAGGTCGCCAAGCACAAGAAGGTGACCGCGGCCGTGCATCAGGAGGGGGGCAAGATAGCGCTGCAGATCCTCCATGCCGGGCGCTATGCCTACCATCCGTTCAGCCTGGCGCCGAGCGCCCTCAGGGCCCCCATCTCCCCGTTCAAGCCGCGCGCCATGAGCGAGCGCCAGATCCGTGGCACCATCCGCGACTTCGCCACCACCGCGGCCCTCGCCAAGGCGGCGGGCTATGACGGGGTCGAGGTGATGGGGTCGGAAGGCTATCTCATCAACCAGTTCATCTGCGAGCGCACCAACCAGCGCAGCGATGGCTGGGGCGGCAACAATGACAACCGCATGCGCTTCCCGCTGGAGATAGTGCGCGCCATTCGCGAGCGGGTCGGCACCGACTTCATCATCATCTTCCGCCTCTCCATGCTGGATCTGGTGGAGAAGGGCTCCTCCCTGGAGGAGGTGATTGCCCTGGGCAAGGCGCTGGAGCTGGCCGGGGTGAGCCTCATCAACACCGGCATCGGCTGGCACGAGGCGCGCATCCCCACCATAGCCACCAGCGTGCCGCGCGGTGCCTTCAGCTGGGTGACGGCTGAGCTCAAGAAACATCTGAGTGTGCCGCTTATCACCACCAACCGCATCAATACCCCCGAGGTGGCCGAGCGCATATTGGCCCAGGGGGAGGCGGACATGGTCTCCATGGCGCGTCCCTTCCTGGCCGACCCCGAGTTCGTCATCAAGGCCGCCGAGGACAGGGCGGACGAGATCAACACCTGCATCGCCTGCAACCAGGCCTGCCTCGATCACGTGTTCAAGCAGAAACGCGCCTCCTGCCTGGTCAATCCCCGCGCCTGCTTCGAGACCGAGCTCAATTTCGGTCGGGTGCCCCAGCCCAAGAAGCTGGCGGTGGTGGGCGCCGGCCCGGCCGGGCTGGCGTTCGCCTGCTACGCCGCCGAGCGCGGCCATCAGGTGAGCCTGTTCGATCAGGCGCAGACCATCGGCGGCCAGTTCAACTTCGCCAAGCAGATCCCGGGCAAGGAGGAGTTTCACGAGACCCTGCGTTACTTCGCCAGGCGGCTGGAGAAGTGCGGCGTCGAGCTCTATCTCGGCCAGCGGCAGAGCGCCGAGAGCCTGCTCGGTGGCGGCTTTGACGAGGTGATCCTCGCCACCGGCATACGCCCGCGCACCCCCAACATTCCCGGCATCGATCATCCCAAGGTACTGAGCTATATCGATGTGCTGCGGGATCACAAGCCGGTGGGTGACAAGGTGGCGGTGATCGGGGCCGGTGGCATCGGCTTCGATGTGGCGGAGTACCTGGTGGAGGGCAAGGGGGATCGCAGCCGGGATCACTGGCTCAAGGAGTGGGGCATCGACAAGAGCCTCGGTGAGCGTGGCGGTCTGATGACTCCGGTGATCGACGCCCCCGAGCGTCAGATCTGGCTACTGCAGCGCAAGGAGAGCAAGGTGGGGGATGGGCTGGGCAAGACCACCGGCTGGATCCATCGCACCGTGCTCAAGAACCGCAAGGTGCAGATGCTCTCCGGCGTGCAGTACCTGCGCATCGACGACGAGGGGCTGCACATCCAGGTGGGCGAGGCCCAACAGTGCCTGCCGGTGGATCAGGTGATCATCTGTGCCGGTCAGGAGCCCCTCAAGGAGCTGCAGGCCGGGTTGCAGGCGGCGGGCAAGCCGGTGCACATCATCGGCGGTGCCGACGTGGCCGCCGAGCTGGATGCGAAGCGGGCCATCCGCCAGGGGGCCGAGCTGGCCGCCGTCATCTGAGCCGACTCATCGGGTAAGGAAGGGACCAATGGGTCCCTTTTTTTATGGCTCACCCCGGCCCGGGCAGTTTCACCGGGGACTGTATTGTTGTATTTGTGGTATTCAAACGTTCTCTGTTTGTATCCATTGCATGGGCGAATGCCATTGGGGCAGGGCGCAGATGGGAATGTCGGCCAGATCCCGGCGAGCCCCGGAAGCGGGCAATGGGCGCCGTCTATCAATGGGAACTCTCTGTCGGGTGTCGGATGCACCTGGATTTGGTAAAGGAAACCAAGCAAATGAGCCTAGCTAAATCACGGATGCCTACTCAGGCGTCGGGTCGTCGCCTGAGTGCCATCGCCTTGGGCATGGCGATGACTCTGCACGGCACCACCGCCAGCGCCGACCCTGCGGGACGGCTCATCTTCCTCGGCTGGACCGCCGATCAGCAACATTCCGTCTGGCTCTCCGCCATCTCCCCCGGCCAGTTCGAGGTCGAGTCTGCCAAACAGAGCCAGGTCTATGACAGCTGGCGGCAGGATCACAAGGGGCTGCACCTGACCGTCTCGCCGGAGGCGCAGAACGGGGGCACGCACAAGCTGTATGCCTACGTCGACTCGAGCGGCAAGCGGGTCCTGCTCGACACTGATAACCAGCAATCCGGCCACTTCACCTTCCCGGACCACTTCACCCCGCCGAACTTGCCCTCCAGGCCGACCTCACCACCCCAGGGACTAATGCCGACCCGGCCCCCCCTCGGTGGCATCAACCGACCCGGTGGCGTGCAGCCGCCGATCGGCACCCTGCCACCTCAGGGGGTGATGCCGACCCGGCCCCCCCTCGGTGGCATCACTCGGCCCGGTGGCGTGCAGCCGCCGATCGGTACCCTGCCGCCTCAGGGGATGATGCCGACCCGGCCTCCCCTCGGTGGCATCACCCGGCCCGGTGGCGTGCAGCCACCGATCGGCACCCTGCCACCCCAGGGGATGATGCCGACCCGGCCCCCCCTCGGTGGTATCACTCGACCCGGTGGCGTGCAACCGCCGATCGGCACATTGCCACCCCAGGGGATGATGCCGACCCGTCCCCCCCTCGGTGGCATCAGCCGGCCCGGTGGCGTGCAGCCGCCGATCGGCACCCTGCCGCCGCAGGGCGTGATGCCGACCCTGCCCGGTGGTGTACAGCCGCCGATCGGCACCCTGCCGCCGCAGGGCGTGATGCCGACCCTGCCCGGTGGCGTACAGCCGCCGATCGGCACCCTGCCACCCCAGGGGGTGATGCCGACCCTGCCCGGTGGCGTGCAGCCGCCGATCGGCACCCTGCCACCCCAGGGTGTGATGCCGACCTTGCCCGGTGGCGTACAGCCGCCGATCGGCACCCTGCCGCCACAAGGTGTGATGCCGACCCTGCCCGGTGGCGTGCAGCCGCCGATCGGCACCCTGCCGCCTCAGGGGCTGATGCCGACCCTGCCGGGAGGCGTGCAGCCGCCGATCGGCACCCTGCCGCCTCAGGGGCTGATGCCGACCCGGCCCCCTCTTGGCGGCATCACTAGACCCGGTGGCGTGCAGCCGCCGATCGGCACCCTGCCGCCCCAGGGGCTGACGCCGACCCGCCCGCCTCTGGGGGAGCGGCCCTTTATTCCCCTCCCGGCTCCCGTCACCTTGCCGGGCCGGATGACGGCGGGCCAGCAGGCGAGCGAGCGAGCCCTGAACGAGCGCACCCTGTGCGTGATGGCCGACGAGCGGGACCAGCTGACTCCCGAGCAGCGAGATCAGTATCCCGCCTGCCCCTTCACTCGTGCCGAGCTGGCGGCGGGCCAGGTGGCCAGCCAGAGCCAGCCCGTCCCCTTGCCGGAGGGACGGCGTTGGAACCTGTGGGCGGACGAGGTCTATTACGACATCTCGGATCACCGGGAGGGGCTGGACATGTCGGGCTCGACCAATGTGTTCAGCCTGGGGGCGGATACCCGGCTCGACAACGATCTCATCCTCGGCCTTAGCGTCGCCCGGGTCGACAGCAAGGTGGACTCCTTCAATGGCGGCATGCGGCTGTCCGCCGGCGGTTACAACATTGGCCCCTATCTGGCGTATCCGGTATCGGCTAGCTGGATGCTGGATGGCAGCCTGGTGTACGGCTGGATGGATAACAATCAGGACCTCCTGTTCCTGTCCGGCGACTACGGCTCGACCTCCGTTGGCGGCAGCCTGGGGGCCACCGGCCAGTACTTCTGGGAAGAGACCTCGGTGCGCCCGCGGCTGGCCGTCAACTACAGCCACAACCGCAGCGATGGCTACCGGATGGAGGGAGATTACCAGGGGCTGGCACTGCGGCTGAACCAGGACAGCGACAGTTACAACCAGGGCAACATGACGGGGACGGTCGAATTCAGCCGCGTCTATTACACCAGCAAGGGGCTGCCGCTGATGCCTTATGGGGAGCTGGGGCTGGATTATGGCTTTGAGCGGCCGAACGATGGCTATATCCTGACGGGCGATCTCAGCTCGGCCCGCACCGAACCGCTCAGCGGCACGGTGCGACTGGGGATGCGTACCCTGATCGGCGGCGAAGCCACCCTGACCACCAGTGCCGGATACACCAGCATTGGGCAGGATGGGCTCAACATCTGGGAATGGCGTATCAACCTATCCAAGCCGTTCTGACCCTATCGACAGGGCGGTTCACCGCCCTCATGACCAAGAAGGAGCATCGAATGGATGCACTGACACTGCTGCTC
The DNA here is from genome assembly GCF_019218665.1 of Aeromonas sp. sif2416. Lineage (NCBI taxonomy): Bacteria > Pseudomonadati > Pseudomonadota > Gammaproteobacteria > Aeromonadales > Aeromonadaceae > Aeromonas > Aeromonas sp. sif2416. Next base: position 164,519 of record NZ_JAHUXC010000002.1, read on the forward strand.
AACCGCCACTCCTGTGGCCGCCTGACCACCCCGGCGCCGAGCGGCGAGGTGCTCGACAACATCCTCAAGGCGGGCCTGCGCGCGCCGGATCACGGCACCCTGACCCCCTGGCAGTTTATTCTGTTTGAAGGGGAGGGGCGTGAACGGCTGGGGGCCGTGCTGGCCGAGGCCGCCCGTGCCCGTGGCGAAGACGAAGAGAGCATCAAGAAGAGCCGGGAGGCGCCGCTGCGGGCCCCCCTGCTGGTGGCGGTGGCGACCCGTCATCAGGATCACCCCAAGGTGCCGAAGCTGGAGCAGGAACTCTCCGCCGGTTGCGCCCTGATGGCGATGCAGATGGCGGCCCAGGCGCAGGGGTTCAACGGCATCTGGCGCTCCGGCTGGTTCATCTTCGATGAGCGGGTCAACGCCGGGCTGGGCTTGGCACCGGCGGATCAGCTGGTGGGCTTCCTCTACCTCGGCACCCCCATGCTGGAGGCGCGCAAGCTGCGCGAGCTACCGCTAAACGAGTTCATCCGGCACTTCTAAACGAGGCCTGTTGAAGCAAAAAGCCCTGATCAATCAGGGCTTTTTTCATCTACTGACAGGACCATCAGGCTGTGCGCATAAATAGGCGCTTGCCAAGGGGGGAAAAGAGGTTGGCTGGGAATTTTTTGAATAGTGAGAGGCCGTTCTCAATCCTGGTCGATTACGCTACGTAAAACGTTTGCGCCCCGTTATTATCCCTCTCGCCAGTTTAGAAGGCGACCCCTTCTAATTTTCTGCGATGAGAGTCGCAATTCCGTAGCACCTTTTTATAGCCCAACGTCTTGATGACATTGGGCTTTATTTTTATGGGCGTTTTTTGACCTGTGTCCCTGGCATCCGGCAGCCCCTTTTTACAGTCCAATGTGGCTCATGACATAGGGCTCTATTTTTATGGGCGGATTTTGAGCTGTTCCCCTAGGTCACTGGCATGGCTGCCTTGGCGGGCAGGATGCGGGCCGGGTTGCCCACCACTCGTGCGCCGGCCGGCACGTCCCGGGTCACCACGGCACCGGCACCGACGATGGCTTCCCGGCCTATGGTGACCCCCGGCAGCAGTATGGCGCCGCCGCCGATCCAGACCCTGTCCTCTATGGTGACCGGCAGCGCCGTCTCCACCCCCTGGATGCGCTCATCGGCCGCCAGGGCGTGGGCGGCGGTGTAGATCTGCACGTTCGGCCCTATCATGACCGCGGCCCCGATGCGGATCGGGGCGTTATCCAGCAAGGTCGCCCCCATGTTGATGTAGGAATCTTTCCCCAGGCTGATGTGGCGGCCATAGGTGCAGTAGAACGGCGGGCAGATGAAGGCCCCCTCCGCCAGCTCGCCGATCAGCGCCCGCAGCAGGATCTGCTGTTCTGCCTCCTCCTCGGCCCGGTTGAAACGACGGTACAGGCGGGCCGTCTCCCGGCGCAGGGCATCCAGCTCCGGCGCCATGCAGTTATAGGGCTGGCTGCTGATCATCTTCTGGTAGTCGCTCATATCTGGCCTCCGGTCGGGCTGGCATGGCTGCCGGCTGATGCCTCATCTCTGGCTCCGGAATGGGAGCGGATGGGGCACCATCGGCTGTCGGGAAGGGCATTCTACGCGGTTATGGGCGAGAGAAGAGTGAGCCCGGGCTCAGCCTTGGCATCCTCATACAGCTCCGTGGGGGGGAGGGCAGAGGAGCCGAGCCGGAAAACGACAAGGGCACCCATGGGTGCCCTTGTCGTTTCAGAGATCTCAGCGCCTTGCCGGCGGCGCCCTAACCATCAGCCCTGCTTGCGGCCGCAGAGTTGATTCAGTATCAATCAGCCGTGCTTGCGGCCGGAGAGGCGGCACCACTCCTCTTTCACCGCGGTCGGGTCCATGTCGAACCACTGGCCGTAGATGGTCTCCAGCTCCGGGGCCTGGCTCTCCAGCACGCCGGAGAGGGCCATCAGGCTGCCCGCTTTGCCGTGGCCGGCGATAAGCGGCGCCAGCTCGCGCAGCGGGCCGGCCAGGATGTTGGCGACCACCACGTCCGCTTCGACATCTTGCGGCTGATCAGCCGGCAGGTAGAGTTCGATCTGGCCGGCGACGCCGTTGCGTTCGGCGTTGTCATGGCTGGCCTGGATGGCCTGGGGATCGATGTCGATACCGATGACACGGGCGGCGCCCAGCTTCAGGGCGGCGATGCCGAGAATGCCGGAGCCGCAACCGAAGTCGACCACCGTCTTGCCGGCCAGATCCAGCCCGTCCAGCCACTGCAGGCAGAGCGCCGTGGTGGGGTGGGTGCCGGTGCCGAACGCCAGGCCCGGGTCCAGCATGACGTTGACCGCATCCGGGTTGGGCACATCGCGCCAGCTCGGGCAGATCCAGAGCCGCTCGCCGAACTGCATGGGGTGGAAGTGATCCATCCACTCGCGCACCCAGTCCTTGTCTTCCAGCTGCTCGACCTTGTAGCCCACGTCTTCCCCGAAGATCTGCTGGAAGAAGGCGATGGTGGGGGCCGGGTCAGTTTCGGCGTCGAACAGACCCATTACCTCGGTCTCACCCCAGAGCGGGGTCTCGCCGGGCAGGGGCTCGTAGACGGGAACATCCTGGGCATCCATAAAGGTCACGGCCTGGGCTCCACGCCCCAGCAGCATGTTGCTCACCTTGTCCGCGGTCTTGGCGGTGGCGTTGATTCGAATTTGTATCCAGGGCATGGCGTCGACTCTTCATAAATGTGAAACCGCGGGAGTCTATCATCATGGGCCTGTGCTGTCGTGGTTTGCCCATGTCGGCATGGCGCAGGAAGAGAACTCTGCCGAGTTGGCACGGTTAATGTATTCCTCATTGGGTGACGGGAAGCAACCTGTTCCCGCTGAATGCTTTGCTCTATGAAAGTTCCGTCATCTTTTTTCAGCCACCTTCGGGTGGCTTTTTTTTGATGGGCGCTGATGGCCGGGAAAGGAGGGCGATCGGGCGGGATAGCGGCGGGTTGGCACGCAAGCTGCAACGCTTAGTCTGTCCTGCTTAAGGATATGTGTGTGATTGTTACCCCAACGTTCAGGTATTTAGGGCCATCCCGGCGGGATGGCCCCTTTTTATGCCGCTTTCGCGGGGAGGCTGGGTGGTGAGGGTCTGGCGCTAGGCCGAGCTGTGCACTCTTGGGGCCTGCCACTGGTGAATCCACCCCATGATGGTGCAGTTTTTACCCATTAGGGATTAGTCTGCAAACCCGGCCATGTCGATCACCAGCTTGCCCACCATGCGACCCGCCTCCACCTCGGCATGGGCCTGAGCCAGGGTAAGCGCGGTCAGCTCGGGGATCGTCTTGGTGAGCGTGGTCTTGAGCGTGCCGTCATCCAGCAGCGCGGCGACCCGGCCGAGCAGATGGTGCTGCTCTATCATGTCCGGGGTCTGGAACAGGGAGCGGGTGAACATGAACTCCTGGCTGAAGGTGGCGCTCTTGGGCTTGAGCAGGCCGAGATCCCAGGGCTCGTTGGACTCGGCGATGGTGCAGATGTGGCCGAACGGGCGAATGAGACTCGCCATGGCGGCCCAGTGCTGCTCGGTGGCGTTGGTGCAGAAGATGGCATCGAGCTGGCTGATGCCGAGCCCCGCCAGCTCCGCCTGCAGGTTGTGATGACTCACTACCTGGTGGGCGCCCATGGCCAGGCACCAGTCACGGGTTTCAGGCCGTGAGGCGGTGGCGATCACCTCCATCCTGGTGAGCTGGCGAGCGAGCTGGATGGCGATGGAGCCGACGCCGCCGGCGCCGCCGATGATCAGCAGCCGTCCCTCGCTCTCGCGGTTGAGGCCGATGCGCTCGAACAGCGCCTCCCAGGCGGTGATGGCGGTCAGCGGCAGGGCGGCGGCCTCCACATCGGTCAGGCTGGTCGGAGCCATGGCGACGATGCGCTCATCGATCAGCTGCAGCGCACTGTTGCTGCCGGGGCGGCTGATGTCGCCGGCATACCAGACTCTGTCGCCGGCCTTGAACAGGGTCACCTCGCTGCCGACGGCCACCACTTCTCCCACCGCATCCCACCCCAGCACCCGCGGGTTCGCCTCCACCTTGGCCTTGGGGGCGCGCACCTTGGTATCGACCGGGTTGATGGAGGTGGCCTTGACCCTCACCAGCAGATCCCGTGGGCCCGGGGTCGGGGTGGGCAGGTTGGCCTCGATGAAGCAGTGGGGGTGATCGCTGGGCAGATAATGGGTGAGGGCGATGGCTTTCATGGCAATTCCTTTCAAATCGGTATGAGTGGGATTGCTTGCCAGTCTAGTCTGGTTAATTATCCTCATTAAGATGGGTAATCAAGAAAGACTGTTTGAATATATGAACAATGTCGAACTGGAGTTGATGGGGCTGTTCGCCACAGTGGTGGAGCAGGGCAGTTTCACCGGGGCGGCCGAGGTGCTCGGCATGCCCAAGTCGTCGGTGAGCCAGAAGATCTCGCGCCTCGAATCTCAGCTGGGGGTGCGCCTGCTGCAGCGCACCACTCGCAGGCTCAGCCTGACCCCGCAGGGGGAGCTCTATGTGGAGCACTGCCGGGGGCTGTTGACCCTGGCGCGCAGCGCCAATCTCGCCATGGCCAGGCTGCGCAGTGCGCCGGCCGGCCGGGTGAGGGTCACGGCACCGGAGGCGACCGGCACCCTGCTGCTCGGCAAGATACTGGCGGAGTTTCGCGCCCTCTACCCCGAGGTGGTGCTGGAGCTGACCCTGAGTGACGAGCAGTTGGATCTGGTGGGGGAGGGTTACGATCTGGCGCTGCGGGCGGCGCCGCTGAAAGACTCCAGCCTCATCTGCCGGCGCATCGGCCAGGTGGCGCGCCATCTGGTGGCGGCCCCCGGCTACCTGGCCAGCCACGGTGCGCCGCAGCAGCTGGCGGAGCTGGGGCACCATGCCTGCCTGGTGCACTCGGCGCTGCCGGTGTGGCCGCTGCAGGAGGGAGGCTGGCGGCCGCAGGGGGCCTGCATCAGCAACAGCCTGCTGGCGCTGCGGGAGCTGGCCCTGCATCAGGGGGGAATAGCCTTGCTGCCGGATCACGTCTGTCGGGACGATCTCAGTGCGGGGCGGCTGCTGAAGGTGCTGCCGGATCACCCCATACCGCCCAACCCCTTCTACCTCATCTACCCCAGCCGGGAGCACCTGGCGCCGGCCCTGCGCAGCCTGATGGACTTCGTCGCCGAGAGGCTGCCCTTCGCCTGATCAGAGGCTCTGGCTGAGGGGAGCCTGGCTGGGCTCGAGGCCGAGCGGCACCGACTGACGCTCGGCCAGCATGCGGATCTGCCCCTCGATCAGGCTGGCGTTGGGGCCCAGCACCAGCACCAGCTGATGCTCGTTCAGCTCGATCCAGGAGAGGCAGCCGAGCCCGGTCAGGCGGAGCTGATCCACCAGCGTCATGTCGCGCACCCGCAGGCTGAGACGGGTCAGACAGACGCTCATGGCCTGCAGGTTGTCCATCCCCCCCAACACCTTGAGGTACTGGATGGCCAGCATCTGCGGGTCGGTCGGTGCCACGTTGGCGAGCCGTGGTAGCTCGTCGGCGATGGGCTTGCTCGGCAGGCTGAGGGGTGCGTGATCCAGCAGCAGGGAGAAGATCAGGGCATAGGCGACGAAGAACAGGATGCCGAGCGGGATCAGCCAGAAGCTGTGCTCGCCGGCAGAGTAGCTGAGCACCAGATCCAGCAGCCCGGCGGAGAAGTAACTGCCCACCTTGATGCCGAGTGAGCTGCAGATGCCCAGCGAGATCCCGGTGAGCAGGGCATGGGTCAGAAACAGCCAGGGTGCGACGAAGGCGAACAGGAATTCGATGGGCTCGGTGATGCCGACCAGGGCCGAGGTGAGCGCCAGGGTGAGCAGCAGGCCCCCCTGCGGCAGCCGCTGCAGGCGCTTGCGGTGCAGCCAGATGGCGAAACAGGCGCCGGGTAGACCAAACATGATGACGGGATAGAGACCCGCCACATAGCCCTCGTGCAGGGGCTGGGCGGTGGCGAGCGCCTGCAGATTGCTCTCGCCGAGACCCACCAGACTGCCCAGTACCTGGTGCAGACCGAGGGGGATCAGCAGCCGGTTTAGCACGCCGTAGCAGAAGGCGCCAAACGGCGTGGTGAGCAGATCGGAGGCGACCAGTGTGATGCCCTGCTCCAGCAGCGGCCAGAGGAGCGAGAGGGGGATGACCAGCAGCAGGCAGATCAGGGCCGAGAGTAGCAGGCCCGGCAGCTCCCCCTGCAACTGTTGCAGCCAGGCGGGCAGGGGCAGGCTGCGGGTCCAGGAGCAGACCAGCGCCGTGGTCAGCCCCGCCAGCAGGCCGCAGATCATGTCCGCATGCAGGCCGGGGGCCAGGGTCGCCAGGGCCGAGCTCAGCAGCAGGAAGTTGACCGCCCCGGCCATCGCCTGGGCGCCTTGCCCCTGTCGGCTCAGACCGAAGGCGATGGCCACCGCATAGATGAGCGGCATCTGGCTGAACAAGGCGCGACCCGCGAGGGAGAGCACCGCCAGATCCAGCACATCCGGCTGGCCGAGCCGATAGAGCAGGGCGGCCAGCGGCAGGATGGAGACCGGCAACAACAGGGCATAGCCGAGTCGTTGCAGGGATTGAGTCAGGATCTGTCTGGCGTTCTGTACGGGCATAAACGGGCGCTATTTTGTGATGCAGCGCACAGTTTACCTGCAAGGCACCCATTTGGGGATAGGTGCCTGCCTTTTATCGAGCCATTTATTATTTCTGATCAAATAAACGGCGCACGGCCTGATCCGGTGGCGGCGTCAGCAGGCTGACCAGGATGAAGGCGACCAGCCCCAGCCCCAGGCTGGGCACTATGGCGTGCAAGCCGGCCAGCTTGATCCCCCACTGGCTCAGGCCCCCATAGCAGAGGATGCCGCTCAGCATGCTGGCCAGCGCCCCCGGGCCATTGGCCCGCGACCAGTAGAGGCCGAGCACCAGCGGCCAGAGGAACACCGCCTGCAGGCCGCCGAAGGCGAGCAGGTTGAGCCAGATGATCATCTCGGGCGGCTGCAACGCCGCCATCAGCACCAGGGTGCCCAGGATCAGGGTGCAGAGCAGGGAGAGGCGTGGAATGCGCACCTCCAGCTTCTCTTGGCGAGGATTGAGGTAATTGAGGTAGAGATCCTTCACCAGGGTCGCCGAGGCCTGGATCAGCTGGGAGTCGATGGTGGACATGATCGCCGCCATCGGCGCCGCCAGGAAGACCCCCGCCAGCCAGGGCGGCAGCACCTCCATCATCAGCGAGGGCATGATCTTGTCCGGGCTATCCATGCCGGGCAGGATGGCGCGCCCCAGGGCGCCGGCCAAATGCATGCCGAACATCAGCAACGCACTGACCACGGTGCCGATGAGGATGCCTCTGTGCAACGCCTTGCTGTCCCGGTAGCCGAAGCAGCGCAGGGCCGAGTGGGGCAGGCCCACCACCCCGATGCAGACCAGCACCCAGAAGCTCAGCATGAAGGGCTGGGTCAGCATGTCGCCTGCCCCCTGCGGGCTGACCAGCTTGGGATCGATCACCTTGAGTTGATGGATGAGGTTCGGCAGGCCGTCACCGGCGATCAGGATCCCGGCCAGCAGGGCGCCGGTGCCGATCAGCATGATGATGCCCTGCAGCGCATCGGTCATCACCACGGCGCGAAAGCCGCCGATCACCGTGTAGAGCAGCACGCAGCTGGCAAACAGGAAGAGTCCCTGCTGATAGCTCAGGCCGGTGGCGGTCTCCAGCAGGCGGGCCCCGCCGATGAACTGCACCACCATGGTCGCGATAAAAGCGAGGATGATGGTCACCGAACCCAGCACCACCACCCACTTGCTGCGGTAGCGGGCCCACAGCATGTCGTTGATGGTTACCGCATTGACCCGGCGGGCAATGATGGCGAATTTCTTGCCAAGCACCCCCAGGGTGAGCCAGACGGTGGGCAGCTGGATCATCGCTAGCAGCACCCAGCCTAGGCCTATCTTGTAGGCGGCGCCGGGCCCGCCGATGAAGGAGGAGGCCGAGGTATAGGTGGCCACCAGCGTCATGGCCAGCACCAGGCCGCCCATGCTGCGGTTGCCGATGAAGTACTCCTGCACGAAGTCCCCGTTGCTGCGATGGCGGCTGGCCCAGAAGCCGACCCCCAGCACCAGCACCAGATAGATGACGAGGGGGAGCATCAACTCAAGATTCATGTGATGACTCCTCGGTATCCAGCGGGATTTCGATGAACAGGCGATCCACCATCAGCCCGCACAGGCCGATGAACAGCAGTGGCATCAGCATGCAGCTGAGCAGGAACCAGAGCGGCATATCCCAGAGTTCTATCTCTTCCGGGATGAAGTAAGCGGTGCCATACCAGGCAACGAAGTAAAGCAGGGTGAGCAGCAGGCAGAAGGCTGCTTCCCGACGGGCGAGAGCGAAACGGTTCACCTTGGCCTCCGACGATTGAGAGGGGCGCAAGAATAACAAAAAAGGGCCATGTCGCCATGGCCCTTTTTCAGTTGCGGATCCTTGAGGAGCCGAGTTCCGGCACAGTGCGGCGCAGAGTGCCTGCCGCCGTGCCGGAAATGGGAGGTTCTTACAGACCCAACTTCTTGTGCAGATAGTGGATGTTGGTGCCACCGTGCTGGAAGTTTTCGTCCTTCATGATCTCTTTTTGCAGGGCGATGTTGGTCTTGATCCCTTCCACCACCAGCTCGTCGAGGGAGTGACGCATGCGGGCGATGGCGATGTCGCGGTTCTCACCGTAACAGATCAGCTTGCCGATCATGGAGTCATAGTAGGGCGGCACCTTGTAGCCCGCATAGATATGGGACTCCCAACGCACGCCCAGACCACCCGGCGCATGGAAGCGCTGGATCAGGCCGGGAGACGGCATGAAGGTGGCCGGATCTTCGGCGTTGATCCGGCACTCGATGGCATGGCCACGGATGCGGATGTCCTGCTGGGTGATCGACAGGGGCTGGCCGGCGGCGATGCGCAGCTGCTCCTTGATCAGATCCACGCCGGTGACCATCTCGGTGACCGGGTGCTCGACCTGGATCCGGGTGTTCATCTCGATGAAGTAGAACTCGCCGTTCTCGTACAGGAACTCGAAGGTACCGGCACCGCGGTAGCCGATCTCGAGACAGGCACGCACGCAGCGCTCACCGATGAACTTGCGCATCTCTTCGGTGATGCCGGGAGCCGGCGCCTCTTCCACCACCTTCTGGTGACGGCGCTGCATGGAGCAGTCCCGCTCACCCAGGTAGAGGGCGGTGCCCTGACCGTCCGCCAAGATCTGGATCTCGATGTGACGCGGGTTCTCCAGGTACTTCTCCATGTAGACCATGTCGTTCTTGAAGAACTGGCCTGCTTCGGATTTGGTCAGGGCGATGGCGGCGGCCAGTTCGGCCTCATTGCGCACCACGCGCATGCCACGACCACCACCGCCACCGGCGGCCTTGATGATCACGGGGTAACCGATCCGCTTGGCGATGGTGGCGTTGCGCTTGGCATCGTTGTCCACCGGGCCGTCGGAGCCGGGTACGCAGGGCACGCCCGCCTTCTTCATCGCCTCGATGGCGGAGACCTTGTCACCCATCAGGCGAATGGTCTCGGCGCGCGGGCCGATGAAGATGAAACCGGATTTTTCGACCACTTCGGCGAAGTCGGCGTTCTCGGAGAGGAAGCCGTAGCCAGGGTGAATGGCGACGGCACCCGTCACCTCGGCGGCGGCGATGATGGCCGGCACGTTGAGGTAGGAGTCCCCACTGGCAGGCTTGCCGATGCAGATGGTTTCGTCGGCCAGCAGCACATGTTTGAGCTCCCGATCGGCGGTGGAGTGAACGGCCACTGTCTTGATCCCGAGCTCTTTGCAGGCGCGCAGGATCCGCAGGGCAATTTCACCTCGGTTGGCGATGACTACTTTGTCCAACATGGGTGGCGTCTTCCCTTATTCGATGATGAACAGCGGTTCGTCAAACTCGACGGCCTGACCATTTTCAGCCAGGATCGCTTTGATCACACCGGCCTTGTCAGACTCGATTTGGTTCATCATTTTCATGGCTTCGACGATGCACAGGGTATCGCCGACATTGACGTGCTGACCAACTTCCACGAACGGCTTGGCTTCCGGGCTGGAGGAGCGATAGAAGGAGCCAACCATGGGGGAGCGCATCAGATGACCACTCGGGGTGGTATCGGCAGCCGGAGCGGCGGCCGCTGCAGCTGTAGCGGCAGGGGCGGCAACCTGTTGCATGGGCGCCTGCTGCATCATCATCTGCGGGGCAACGCTAACCTGGCCGGAGAAATTACGGCTGATGCGAACAGATTCTTCCCCTTCGGAGATTTCCAGCTCGGCGATGCCGGACTCTTCAACCAGTTCAATCAGCTTCTTGATTTTGCGGATATCCATTAGCATTCTCTTTCTTCTTTATCTGATCAGTGATTATCAAGCCGCGCGCAACTGATGCACGGCCGCGGTTAAAGCGAATTGGTAGCCATCGGCACCCAGCCCACAGATCACCCCCTTGGCGACATCAGACAGATAGGAGTGATGACGGAAGGGCTCCCTGGCGTGCACGTTTGACAGGTGCACCTCGATGAAGGGAATGGCGACACCCAGCAGGGCGTCGCGCAGGGCGACGCTGGTATGGGTGAAGGCGGCCGGGTTGATGATGATAAAATCCACCTGGCCCATGGCCTGGTGGATGCGGCCGACCAATTCATGTTCGGCGTTGGATTGCAGGTGATCCAGAGTGACACCGAGTTCGCTGGCGCTTAGCTGCAGATCGGCGACGATCTCATCGAGCGTCTTGCTGCCGTAGATACCCGGTTCCCGCTTGCCCAGCAGATTCAGATTGGGACCGTTGAGCAGGAGAATTCGGTGATGTTGCGACATATTGAGTACATCCTCGATGATAATGCTGCTATCTATCAGCTATCTTGCGGATGACCAGAAATCTAGCCATTTTCTGCGCAATTCGGTGTGCACTGGCACACAGATTTCGCAATTATATTGATTTCGTGAAAATTAGCAGCACTTTACTGGTCTAATCTCTACATCTGTCTATTTTTTGAGCTTTTTGGCGCCTACCGGCAAAGGTGGGCGGCAGGGATGACAAAGCCGGCGCAAGGCCGGCTTTAGGGGTCGTAGGCAGGGACCTGCGTCAGGCCGCTTCGGACTTCTCGCGGATGAGCTTGTCGACTACGCCCGGATCCGCCAGGGTGGAGATATCCCCCAGGCTGTCGGTCTCGCCGGTGGCTATCTTGCGCAAGATCCGGCGCATGATCTTGCCGGAGCGGGTCTTGGGCAGCCCCTCGGCCCAGTGGATCACGTCCGGGGTGGCGATGGCGCCTATCTCCTTGCGCACCCACTCCTTCACCTCTTTATGCAGCTCGCGGCTCGGCTCTTCCCCGGCGATCAGGGTGACATAGGCGTAGATGCCTTGGCCCTTGATCTCGTGGGGAACGCCCACCACCGCCGCCTCGGCGATCTTGGGATGGGCGACCAGCGCCGATTCGATCTCGGCGGTGCCCATGCGGTGACCGGAGACGTTCAGTACATCATCCACCCGACCGGTGATCCAGTAGTAGCCATCCTCGTCGCGACGGGCGCCGTCGCCGGTGAAGTAGCGACCGGGGAAGGTAGAGAAATAAGTCTGCTCGAAGCGATCATGATCGCCGAACACGGTGCGCATTTGGCCCGGCCAGGAGTCGGTGATCACCAGGTTGCCCTCGGTGGCCCCCTCCAGCGGCTCGCCCAGATTGTCCACCAGCGCAGGTTGCACGCCGAAGAAGGGGCGGGTGGCCGAGCCCGGCTTGAGATCGGTCACGCCGGGCAGCGGGCTGATCAGGATGCCGCCGGTCTCGGTCTGCCACCAGGTATCGACGATGGGGCAGCGCTCGTCGCCTATGGTGCGGTAGTACCACTCCCAGGCTTCCGGGTTGATGGGCTCGCCCACAGATCCCATGATGCGCAGGCTGGAGCGGGAGGTGCCCTCGATCGCCTCCTTGCCCTTGGCCATCAGGGCGCGGATCGCGGTCGGCGCGGTATAGAGGATGCTGACCTGGTGCTTGTCCACCACCTGGCTCATGCGGTTGGTGGCCGGGTAGTTCGGCACCCCTTCGAACATCAATGTGGTGGCGCCGTTGGCGAGCGGGCCATAGACCAGGTAGGAGTGACCGGTGACCCAGCCCACGTCGGCGGTACACCAGTAGATGTCTTCTTCGTGATAGTCGAACACGTATTTGAAGGTGAGGGCGGCATAGACCAGGTAGCCGCCGGTGGTGTGCAGCACCCCCTTCGGCTTGCCGGTGGAGCCCGAGGTGTAGAGCACGAACAGCGGATCCTCGGCGCCCATCGCCTCGGGCGGGCAATCCGGGCTGGCCGTGGCGATGGCGTCGTGCCACCAGATGTCCCTGTGACCGTGCCAGGCGACGTTGCCGCCGGTGCGTTTGAGGACGATCACCTTGCTGATCCGGGTGTCCGGATTGGTGAGCGCCTCGTCCACGTTCTTCTTGAGCGGGATGGGGCGACCGCCGCGCAGCCCCTCGTCGGCGGTGATGACGACGGAGGAGCCGGAGTCGATGATGCGGCCGGCCAAGGCCTCCGGCGAGAAGCCGCCGAAGACGATGCTGTGCACGGCACCGACCCGGGTACAGGCCAGCATGGCGATGGCAGCCTCAGGCACCATGGGCATATAGAGGCAGACCACGTCGCCACGCCTGACCCCTTGCGCCTTGAGCACGTTGGCAAACTTGCACACCTCGCCATGCAGCTCGCGGTAGGTCAGCTTGCGATCCTCGGCCGGGTTGTCCCCCTCCCAGATGATGGCCACCTTGTCGCCGCGTTCCACCAGATGGCGATCCAGGCAGTTGGCCGAGACGTTGAGCAGGCCGTCCTCATACCACTTGATGGAGACGTGGCCCGGATCGTAGGAGGTATTCTTGACCCTGGTGTAGGGCTTCATCCAGTCGAGGATCTTGCCCTGCTCCCCCCAGAAGGCGTCCGGATCCTGTACCGACGCCTGGTACATGGCCTCATAACCCGTCTTGTCCAGCAGGGCGCCCTTGCTGATGTGGGCCTTGACCGGGTAGACCTTGTGCTCGCTCATCTGTCACTCCTTTGAATACATTCTCGTCATGATTAGATAACAACTTATACCTTTGGTGTGTGAGGGCAATTAGACTTTTGGATAGCGACGAGAGGATGAGGAGAGGGGCCCCTGGGCCAAGCGGGATGACAGCAGAAAGGGAGCCAGGGGCTCCCTTTTTCGCGCCATGGGGGCGCTAGCAGCAGAGGCCGCCGTCTGGGGCCAGCTTGCTGGCCAGGTGGGACTTTGACAGCGGGTGGCTGAACAGATAGCCCTGGCCCTCCTCGCAGCGCAGTGACTGCAAGAACTGGCGCTGGGACTGGGTCTCGATGCCTTCGGCGGTGACCGCCATGCCGAGGCTGCCCGCCAGATGGACTATGGTGCGGCACAGCTCCCGGCTGTGCTTGTCATCGGGCAGGGCCTGGACGAAGGTCCTGTCTATCTTGATGCGATCGATGGGCAGGCTTTTCAGCAGGCTCAGAGAGGAGAAGCCGGTGCCGAAATCATCGATGGCGATCTGCACCCCCAGCGCCTTGAGACGGGTAAACAGCTGCAGGCTCTGATCCACGCTCTGGATGATGCTCTCGGTCACTTCTAGCTCCAGCAACGCCGGCGGGAAGCCGGTCTCCGCCAGGATGGCGGCTACCCGCTCCACATAGTCGAGGGCGCGCATCTCCCTGACCGACACATTGACGGACAGGCGGGGCACCGAGAGGCCGTTCGCCAGCCAGCGCTGACCCTGCTGACAGGCGGTGCGCATCACCCACTCGCCGAGCCGCTCTATCAGGCCGCACTCCTCCGCCACCGGGATGAAGCGGGCGGGGGAGATGACGCCCTCGCTCGGGTGTTGCCAGCGCACCAGGGCCTCCAGCCCACTGAGCCGATCGCTGGCCAGATCCGTCATGGGTTGATACAGCAGGCGAAACTGCTGCTGGGCCATGGCCTTGATCAGCCCCTGCTCCAGCAGCATGCGCTCTCTGCACTGCTCGGCCATGGCGGGGGAGTAGAACAGATGGCCATTATGGCCCTGGCGCTTCGCCTCGTGCATGGCGCTGTCGGCCGCGCTGATGAGGGCGTCCGCGCTCTGGCCATGATCCGGGTAGAGCGCTATGCCGATGCTGGCCGAGACGGCCACCTGCTCCTGCCCCAGCTCGACCGGCTCGTGCAGGCTGAGCAGCAGCTGCTCGGCCAGGGCCACCAGGCGCTGTGGCTGCTCGACCCCGGGGATCAGCAGCAGAAACTCATCCCCGCCGAGCCGGGTGGCCAGATCGCCGGGGCGCAGGCGATGGCGGATGCGCCGGGCCAGTTGCTTGAGCAGTTGATCCCCGGCGTCGTGCCCCAGGTTGTCGTTGATCAGCTTGAAGCCGTCGAGATCGATAAACAGCAGGGCAAACTGGTGCTGGTTGAGCCTGGCCGCCTCGAGCTCCAGCGCGAGCCGCTCCTGCAACAGGCGGCGATTGCCGAGATCGGTGAGGGGATCATGGTAGGCGAGGTGCTGGAGTCGGGCCTCGGCCTGCTGCAGCCGCGCTTCCTGGCTGCGGCAGACGGCCTCCTGGTCGATGTTGCGCATGGTGACGAGGAGGCTCTCCGGGGCACCCCTGGCATCCAGCATGGGGCTGCAACTGGCCTGCCAGTATCGCGACCACGCCGGATGGAGGGGGTTGCTCCCCTTCAGGATCAGTGAGGAGTGCGGTAGCGCCTGAGTGATGGGGGGCGTCTGCAGGGGAGCGAAACCGGGGTTTATCTCGAGCAGGCTCTTGCCGAGCAGTTCCGCCAGGGGAAGGCCATGGATCTCGGCGAAGGTCCCATTGACGCTGCGGCATCTGAGCTCACGATCGAATACCCCTATGCCAAACGGCGCCAGATCGAACAACTGCTGCAATTCATGGAGGGACAGCTGCGGGAGACAGGGATCCTGAACCGATTCGGGTAGCGCTTTTGCCATGGAGGCTCCTGAATTGATGTTGTTGTCATTTACTGCTGAGAGTCAGTATGGCAGGAAGTCACCGGAGGGAAAGCAAGCCAGGGAATGGAGTCAAATCAAGGGGATGTCAGCCTTTCTGGCGACCGAATGCCTGGATGCCGCGCACCAGTACCAGCAGGCCCAGCAGGTGAAAAGGCAGGGCGAGGGCGAGCAACAACAGCCAGTGGGCGGTGCTGCCGCTGCAGTTGATGAAATCGAACCAGGCCACCAGCAGGGTGAGCATGCCGGCTATCTGGAAGCGGCGGCGCAGCACGACCTCCACCCCCAGGTTGGCGAGATAGAGGGTCAGCAGTATGCCGGCGAAGCCGGTGAGCTGGGCGGCGCCGTAGAGCTCCCTGTCCGGGTTGAACAACAGGGCCGCCAAGGGAAGCAAGCCCTGGTCCATCGGAATAAAGGTGAGCAGCCAGCAGGCGATCAACAGCAGGGCCGTCTTCATGGCATCGAGCGCCGGCAGATCATGAGCAGCGGAGCCCTCTTCATCCGATCAGTCGGCGGCTTGCGCCGGCTTGATCAGGTTGAGGTAGTTGGCATCCATGCCGAGGAAGACCCCCAGCAGGCGGGCACTGGCGCCGTAGAAGCCAAACCGGTCGGCCTTGCGGCAAGCCTGCTCGAAGTCGGCAAACCAGCCGAGCAGGTGTTGATGTAGCAGCGCCTCCTGCTCCTGCAGCCACTGCGCTCGCTCGGCCGCGGTGCTGGCCTCGGCGGCGCGGATGATGAGACTGCCCATCAGGTCCAGCTCGATGGCCAGGTGATCGGCAGGTTCCTTGTACTTGTCGCTGACGTCTATGCCCAGCCGCTGCAGGCGAGCCTGCATCTCGGTCATGGGCGCCTGCATCAGCAGCCTGGCATCGCCCCGATAGAGGGACTCGTAGGGCAGGGCCCCCTGCTTGGGATCGACCAAGAACAGAGCGGCGAAGTCGGCGGCCAGCTCCCGCTGGCGATCCGGGCGCACCAGCAGGCGGGCGATGGCGTCGTTGAGCTCGGCCACGGCGTCGCGCATGGGATCCAGCGTGGAGAGACTCTTCAGGAAGCTGCGCACATCGTAGCTGTCATACTCGGCGATCTGATCATCGTTGAGCTCGGCGGCAAACAGGGTGGAAAACCACCAGTAGAGTTCGGCCCGGCGTTCGCTGGTAGCCATAAATTCCTGCATTTTTCCTCCGTGGATGACAATCGGGAGCCTGGATGGCCCCCGATTCTAACGACTTTAAAAATAAAGGAAACTCAAGGGGCGGTTTTGACCGGTACCGCTCACAGTGCCGGGAACATGGGATCGATGCCGGTGCGCCGATACTGGTGGGGGACTGCCGGCGCCTGGCCCTGGAATTGCTCGATAGCCTGGTGTGGGCCCTGGTGGTCTGGGCCACCAGGGCGCTTGTCCCAGAACATCGAAGCGCAGACGGGATCAGGCCGGTGGCCGGCTCTCGAACTGCGGGCAGTCGTCTCCGATCTGGTGCCAGGGCGCCTTGGAGCCGACGAAGATGTGAAAGGCCGGTTGCTGGCTCGGCACATCATCGAGCACGCCGAGCCGCAGGTTGATCTTGCCGCTGCTGTGCTTCTGGCTGAACAGGCTGGAGCCGCAGTGGCGGCAGAAGGCGAGGGAGGTCTCCGCCGACTTCTGGAAGCGCGCTATGGCCTCGGCTCCCCGCACTATGGTCACCTTGTCCCCGTCCAGCCCGCCGACCGAGGCGTAATCCGACCCCGAAAACTTGCGGCACTCGCTGCAATGGCAGTTGCCCATGTAGTCGAATCGATCCGGCAGGCTCAGGCCGACGGCCCCGCACAGGCAACTGGCGTGTAGCATCCTCATCTCTCTTCCTCGTATTGGGTTGGTGGCTCAGGCCATGTTAGTCGTCCTTCGCGCGAAACAGGACCCGCTTGCACTTGGCGCAGGCCCACTCGCGCCGAAAGTCGGCCAGATGGACCAGACCGACCTCCAGCTGCTTGTGGTGACCGCAGTGGCAGCAGAACACTATCTTGCCGTCCACCGCGTCCGGATGGGCCGCCAGGTATTGGGCCCGGGTGGGCAGCTCCTCCCAGTGGGTGCTCGGGACGCGCTTGCGTTGATGGGTGTAGTAGACCCAGTAGAACAGAAAGAAAGCAACCAGGATGATGAAGGTCAGCAAATGATCCATCGCGATGTTCCCCGTGTCGGTGTGCCCAGTATTCAATCAAAATTCGATTCGAATGAATATGTTACAAGAGCGGGTCTGCCCTGGTTGTGATCCGCTTCGGATTTTGACTCAGGGAGCGCCCGCCGCCGTGCCGACCCGCTAGACGGGGCGGAAGCCGCCATCGGAGCGGGCGTCGCCGGGTTCGCTCAGGGGGGCTGGATACCGATCTGGCCCTGCTCGGCCAGCCGAGGTCCGGCAGTTGATCGCGCTGGTGTTGTTTGCCGAACACTTCGTAAAACTGGAGACGAGCGGGTCTGAAACGGGGGCGCCAGCGCCACAATTTGCGGCTGAGGTGGGGGAGTGGCACGACGGGCTGGCAGGGAAAATGGCGTCGCCGACCTAAATTACTTTGCATTTTATAACATGGATTCAACATTTTTTTGGGTGGTCGGACTGTCTCTTTGATCCCGCTCCGGTTACAATGCGCGGGCCCACTTCATCTATCGCGCAAACGATTTTCAGGAGATAAACGGATGTTGAAACGTGACATGACCATCGCCGGCTACGATCCCGAGCTGTGGCAGGCCATCACAGACGAAACCCGTCGTCAGGAAGAACATATCGAGCTGATCGCGTCTGAGAACTACACCAGCCCCCGCGTCATGGAAGCCCAAGGCTCCCAGCTGACCAACAAGTACGCCGAAGGCTATCCGGCCAAGCGCTACTACGGTGGTTGCGAGTACGTCGATGTGGTTGAGACCCTGGCCATCGAACGCGCCAAGGAACTGTTTGGTGCCACTTATGCCAACGTGCAGCCGCACTCCGGCTCCCAGGCCAACAGCGCCGTCTACATGGCCCTGCTGCAGCCGGGCGACACCGTGCTGGGGATGAACCTGGCCCACGGCGGTCACCTGACTCACGGTTCCCCGGTGAACTTCTCCGGCAAGCTGTACAACATCATTCCCTACGGCATCGATGAGTCCGGCAAGATCGACTACGAGGAGATGGAGCGTCTGGCAGTCGAGCACAAGCCTAAGATGATGATCGGTGGCTTCTCCGCTTACTCCGGTGTGGTCGACTGGGCGCGCATGCGCGAAATCGCCGACAAGATCGGTGCCTGGCTGTTCGTCGACATGGCCCACGTGGCGGGTCTGATCGCCGCCGGCGTCTACCCGAACCCGGTGCCCCACGCCCACGTGGTCACCTCCACCACCCACAAGACCCTGGCCGGTCCCCGTGGTGGTCTGATCCTCTCCGCCGCCGATGACGAAGATCTGTACAAGAAGCTGAACTCCGCCGTCTTCCCGGGCGGCCAGGGCGGCCCGCTGATGCATGTCATCGCCGGCAAGGCCGTGGCGTTCAAGGAAGCGCTTGAGCCGGAATTCAAGACCTACCAGGCTCAGGTCGTCAAGAACGCCAAGGCCATGGTCGAGGTGTTCCTGGCCCGCGGTTACAAGATCGTCTCCGGCGGTACCGACAACCACCTCATGCTGGTGGATCTGATCGGCCGCGAGCTGACCGGCAAAGAGGCCGATGCGGCCCTCGGCAAGGCCAACATTACCGTCAACAAGAACTCGGTGCCCAACGATCCGCGCTCCCCCTTCGTGACCTCCGGCGTGCGCCTGGGGACCCCGGCCATCACCCGCCGCGGTTTCAAGGAAGCCGAGAGCAAGCAGCTGGCTGGCTGGATCTGTGACGTGCTGGACAACCCTGCCAACGACGAAGTGCTGGCCAACGTGCGTGAGCAGGTGCTGGACATCTGCCGCCGCTTCCCGGTCTATGCCTGATAAGTCGGTTGTGCCGATGTGAGACCAATGCCACCCTCGGGTGGCATTGTTTTTTGGGTCTCGGTGCCGCCATGGGCCGAGCGTCATAGGCAGACAGAGGAGGCCCCATGTCCCATGCCACCGATGAGGAGTCGATCCTCTCCATCCGTGCCCAGTACCACTTTCGCCCCGCGCCTGAGGGCCTGCTGGCGTGGGACGTGCGCAGGCTGGTGAGGCTCAGCCGTGAGCTGCCAGTGCGCCCTGTCCCCCTCTCGCAGATTGCGGAACTGGACAGCGTGCACTGGTACGGACATGGGAGCGTGAGGCCCACGGTGCGCAGCATAATAGAGCACTGTCAGCTGATGCTGGCCGCCGATCTCGTCTATCCCATCATCCTGGACAGTGCGGGACGGGTCATGGATGGCATGCACAGGGTGAGCAAGGCCTTGATGCAGGGTCACACCCATATCGATGCCGTACAGTTTGGGCAAGACCCCGTTCCAGACTATGTGGATTGCGACCCCGACTCCCTGCCCTATGACGACTGATTGGCGCCGCCGTAGCGAGCCCGATGCCACCCCTCGGGTGGCATTGTTTTTTCTGGGCTTTTACCGGTTTTGGGTGGCCGTGTTACACTGGCTGACCAAGATCCTGACCCTAGTGGCAGGTGACCCTTTACTTGCCATGAGTTTGCGCCGGAGGTCCGATGCATTGCCCTTTCTGTAGCGCCGTTGATACCAAGGTGATCGATTCCCGTCTGGTGGCAGAAGGCCATCAGGTGCGCCGTCGCCGCGAGTGTTTGCTCTGCCACGAGCGGTTCACCACCTTCGAGATGGCCGAGCTGGTGATGCCGCGCATCATCAAGTCCAATGGTTCTCGCGAGCCCTTCAACGAAGACAAGCTGCGGGGCGGCATCTTGCGGGCACTGGAAAAACGCCCGGTGAGCATGGAAGCCATCGAGAAGGGGGTCAATCACATCAAGTCCCGCCTGCGCGCCACCGGTGAGCGGGAGGTGGCCTCCCAGCTGGTGGGTAACCTGGTGATGGACGAGCTCAAGACCCTCGACAAGGTGGCCTACATCCGCTTCGCCTCCGTCTATCGCAGCTTCGAAGATATCCGCGAATTTGGCGAAGAGATCGCCAAGCTGGAGAAATAAGCTTCCCCAACGTCCGATTGCGCTGCGCCAATCGAACCTACAACGCCCATTTTCTCGCTTTGAACGGGAGCCCAGATGTTTAGTCAAGATGATTACCAATGGATGAGTCGGGCCCTCGAACTGGCCCGCCGTGGTCGTTACACCACGGCCCCCAACCCCTGCGTCGGCGCCGTGCTGGTGAAGGCCGGGGTGGTGGTCGGGGAGGGCTGGCACCAGCGTGCCGGCGAACCCCACGCCGAGGTCTATGCGCTGCATGCCGCCGGTGAAGAGGCTCGCGGCGCCACCGCCTACGTGACCCTGGAACCCTGTTCCCATCATGGTCGCACCCCGCCCTGCGCCGAGGCGCTGATCAAGGCCGGGGTGACCCGGGTGGTCGCCGCCATGGTGGATCCCAATCCCCAGGTGGGGGGCCGTGGCCTGCGCATGCTGTCGGAGGCCGGCATCAAGGCCGACTTCGGCCTGCTCAGCGCCGAGGCCGAGGCGCTCAACCCGGGCTTCTTCAAGCGGATGCGCACCGCCTTCCCGCAGGTGACGGTCAAGCTGGGCGCGAGCCTGGATGGCCGCACTGCCATGGCAAGCGGCGAGAGCCAGTGGATAACCGGCCCCCTGGCCCGCGCCGACGTGCAGCGCCTGCGGGCCCGCCACGACGCCGTGCTCTCCAGTGCCGAGACGGTGCTGACCGACGGCGCCTCCCTCAACGTGCGTTGGGACGAGCTGCCCGCCTCCGTCAAGGCGGTCTATCCCAAGGAGGCCCTGCGCCAGCCGCTGCGGGTCATCATCGACTCCCAGAACCGCTTGACCCCTGACTTGCCGCTGTTCAAGACCACGGGGCCCGTGCTGTTGGCCCGTCACAAGGTCGGCGGTGACTGGCCCGACTGGGTGCAGCAGCTGGAGCTGCCGCTGCTGGATGGCAAGCTTGATCTGGTCAGCCTGTTCATGCTGCTGGCCAAGCAGAACATCAACTCAGTGTTGGTGGAGGCGGGGCCGCGGCTGTGCGGCGCCCTGTTGGGCAAGGGGCTGGTGGATGAGCTGGTGCTCTATCAGGCCCCCAAGCTGCTGGGGGATGAGGGGCGCGGCCTGTTCCATCTGCCCGAGTTGACCCGCCTGTTCCAGGCACCCAAGCTCAACATCAAGGATGTGCGGCTGGTGGGGCAGGATATCCGCATCACGGCCCGGGTGGTCTGACTCTTCAACGCTTAGCCGGGGCTGATTGGGCCCCGTCATCATCAAGGTGATCTGCATGTTTACCGGCATTATCGAAGCGATGGGCACCCTGGCCGCCTTGCGCCGCCAGGGGGAGGACATGGCCCTCACAGTGCAGGCCCCTGGCCTGGACTTCAGCGACATAAAACTTGGCGACTCCATCGCCACCAACGGCGTCTGCCTGACGGTGGTGAGCCTGGGGGACAAGAGCTACACCGCCGATGTCTCCCTGGAGACCCTGTCCCGCACCGGCTTCGCCGCGGCCAAGGTAGGCGATCCCGTCAACCTGGAGAAGGCGCTGATGCCGACCTCCCGCCTCGGCGGCCACCTGGTCTCCGGTCACGTGGACGGGGTGGGGGAGGTGAAGAGCAAGTCCAGCAGCGGCCGCGCCATCGAGTATTGGATAGCTGCGCCGGCGGAGCTCTCCCGCTACATCGCCGAGAAGGGCTCGATCGCGGTGGATGGCATCAGCCTCACGGTCAATGCGGTGCAGGGCAACCTGTTCCGCCTCACCATAGTGCCTCACACCGCCCAGGAGACCACCATAGCCCGCTGGAAGCCGGGCCATCGCGTGAACCTCGAGGTGGATCAGATAGCCCGTTATCTGGAGCGACTGATGCAGGGCAAGGCGCAGGAGAGCGGCGGCTCTAGCCTGACCCTGGAGAAGCTGGCGCAATCCGGCTTCCTGTGAGGCGGTGGCGGGCAACGAAAAGGGATTTCTGTGATCCCGCCCCGGTTGAAATGGGGGCCAGCGCCCCCATCTAGGACAGAATGACGCAGTATCAAGTCGAGCCCGCAGGCTCAATCCCCGAAGCATGTTGATGGAGTAGCCCATGGCGCTGAGCACAACCCAGGAAATCATTGCCGATATCAAGGCTGGCAAGATGGTGATCCTGATGGATGACGAAGACAGGGAGAATGAAGGGGACCTCATCATGGCCGCCTCCTGTGTCCGGCCGGAAGACATCAACTTCATGGCCCGTTACGGCCGTGGGTTGATCTGCCTGACCCTGACCCGGGATCGCTGCAAGCAGCTGGCGCTGCCGCTGATGGTTGATCGCAACAACGCCCAGTTCTCTACCGCCTTCACCGTGACCATAGAGGCCGCCGAGGGGGTGACCACCGGTATCTCCGCCGCCGACCGTGCCGTGACCGTGCAGGCTGCGGTGGCCCCAAACGCCAAGGCCGCCGATCTGGTACAGCCTGGCCACATCTTCCCGCTGATGGCGCAGGATGGTGGCGTGCTGACCCGCGCCGGTCACACCGAGGCGGGTTGCGATCTGGCCCGGCTGGCGGGCCATGAGGCGGCCTCCGTCATCGTCGAGATCCTCAACGAAGACGGCACCATGGCCCGTCGCCCGGATCTGGAAGTGTTTGCCGAGCAGCACGGCATCCGGCTCGGCACCATCGCCGACCTCATTGAGTACCGCAACCAGCACGAGACCACGGTCGAGCAGGTGGCCGAGTGCAAGCTGCCCACCGAGCATGGCGAATTCGACCTCATCACCTTCCGCGACACCATTGACAACCAGGTGCACTTCGCCCTGAAGAAGGGGCATATCCAGGCCGATACCCCGACCCTGGTGCGGGTCCACCTGCACGACGTGCTGAGCGATCTGCTGCTGACCGACCGTCACAGCGCCCGCAGCTGGCCCTTGCCCAAGTCCATGGCGCGCATCGCCGAGGAGGGCGGCGTGCTGGTGATCCTGGGGGCGGAAGCCCAGGGTGATGAGCTGCTGGCCCGGGTCAAGGCCTTCGAGGCCGCCGACAAGGGGTTGCAACCGGAAGGGGCCAAGTGGCAGGGCACCTCGCGCCGGGTCGGCGTGGGCTCCCAGATCCTCAAGGCGCTCGGCGTCGGCAAGATGCGGCTGCTGAGCTCCCCCAAGAAATATCACGCCCTCGGCGGCTTCGGCCTGGAAGTGGTGGAGTACGTCGGCGAATAAGCGCCGGACGGAGGAGGAGGCGGCTGCCGTGCCCGCCCGGGGCATGCCATGCGCTCCCCTGGCGGATCAACGTGGCGGCCGCATGAATCGCCAAACCATGCTCGCCTCGTGCGGGCATGGTTTTTGTCGTGGGTCTGTTGTGCTAGAATGTGCGCACTTTTGACTCCGGCCCTTTTTGATTGCACAGAGACAGGATTTCCAATGAAGATTATCGAAGGAAATATCGCCGCTCCCGAGGCGCGTGTTGCTATTGTCGTTGCCCGTTTCAACAGCTTCATCAATGAAAGCCTGGTGGATGGTGCGGTGGATGTACTGAAGCGTCAAGGCCAGGTCCAGGACAGCAATCTGACCCTGGTACGAGTGCCGGGTGCCGTCGAAATTCCCTTGGCTATCAAGAAGCTGGCCAAGAGTGGTCAATACGATGCCATCATCGCGCTGGGCACCGTCATCCGCGGTGGTACCTACCACTTCGAGCTGGTGGCAAGCGAGAGCAGCAAGGGCATGGCCCAGGTAATGATGGAATATGAGATTCCGGTTGCCTTCGGTGTGCTGACCACCGAAAACATTGAACAAGCCATCGAGCGCGCCGGTACCAAGGCGGGTAACAAGGGTGCAGAGGCTGCACTGAGCGCGCTCGAAATGATCAACGTCCTGAAACAGCTTGAGGAATAAATACATTGAAACCGTCCGAGCGCCGTAAAGCCCGCCATTGCGCCACCCAGGCCATCTACCAGTGGCAGATGACCAAGGCCAACGTGGGCGACATCGAAGAGCAGTTCAAGATCGATCAGGACACCAAGGGTGTGGACCTGAGCTATTTCCGCGATCTGCTGTTCGGGGTAGCCGTTCACTGCAACGAGCTGGACAAGGTGTTCTCACCTTTCCTCTCCCGTCCGCTGGAAGAAGTGGACATGGTGGACAAGGCGATCCTGCGTCTGGCGACCTACGAGCTGACCCGTCGTGATGATGTGCCGCCCCGTGTGGTGATCAACGAAGCGATCGAGCTAGCCAAAGCCTTTGCTGCCGATGACAGCCACAAGTTTGTCAACGGTGTACTGGACAAGGTGATCAAGACGCTGAGCAAGCGTTGATCCTGCCGTCCATCAGCATTAAGAGAGGAGCCAGCCTAACCGCTGGCTTTTTACTGTATGGGTGAATTTGAGCTGATTGAGAAGTACTTCAAGGTCCCCCACGCCCGCAAGGATGTGGTGATGGGCCCTGGAGATGACTGCGCCCTGCTGACCCTGCCCGCCGATACCCAGCTGGCGGTGAGCACAGATACCCTGGTCAGCGGCGTGCATTTCTTTCCCGACATGGATCCGGTGGATCTCGGCTACAAGGCGCTGGCGGTCAATCTGTCCGATCTCGCCGCCATGGGCGCCGAGCCGCGCTGGGTCTCCATGGCGCTGACCCTGCCTGCCATCAACGAGGCCTGGGTCGCCGGCTTCGCCGAGGGTTTCCTCGAGCTCGCCGAATACTACAACGTGGCGCTGGTGGGCGGGGACATGACCCGCGGGCCGCTCTCCATCACCGTCTCGGTGAAGGGATCCGTGCCGACCGGGCGGGCGCTGCTGCGCAGCGGTGCCAAGGCCGGCGACGGCATCTATGTCACCGGTACCCTGGGGGATGCCGCCCTGGCGCTGTCCCACCTGCTCGGCAAGCGGGCGCTCAACGAGAACCAGCTGGCCGCGGTGCTGCCGCGCCTCGATCATCCCCATCCCCGCATCCTGGCGGGGCAGGCGCTGCGCGGGCTGGCGAACAGTGCGCTGGATCTCTCCGACGGCCTGGCCTCGGATCTCGGCCACATCCTCAAGGCCTCCGGGGTGCGGGCGCAGATCGATCTCGGCCTGCTGCCGCTCTCGCCGGTGCTGCAGGATGCGGTGCCCGAGCGGGACGCCTGGCAACTGGCGCTGGCCGGCGGTGATGACTACGAGCTCTGCTTCACAGTGCCGGAGGATCATCGCGGCGTGCTGGACACGGCGCTCGCCAACTGTGGCGTCAAGTTCACCCGCATCGGCCGCATCCTGGCGGGCGAGCCGGGCATCGACTACGTGCGGGGCGAGCTGCCGGTCGAGCTTCACCTCAAAGGCTGGGATCACTTCGCATGATAAAACCCGAGCTGAAGAAGCTGAACCTGAAGAATCCCCGCCACCTGCTGGCGGTGGGGTTCGGTGCCGGTCTGTCACCCAGGGCGCCGGGCACCATGGGGACGCTGGTGGCCATACCGCTCTACCTGCTGGTGAGCGGGCTCTCCACCCCCTGGTTCATCGCCCTGCTGGCGGTGGGCTTCGTGGTGGGGATCTGGCTCTGTCAGGGGGCCACCGACGCCATCGGCATGCCGGATCACGGCGCCATCGTCTGGGACGAGGTGATAGGTTTCGGGGTGACCATGATAGCGGCCCCCGCCGGTTGGGAATGGGTACTGGCCGGCTTCGTGCTGTTCCGGCTGTTCGATGTGCTCAAGCCCTGGCCCATCTCCTGGTTCGATCGCCGCATTCACGGCGGCGTCGGCATCATGCTGGACGATCTGATCGCCGGCCTGTTTGCCCTGCTGTGCATGCAGCTGCTGGCACTCTGGTGCCTGTGAGTCAGCGCCCTACCAGATGAGTGCAGGCCCGGCTTCATGCCGGGCCGATTTGCCCCCCTTGTTTTGTATGCAATTATGGCCGCTTCCTGTCCCTTGGGCCGATCGGCCCTGCGGCGGAACATGCTGCTTTCCCCCTATTTACCTCTGCTTACTTTTCCTTCATCCAGATATGCTGTCGTTAAAAAATCATTTCACATAAATATTCACTACTCATTCGAGCCTCGCCAGGCCAGGTGGAATAGTTGATACGGTTGCTTGTTGCGTCATTGTTGAAATTTAAATAAGACAATCGCTCGCATCGCCATCACAATCTCTGGTAATGTGATTTATATCGACATTTTACGCCTATGGTCAGTGTGTTATCTGCGCAAAGTATTGCGAAATTGTATAACTGGATCATTTACACCCGCGGGCAAACCGACTAACTTACTCGCGGGTTATTCCAAAAAAATGCAAAAAACCCGCCCGGATCGCTGGTTTGGCTGCCTCATGGATTGAGCGTTTCTTACTCACACTAAGCACTCAAGATAAGTACCCAAGGCACAACCAGCATCTGCGGCTGATTTACGGACGAATTATTTGGGACGGATGTCCCCCGCAGAGGTAACCATGTCCTTGCTCGAAGTGAAAAACTTGCGGATCGAGTACCCCTCCCGCTATGGGGTACTGGCCGCGGTCAAAGATCTCTCTTTCTCTGTCGAAAAGGGAGAGATCGTCGGAGTGGTCGGCGAATCAGGTGCCGGCAAATCCACCATCGGCAATGCCGTCATCGATCTGTTGAGCCCGCCCGGCCGCATCGCCCGGGGTGACATCTACCTCAATGGCGAGCTCATCTCCGGCAAGAGCCAAAACGAGATGCGGGCCATCCGTGGCTCCCGTATCGGCTTCATCTTCCAGGATCCCATGACCTCCCTCAACCCGCTGTTCACCGTCGAGCAGCAGCTGGTGGAGACCATACTGGCCAATACCGAGCTCTCCCGCGACGCCGCCTTTGCCAAGGCGCTTGAGCTGATGGGCGCGGTCGGGATCCCGCAGCCGGACGTGCGCATCAAGCAGTATCCTCATCAATTCTCCGGTGGCATGCGCCAGCGGGTAGTCATCGCCATCGCCCTGTCGGGGGATCCCGAGCTCATCATCGCCGATGAGCCGACCACGGCGTTGGACGTCTCCATTCAGGACCAGATCCTGCAGCTCATCCGCAACCTGTGCAAGGAGCGTCAGGTGGGCTGCATGCTGGTGACCCACGACATGGGCGTGGTCTCCAACGTCACCGACAAGGTGGCGGTGATGTATCGCGGCGATCTGGTGGAGTTCGGCACCACCGAACAGGTGCTGGGTAGCCCCAGCCACCCTTATACCCGCAGCCTCATCTCGGCGGTGCCCCGCTCCGACGTCAAGCTGGTGCGCTTCCCGCTGGTCTCCTACATCGAAGACGCCAGCGCGCCGGATCTCAGCATCGATCTCAAGACCCACTGGCTCGGCCAGAGCCAGGACGAGCGCAGCTATGAAGGCGCGCTGCTGCGGGTGGAGAACGTGGATCTGAGATTCGTCACCAAGAATTCCATCTTCCCGAGCCGTCGCCAGTATGTGCGCGCCTGCAACAACATCAGCTTCGAGATCTTCGAGGGGGAAACCTTCGGTTTGGTGGGGGAGTCGGGCTCCGGCAAGTCCACCATAGCCCGTGCCATCACCGGCCTCTATCCGCCCGATACCGGCAAGATAGTGTTCGAGGGGATCGACCTCACCGCCCTGAAAGGGGAGCATGAGCGCCGCCCGTTGCGCCGCCAGATGCAGATGGTGTTCCAGAACCCTTACTCCTCGATGAACCCGCGCATGAAGGTGCGTGACATCATCGCAGAGCCCATTCGCTTCCATAAACTCGCCAGCAGCGAGAGCCAGATCCAAGGGATAGTGAGCGACTTGCTCGATCACGTCGGCCTCGGCCGCGGTGCCGGGGTCAAGTATCCCCACGAGTTCTCCGGTGGCCAGCGCCAGCGCATCTCCATCGCCCGCGCCCTGGCGACCCGGCCGCGTTTCCTCATCTGCGACGAGCCGACCTCGGCGCTGGATGTCTCGGTGCAGGCCCAGATCCTCAACCTGCTCAAGGATTTGCAACAGGAGCTTGGGCTCACCATGCTGTTCATCAGCCACGACCTGCCGGTCATTCGCCAGATGTGTGATCGCATCGGGGTGATGCAGCACGGTCATCTGGTGGAGGTAGCCGAGACCGAGAAACTCTTTACCAATGCCGAGCATGAATACAGCCGCAAGCTGATCTCCCTCATGCCGGAATTTAAGGGAATGTC
Source organism: Aeromonas sp. sif2416 (assembly GCF_019218665.1). Lineage (NCBI taxonomy): Bacteria > Pseudomonadati > Pseudomonadota > Gammaproteobacteria > Aeromonadales > Aeromonadaceae > Aeromonas > Aeromonas sp. sif2416. The sequence continues at coordinate 192,615 of NZ_JAHUXC010000002.1, forward strand.
CCGCGAGGGGCTGGAAATCGCAAGCTAGGAAAGCACCGGCTCGCCGGTCTGTTTATCAACGATAGTGTCAATAAAAAAGCCAAAAGCATGGAGAAAGACATGAAGAAAGGATTATCCAAGATTGCCATGGCGCTGTTCGCCGCTGGTCTCGCGTTTAACGTCTCTGCCGCCAACATCACAGTGGCCGTCGCCTCCGACGCCACCTCGCTGGATCCGCAGGAGCAGCTCTCCGGCCAGACTCTGGAGATGTCGCACCTGGTGTTCGATCCGCTGATGCGTTACACCCAGGATCTACAGTTCGAGCCGCGCCTGGCCGAGAAATTTGAGCGCATCGACGACAAGACAGTGCGTTTCCACCTGCGCAAGGGCGTCAAGTTCCACTCCGGCAACGCGTTCACCGCCGATGACGTGGTATGGACCGTCAACCGCCTGAAGGCCTCTCCCGACTTCAAGGCCATCTTCGACCCCATCGCCGAGGTGAAGAAGGTCGATGACCTGACCGTCGATCTGATCACCGCCAAGCCGTTCCCGCTGGTGCTGCAGACCGTCACCTACATCTTCCCGATGGACTCCAAGTTCTACACCGGCAAGGATGAAGCCGGCAAAGACAAGGCCGAGATCGTCAAGAACGGCAGCTCCTATGCCTCCACCCATGTCTCAGGTACCGGTCCGTTCAGCGTCAAGTTCCGTGAGCAGGGCGTCAAGCTCGAGTACGTTCGCAACGCCAACTACTGGGACAAGGCTTCCAAAGGCAACGTCGAGAACCTGACCGTGGTGCCGATCAAGGAAGATGCGACCCGCGTAGCCGCCCTGCTGGGTGGGGACGTGGACATGATCTACCCGGTCGCCCCGAACGATCTGGAGCGCGTGAAGAACGGCAAGGATTCCCAGCTGGTCACCCTGTCCGGTACCCGTGCCATCATCATCGAGCTGAACCAGAACACCAACCCGGCGCTGAAAGACAAGCGCGTGCGCCAGGCGATCAACTACGCCATCAACCAGGTGGGCATAGTCGACAAGATCAACAAAGGCTTCGGCACCCCGGCCGGCCAGCTGAGCCCGAAAGGCTATGCCGGCTACAACGAGGCGCTCAAGCCCCAGTATGATCTGGCCAAGGCCAAGGAGCTGATGAAGGAAGCCGGTTACGAGAAGGGCTTCAAAGTGAGCTTCATCTCCCCGGCCGCCCGTTACGTCAACGACGTCAAGATCGCCCAGGCGGTCTCCGCCATGCTGTCCAAGATCAACATCAAGGTGGATCTGAAGACCATGCCGGTGGCCCAGTACTGGCCCGAGTTTGACAAGTGCGCCTCCGACATGCAGCTGATTGGCTGGCATGCGGACACCGAAGACAGTGCGAACTTCTTCGAGTTCCTGACCTTCACCAAGGATGCCAAGACCGGCATGGGTCAGTACAACTGCGGCGGTTATGCCAACGCAGAAGCTGACAAGATGGTGATGGAAGCGAACACCGAGACAGATCCGGCCAAGCGTGCCGCCATCCTGCAGAAGGTGGAAGCCATGCTGATCGACGACGCTGCCTATGTGCCGTTGCACTGGGAAGACCTGGCCTATGGCGCCAAGAAGAACGTCGACATCAAGCCGGTGGTCAACGTGATGAACTTCCCTTACCTGGGTGACCTGGTGGTCAACAAGTAAGTAGAGTCGTAAGGAAGGACCCGGCGGGGGCAGCCATCGGCGCCCCCGCCATTAACAGAAGCCTGTGCCAAGACACAGGCCACGTAGAAGGACAAGCATGTTTACATTCCTGCTGAAACGGTTCTATCAGGCCGTGATAGTGATGTTCGTCATCAGCCTGGTCGCCTTCTCCATCCAGGACAACCTGGGGGATCCGCTGCGCGAGCTGGTGGGACAATCCGTCTCCGAGTCCGTGCGCCATGAGTTGCGCGAAAAGATGGGCCTTAACGATCCCTTTTTGGTGAAATACAGCCGCTTCTTGCAGAACGCAGTGCAAGGGGATCTGGGCACCTCCTACTTCTTCAAGCGACCAGCCCTCGAGGTCATCCTCGACAAGCTGGTGGCTACTCTTGAGCTGGTCTTTGCCGCCGCGCTGATCATCGTCGCCGTCTCCATTCCGCTGGGGGTTTACTCGGCGATAAGGCCACGCAGCTTCCTGACCAAGCTCATCATGGCGGTGAGCAGCATCGGCATCTCGATCCCGGTCTTCCTGACCGCCATCATGCTGATGTTCGTGTTCTCCATCCAGCTCGGCTGGCTGCCGGCCTATGGCCGTGGCGAGACCTACAACCTGCTGGGCTGGGAGTCGGGCTTCTTCACCTGGGATGGCATCAAGCATTTGATCCTGCCCGCGGTGTCGCTCTCCTCCATCATGCTGCCGCTGTTTATCCGGCTGGTGCGCTCCGAGATGCTGGAGCAGCTCTCCTCCGAGTACGTCAAGTTCGCGCGCGCCAAGGGGCTGGACAACAACAAGGTCTACTATCAGCACGCACTCAAGAACACCATGCTGCCGGTGATCACCGTCGGCGGCGTGCAGATCGGCACCATGGTGGCCTACACCATCTTGACCGAGAGCGTGTTCCAGTGGCCGGGCACGGGCTTCCTGTTCCTCGAGGCGATCCACCGGGTCGATACGCCGCTGATCACCGCCTACGTCATCTTCGTCGGGCTGATCTTCGTGGTGACCAATACCCTGGTCGACCTGCTCTACGGGTTTATCAACCCGACCGTTAACTTGACCGCCAAGGGGTAACACATGACTAATGCTGTGACTGTGAGCCGCTGTTTGACATGGCGCAACCATGCTGGCCGTGTCATCAACCCGGCTGTCTACCTGGCTACGAAGGGGTAAGCGCATGAGTAATGCAGTAACTGCGAGCCCAAGCCGCTGGGCTCGATTCAAGAACTCCGACATCGTCTACTACTTCCTGCGCGATAAAGTCGCCATGTTCAGCTTCGCCGTGTTCGTGGTGTTCGTGCTGGCCGCGCTGCTGTCGCCCTGGATCGCGCCGCACAACGTCTACGACCAGACCAGCTTCGATCTGATGGATGCGGAGCTGCCCCCCTCCTGGCTGAGTGGTGGCGAGGAGCGCTTCTGGCTCGGCACCGACAACCAGGGCCGCGACATCTGGAGCACCATCCTCTACGGTGCCCGCATCTCGCTGACCATAGGCCTGTTCGCGGTGGGGCTGCAGCTGGTGCTCGGCATCGTCATCGGCCTCATCGCCGGTTACTTCGGTGGCCGCATCGACAACCTGCTGATGCGCTTCGCCGACGTGCAGCTGTCGTTCTCGACCATGATGGTGGCGATCATCATCTCCGCCATCTTCCAGGCCAGCTTTGGCTCCGAGGTCTACTCCGAGTTCGCCATCGTCATGCTGGTGGTGATCATCGGCATCGCCGAGTGGCCGCAGTACGCCCGTACCGTGCGCGCCTCCGTGCTGGCCGAGAAGAAGAAGGAGTATGTGGAAGCGGCGCAGGTGATGGGTTTCCGTGCCCCGCGCATCATGTTCCGTCACATCTTGCCGAACTGCCTGTCACCCATCCTGGTCATCTCCACTGTGCAGGTGGCGAACGCCATCATGAGTGAGGCCGCGCTCTCCTTCCTGGGTCTCGGCATGCCGGTGGATCAGCCGTCGCTCGGCTCCCTCATCAGCGTGGGCTTCAACTACATCTTCTCCGGCTCCTGGTGGATCACCGCCTTCCCGGGGATCTGTCTGGTGGTGCTGGTGCTGGTGATCAACCTGCTCGGCGACTGGCTGCGGGATGTGTTCAACCCGAAGATCTACAAGGGCTGATGGCCTGATCCAGATCGCATCAAGCAATAAAAAAGGGCGCCTGTTCGGCGCCCTTTTTCTATCTGTGTGCTGGCTCGTCAGGCCTGCTGCCAGGCCTGGATGCTGGCCAGGATGCCCGCGTCGTCGAGTCCCAGCAGCGCGTAGATCTCCTCCTGGGTGCCCTGCTCGATAAAGCGGTCGGGCAGGCCCAGGTTGAGCACCGGCTTGCACTGCTTGGTGCGCATCAGCAGCTCGTTCACCGCCGAGCCGGCACCGCCCATGATGGCGTTGTCTTCCAGGGTGACAAACTGGGCGTGGGTGGCGGCCAGGGAGAGCACCAGTGCCTCGTCCATGGGTTTGACGAAGCGCATGTCCACCAGGGTGGCGTCCAGCGTCTCGGCGGCGGCCTTGGCCTGATGCAGCAGGGTGCCAAACGCCAGTATGGCGGTGCCCTTGCCTTCACGAAGGATGCGGCCCTTACCCAGCTCCAGCGCTGTCATCTCGCTCATGATCTCGGTGCCAGCGCCGCTGCCACGGGGATAACGCACCGCCGCGGGTTGGTTGCACTGGTAGCCGGTGTAGAGCATCTGGCGACACTCGTTCTCGTCGGAGGGGGTCATCACCACCATGTTTGGCACGGTGCGCAGGAAGCTGATGTCGAATGCGCCCTGGTGGGTGGGGCCGTCGGCCCCCACCAGACCGGCGCGGTCGATGGCAAACAGCACCGGCAGCCCTTGCAGCGCCACGTCGTGGATCAGCTGGTCATAGGCTCGTTGCAGGAAGCTGGAGTAGATGGCCACCACCGGCTTCTGGCCGGCGATGGCGAGGCCGGCGGCGAAGGTGACCGCATGCTGCTCGGCGATGGCCACGTCGAAGTAGCGATCCGGGTACTGCTGGCTGAACTTGACCAGCCCAGAGCCCTCGCGCATGGCGGGGGTGATGCCGATCAGCTTCTCGTCTCTGGCGGCCATGTCGCACAGCCACTGACCGAAGATGGCGGAGAAGGTCGGCTTGCCGCCGCCGCTCTTGGGCAGGGCGCAGTCGTCCGGGTTGAACTTGGGCACGGCGTGATAACCGATGGGATCCTTCTCGGCCGGCTCGTAACCCTTGCCCTTCTTGGTCTTGACGTGCAGCAGCTGCGGCCCCTTGAGGTTGCGCATGTTGCGCAGGGTCTCGACCAGGGCGTTGATGTCATGGCCGTCGATGGGGCCTATGTAGTTGAAGCCGAACTCCTCGAACAGGGTGCCAGGCACCACCATGCCCTTGAGGTGCTCCTCGGCCCGCTTGGCCAGCTCCTTGACCGGAGGCAGGCCCGCCAGCACCTTCTTGCCGCCTTCGCGGATGGTGGTGTAGAGCTTGCCGGACATCAGCCGGGCCAGATGGTTGTTGAGCGCCCCCACGTTCTCGGAGATGGACATCTCGTTGTCGTTGAGCACCACCAGCATGTCCTTGTGAACGTCACCGGCGTGATTGAGCGCCTCGAACGCCATGCCGGCGGTGATGGCGCCATCGCCGATCACCGCCACCACCTTGCGACCCAGCCCTTCGCGTTCGGCGGCGACCGCCATGCCGAGCGCCGCCCCTATGGAGGTGCTGGAGTGGCCGACGGACAGCACGTCATACTCGCTCTCGTCGCGCCAGGGGAAGGGGTGCAGGCCGTCTTTCTGGCGAATGGTGTGAATGCGTTCGCGCCGGCCGGTCAGGATCTTGTGGGGATAGGCCTGGTGGCCCACGTCCCACACCAGCCGATCGAACGGGGTGTTGTAGACGTAGTGCAGCGCCACCGTCAGCTCGACGGTGCCGAGACCGGAGGCGAAGTGGCCGCTGGAGCGGCTCACCGAGCGCAGCAGGTACTCGCGCAGCTCGTTGCACAGCACGGGCAGCCGCTCGAAGGGCAGGGATCGCAACTCGACCGGCGTATCCGCGAGGGCCAGGTTGGGGAAATTGCTTATATCAACGCTCATATTGTTACTGTTATCCAGCGTTTAGTGGGTTCGCTCGATGATGTAATCGGCAAACGCTTCCAGAATGTCGGTATTGTAGGGCAAGGATTGCAGTGCTGTTAAGGCCTTGTCATGCAGTTCGCGAGCCAGCTCACGGGCATTGTCGAGCCCGAGCAGAGCCGGATAGGTGCTCTTCTCCTGCGCCAGATCCGAGCCTTGCGGCTTGCCCAGGGTCGCGGTGTCACCGGTGATGTCGAGGATGTCATCCTGCACCTGGAAGGCGAGCCCGATGGCGGCGGCATAGGCTTGCAGCGCGGCCAGGGTGGCGGGGGCCACATCGGCCTTGCACAGGGCACCCAGGGTGACGGCGCACTCGATGAGCGCCCCCGTCTTGTGGCGGTGCACCTGCTCCAGCTCGGCGAGGCTGATCTGGCGGCTCTCGGCCTCCAGATCCAGCGCCTGACCGCCGCACATGCCGAGATAACCGGAGGCGCGTGCCAGGGTACTCAGCATCTTCACCCGGTTGGCCAGAAGCGAGTCGGGCAGGGGATGGTCCGCCAGGATCGAAAACGCCAGGGTCTGCAGGGCATCGCCGGCCAGGATGGCGGTGCCTTCATCAAACGCCTTGTGCACGGTCGGCTGGCCGCGACGCAGATCGTCGTTGTCCATGGCGGGCAGATCGTCGTGCAGCAGGGAGTAGGCGTGAATGCACTCCACCGCGGCGGCCGGCCCGTCGAGCCGCTCACTCGGCACCCCCAGCATCTCGCCGACGGCGTAGACCAGGAAGGGGCGTACCCGTTTGCCGCCGAGCAGCAGACCGTATTTCATGGCGTCCCGCAGGCGAGGCGCCATGGCGGGCAAGGCGTCAAGCTGCGCCGACAGACAGTCGTCGATGCGACGACGGTGCAGGCGGGAGAAGTCGTCCAGCGTCACTCACTGCTCTCCTTGCTCTGGTCGAAAGGGGGTCAGTTGCTCGCTGCCATCGGCCTGCGTCAACAGGATCTGGATCTTCTGCTCGGCCTGCTCCAGCTTCTGCTGACCGGCCCGGACCAGATGGATGCCCTGTTCGAACTGCTTGAGCGCCTCCTCGAGGGGGAGTGACCCCTGTTCAAGTTGATGCACTATGGCTTCCAGCTCTTCCAGGGTGGCATCAAAACTCAGACGGTCGATTTTTTTACTGGCCATGTCCATCCTCGGGGATTGAAAAAAACGGCTCATCTTAACATCGACCGGGCAGCGGGGGGAGGCAGAAAAGCGCGCCGCGCTCAAACTATCGCGACCGCGGCCGATAAGAGCGGGCCGGCAACCATGTATGGCTTGCAGGCCGTTGAGCTGTGTCAGGCTTGCCGCCCGAGGCGCAATAGCAGAAAATTCAACAAAGTATAAATAAATGGCAAGTTCGGCGACAGGAGTAGGGATGTGGATTTAGGCAGTCTGATAGGCATAGTGCTGGGGTTCGGGGTCGTGGTGTACGGTATGTCGTTGGGTGGCCCCATGACCATGTACGTGGATATGCCCTCGGTCTATATCACCATACTGGGTTCCCTGTTCATCGCCATGATGAAGTTCAACCTCAGCCAGTTCTTGATGGCGTTCAAGGTGGCGGGCAAGGCCTTCATGTACAAGGGCGACAAGCTGGATGATCTGATCACCAAGGCGGTCGAGCTGGCCGACTCGGCGCGCAAGGGGGGCTTCCTGGCCCTGGAGGCGGCGGAGATCCCCAACACCTTCATGAAGAAGGGCATCGACATGCTGGTGGACGGCCATGACGCCGACGTGGTGCGGGCCGTGATGGAGAAGGACATCGAGCTGACCTCGGAGCGTCACGTCATCGCCATCAAGGTGTTTCGCGCCCTCGGCGACCTCGGCCCCGCCATGGGCATGATAGGGACGCTGGTGGGACTGGTGGCCATGCTGGCCAACATGAGCGACCCCAAATCCATCGGCCCGGCCATGGCGGTGGCCCTGCTGACTACCCTGTATGGCGCCATCGAGGCCAACATGATCGCCATCCCCATCGCCGACAAGCTGGAGCTGCGCAGCGGCGAGGAGCGCCTGAGCCGGACCCTGATCCTTGACGCCATCATGGGCATCCAGGATGGCCAGAATCCCAGGGTGATCCAGGCGATGCTGCAGAACTATCTGCATCAGTCCAAACGCAACAACGGGCTCGAGTAGGAGGCCGCATGTCAAAGTGCAAGTGTCCGCCACCCGGCTTGCCCGGTTACATGGGTACCTTCGCCGATCTGATGTCGCTGCTGATGTGCTTCTTCGTGCTGCTGCTCTCCTTCGCCGAGATGGACGTGCAGAAGTTCAAGCAGATCGCCGGCTCCATGGAGAAGGCCTTCGGGGTGCAGAATATCCTGGAGGTCAAAGACATTCCCAAGGGGACCTCGGTCATCGCCCAGGAGTTCAGGCCGGGTCGGCCCGAACCGACTCCCATCGATACCATCATGCAGCAGACCATAGACCTGACCCAGACCGAGCTGGAGTTCCAGCCCGGTGAGGCGGATCAGGCCGGTGGCAAGGACAAGACGGATGGCAACCTGAGCGGCGGCGATACCATGCAACAGGCCCAGAAGGCGCAGGCGCAGTCCAACGAGCTGGCCAAGGTGCTGGCCGAGCAGCTGCAGGCCCAGATCCAGGACGGGGCCATCGAGATAGAGGCGCTCGGTCAGCAGATCATCATCCGCATTCGCGAGAAGGCGGCCTTCCCGGCGGGCTCGGCCTTCCTGCAACCCCAGTTCTGGCCGGTGGTCCGCAAGGTGGCTGCCCTGCTCAAGGATGTGCCGGGGGAGATCACCGTCTCCGGCCACACCGACGATGTCGCCACCGAGGACGAACTGTTCGAGTCTAACTGGGAGCTGTCATCCCAACGGGCGGTGGCGGTGGCCCATCAGATGATCAAGGTGCCCGGCTTCGACGGAGGACGCCTGGTGGTGCAGGGCATGGCGGATTCCCAGCCGCTGGTCCCGAACAACAGCCCGGAGAACCGGCGCATGAACCGGCGAGTGGAGATCGCCATCATGCAGGGAAAACCGACGGTGTCGGCACCGATCGGCGTGTCCGGCCAGAAGTAGCATTAGGCGCAAAGCTCGATCCTGCTCGCAGGGGCTGACATGGATTTTGTGGCGGCTTCATATTAAGATGCCTCATCCGAACCGATAGCTGCGGCTCTCTTTGATTGCCGCAGCTTCTCTTTATAAAGCAACCCAGGTTTCGACTATGAATCATACTCCGATGACTGTTCGCGGCGCCGAAAAGCTGCGTCAAGAGCTCGACTATCTGAAGAGCGAGCTGCGTCCCCAGATTATCGAAGCGATTGCTGATGCCCGTGAACATGGTGATCTGAAAGAAAACGCCGAGTACCATGCCGCTCGTGAGCAGCAGGGTTTTTGTGAAGGCCGCATTCAGGAGATCGAGAGCAAGCTCTCCAATGCCCAGGTGATCGATATCACCAAGATTACCAACAATGGCCGCGTCATCTTCGGTGCGACCGTAACTCTGCTCAAGAGCGAGACGGAAGAGGAAGTGGTGTATCGCATCGTGGGTGACGACGAGGCGGACATCAAACAGAACATGATCTCCGTGAACTCCCCCATCGCCCGTGCCCTGATCGGCAAGGAAGTGGACGATGTCGCCATCGTCAAGACGCCAGGCGGTGATGTGGAGTACGAGATCCTGGAGGTTGTCTACCTCTAAGCTGGAGGGGCGACTGACAGACAGGGGAGCCAGGCTCCCCTGTTGTATTTAGTCCGCCTGGTATTCCTGGACGAAGGCGTCTTGGTGACGCTGGAAGATCCAGTCTCGCAGCTGTTCCCGGTCCGTTTTGTCCAGCTCGAACTGCAGGGCCCAGTCGTGCCGCTGCTTGCGCGAGCGGATGCGCCTGATCAGGGTGCCGCTCAGTGGCAGAGGGGGCAACCCTTCGATCTGCAGGCTGCCGTTGAGGGCATCCCCCTTGGTCAGCGCCGCTGGCAGCCCTTCGACGATCAGGCCGCCGACCGACAGGCTGTGGACCGAATAGTCGCCATCGGCCGTCTGTAGGCTGGCCTTCTCATCGAGGCGCCAGGCGCGCAGGTGAGGGTAGCCCAACTCGGTGATGCTCGGGGCGGCGATGCGCAGCTCGGTGTGACCCTCCTCGTCTTCGGTGCAGTGCAGCGGAAAGCGCAGCTGATGGCCGGCGATCCGGGCCTCGAGGACCAGGGGATCGGCCCGTTGCAGCAGGCGGAGCAGGGGGAGGTTCAGATAACCGCGCAGGAACTGGCCGGCGGCCTTGTCCTCGGTGTCTCCCAAGTCCTGCAGCATGGCCAGCTCTTCTTCGGTGAGGATCTGATGCTTGTCCATAGTGGATGTCCGCAAGTATTCATCGCAGGTTAAGGGCCTGACGACTATTTTGGCAAGCGACTTGGGAAGAAGGGAAATGAAGGAAAGAGCGAATGCTCTTTCCTGTTACTTGCGCGGTAATTGGATCTTGGGTTCAGTCGCCTGACGATAGATGGTCAGCACATGGCCCATGCTCTGTACCTTGATGGAGCCGGTCTCACGGACGATGGCTTCCATCACCAGCTGTTTCATCTCACGATCTTCAGACGACACCTTAACCTTGATCAGCTCGTGGTGGTTCAGCGCCAGATCGATCTCGGCCAGCACGCCTTCAGTCAGGCCGTGTTGTCCCAAGAGGACGACCGGCTTCAGGCTGTGGGCAAGGCCCTTGAGGTACTGTTTCTGTTTATTGTTGAGAATCATGGCAATTTCTTCATAAGTCAGGGTTGAAAGGGGCGTATTCTACCCCCACTTAGCCCTTAATACTAATAACCCTTGTGGTTTTTTAAAGTCGACAATCATGACCCAGAAAAAACATTCCCCCAGTTCAACCCGCTGGTTAAAAGAACATTTTGACGATCATTACGTCAAAAAAGCCCAGAAGTTGGGACTGCGTTCCCGCGCCGTGTTCAAGATCGATGAGATCCAGGGCAAGGACAAATTGCTCAAACCGGGCATGACGGTGGTGGATCTGGGGGCGGCCCCCGGTGGCTGGTCCCAGTTCGCCATCAATCAGGTGGGTGACAACGGGCGGGTGATCGCATGCGATATTCTGCCGATGGATTCCATCGCCGGTGTCGATTTCCTGCAGGGGGACTTTCGGGAGGAAACTGTGCTCGGCGCCTTGCTGGCACGGGTGGGCCCGGACAAGGTTGATGTCGTCATGTCTGACATGGCGCCCAACATGAGCGGTACCCCGCAGGTGGACCAGGCACGCTCCATGTATCTGATCGAGCTGGCGCTGGACATGTGCAATCAGGTCCTGCGTACCAACGGCAGTTTCGTGGTCAAGGTGTTCCAGGGAGAGGGTTTTGATGCCTATCTCAATGAAATTCGTAAACTTTTTTCTGCCGTCAAGATACGTAAACCAGACTCCTCCCGTGCCCGTTCACGAGAAGTCTACATTGTGGCTACCGGTTTTAAACTGTAGTACCCTAACCCTCATCGTTAACTGTCAGTCTGCGAGGTCATTGATTTGAGTGACATGGCGAAAAACCTAATCCTGTGGCTGGTCATCGCCGTCGTGTTGATGTCGGTGTTCAATAGCTTCAGCCCCAGCGATACTACCAGTCGCCAGCTGGACTATTCCAGCTTCGTTAAAGAAGTGACCCAAGAGCAGATCCGTGAAGTGCGGATGGATGGCAAGGTCATTAATGGCGTCAAGCGCACCGGTGAGCGTTTCACCACCATCATCCCGGCGCCGGATCCCCAGCTGCTCAACGACATGCTCAATCACAATGTGAAGGTCATGGGTGAGAAGCCGGAAGAGCCGTCTCTGATCACGTCCATCTTCATCTCCTGGTTCCCGATGCTGTTGCTGATCGGTGTCTGGGTCTTCTTCATGCGTCAGATGCAAGGCGGCGGTGGCAAGGGTGCCATGTCGTTCGGCAAGAGCAAGGCTCGCCTGATGAGTGAAGATCAGATCAAGACCACCTTCGTCGACGTCGCAGGCTGTGACGAGGCCAAGGAAGAGGTCAAAGAGCTGGTCGACTACCTGCGTGATCCGACCAAGTTCCAGAAGCTGGGCGGCAAGATCCCCACCGGCGTGCTGCTGGTTGGCCCGCCCGGTACTGGTAAGACCCTGCTGGCCAAGGCCATCGCGGGTGAGGCCAAGGTGCCTTTCTTCACCATCTCGGGTTCTGATTTCGTCGAGATGTTCGTGGGTGTCGGTGCCTCCCGGGTACGCGACATGTTCGAGCAGGCCAAGAAGTCGTCTCCCTGCATCATCTTCATCGATGAAATCGATGCGGTCGGTCGTCAGCGTGGCGCCGGTCTCGGTGGTGGTCACGACGAGCGTGAGCAGACCCTGAACCAGATGCTGGTCGAGATGGATGGTTTCGAAGGCAACGAAGGCGTCATCGTCATCGCCGCCACCAACCGTCCCGACGTGCTGGATCCTGCGCTGCTGCGTCCGGGTCGTTTCGACCGTCAGGTCGTGGTCGGCCTGCCGGATGTCCGTGGTCGCGAGCAGATCCTGAAGGTGCATATGCGCAAGGTGCCGTTGGCGGATGACGTCAATGCCGCTGTGATTGCACGTGGTACCCCGGGCTTCTCCGGCGCCGATCTCGCCAACCTGGTCAACGAAGCCGCCCTCTTCTCCGCCCGTGAGAGCCGTCGTGTGGTCTCGATGCTGGAGTTCGAGAAGGCCAAGGACAAGATCATGATGGGTGCGGAACGTCGCTCCATGGTGATGAGAGACTCCGAGAAGGAGATGACGGCTTACCATGAGGCGGGTCACGCCATCATCGGTCGTCTGGTGCCAGATCACGACCCCGTCTACAAGGTCTCCATCATCCCGCGTGGTCGTGCGCTGGGGGTGACCATGTACCTGCCCGAGCAGGATCGCTGGAGCCACTCCAAGCAGCATCTGGAGTCCATGATCTCCAGCCTGTACGGCGGTCGTCTGGCGGAAGAGCTGATCTACGGTGCCGAGAAGGTATCGACCGGTGCCTCCAACGACATCGAGCGCGCGACCGACATCGCCCGCAAGATGGTCACTCAGTGGGGCATGTCCGAGCGTCTCGGTCCCATGCTCTATGCGGAAGAAGAGGGCGAAGTGTTCCTCGGCCGCAGCATGGCCAAGGCCAAGCACATGTCTGACGACACCGCCCGGGTCATCGACGCCGAGGTCAAGCAGGTCATCGATCGCAACTACGCCCGCTCCAAGCAGATCCTGCTGGACAACATGGACGTGTTGCACACCATGAAAGATGCGCTGATGAAGTACGAGACCATCGACGCCAAGCAGATCGACGATCTGATGGCCCGTCGCGAGGTGCGTGCTCCCAGCAACTGGCACGACGAGCACGGTGATACCCCGCAAGGCGGCGCCAGCGTGAGCAGCGAGCCTGAGGCCAAGAGCCCGGCCGATGACAGCAGCGCACCGCTGACCGACATCGACAAGGCCAACGACATCCCGGCCAAATAATTTGTCATGATCCAAACCCCGGGCTTGCCCGGGGTTTTTCTTTATGCGGATGCTCGGATTTTCTTTATACAAGTGGAAGCAAAGATGCAACTGAACAGCAAGGGGCGCAGCCTGTCCCTCGATCGCCCCCATGTCATGGGGATCCTCAACGTGACCCCGGACTCCTTCTCCGATGGCGGTCGCTTCAGTCAGGTGGAGCAAGCCCTGGCCCACGCGCGCCAGATGGTGGAGGAGGGCGCCACGCTCATCGACATCGGCGGTGAGTCGACCCGCCCCGGGGCGCCCGATGTGAGCGGGCAGGAAGAGCTGGACCGGGTGATCCCGGTGGTTGAGCGGATGGGACAGGAGCTGGATGTCATGATCTCCCTCGACACCTCGAAAGCTGTCGTGATGCGTGAAGGCTGCGCCGCAGGTGGCCATCTCATCAACGACGTGCGGGCCCTGCTCGAGCCTGGTGCCTTGTCCGCCGCGGCAGAGGCTGACGTGCCCGTCTGCCTGATGCACATGCAGGGGCAGCCGAGGACCATGCAGGCGGAGCCCCATTACGACGATCTGCTGGGGGAGGTGAGGGCCTTCTTCGATGAGCGGATCGCGGCCTGTCTGGCCGCGGGTATAGCGCGCCAGCAGCTGTTGCTGGACCCGGGCTATGGCTTTGGCAAGACGGTGGCGCACAACTATCGGCTGCTGGCCGAGCAGCAGAAGTTGCTCGATTACGGCCTGCCGCTCTTGGTGGGGATGTCGCGAAAGTCTATGATAGGCGCACTGCTCGGTCGCTCGGTTGATGAGCGGCTGGCTGGCAGTCTGGCCTGCGCCCTGATCGGGTTGCAACATGGCGCCAGGATCATCCGGGTGCACGACGTGCGATCCACCATGGATGCGCTGCGCGTCGGCTGGATGACAATGACGGGACAAGATTTCGTATCCAGATAAAATAACGAGAACAGACAATGACCAGAAAGTATTTCGGCACAGACGGTGTGCGCGGCAAGGTGGGTGAATTCCCTATCACCCCGGATTTCGTGATGAAACTGGGTTGGGCTGCGGGCAAGGTGCTCTCCAAGAAGGGCACCAAGAAGGTGCTGATCGGCAAGGATACCCGCATCTCCGGCTACATGCTGGAGTCGGCCCTGGAGGCGGGCCTCTCCGCCGCCGGTCTCAAGGCCATACTGATGGGGCCCATGCCCACTCCGGCGGTCGCCTACCTGACCCGCACCTTCCGGGCCGAGGCCGGCATCGTCATCAGCGCCTCTCACAACCCCTATTACGATAACGGCATCAAGTTCTTCTCCGCCGACGGTACCAAGCTGCCGGACGACGTCGAACTCGCCATTGAAGCCGAGCTGGATCACGAACTCAAGTGCGTCGAGTCGGCCGAGCTCGGCAAGGCGCAGCGCATCGACGATGCCGCCGGTCGCTACATCGAGTTTTGCAAGAGCACCTTCCCCACCCACCTGAGCCTGGAAGGGGTGAAGATGGTGGTGGATTGTGGTCATGGCGCCACCTATCACATCGCCCCCTCGGTGTTCCGCGAGCTGGGCGCCGAGGTGATCGCCATCGGCTGCAGCCCGGATGGCCTCAACATCAACGACGGGGTCGGCTCCACCGCGCCGGAGGCGCTGGCCGCCAAGGTGCTGGAGTGCAAGGCTGATCTCGGTGTCGCCTTCGACGGTGACGGCGATCGCCTGGTGATGGTGGATCACACCGGTTACATCATCGACGGGGACGAGATCCTCTACATCATCGCCCGTGATGCGCTGCGCAATGGTCGCCTCAAGGGCGGGGTGGTCGGTACCCTGATGGCCAACATGGGCCTGGAGCTGGCGCTGCAGACCCTTGGCATCCCGTTTGCGCGGGCCAAGGTGGGCGACCGTTACGTGCTGGAGATGATGAGCGAGAAGGGCTGGCGCATCGGCGGTGAAAACTCCGGCCACATCATCTGCCTGGATCAGACCACCACCGGCGATGGCATAGTCGCCGCCCTGCAGGTGCTGACGGCGGTATGCTCCGCCGAGATGCCGCTGGCCAAGCTGCGATCCGGCATGAGCAAGTTCCCGCAGGTGCTGGTGAACGTGCGCTTTGCCGAAGGCAAGGATCCGCTGACCTCGCCAGCCGTGCTCGCCGAAGTCAGCAAGGTGGAGCAGGAGCTGGCCGGTCGCGGCCGCGTCTTGCTGCGCAAATCCGGCACCGAGCCGCTGATCCGGGTCATGGTGGAAGGGGAGCATGAGCAACAGGTGCTCGACATGGCGAACCGCATTGCCCGACAGGTCGAATCGGCGTTTTAATGAGCAGAAGGGGCGGCTTTTTAGCCGCCCTGGTTGTATCTTGTTCAAACGATTCGAAAATTCAAAAATAGCGCTTGTCAGCTGACATTCCTCTGGATATTATCAGCCCGCTTTCGCAAGGGAGTTGCCGATGGGACATCGCAAGCCGATTGTAGCCGCCAACTGGAAGTTACACGGTAGTAGGTCGCAGTTAGAACAGTTTACTGGCCAGTGCCTGCAAGGCATCGATGAGCAAGTAGATGTGGTTTTGTGTCCATCCCATGTGCATCTCGACTTCACGGCTTCGCTGCTCGACGGGCAGAGGATGATGAAGTTGGGGGCTCAGAATGTGAGCCAGCACCAATCGGGCGCTTACACGGGTGAAGTCTCGTGTCAGATGCTGGTTGAGGCAGGGTGCCGTTACGTACTGGTAGGGCACTCCGAGCGCAGGCGTCTCTTTGGTGAGACCAGCTTTATCGTCGCAGAGAAGTTTGCGGCAGCCAGAGCGGCAGGCTTGATCCCCATCCTCTGTTTGGGGGAGTCAGGTGCGGCAAGGCAGGCGAGAAGAACCTTCGAGGTGATCGCCGAAGAGCTGGATATCGTCATAGAGAAAAATGGCGCGATGGCTTTCGATAATGCTATCATCGCCTACGAGCCGATTTGGGCTGTAGGTACAGGTAAATGCGCCACACCCGAGCAGGCACAAGAGGTTCATTCCTTTATACGCGGTCGCTTGGCGGAGGATACTCCGGTAATAGGTGAGAAAGTCAGGATCATCTATGGTGGGAGCGTGACACCGGCCAATGCACGAGATTTGTTTGCCCAGCCCGACATTGATGGCGGTCTGATTGGCGGTGCGAGTCTCGATGACAAGGCGTTTTTAGGAATTGTTGAAGCGGCAAAGGGTGCAAGTTAAATGTACGAAATTCTTTTAGTCGTTTATCTGTTGGTGTCATTGGCCCTGATTGGTCTGGTGATGATTCAGCAAGGTAAAGGGGCTGACATGGGCGCCTCCTTCGGCGCAGGGGCATCGAATACCGTATTCGGCTCCGGTGGTTCAGGTAGTTTCCTGACCCGAACAACAGCAATTTTGGCCACTCTGTTCTTTTTGATTAGCCTGGTATTGGGTTCCATGTCCAGCAACAAGGTGAAACAGGGTAGCGAATGGGAAAATCTGCAACAGACTCAACAAGTTGAGCAGACCAAAGCGCCAGTCAAGAAAGACACTGACGTTCCCGAGTAAAGAGTTTTTGCCGTGGTGGTGGAATTGGTAGACACGCTATCTTGAGGGGGTAGTGCTCTAGGGTGTGCGGGTTCGAGTCCCGCCCACGGCACCAATTAAGTAGTGAGCTCGGGTAACCGGGTATATTATAGCCAGTCAGTCTTGTATGACGAGAGTGAAGTGGCTATAATCTCGCACGATTTCGGACGCGGGGTGGAGCAGCATGGTAGCTCGTCGGGCTCATAACCCGAAGGTCGTCGGTTCAAATCCGGCCCCCGCAACCAAATTTCACGCATTTCCTACGCTCAGGAAGGCGGTCGCTGCGAGGCGACAATCAGGGTAAAGCGCCAAGCCCCGATTTGACATCGGGGCTTTTTGTTATGTGCGATTTACTCTGAATCGATCTCTATCTGGGCTTTATGCCCTTTTTTTGTTTTTCGGAGGGTGACTTTGGCTACGTTGGAACAACGTTTGACCGATCTGCTCGAGGCTCCGGTCGTTGCCTTGGGTTTTGAACTTTGGGGTGTTGAGTTTATCCGTGCGGGTAAACACTCGACCTTGCGCGTCTTTATCGACTCGGAGCAAGGCGTGACGGTGGAAGACTGTGCCGAGGTGAGCCGCCAGGTTGGCGCCATCATGGACGTTGAAGATCCCATCACCGAGGAGTACTTCCTGGAAGTCTCTTCGCCCGGTCTGGATCGTCCGCTGTTCAAGGTTGCCCAGTTCGAAAAATACGTTGGCCAAGAGGCGGCGGTTTCGCTCCGGATGGCAACAAACAACCGCCGCAAGTTCAAAGGCGTGATCAAAGCTGTGCAGGGCGACATGGTTACTCTGACAGTAGATGGTAAGGACGAGGTGTTGGCTTTCACCAATATCCAAAAAGCGAACATAGTGCCGAACTTTGGTTAACGAGGCTATCGGATATGAATAAAGAGATTTTGCTGGTCGTTGACGCTGTGTCCAACGAGAAGGCTGTTCCCCGCGAGAAGATCTTCCAGGCTCTGGAGACTGCGCTGGCGACTGCGACCAAGAAAAAATACGAAGGCGAGATTGAAGTTCGCGTCGAGATCGATCGCAAGACCGGTGACTACGACACCTATCGCCGCTGGGTAGTGGTGGCCGATCAGGCCTCCATGGAGAACGCTTACGGTGAAATCACCCTGGAAGCGGCCCAGATAGATGACCCCGAAATCCAGGTGGGTGAGTATGTTGAAGACCAGATCGATTCTGTTACCTTCGACCGCATCACCACCCAGACCGCCAAGCAGGTTATCGTGCAGAAAGTGCGCGAAGCCGAGCGCTCCCAAGTCGTTGACCAGTTCAAGGACAAGGAAGGCACCATCATCAGTGGCGTGGTCAAGAAGAGCAACCGTGACAACGTGATCCTGGATCTGGGCAGCAATGCCGAGGCGGTGATCTTCCGTGACGACATGCTGCCGCGCGAGACCTTCCGTCCGGGCGACCGCATCCGTGGCCTGCTCTATGCCGTACGCCCCGAAGCCCGTGGTTCCCAGCTGTTCGTCAGCCGTTCCAGCCCGGACTTCCTGAAAGAGCTGTTCCGCATCGAAGTGCCAGAAATCGGCGAAGAGATGATCGAAATCATGGGCGCCGCCCGTGATCCGGGTTCCCGCGCCAAGATCGCGGTCAAGACCAATGATCGTCGTATCGACCCGATCGGTGCCTGTATCGGCATGCGTGGTGCTCGGGTGCAAGCCGTCTCCGCCGAGCTGAGCGGTGAGCGTGCCGACATCGTGCTGTACGATGACAACCCCGCTCAATACGTGATCAATGCCATGGCGCCGGCCGATGTGGCCTCCATCATCGTCGATGAAGACAACCACACTATGGACATCGCCGTGGAAGCCGCCAACTTGGCCCAGGCCATCGGTCGCAACGGTCAGAACGTGCGTCTGGCTTCCCAGCTGACCGGTTGGGAGCTGAACGTCATGACCGTCGAGGACATGCGTTCCAAGCACCAGGCCGAGAACGATCGCATCCTGACCCTGTTCACCAGCGCCCTCGACATCGACGACGATTTCGCCGGTCTGCTGATGGAAGAAGGTTTCTCCACTCTGGAAGAGATCGCCTTCGTACCCGTCAATGAGCTGCTGGCCATCGACGGTCTGGACGAAGACATGGTGGAAGAGCTGCGCAAGCGTGCCAAGGATGTCCTGACCACCAAGGCCCTGGCCAAAGAAGAATCCTTCGACGGCGTAGAGCCTTCCGAAGACCTGCTCAATCTGGCTGGCCTCGGTCGCGACATGGCATATGCCCTGGCCGCGCGCGGTGTTGGCACCCTGGAAGATTTGGCAGAGCAAGGTATCGACGACCTTGCCGACATTGAAGAGCTGACCGCTGAGAAAGCCGGTGAGCTGATTATGGCTGCTCGCAATATCTGTTGGTTCGGAGAAGAGCAGTCTGAATAAGATCAAACGGAGGAAAATGAATGGCAGAAGTATCAGTCAAACAACTTGCCACTGACATCGACACGCCGGTTGATCGTCTTCTCCAGCAGTTTGTCGATGCCGGTATCAGCAAGAGCAAGGCCGACGACCTCGTCAGCGAGTCTGAAAAACAGACTCTGCTGGCTCACTTGAAAAAACAGCATGGAGGTGACGAGCTCACCGCACCTGCCCGCATGACTTTGCAGCGCAAGACCAAGAGCACCATCAGTGTTCAAGGGACCGGCGGCAAGAATAAAGAAGTGCAGGTTGAAGTGCGCAAGACTCGCACCTATGTAAAACGCTCGGCGCTGGAAGATGAACAGCGTCAGGCGGAAGCCGAGGAAACAGCGCGTTTGGAAGCAGAAGAAAAAGCTCGTCACGAGGCCGAAAACAAGGTCCGTCTCGACGCTGAAGAGAAGGCTCGCCGTGAGGCTGAGCAGGCTCGTCGTGAAGCTGAGGAAAAGGCGCGGATCGAGGCACAATCAAAGGCTCGACAGGCTCCACAGCCCGCCAAAGTAGCCGCTAGCACAGCTCAGCAAGAGGCAGAAAAGATGGCCAAGCGCGAAGCAGAAGAACTGAAGCGCCAACAGGAACAAACCGCTTTGCAAAAAGCAGAAGAACTCGCCGCGAAGAAAGCCGAAGAGGCTCGCGTCATGGCGGAACAGAACGGCCCTCGCTGGGCCGAGGAAGAAGCTGCTCGCGCCAAAGAGAGCAGTGATTACCATCTGACCACCAACAAGCATGCGCAAGCCGCAGAAGACGAGTTGGACCGGAAGGAAGAGACCAGTCGTCGCACTGCTGCTGCAGCAGTCAAGGCCCCGAAAAAGGCCACTCGCCGCGAAGACGACCGTGACTCCCGCAACCCTCGTGCCCGCAAAGGCAAGCGCGGCAAGATGGCCATGCCAAACGCCATGAAGCACGGCTTCAACAAGCCGGCTGCCGTGGTGAACCGTGACGTGGTGATCGGCGAGACCATTACCGTGGCCGAGCTGGCCAACAAGATGGCCGTCAAGGGTGTCGAAGTCATTAAGGCGATGATGAAGATGGGCGCCATGGCCACCATCAACCAGGTGATCGATCAGGAAACTGCTCAGCTGGTCGCCGAGGAGATGGGCCACAAGGTGTTGCTGCGTCGTGAGAACGAGCTGGAAGAGGCGGTACTGTCCGATCGTGACGAGACCTCCGAAGCCAAGCCGCGCGCTCCGGTCGTGACCATCATGGGTCACGTCGACCACGGCAAGACCTCCCTGCTGGATTACATCCGCAAGGCCAAGGTCGCCGCTGGCGAAGCCGGTGGCATCACCCAGCACATCGGTGCCTACCACGTCGAAACCGACAGTGGCATGATCACCTTCCTGGATACCCCGGGTCACGCTGCCTTTACCTCCATGCGTGCTCGTGGTGCCAAGTCGACCGATATCGTGGTACTGGTCGTGGCTGCCGATGACGGCGTCATGCCGCAGACCATCGAAGCCATCCAGCACGCCAAGGCGGCAGAAGTGCCCATCGTGGTTGCGGTCAACAAGATCGACAAGCCTGAAGCGGATCCGGATCGCGTCAAGACCGAGCTGGCCCGTTACAACGTCATGTCCGAAGACTGGGGTGGCGATAGCCAGTTCGTGCACGTCTCCGCCAAGTCTGGCGAAGGCATCGACGATCTGCTGGAAGCCATCCTGATCCAGTCCGAAGTACTGGAGCTGAAAGCGGTTGTCGATGGCATGGCCAGCGGCGTCGTGATCGAGTCCTTCCTGGACAAGGGTCGTGGTCCTGTTGCTACCGTGCTGGTGCAAGAAGGTACCCTGCGCCAGGGCGACATCGTTCTGTGTGGTCTGGAATACGGTCGTATTCGTGCCATGCGTGACGAACTGGGTCGCGAGATCAAGGAAGCGGGCCCGTCCCTGCCGGTCGAGATCCTGGGTCTGTCCGGGGTGCCGTCTGCCGGTGACGAAGCCACCGTCGTACGTGACGAGAAGAAGGCCCGTGAAGTGGCACTCTATCGTCAAGGCAAGTTCCGCGACGTCAAGCTGGCACGCCAGCAGAAGGCCAAGCTGGAAAACATGTTCGCCAACATGACCGAGGGCGAAGTGTCCGAAGTGAACGTGGTGATCAAGGCCGACGTACAGGGCTCCGTACAAGCTATCTGCGATTCGTTGGTCCAGCTCTCTACCGAGGAAGTCAAGGTCAAGATCGTGGGTTCAGGGGTCGGTGGTATCACCGAAACCGACGCCACCTTGGCGGCTGCTTCCAGCGCCATCCTGGTGGGCTTCAACGTCCGTGCCGACGCTTCTGCGCGCAAGGTCATCGAATCCGAGAGTCTGGATCTGCGTTACTACTCCGTCATCTATGATCTGATCGACGAAGTGAAGCAGGCCATGAGCGGCAAGCTGGCCCCTGAGTATCGTCAGGAGATCATCGGTCTGGCTGAAGTGCGTAGCGTCTTCAAGTCACCGAAGTTCGGCGCCGTTGCCGGCTGTATGGTTACCGAAGGTGTAGTCAAGCGTTCCAACCGTATCCGTGTTCTGCGTGAAAACGTGGTCATTTATGAAGGCGAGCTGGAATCCCTGCGTCGCTTCAAGGATGACGTCAACGAAGTCCGCAACGGTTACGAGTGTGGTATCGCGGTCAAGAACTACAACGACGTACGCGAAGGCGACCAGATCGAAGTTTACGAGACTGTTGTCATTCAACGGACTCTGTAAGCCGAGCATTAGACAAAATAGGGGGCTGCGGCCCCCTTTTATCGCAGGATAGAAATATGGCCAGAGAATTCAGCCGGACCAGCAGGGTCGGCCAGCAGATCCAGCGCGAAATCGCACTGATCTTGCAGCGTGAGGTGAAAGACCCGCGCATCGGCATGGTAACCGTCTCGGACGTGGAAGTGTCCAAGGACCTTAACTACGCCAAGATATACGTCACCTTCTTGCAGCTGGATATCGATGCCGAGCGCATCGCGGAAGGGCTCAAGGGCCTGACCGAAGCGGCTGGCTACATCCGCAGCCTGCTCGGCAGCGCCATGCGTCTGCGGGTGGTGCCCGAGCTGCGCTTCTACTACGACCAGACCCTGGTCGAGGGGATGCGCATCTCCAACCTGGTGTCCAACACAGTGCGTGACGACAAGCGTCGCATGGCCGAAGCCGGCCGTGAGGAAGACGAAGCCGCACCGGATGATACAGAGGATAAAGCCTGAGATGTCTCGTAGACGCCGTTTCAAGGGTCGTGACGTACACGGCATCCTGCTGCTGGACAAGCCGACCGGTCTGACCTCCAACGATGTGTTGCAGAAGGTCAAGCGTATCTACAACGCCGCCAAGGCCGGTCATACCGGTGCCCTGGATCCGCTGGCGACCGGCATGCTGCCGATCTGTCTCGGCGAGGCCACCAAGTTCTCCCAGTATCTGCTGGAGGCGGACAAGCGCTATGAGGTGACCGCCAAGCTGGGCGAGCGCACCAACACCAGCGACTCCGACGGCGAGGTGGTCTCCACCCGGCCGGTGAACGTGGCCCTGGGCACCCTGATCGAGTCGCTGGACCAGTTCCGCGGCCCCATCATGCAGGTGCCGTCCATGTACTCCGCCCTCAAGCACAACGGTCGTCCGCTCTATGAGTACGCCCGTGAAGGCATCGAGATCGAGCGGGAAGCCCGTCCCATCACTGTGTTCGAGCTCAAACTGCTGAGTTTTGAAGGGGATGAGGTGCGGCTGGAGGTGCATTGCAGCAAGGGTACCTACATCCGCTCCCTGGTGGACGATCTGGGGGAGGTGTTGGGCTGTGGCGCACACGTCAGCCAGCTGCGCCGCACCCAGGTGGCGAACTATCCCTATGAGCGGATGCTGACCCTGGATCAGCTCGAGTGCATCTTCGAGCAGGCCAAGGCCGAGAGTATTCCGCCGCGGGAGCAGCTCGATCCCCTGTTGCTGCCGATGGATACCGCCGTGGCAGCCCTGCCCGAGGTGAACATGCTGGCGGCGGTGGCTGCCTATGTGAACCAGGGTCAGGCCGTGCAGGTGGCTGGTGCCCCGCAAGGCGGCCAGGTTCGCATGACGGTCGGTCCTGAGCGCGAGTTCATCGGCGTCGGCGAGATCGACGACGAAGGCCGGGTCGCGCCCAAGCGGCTGGTACGCTATCACGACGAACAAGACGAGGAGTGATCCTCAGGCGGTATCGGGGCGCCTTGCCCATCGCACATCTTTCCCGTCGCGCGTCTTTCTCGTTGCGAAAGGGGGCGGGTGCGATTATGATACCGCCCTCATTTCACGGCTGAATTAGAGATTGGCTGTGAACCTTTAAACACTCTACTGGAGTAATACCATGTCTCTAAATGCTGAGATCAAAGCTTCCATCGTTGCTGACAACGCTCGTTGCGCCAACGACACTGGCTCCCCCGAAGTGCAGGTTGCCCTGCTGACTGCCCAGATCAACCATCTGCAAGGTCACTTCAAAGAGCACGCCAAGGATCACCACGGTCGTCGTGGTCTGCTGCGCATGGTTTCCCAGCGTCGCAAACTGCTGGACTACCTGAAGCGTAAAGATGTTCAGCGTTACGCTGCTCTGATCGCCAAGCTGGGTCTGCGTCGTTAATCGACCATCAGATTTTGCGAAAAAGGGGAACCGTGAGGTTCCCCTTTTTTATGGATCATTTTTATCGCGCTGCAAAGCGTTGCCTGCCTCACAGAATGTGTGCCACCGCTTACCTTTTGGTTCGAATCAAGTATACTTGCACGCGAATTTAAAGAGCCAAATTGTAAAAAGGAAATTCACGTGAATCCTATTGTAAAGTCATTCCAGTACGGTCAACACACCGTTACCCTGGAAACCGGTGTGATGGCCCGTCAAGCCACTGCGGCCGTAATGGTCAGCATGGACGATACCTGCGTATTTGTGACCGTAGTCGGCAAGAAAGAGGCCGATCACGGCCGTGATTTCTTCCCGCTGACCGTCAACTACCAGGAGCGTACCTATGCTGCTGGTCGTATCCCGGGTGGTTTCTTCCGTCGCGAAGGCCGTCCGAGCGAAGGCGAGACCCTCATCTCCCGTCTGATCGACCGTCCTATTCGTCCGCTGTTCCCGGAAGGCTTCCTCAATGAGGTTCAGGTGGTTGCCACCGTCATGTCCGTGAACCCGGCCGTGTCCCCCGACATCGTTGCCATGATCGGTGCCTCTGCTGCACTGGCCATCTCCGGCATCCCGTTCGGCGGCCCGATTGCTGCTGCCCGCGTCGGTTACATGAACGGCCAGTATGTGCTGAACCCGACCACCCAGGAACTGCCGCAGAGCGATCTGGACCTGGTCGTCGCCGGTACCGCCAACGCGGTGCTGATGGTGGAATCCGAAGCGGCCATCCTGTCCGAAGAAGTGATGCTGGGCGCCGTGGTCTATGGCCACGAGCAGATGCAAGTGGTGATCAACGCCATCAACGCATTCGCCGCCGACGTGGGTACCCAGCCGTGGGATTGGACCCCGCCAGCGACCAACGAAGCGCTGAAGGCCAAGATTGCCGAGCTGGCCACCGCCGAGCTGGGTGAAGCCTACCGCATCACCGAGAAGGCCGTGCGTTACGCCGCCATCGGTGCCATCAAGCAGCGTGTGGTCGAGCAGGTCATCGCTGCCGGCGTGGAAGAAGATGCCAAGAAGATCGGCGAAGAGTTCCACAGCCTGGAAAGCCGCATCGTCCGTGGCCGTGTGGTCCGTGGCGAGCCGCGTATCGATGGTCGCGATCCGGAAATGATCCGTGCCCTGTCCGTTGGCACCGGCATCCTGCCGCGTGCTCACGGCTCCGCCCTGTTCACCCGTGGTGAGACTCAGGCCATCGTGGTTGCGACCCTGGGTACCGAGCGTGACGCCCAGAACATCGACGAGCTGGCCGGCCATCGCGCCGACCGCTTCATGCTGCACTACAACTTCCCGCCGTATTGCGTCGGCGAGACCGGCATGATGGGTAGCCCCAAGCGTCGTGAAATCGGTCACGGTCGTCTGGCCAAGCGCGGCGTTGCTGCCGTGATGCCGAGCGCCGCCGAGTTCCCGTACGTGGTGCGCGTGGTGTCTGAAATTACCGAATCCAACGGTTCCTCCTCCATGGCCTCCGTCTGTGGTTCCTCCCTGGCGCTGATGGATGCGGGTGTGCCGATCAAGGCCTCCGTTGCCGGTATCGCCATGGGTCTGGTGAAGGAAGAAGAAGGTTTTGTCGTGCTGTCCGATATCCTGGGTGACGAAGATCACCTGGGCGACATGGACTTCAAGGTGGCCGGTACTACTCAAGGTATCACCGCGCTGCAGATGGACATCAAGATCGAAGGCATCACCAAAGAGATCATGGAGATTGCCCTCAAGCAAGCCCGTGGCGCTCGCCTGCACATCCTGAAGGTAATGGACGAAGCCATCCAGGCGCCGCGTAGCGAGATCTCCGATTTCGCCCCGCGCATCCACACCATCAAGATCAATCCCGAGAAGATCAAGGATGTCATTGGCAAGGGCGGTTCCGTGATCCGTGCCCTGACCGAAGAGACAGGCACCAACATCGAGCTGGATGATGACGGCACCGTCCGCATCTCCGCCGTTGCCAACGAAGCCGCCATGGAAGCCATTCGTCGCATCGAGGCCATCACCGCCGAGATCGAAGTGAACCGCATCTATGAAGGCAAGGTTGTGCGTCTGGCCGATTTCGGCGCCTTCGTCAACATCCTGCCGGGTAAAGACGGTCTGGTACACATCTCACAGATCACCGATGCCCGCGTGCAGAACGTGGCCGACTTCCTGAAGATCGGTGACGTGGTGAAGGTGAAGGTACTGGAAGTGGATCGTCAAGGCCGCGTGCGTCTCTCCATCAAGGAAGCGAATGCACCGACCGAAGCCGCCGCCCCGGTTGCTGACGTGGCCGTTGCCGCCGTCGAAGAGCCGACTGCCGAATAAGGCTGCCGTGCCGTCAAGAAGCCGACCTCAGGGTCGGCTTTTTTGTGCCCGCGTCTCGGCGGCGTTGTTTCTTATGAGCCCCTCTGCTACAACAGTGGGCTCCCCGTGCGACGGGTAACAAGGAGCAGTACGATGTCGTGGGCCCTCCTCAGGCAGTTTCCCCCTCTGGTCTGGACCGTGATCCTGGGCACCTTCCTGGTGCGCACCAGCTATTACATGGTCTGGCCCTTTCTCTCCATCTTGCTCTATCGGGAGTATGCGCTCTCGGCCACCAGCATCGGTGCCATGCTGGGCGCGAGTGCGGCGCTCTCGACCCTGATCAGCTTCTACGGCGGCTGGCTGTCGGACCGGCTGGGGCGGCGCAACATCCTGCTGGCGGGCTGCCTGGTCGCGCTGCTCTGCTATGGTCTGCTCGGTTTCTCCCACTCGGTGCTCTGGTTGGGGCTCGGGGTGATCGGCAGCGGCCTCGCCTCCGGGCTCATCGATGCCCCCGGCAAGGCGCTGATGGCCGATAGCCTAGATTCCCCCAAGGCCCGCGAGCTGGCGCTGCACCTGCGTTACTTCCTGCTCAACCTGGGGGCGGCGATCGGACCTCTGCTCGGGGTGACCCTCGGCATCAGCGCCCAGCAGCAGACCTTCCTGCTGCTCTCCGGCAGCTATCTGTTGCTGGGCGCAGCCTTTGTCTGGGGCTTTCGTCGGCTGAGGAAGCAAGAGGTGCGCAGCAGTGGTCTGGGCCTGCGCGATGCCATCAGGGTGCTGTGGCTGGATCGGGGCTTTCTGTTGCTGGTGATGGCCAACCTGCTGATGGTGCTGGTCTATTCCCAGTTTCATTCGCCGCTGGTGCAGTACCTGACCCGGGCCGAGACCCCCGAGGTGGCGCGGCTGGTCGCCATCCTGGTGACGATCAATGCGCTGACCGTGGTGGTGCTGCAATTCCCGCTGCTGCATCTGCTCGCGCGCTGGCCGGGCAAGGTGCGGCTGCAGCTCGGCATCATGCTGTTTCTGGGGGCTCAGGTGCTGTTTGCGCTGGGGGATCCCGCCCAGTGGTCGCACTGGATCGGGGCCGTGCTGCTGCTGAGTGTGGGGGAGACCATCTTGTTCCCGCTGCTCAACGTGCTGATCGATCAGATGTCTCCCCCTCATCTGAAAGGGAGCTATTTCGGGGCCGGCGCTTTAGCCGGACTGGGCGGCGCCATAGGGGCCGTGCTGGGAGGCTGGATCATCGAGCAGTGGAGCGGGCAGTCGCTCTACATCCTGATGACGCTGCTCTGTGTGCTGACTTCCTTGCTGTATGCCTGGGGAGCGCGGATCCCGCGCCCCGCCCTGGCGAGATCCGGCGTCGGCTCCTGACGGCTAGAAGCTCAGCACCTTGTCGGCCGCCAGGGTCCACTGGGCCAGCAGGGGAAGGGTGCCTATCTCTATGCCCTCGATGAGGGGCAGGGTACTGATGCCGCGTGCGTCTGTGCAGCTCTTGCACAGCCGGATCGCGGTGCCCTGTGCCAGCAGGATCTCCAGCATCTGGCGCAGGTTGTAGCCCTCGGCCGGCGCCTGGCTCGCCAGCGCGGCGCCGACGGCGTCGGACATCAGGAACAGTTTCAGGATGACGCCGCCCTGCTCGTTGAGGGCGATGGCAAGGCGCAGGGCATTGAACAGGGATTCGCTGCCGTAGGGGGCACCGTTGGCGATGATGAGGATCTGTTGCTTCATGTGAGACTCCATGCTGAAAGCCGTTATTGTAGCGCCATCTCGCGGGAACTGGCGTGATGTTGCGCAAACCCTGTCGTACCCTTTGAGTCTTCGGCTTGACCCGGGGAGGTGAGTCGGGTCTGATAGGCGGCCATCAAAAATGGCAGGTTCATGAGGTTGTTATGTGGAAGTTTGTCGGAATTAGCATGCTGTTGTTGGCCGGTCAGGCCTATGGCAGTGAGGAAATTGGCTGCAAGGCGCAGCATCAGGCCGTGACCGAGCAGCTGGCCTTTGCCAAGGCCCATGACAATGGGGCTCAGATGGCCGGGCTGGAGCAAGCCTTGCGCAACATCGAGGCCCATTGCACCGATGCCGGCCTGCTCAAGGAGCAGCAGCAAGAGGTCGCCAAGCAGAAGGAAGAGGTGAGCGAGCGACTGCTCGATCTGCAGAATGCCCGGGTGTCGGGCAAGCCGGACAAGATCGCCAAGAAGCAGGCCAAGCTGGAGGAGGCGCAGGCCGAGCTGCTGGAGGCCCAGCGCAAGCTGGAGGCGTTGCAGAAACTGGTCAAACCCTGACATCGCTGTTGTGTCATAAAAAAAGCCGGGATCTCCCGGCTTTTTTTATTCGTTGACGGTGCATGTCGATCAACGTCTTCAGCCACTGCTCTTCGGTTTCCACGTGGGCGGGATCCCGGAGGATGCAGTCCACGAGCCACAGACGCTGATGCAAATTTTACTGCCTGTGCATGCCGACAAACTTCTCCAGCAACTGCTCTTCGGTTTCCACGTGAGCGGGATCCCAGATGATGCAGTCGATGGGGCAGACGCTGATGCAGGTGGGCTTCTCATAGTGGCCGACGCATTCGGTGCAGCGATCCGGGTCTATCTCGTAGATCTTGTCCCCCAGGCTGATGGCCTGGTTCGGACACTCGGGATCGCACATGTCACAGTTGATGCACTTGTCGGTGATGAGCAGCGCCATCTCAGGCCGCCGAGTGCGGCTGGCGGGTATCCTGACGATCGCCGAGGTTGCGCAGCAGTATGCCGTAGTTGATGTCGATCTCTTTCGGGACCGGCACATAGACCACGTGACCGTTGCCCGGCGCGGTGTCGATGAGCTCACCCTTGCGGTTCTGCATCTGCTCCAGGTTGAAGCTGACGTTGCCCTGGGGCGTCATCAGCTCCAGGCTGTTGCCCACCAGGAACTTGTTCTTCACTTCCACTTCCACCATGTCGCCCTGACGGCCGGTGATCTCGCCGACGAACTGCTGGGTGTCGGAGACGGAGTAGCCGTAGTCGTAGTTCTGGTACTCGCTGTGGTTGTGACGACGCAGGAAGCCCTCGGTGTAGCCACGGTGAGCCAGGTTCTCGAGGGTGCCCATCAGGGTCGGATCGAACGGACGACCGGCGACCGCATCGTCGATGGCCTTGCGATAGACCTGGGCGGTGCGGGCACAGTAGTAGAAGGACTTGGTGCGGCCTTCGATCTTGAGGGAATGCACACCCATCTTGGTCAGACGCTCGACGTGCTCGACGGCGCGCAGGTCCTTGGAGTTCATGATGTAGGTGCCGTGCTCATCCTCGAACGCCGTCATGTACTCGCCGGGACGGTTGGACTCTTCCAGCAGCACCAGCGCATCGCTCGGTTTGCCGAGGCCCAGGGTGTTGTCCGGACGCACGGCGATCGGCTCCTGACGGTGGACTATCTGGCCCACGTCATCTTCCTTGCCCTCGTGCACCTTGTACTCCCAGCGGCAGGAGTTGGTGCAGGTGCCCTGGTTGGGGTCGCGCTTGTTGATGTAACCGGAGAGCAGGCAGCGGCCGGAGTAGGCCATGCACAGGGCGCCGTGGACGAAGACTTCCAGCTCCATCTCTGGCACCTGCATGCGGATCTCTTCGATCTCGTCAAGGGAGAGCTCGCGGGACAGGATGGCGCGGGTCAGGCCCATCTGATGCCAGAACTTCACCGTGGCCCAGTTGACCGCGTTGGCCTGCACCGACAGGTGAACGGGCATGTCCGGGAAGGCTTCGCGCATCATCATGATGAGACCGGGGTCGGACATGATCAGCGCATCCGGCTTCATCTCCACCACCGGGCGCATGTCGCGGATGAAGGTCTTGAGCTTGGAGTTGTGGGGCTGGATGTTGGCCACCACGTAGAACTGCTTGCCGAGAGCGTGCGCCTCGTTGATGCCGAGTTGCAGGTTCTCGTGATCGAATTCGTTGTTGCGAACCCGCAGGCTGTAGCGCGGCTGGCCCGCATAGACGGCGTCGGCGCCATAGGCATAGGCGTAACGCATATTCTTGAGGGTGCCGGCGGGGGAGAGCAATTCTGGTCTGAACATGTTGGACTCTTTCTATCTGATTGCAAATCAGGACGGCGCCACCTGATGGCGTCGTATAGGTTGATGGCGTTGCGCGACCGTACTCGACGCACGGCCACCCAAAGCGGGTACACCCTGAGCACTAAATGGCTCGATACTGCGGATATACGGGGTGCGAGATTGTACTCGTCACAGGCCCATCATGCAATTTGAGCCGGCGGGCAGGATGAGTATCCTTGTTCATTTTACGCTCAGACAGCCGATGCTAGCGTGTCAGGGACCCGGTACGGGACATAGTTGGGCGATAAATAGATCTTTTCCTCTAAAAAGCCCATCTCCAAGTTGAAATTTTGTCCGACTCGGGAAAGAATGCGCGCTCGGTATTGGCCTCGGGCGAGAGCGACTCGTGACAAGGGACAGACCGAGGATGAACCGGCTTCAGGCCAACAGGTACAGGAAACCATACAGGAACTTTATGAATCCCCTTCGCTTTGCCGCTTCGGCCCTTTTATGTACTCTGACCCTGGTCAGCCAGCAGGCCGCAGCCGTCGAGTACGCGCTGCCTGCCGACAACAGCCGTCTGATCGGCGAGAACCAGGAGTACGTAGTGCCCGCGGACAATCGCCCGCTGGAGCAGATCGCCTCCGACTTCCAGTTGGGCCTGACCAACATCATGGAAGCGAACCCGGGCGTCGACCCCTATCTGCCGACCCCGGGCAGCAAGCTGACCATACCCCATCAGCTGATCCTGCCGAATGCGCCCCGTGAAGGGATCGTCATCAACGTGGCCGAGATGCGGCTCTACTACTACCCGAAAGGCCAGAACGTGGTGCAGGTGCTGCCCATCGGCATCGGCCAGCTGGGGGTGAATACCCCGGAGAACTGGATCACCAAGGTGGAGCGCAAGCGTGCCAACCCGACCTGGACCCCGACCGAGAACATCCGTCGTCGTTACGCCGCCCAGGGCAAGACCCTGCCCGCGGTCTGGCCGGCCGGTCCCGATAACCCCATGGGCCTGCACGCCCTCTACATCGGCAACCTCTACGCCATCCACGGTACCAACGCCACCTTCGGCATCGGTCTGCGGGTGAGCAGCGGCTGTGTGCGCCTGCGCGCCGACGACATCAAGTACCTGTTCGACAAGGTGCCGGTCGGTACCCGCGTCCAGTTCGTCAACCAGCCGGTGAAGTCCACCATCGAGCCGGATGGCGGCCGCTACATGGAAGTCCATGAGCCGCTCTCTCGCAACGAGGCGGAGTTCAACTCCACCGAGTCGGTGCCATTGCCCATGACCCCGGCCATCAGCCGCTTCATCGCCCACGCCGAGAGTGACTCCAACGTGGTCAAGCAGGTGCTGGAACAGCGTAGCGGCATGCCGACCCGCCTCAACCCGCAGGTCTGAGCGTCTCGTCAAGAGACCCGATAACAACAACGGCGACCCCAGGGTCGCCGTTGTTGTTTGTCAGGCCGCTCAGGCTGCGGGCGGGGCATAGAGCGCGAGCCGGTTGCCCTCGGTGTCTTCGATGATGACCCGGGAGCCGTGGCCGCTGCCGATGGCGTGCAGGGGCTCGAGCACCCGTCCGCCGAGCCGGGGGATCATCTGTTCTGCTTCTTTTATCCTATCCCCGAGGGCGAGATAGATGAGGGGGCCGGTGCCACCCGGCTGGTGGTACTCATCCATGGGGCCGAGGCAGGCCGCCGCGTTGTTGCCATCGTGGCGCAACATGGCGAAACGCATCTCCTCCTCCTGTATTGGCGTGACCGGCACGTCGAGCAGGGCCGAGTAGAAGGCCATGGCACGATCCAGATCCCTTGTCGGAATGTCGGCCCAGACCAGAGTGTTGTCCATCTTCGTATTCTCCAGACGTTCCCGGCCGATGCGGCCGGTGGCTCTTAGAGGGTAGGAGCGGCCGCAGAGGGGCGCCAGCAGTGAAAAAACGGCGCCTGATGGCGCCGTTTTTGGGTGGGGAAGTGAAGTCTTTTCCCCTCGATATACAGTTACTTGCCTGCGATGTTCAGGCCACCTAAGCGGCTCTGCGCCGGCGCGTAGTAGCCCTCTTCATCCTGGACGTAGTCACTTGCCGGCGATGCTCAAACCGCCGAAGCGGCTCTGCGCAGGCGCGTAGTAGCCCTCTTCATCCTGGGCATAGTCATTTGCCGGCGATGCTCAACCCACCGAAGCGGATCAGCGGGGCGTAGAAGCCCTTGCCATCGTCGTGGTGCAGTCGGTCGCCGACTGCCTCCAGCTCCCCCAGCAGGCGATAGAAGTTACCCGCCACCGTGATGCCACGCACCGGCTGGATGCGCACGCCGTCCCGGCACAGGAAGCCGGAGGCGCCGAACGAGAAGTCGCCGCTCACCGCATCTGCCCCCGAGTGCAGGCCATCGAGTTTGACCAGCTCCAGATACTCGCCCGCCTTGACCTCGGCCTCGCTGTGGGGACCTGTGCCAAACACCAGGTGGCGTGGGCTCACGTCCAGCGCGCCGCGGGCGCTGCGCGCCGCCGCCCCGTTGCTCTGAAGGCCGAAGTGGTGGGCGGTGGCGCTGTTGTGCAGCAGGGTCTTGAGCTCCCCCTCGCCAATCAGCAGCAGATCCCGGGTGGGGGCGCCTTCACCATCGAAGGCCTTGATCTTCATTCCGCCCGGCATATGGACCCGGCTCTCCAGGGTGAGCCAGCGGGAGGCCACACCCTGGCCGACCTTGTCGCGCCAGGGGTTGATCCCCTGCTGGGCCCACTTGCCAGACAGCGCGGCCTGGAAGCAGCCGAACAGGCTGGCCAGGCAGTTGAGGGTGAAGAGGGCGCTGTAGCGGCCGCTCTGCACGGCTTCCCCCAGCAGCAGGCCATCGGCCACGGCATGGATCTGCTCGATGAGGGGAGCCGCGTCCAGCTCGTCGAAGCGGCGCGCATACTGCCCCTGATAGTGCATGGACTGGCGGCCATCACGCTCGAGCAGCGCCGAACTGTGGCAACCGACGCTGAACTCCCGATGCTGGCAGAGGCTGCCCTGGCTGTTGGCGAGCCAGAGGCGGCTCTCCCCTTCGAAGAAGCCGTTGTAGGGGGCGCCGGTGACATCGGGAAAGGCGAGCATGTCCGCCTCGAGCCGCAGGGTCAGGGCTATCTTCTCCTCCACCGGGGTGCTGTCGGGCTGGTTGATCTCGGCGCAGTCGGTGTGGAGGTGGCTGTTGCTCACCCGGATAGCCTGGTCTGCATCGACCTTGGCGAAACGGCTGGCGTCGAGCGCATCCTGCAACATGGCATCGAGGGCGACCTCATCCAGGGATTCCGAGTAGGCGATGCCGACCCGGCCATCCTTGATGAGGCGGATGCCGAGCTGCTGGCTGCTGGTGACCTTGTATTCCCCCAGCTCACCCTTGTCGGCCTTGAGGGAGAAGGCCTTGTCCTGGTTGGCGATGAGGTCCGCCTCGGCGCCAAGATCGGCAACCTTGTTGAGCAGCTGGCCGAGCAGATGATTCATATCGAGTTGGCTCATCAGGCGTTACCTCCGACCAGAATATTGTCCACTTTGAGCTGTGGCTGGCCCACCGAGGCGGGAATGGAGCCGGAGACGGAGCCGCACATGCCGGCGGAGATGGCGAGATCGCGGCCCACCATGGAGATCTCTTTGAGCACCTGAGGGCCTGTGCCGATCAGGGTCGCCGACCTGAGCGGTTTGGTTATCTTGCCGCGCTCGATGAGGTAGGCCTCCTGCACGTTGAAGTTGAACTCGCCGGTGCCCGGTTGCACCGAGCCGCCGCCCATCCGCCTGGCATAGATGCCGTGCTCCACCGTCGCCAGCATCTCCTCGAGGCTGTGGTTGCCCGCCTCGATATAGGTGTTGCGCATGCGCGAGGCGGGGGCGAACTTGTAGGACTCGCGCCGGCCCGAGCCGGTGCGGGCATAGCCGGTCTTCAGTGCCCCCATGCGGTCGGCCAGGAAGCCGGTCAGCACGCCGTCCTTGATGAGCTGGGTGTGCTGGGTCGCCATCCCCTCGTCATCGACGTTGATGGAGCCCCAGGCATTGCCCTGCAAGCCTTCGTCCACCGCGTTGACCACGGGGTTGGCGATGAGTTGCCCCATCTTGTCGTGGAACACAGAGGCCTTCTTGGCGACCGAGGTGGTCTCCAGCAGGTGGCCGCACGCCTCGTGGAAGATGACGCCGCCAAAGCCGCTCTCTAGGATGACCGGCAGTTTGCCGCTCGGGCAGGGGGCTGCGCCCAGCTTTACCAGCGCCTGACGGGTGGCGGAGAGGGCCAGTTCGCGCGGATCGATGAGGGCGGCATGCTCCCAGCCCATCATGGCGCCGGGGGCCTCATAGCCCACGCTCTGCTCGCTCCCTTCCATGGCTATGGTCTGGGCCGTGATACGGTTGTAGTGGCGACGATCGGCCACCTGCAGCCCTTCGCTGTTGAAGATCTCCACCTCCTGCTCCCAGCCCAGCGCATTGGCGGAGAACTGGCTCAGTTTGCTGCTCTCGGCGCGGGCTGCGGCATCCATGGTGTGCAGATAGGCAATCTTCTGCTCCAGCAGCTTGTCCGCCGACAGCGGCAGGGCGATGGGGTGATGGTCGGTGAGACGGCTGAAGTCGAAGGCGGTGGCGGTCACCACCGGATCGCGCCTGTCCTTGGCCGCCAGCAGGGTGACGATGCGCAGCAGCTCATCGCGATCGGCCAGGTTGGTGTAGCCGTAGAGCACCTTGTGGCCGTAGCACAGGCGTACGCCTATGCCGAAATCGAGGCCGCCGCTGATGGATTCTATCTGGCTGGAGAGCAGGCTGAGCTGGCTGCGGCGCTTGCGCTCCACAAACAGCTCGGCGAAGTCGGCGCCCAGCGCCAGCGCGTGGTCGAGCACGTCGCGGGCAATGGTGGACGCCAGCAGAGAAATCTGGGTCATGGAATATCCTTTTCTGGTCTGTTTCCTGTTTGCTTCCGACACCCTTCTGATTGTGTTATTGGGGTCGAAGTCATTGTTGCAGACCGGCACAAAAAAGTCGCTATAGCGTCATTGAATGATACCGATTGGGGTAATCGGTTCGATAACTGCGCCCGGCAGCCCAGATATAGGCCGCCGGCAGGGGAGATGAAAGCAGCTAGTGGAGCTCGCTTAAGGTCTGATCGACCCAGGGCTCGATCTGGTCATCCTGGCTGGCATCGCCCAAGGCCAGCCGACGACATAGTCGTTTCGCTTCTGGAGGAGCCGGGCAGGCGAGATCAGAGCAGCTCGTGGATTTCGCTCAGAATCTGATCGACCCACTGCTCGATGCGAGGCTCGGTCTGGTCGTACTGGTTGGCGTCATCGAGGGCCAAGCCGACGAAGTGGCGGCCATCGTCGATCAGCGCCTTGGAGGCATCGAACTCATAACCCTCGTTGGGCCAGTAACCCACCAGCTTGACCCCCTTGGGCACCAACTGATCATGCAACAGGCCGAGGGCATCCTGATACCACTCGCCGTAGCCCAGCTGATCGCCGAGGCCAAACAGGGCTATGATGCGCCCCTCCAGTTCGAGGTCGGCGATGTCTTCCCAGCGGGATTCCCAGTCTTCCTGCAGCTCACCGAAGTCCCAGGTGGAGATGCCGAGGATCAGGATGTCGTACTCCTGCATGCGGGCGAGGGGCACGTCCTTGATGTTGTGGATATCGACCAGCTCGGGGCCGATGAGGGCACGGATCTTCTCGGCAGCCATCTCGGTGTAGCAGGTGGTGGAGCCGTAAAACAAACCTATCTTCATCGCTCTTCTCTTGAATCGCAGTGGGCAACAATGTGCTGGGTAACCTAGGGGAGGGGGCCAGTTTAGCAGATTGCCCGGCCCCCTTCACCGGGCAAGCTCCCCTCTTCGTCTCTCCCCTGTGCCTGCCGGCACGGGCCCGCTACAATGAGTCTCCGTTTGCCCAAGACTCAGCACCATGACCAAGCCAGCCCCCGCCGTCCACGACCATCCCCTGATCGAACCCTTCCTCGATGCCCTCTGGCTGGAGCGGGGACTGTCTGACAACACGGTCGGCTCCTATCGCAGCGATCTGGAGAAGTTTGCGCTCTGGCTGGACGGGCAGGGCGGCTCCCTGCTGCTGGCCGGCATGGACGACATCCAGCACTACCTCGCCTGGCGGGTGGATCAGCAGTTTGCCCCCAGCAGCACCGCCCGCTTCCTGTCGGCCCTGCGCCGCTTCTACCAGTATCTCAACCGCGAAAAATTGCGCAGCGACGATCCTACCGTGCTGCTGGAGGGGCCCAAGCTGCCCAAGAAGCTGCCCTCCGATCTGAGCGAGGCCGAGGTCGATGCGTTGCTCACGGCGCCCCTGGTGGACGATCCGCTGGAATTGCGAGACAAGGCGATGCTGGAGCTGCTCTATGCCACCGGGCTGCGGGTCTCCGAGCTGGTGGGGCTCACCGCCGAGCATGTCAGCCTGCGCCAGGGGCTGGTGCGAGTGGTGGGCAAGGGCAACAAGGAGCGGCTGGTGCCCATGGGGGAGGAGGCCATCCACTGGCTGGAGCGTTACTACCGGGAGTCACGCACCCTGCTGCTCGGCGGCACCAGCTCGGATGTGGTGTTCCCCTCCAAGCGGGCGCAGATGATGACCCGTCAGACCTTCTGGCACCGCATCAAGCTCTACGCCACGCGGGCGGGTATCGCCGGGGAGCTCTCCCCCCACACCCTGCGCCACGCCTTCGCCACCCATCTGCTCAACCATGGCGCCGACTTGCGGGTGGTGCAGATGCTGCTGGGTCATGCGGATCTCTCCACCACCCAGATCTACACCCATGTGGCGAACGAGCGCCTCAAGACGCTGCACGGCGAGCACCATCCCCGCGCCTGAACCGGACTGCCGCCTCCTTGTGCCCGTGATGCCTGCTCGGCCACCCCGTTATCGCCGTCATAAAAAAGCCGCCCTATGTTGACCATGGGGCGGCTTTTTCAATCACAAGGCAGGATGAGCGGTTACTTGCCCTGCTGGGACTTGAGCAGATCGCGGATCTCGCTCAGCAGCTCCTGATCCTTGGTGGGACCGGCCGGGGCAGGGGCTTCCTCTTCCTGCTTCTTCTGCAGGGTGTTGACGGCCTTGAGCCCCATGAAGATGGCGAAGGCGATGATCAGGAAGTCGATGACGGTCTGGATGAATTTGCCGTAGGCGATGACCACGGCGGGCACCTCGCCTTCGGCGGCCTTCAGGGTCACGGCGAGATCGCTGAAATCCACGCCACCCAGGATGAGGCCGATGGGCGGCATGATGACGTCACCCACGAAGGAGGAGACTATCTTGCCGAAGGCGGCACCTATGATGATACCGACCGCCATGTCGATGACGTTGCCTCTGGCCGCAAAGGCCTTGAACTCTTTAATCAGACTCATGTTCCCCTCCAAAAATGGGTTCTGAGCGGCCGCTACCGCTCCTTTGATTTGAATAATAAATCAGCAGGAGAGCAGAGGGCTGGCCGTCGTGTCTCCTGTCGTCCCGATTAGCTTGCTGGGCCTCGGCCCAATTGGCAACCTGCATGAATGGGAATTTTTTACATCTGGCGCTATTAACTCATCGATAACTAAGCGGATTCTGGGGGGATTGGCCGGGAGATCTGGCTGGGCCTGGCGCCCTCCCTGGGAGGCGGCGGGGCAATCCGGCGGCTCGAGCAGATGCCCAGGATGCCGGTCAAGATCGAAGCCTCAGGGGAGAGCGGCGGCCTGCCGCGGCCATGAAAAGGGGCCATATATCATGGCCCCTGTGGTTAAACCTCGTTAGTTCCCGTTAGGGTGAAGGGGTTGGGCAATCCGGACAGGTCGGGCAGAGCGGACAGGTGGCGGTTGCCGAGTCTGTGTCACTGCCAAAGCCTAGCGGTGCTGTCCCCGTGGCGGTCACGGTATCGCTGAAGGCGATGGAGCCCGGGCTCTCCGAGCCAGCGCTGGCGGGCGTGTAGGAACCTGAATAGTCCTTGCAGTCGGCCGCAACCAGGGTGCCTATGTTATGCACATTGCCGCTGGGATCGTCGGTGACGGTGACATTGTTCAGGCTGAGAGGCGGTACGCCGCCCACCCCTGTGGTGTTGCAGACCTGGCCACTGTATTCGACCCTGACCACCAGTTGGTCACCCGTATCCACGACCTTGGTGCTGCAGGCCTTGGTGACGCGGATCCCTGGCTCTCTGTCGACGGTGGGGCAGGCGGCCGTGGTGGCATCGGTGATCGACTGCAGGCCACCATCGCTGGAGGCTGCCTTGACGCTGATGCCGTTGGTCGGCCCGTTACCGGCGGAGTCAAAGCTGCCGGTGTAGTTCTCCGATCCCCCTTTCGGTATTGAATCGAAGTTTGCGACCACGAAGTCATCGCTGGTATCGGCCGGGGTGCCGTTATCGTCGGTGACGACGACGTCATGGATGGTGCCAAAGCCTTCGTTGGTGACTGTGCCCTCGAAGCTGAAGGTAAAGCCGGTTTCAGCACTGTTGATATCACCGCTGGTACAGACTTTGGTGATCTCGACCTTGCACAGCTCGAAGTTATCCAGCACGAAGTCTTTCAGTGCCGCGGTGAAGGAGCTGGAGGAGCGGGTCTCGGCCATGAAGCTGCTGAAGCAGCCGTCGCTGCCCCCCACGATCTGGCTGAGGTTGA
This sequence comes from Aeromonas sp. sif2416, assembly GCF_019218665.1. NCBI lineage: Bacteria > Pseudomonadati > Pseudomonadota > Gammaproteobacteria > Aeromonadales > Aeromonadaceae > Aeromonas > Aeromonas sp. sif2416. The sequence continues at coordinate 231,218 of NZ_JAHUXC010000002.1, forward strand.
TCCCCCCCTCGAAGAAGCTCTCGAAGGGGAAGGTTCCCTTGGTGCCACTCTTGGGGGTGTAGTCGCTCCACAGGCCGCTGACACCATTCGCCAGCGTGCTGGCGGGGACGGGCACGTTGCCCGTGTTGGTCAGGGCGCAGGCGAGGTTGGCGCCGCCCTGATTGGCGCAGACGACGTCGTTGGCGCCCGAGCCTTGCAGCCTGAGTCGCAGGTTGGTGGCGGCGCACTGCCCCGGCTGCGGGCTGTTGTTGGCGGCCTTGCTACAGGTCGGGTCCCAGGTCACCACGGCCAGGTAGGGAAACGCGTTGCTCGCCTGCGGGAAGTTGATGAGAACCAGGGTGTCCCCCACTGTGTGTTTACCGCTGAAACTGCCGTTGGGCAGGGCGGTGACCTTCTGTTTGAAGAACCAGAAGCCCATGAAGGCATCACCGGCATTGGCGATGCGATCGGCGCCAAAGTAGAGCAACAGATCGCTATTCTCGTTGTAGGCGGCGGCATAGGCGTGGGTCAGGTCATCCTTGTCGGGGACGGAGCCATCCTTCCAACTCCACTTGTCGATGTCCAGGATGTCTTTATCACCCCCGCCGAAGATGGTTCTGGGGGCTGTGTCCTGGATGATGCCGGTGAACTTGGTGGCTCCTCCGCTGTCGGGCGGGGTGTCCCAGTCATCGCTCATGACGGCACCGGTGTCGATGTTATCCTGCGGATTTGCATCCAGTTCGAACGGCGATTCTGCCGTGGCGGCCATGGTCAGTGCCGGTGCACAGAGCACCAGCAACAGGGCCATGAACTTTAGACCATGCTGCCAACAGCGCGGCCAAAGATTCATTGCTCGGGTATCCATGTTGCATTCCTCTTGCTTGTTGTTGTCCGTGTCGTCCGGCTCTCTTGGGCAGACGGATCGGCGCTGCATTGGTGCAGGCTTCGTTCCAAGATTTCAACCCATTGAAATTAAAATGAAAATGCTTGAGATGGGATGAGGGGAAGCGGGATCGTTGTTAGCGGAATGAAGCGGATTTTCATGCACGTTTGGCGCCGGTGCAGACTGAGCGCAAAAGGGGGTCTGTTGAGGCTGTCTCAGGGATGGAACAGAGGATGACGCCAGTTGGCGTGGTTCGCTGCCGCAGAGGCGGTGAAACTATGTAATTGGTTGATTTTGTTTTGTTTGTATTCATTTCATGAGATCGTCAGCCGTTCGTCCTGTTGTTCCATAAGCGCTAATAGGCTACTCGCTCGGCTAACATTCTTGGCCAGCATGGTTGATCTCACAGTAGCAGGGCGTCTTCAGCGCTCGTGCACCACTGGCGTCCAGCGGGCATAGTGCGGCGAGCATCCCCACGCAGCCGACCCAATAAAAGGGCGACGGCTCAGCCATCGCCCTCGAACCGACCGGTACTCTGGTCGCCATTATCAACTCATTACTCCACTGTCTGGATGGTGACCTCCACTTCGGCCTTGACCTCGTTGTCTTCGTCATCCTTCAAGGTGACCACCAGCGGATCCGGGTTGGTCGCCTGCAGGTTGATGTTGCCAAGATCGGCCAGACCAGGCTCGAGCTCCAGGATGAAGGCGCAGTCATAGTGCGCGCCGGGCAGGATAGTGCCGCCTGCGGTGCAGAGCGAGAAGGGTCCGAAGCCATCGGCGTCGGCCTCATGGGTGCTCACCCCGGGCTCATCGTAGAGGGTGAAGCTGCCCGAGACCCCGTTCCCATCCGCCACATTGACCCCCTTGAAGGTCAAGGCGGTGATGGTCAGGGTGTCTACCCCATTGTTGCTGATGCGGACAAAGCCGGCGGCCTTGAGGGCGAACAGCCTGGTGATGTCGGGTTCCTCATCGGTGAACGCCACAGTGGCATCGTCGCTGTCAGTCACTGTTACATCGTCCTCATCCTTGCCTGAGATGGTGGCCGTGTTGGTGTGACTGTCGCCAGCATTCCCCTGCAGTTCTTTGGATATGGTACAGCTGGCGTTGTGCCCCGGGCTGAGTACGAAGCCGACGAGAGTGGTGGGCGTGATCCCTACCCCGTCCTTCTTATTCACCATGCACAGGTTGGTCAGACTGCCGAATATGTCGTCCTCCAGGGTACTGAAGGTGACATTGTCCACGCCGCCGGCATCGACGGAGAAGGTGAAGGTATAGGCCACGGTGCGAGTCTCGGCGGAATCGCCGGTTTCGAGGACGCTGACGGGCAAGGCATCTTTTAGCAGCGTGATGGTCGACGCCACGTCATTGATGTTGACGGTGGCGCTGTCAGCCGCCGTCGCCTCGTCTCCTTCGTCGTCCAGGGCCTTGGCGGTCGCCTCGTTGGTATGCACATTGCCTTGGTTGCCACCCACAAACTGGGTGAAGCTGCACTCGAATGGAGTGGCCTTGGCCAATACCACGCCGCCGCTGCCCAGGTCGCAGGTGCCCTGTCCATCCAGATCGCCGAATTTGTCGTCCATCAGGCTGGTCAGGGTGAGCGGATCGTCATGATCGCCCGAGGTGTTGGTGACCTTGACGGTGTAGGTCACGTTGGCTCCCGGTTCCAGCACCTCGTCGGTGGAGGCCGTTTTCTCCACCGCTATGGTCGGCGGGAGGTTGGTGATCTCGACCGTTTTCGCCGGGCTGCAGTTGTTACCCGCCGCCTGGAAGCCAGCCGGGCAGGTACTGCCGCTGCCGACCGTGCCGCCATTCTTGTCCTTGAACAGGGCCACTATGTTGTCGACGTACTTCTCGGGGCTCTGATCGTCGGGCAGGTTGCGATCCTTGATATGCAGGGTGAACTGGCAACTGTAAGTGGCGCTGGGCAACACCTCCTTGGTCGTCGAGCCCGCGGCGGGTTTCGCGCAGGTGGTGCTGAGCAGGTAGATGCCGTCCGCAGCCCCGACGCTCTCGATGGATCCCCAGAGGTCCACGCTCTTGTCGTAGGTGCCATCCCCGCCAATGTCTATCTCATCCTTCAGGCTGGCGATATACAGGGAGGCGGCACTCGAGTTGGTAAAGCTCAGGTTGTAGGTGAACACGCCACCCGGCTCGGGCAGGCTGGCGGGGGTGACCGTCTTGGTGATCGCAGCCGGCTCAGGCCTGATGAACACGTTGATGGCGAAACTGTCGCAGTTACACTTGGATTTGGTGCCGGGCACAGCGCCGGGAGGGTTGGTGTCCGCACTGCAACTCAAGGTCTTCGATTGGTCCCAGGCCGCACAGTAGGTGAACAGGGCCCTGTTGGGATCGGTAGGGCTGGGCTGGCAGAGCATGGTGACGGGTTGATTCATGAGGGTGTACGAGTCGGTGCCGTTGGCCTTGGTGATATCGCCACAGGTATCCAGGAAATCGGTGGCTTTCACTTTTGGTTCCAGGTTCACATAGGCCACCTGGCCATTTTCCCCGGCGTCACTCGCCTTGGGCAGCAACAGGCTGCAGTTTGGTGCGCCGCCTTGAAGCTCCATCGGGCTCTTGGTTGTTCTCGGCAGGTAGAAGGTGGTGTCATACCGCACGCTGGCGTTGGTTTTGACGGTCACGTTGGCGTTGAAGGTGAACACCTGGCCGTTGACGCACTCCTGGTTCGGATTGACCGGAACCACTTGCGAGACCTCAATGTCTTTGGCCGTACAGTTGAGGCTTCCGCCGAAGGCGTCAGCCATGCATTTTTCCTGCTCCAGACCCGGGAAGATACCGGCCCAGGCCGGGGTGAGACTGGAGAGTCCCCCCAGCGAGGCCACCCCGAGCAAGGGGATCGCCAGCGATCTGAGCAGGCGATTGTGCGTACTTGGTTTCATAGCATTTTCCTCTTCCTATCCTTTGGTTTTTTGTTCCATTCCATTCGGCCGCGACTGCCTGAACCGAGGGGCTTGACTATGAGCAGAGGGGCGGTCCTATGCCCTGTGCGCGAAATCGTGGATAGGGGGCCACTTTGGTGAGGCTGGCATAGATCGACAGCCCAACCCCGAGAGGGGGAAATAACGTATCCATGTTGCATTCCTTTTGCTTCTTGCTTGTTGTTGTCTGTGTCGTCCGGCTCTGTTGAGCAGCCGGCTCGGCGCAGCATCGGTGCAGGCTTTGTTCCAAGAATTCAATTTATTGAAAAGTAAGGAAAAAGCAGAGGAAGGGGATGAGCGGAGGCAGGAGGGTTGTTAGCGGAATGGAGCGGATTTTCATACCGGCCCGGCGCCGGGGCAGACTGAGCACAAAAGGGGGGCTTTTGACGCTGTCTCAGGGATGGAACAGAGTGGGTCATGTCCCTTGCCTTGGCGGCTGGTTAATTCACTGGCGGTTCAAGGTATGTATTTGATTTTATTTTGTTTATTTTATTTTTTAAGCAAAGGGACTCGCTTTCTCCCCCTGTCTCATCGAGTGGCGTAAGTACGCCATCTATCCAATACTTTGCACATTGTTCAGCCGCCGCGTGGCGAGGTGTATTAGATGGAGATGCGTACGCTACTGTGTGTCAACACGAGTGGGGTGTGGTGCCCTTCGTCACAGGCATCCTCGCTCGGCTGGCGCTTCTGCTCGGCCTCGTCGCCGCAGGAAGCCTTCGGTCACTATGCACAACATGCGCCCAGGGTGGGCCTGGTGCTGCTGAATGAAGGCGCCACCGAGGCGCTGGAGGCGCTCTTTCGCCAGACCTGCGGCACCATGGTCTGGGTGGCGCTTGCCCCCCCTCATCTGCTCGCCCAGCCCAGGATGCAGGAGCTGCTCCTCAACTACTGCTTCGACTATCACAGCCTGCCGGTGGGGGATGAGCGCCTGCTGGCCGTGCTGGGACACGCGTTCGGCATCGCCTGCCTGAGGGGGAGCGTTCACCATCCTTGCCGTCATGGCAAGGAGACGGGGGGGCTGATCGGTGCCAGCCCGGTCATGCAGCAGATCATGAGTCGGGTGGAGCGGCTGGCCAAGGTCGACTCGTCGGTGATCCTGCAAGGGGAGAGCGGCACGGGCAAGGAGCTGGTGGCCCGCCAGATCCACCGCCACTCCCTGCGGGCGGATGGCCCCTTCGTCGCCATCAACTGCGGCGCCATTCCGCCCTCCCTGATCCAGTCAGAACTCTTTGGTCATGAGAAGGGGGCCTTCACCGGCGCCTGTCGGCGTCACATCGGCTGCGTGGAGATGGCGCACCATGGCATCCTGTTTCTCGATGAGATAGGGGATCTCCCCCTGCCGATGCAGGTCAACCTGCTGCGGTTCCTGCAAGAGCGCACCATAGTGCGAGTCGGTGGTGCTGGGCCCATCGAGGTGGACATCAGGGTGATAGCCGCGACCAACAGGGTGCTGGATCAGGAGATGGAGCAGGGACATTTTCGGAGCGACCTCTTCTACCGGCTCTGCGTGCTGGATCTGACGCTGCCCCCCTTGCGTGAGCGGGGGGAGGACATCATGCTGCTTGCCCAGTATTTTCTGACCAAGATGGGCGGCATCTTGAATCCGCGGGTACAGGGGTTCACCGCCGGCGCCATGCGCCAGATGTTGCAATATCACTGGCCTGGCAATGTGCGGGAGCTCAAGAACCGGCTGGAGCGGGCGCTGGTCCTGTGCGAAGGGCAGCGCATCGATCATCAGGATCTGGGGCTGGCCCTGCCGCAGGCAGAGGGAGGCATACGCCCCCTGAACCTGGTCAGGGCCGAGGCGGAGTGCGAGGCCGTGCGCCGGGCCCTGGTGCTCTGTGGCAACAATGTGACCGAGGCCGCCCGTCATCTCGGGATCTCCCGGCTTACCCTCTACCGGGTGCTGGAGCGCTCCACTCCCACTCTGCCGTCCGAGCCCCAGCTCTCCTGAGCAGGGGCGCGAGCCTCCTCGCCGTCCCTGCCGCTATGACCCGCTCGTCTCGGGCGTGTATGATACCGCCTTGCCATCGGCTCACCGTATTAGAAGACAGGATCGAATTCATGCCCCTGCAAATCCGTCGTCGTCCCCGAGTGGATGACGCTCACCTGCCCGATACCCTGCATCCTCTGCTGCGCCAGATCTTCGCCAGTCGCGGAGTCCTGGACTCCGCTCTGCTGGAGCGCAGCGCCAGCCAGCTGCTGCCGCCCCAGCGCCTGTTTGGCATGGAGCAGGCGGTGCCGCTGCTGGCCGCCGCCCTGATTGCCCAGAAGCGCATCCTCATCGTCGGCGACTTCGACTGTGACGGCGCCACCAGCTCGGCCCTGTGCGTGCTGGCGCTGCGGGCCATGGGGGGGAAGAGCATCGACTTTCTGGTGCCCAACCGCTTCGAGTTCGGCTACGGCCTCACCCCGGAGATCGTCGAGCTGGCGGTGGCCCGTGGCGCCGAGTTCCTGATCACCGTGGATAACGGCATCTCCAGCATCGCCGGGGTGGCCGCCGCCAAGGCCGCCGGCATGCAGGTGCTGGTCACCGATCATCACCTGCCGGGTCATGAACTGCCCGTTGCCGATGCGATAGTGAACCCTAACCAGCGTGGCTGCGACTTCCCCTCCAAGTCCCTGGCCGGGGTCGGGGTCGCCTTCTACCTGATGGCGGCGCTCAACACCCATCTGCGGCAGGCCGGCTGGTATGAGCGTCAGGGCATTCGCGCCCCCAATGTGGCGGATTACCTGGATCTGGTGGCGCTCGGCACCGTCGCCGACGTGGTGGCGCTCGATGGCAACAACCGCATCCTGGTCCATCAGGGGCTGCAGCGGATCCGGGCCGGCCGCTGCCGCCCCGGCATCCAGGCGCTGGTGGATGTGTCGGGCCGCGACGGTCGCCGCTTGTGCGCCGCCGATCTCGGCTTCGCGCTGGGCCCCAGGCTCAATGCGGTCGGCCGGCTGGATGACATGTCCCTCGGGGTCGCCTGCCTGCTGTGCGATGACATCAATCTGGCGCGCCAGCTGGCGGCGGAGATGGACAGCCTCAATCAGGAGCGCAAGGAGATAGAGCAGGGCATGCAGCAGGAGGCGCTCGCCACCCTGGAGCAGATCCGTTTTCGCGATGGCGAGGTGCCAAGTGGCATAGTGCTGCACAGAGACGAGTGGCATCAGGGGGTGGTGGGGCTGGTGGCCTCCAAGATCAAGGAGAAGTACTACAGACCCGTAATCGCCTTCGCCGAGAGCAGCGACACCGAGCTCAAGGGCTCCGGGCGCTCCATCCCCGGCGTGCACCTGCGCGATGCGCTGGAGCTGCTCGATACCCGCCATCCCGGTCTGATGGGCAAGTTCGGCGGTCACGCCATGGCGGCGGGGCTGACCCTGCCCAAGGCAAACATAGAGGCGTTCGGCCGGGCGTTTGAAGCCGTCATCGCCGAGCTGGTGACGCCGGAGCTGCTGACCGGGGTGCTGCTCACCGACGGCGAGCTGCTGCCGGACGAGCTGAGCCTGGAGCTGGCGGAGCTGATCCGCGCCTCCGGCCCCTGGGGTCAGGCCTTCCCCGAGCCGCTGTTCGACGGCGAGTTCGTGCTGGTACAGCAGCGGCTGGTGGGGGAGAAGCACCTCAAGATGATGCTGACCACGGACTCGGGCCGCGCGGTGGATGCCATCGCCTTCGGGGTCGATCTCAAGCGCTGGCCCGATGCCTCGGTGAAGCGGGTGAGACTGGTCTATCGGCTCGATGTCAACGAGTGGCGCGGCAACCGCAGCGTCCAGCTGCTGGTGGAGCATCTGGAAGCCGCCGGCGCCTAAGCCTCGTCTCTTCGTGTGCCACGCGAGCCAACGGCCACCCCAGGGTGGCCGTTGGCGCTCTGTATGCTCATATCTTGATGCCAGATTAACCGATAAAAAGGGTGTTAAGCATCAAGCCAAGCTAACCAATGGCAACGAAAGCCCAATAATGGCATGAGTTATGATATATTCGACTCATCTCGTTATTTGCCTTTTCAAGGTGCTGATCTCTTGCCACCCCTCGGCCGATTACCGACAGGGCTGATGGCCCTCGCCGTCGCCTGCCTGCTGTGGCTTGCCGCGTTCGCGGCAGGCGGGGTCGGTGCATCCGGTCAATCGGCAGCGAGCGAGCTGGCTGCCTCGATGCAGCTGCATCAGCCATCTGACTCCGGCCTCGTCGACAGCGTCAGCCTGCTGCCGGGCGGCCAGTGGCGGCTCGGTGTCGAGCAGGGGCGACGGCTGGAGAGTGGCGCCGCCCCTGAGCGTTACCAGATGCTGCTGGCCTGGTTCCAGCACGACATCCTCGGCCTGCTCTGCGGCCTGCTGTTCTTCCTCCCCCTCATCTACCTCAGGCGGCGGCCCGACTACTTCGGCCATCTGCACCAGCGGCGGCTGCTCTGCCATCACCTGCAATTTCGCTTCTGCCACGGCGACTCGCGCCCGGTTTGTCGTTAAGCGCGCGTTCGACCCCACATAGCTCTGATCTGAGTCATCGCAAGATGTCGGCACATGGCCGCTGTGCGTCGGCGCGCGTTGTGATCCCGTCCCCACCGGCATGATGGTCGCCCGGGACGGGCCTTGCCTGCGCAACCTGTGAGCCTGCCCGATGGAATATTATGTAACCCTGTTCATTCATTCGATTTTTGTCGAAAACCTGGCCCTGGCCTTCTTTCTCGGCATGTGTACCTTCCTGGCCGTGTCCAAGAACATCAACACCGCCTTCGGCCTCGGCATGACGGTGCTGGTGGTGATGGTGATCGCCATTCCCCTCAACAACCTGATCTACCGCCATATCCTGCGCCCGGAGAGCACCTTCCTCGGGGAGTTCGATCTCGGCTTTCTCGATTTCATCGTCTATATCGGGGTGCTGGCGGCGCTGGTGCAGGTGATGGAAATGGTGCTCGACAAGCACTTCCCGGCGCTCTATCACGCCCTGGGGATCTACCTGCCGCTCTTGACGGTGCACTGCGCCATCTTCGGCGGTGTGATGTTCATGGCCCAACGGGATTACGATTTTATCGAATCCGTAGTGTATGGGGCGGGTTCCGGGCTGGGCTGGCTGCTGGCCATCGTCGCCATCGCCGGCCTGCGCCAGAAGATGAAGTATTCGGATGTGCCCGAGGGGCTGCGGGGGATAGGCATCACCTTCATCGTGGCCGGCCTGATGTCGCTCGGCTTCATGTCCTTCTCCGGCATCTCGCTCTGAGTCATGCACCCGCTGACGGCCACTTTGCAGGCCGTCAGCCCAGATGCCTGACCATGTTGTAACCCGTGATGCTGAAGCCCAGCTCCTGATAGAGCGCCAGCGCCCGCGGGTTGTCATGGGCCACCCTCAGCTTGATCTGGTGGATGCCCAGCGCCTGCAAGCTGGCCTCCAGTGCCGCCATGGCGGCCTTGCCATAGCCCAGGCCGCGCCGGGACGGCGTCATGTAAAAGTCGCAGATAAAGGTTTCGCCCTGAGCGGTGTCGATGGCGTGCCAGAGGTAGCCGAGTGGCTGGGTATCTATGTCGAGCGCGCCGTCATCGGCCCTCGGCCCGCCTGCGGGCACTATGCAGAGCAGGTGGTGGTTTGGCGTGGCAACCCCCTGGGGCAGGGACTGGTGCAGGCTCTGTTCGGCCTTGTGGCGGGCGGTGGGCAGATCATGACCATGATTGCTGGCGAGATCTTGCGCGTAATCCTCGATGAAGTAGGCGCAATAGACGGGGTAGTGCTGCTCGCTCATGGGGAGCAAACGGACGAGGGGGGTCGGCATCCTGCGGATCACTCAAAGAGAAAATGAGCGGTCACGTTAACCCGCTAAGGGGGAGCAGGGCAAACAGTGTGGCCAAGACTGATGGCAATGGGAGTGATCGAAGAGCACCCATAAAAAAGAGCGCCCCAGGGCGCTCTTTTGTTGATGAAGGAGGGAGGCAGTCTGGCCTCTCTTCCTTGCGAGGTTATTTGACCTCTTCGCCCTTGGCTTGCAGATCCGCATGGTAGGAGGAGCGCACGAAGGGGCCGCAGGCGGCGTGGGAGAAGCCCAGCGCCATGGCGACGTCTTTGAGCTCGTCGAACTCTGCGGGCGGCACGTAGCGCTTCACCGGCAGGTGGTGGCGGCTCGGCTGCAGATACTGGCCCAGGGTCAGCATGTTGACGCCGTGCTCGCGCAGATCGGTGAGCACCTGCACGATTTCCTCGTTGGTCTCGCCCAGACCCATCATGACGCCGGACTTGGTCGGCACATGGGGGTGCATCTCCTTGATGCGGCGCAGCAGCTCCAGCGACCACTTGTAGTCGGCGCCGGGGCGGGCGACGCGGTACATGCGCGGGGCGGTTTCCAGGTTGTGGTTGAACACGTCCGGCGGGGTCTCGCGGAACACCTCCAGCGCCTGCTCCATCCGGCCACGGAAGTCCGGGGTCAGGATCTCGATGCGGGTCTGGGGGCTGTGCTCGCGGATCTGCTTGATGCAGTCGGCGAAGTGCTGGGCACCGCCGTCACGCAGGTCGTCGCGGTCCACCGAGGTGATGACCACGTATTTCAGCCCCATCTCCTTGATGGTGAGCGCCAGCTTGTGCGGCTCGTCGGGATCCAGCGCCAGCGGGCGGCCGTGGGCCACGTCGCAGAAGGGGCAACGACGAGTACAGATGGCACCCATGATCATGAAGGTGGCGGTACCGTGGTTGAAGCACTCCGCCAGGTTGGGGCAGGAGGCTTCCTCACAGACCGAGTGCAGCTTGTTCTTGCGCAGCGTGCTCTTGATGTGCTCGATCTTCTGGCTCGACGGCGGCAGCTTGATCCGCATCCAGTCCGGCTTGCGCAGCACTTCCTCGTTGGGATCCGGCATGAATTTCACCGGGATCAGGGCCATCTTGTCGCCATCGCGCAGCTTGACGCCCGGCTCCATACGAACGGGTTTGCTCATGATTCACTCTCGGTGTTTGTTATTGTCAGGTTGATAGCCGCAAGGGTCATTTTCATACCCTCGTGGCCGCATGCCACGGGCTCGCTCATGGGGCTTCGTCGACATGGCTGATGCTCTGATAACCAATCAGGCTGGCCAGTTCGGCCACCAGAATGGCTTGCGCCTCGGCCACGCTCTGCGGGCCGCCCAGGGCGCTGGTCTGGGTCATGGCCATGCCCGCATAGCCGCACGGATTGATGCGCAGGAAGGGGGTCATGTCCATGTTGATGTTCAGTGCCAGCCCGTGAAACGAGCAACCCTTGCGGATGCGCAGGCCCAGCGAGGCCAGTTTGGCCTCCATGCCCAGCTCGTTCTGCACGTAGACGCCGGGGGCATCGGCCTTGGCATAGGCTTCGATGTCGCTCCTGGCCAGGGTCTTGATGATGGCGGTCTCCAGACAGGTGACCAGCTCCCGTACCGAGAGCTTGCTGCGGCGCACATCCACCAGCACATAGAGCACCAGCTGGCCGGGGCCGTGATAGGTCACCTGGCCGCCGCGATCGCTCTGCACCACCGGGATGTCGCCGGGGGCGAGCAGGTGCTCGGCCTTGCCTGCCTGACCCTGGGTGTAGACGGGATCGTGCTCCACCACCCAGAACTCATCCGGGGTATCGCTGGTGCGACCGTCGGTGAAGGCCTTCATGGCATCCCATACCGGCTGGTAGGGGCGGCGGCCCAGCTGTCTGACTAGCAGCTGTGGCTGAGCGGGGATCTGGGGTGACATCTTTTCCTCACAGGCTGGCGCTTGAGTCGGCACCATGGGTCAGCTCTCGGGGGTGACGCAAAATCAATCGCCCCTGGCGGGGCGAGAGAGAAATTACAGTACGTATTTCACCAGCTCGATCTTGCCAAGGGCGTGGTACATGGCTTCGATGTGCTCTTTGCTCTGGGCGGTGACCGTCACTCGAACCGAGTGATACTTGCCCTTGGAGCTGGGTTGGACAACGGGACTGTAAGTACCGGGGGCGTGCTGCTGCAGCACTTCCACCACCTGGTCCGGCAGGGTCGGGTCGGCAATGCCGAGCACCTTGAACGGGAACTTGCAGGGGAACTCCAGCAGTTCATCAAACTTGGTATTCATTTACTCACCTTTTGGCGTCGTCGTGAAACGACTTCATCTTTAATCTTGTGTGGCCTGGTGGCCGATGGCCCATCGGGGCCGCCAGTACGAGTCAATATGGGCACGGCCCACGCCGGGATCAAGGCCCGGGCTGGTCGACAAGACATGGAGATGCTGCTTTTTACCACAAATCGACAGTCGGCGGAACCTGCAGTTTGCAGGGGTATTCGCTGGTTGAACCAGCCAATAACAGAGCGGCGCCATAAGCGCCGCTATCATGTCACTATTTTTCGCTGTGGCTTACTTGAACCAGCTGGAGACCAGCATCACCAGGTAATCCCACAGGCGGCTCATCAGCCCGCCTTCCTGCACTTCTTCCAGGGCGACCAGCGGGACCTGCTTGATCTCCTTGTCGCCTTGCTTCAGGTAGACGGTACCGACCCGTTGGCCCTTGGCCAGCGGTGCCTTCAGCTCGCTCTCGAGCTGGAAGTCGGCTTTCAGGTTGTTGCCTTGACCGCGGGTGACCAGCACGGATACGTCCTTGTCGACGCCGAGTTTCACTTCAGACTTGTCGCCCATCCAGATCTTCTGGGTGACCAGCTCGGTGCCGGCCTTGTAGGGGGTCAGGCTCTGGAAGAAACGGAAGCCGTAGGTCAGCAGCTTCTTGCTCTCGGCGGCGCGGGAGCCTTCGCTGCTGGCACCCAGCACCACGGCGATCAGGCGCATGCCTTCGTTGTTGGTGGCGGAGGAGACCAGGTTGTAGCCGACCTGGCTGACGTGGCCGGTCTTGATGCCATCCACTTGCAGGGATTGATCCCACAGCAGGCGGTTGCGGTTGTGCTGGGTGATGCCGTTGAACACGAACGACTTCTGGGAGTAGATCTTGTACTCCTCCGGCAGATCGCGGATCAGGGCCTGACCCAGGCGTGCCATGTCGTGGGCGGTACTGTAGTGGCCTTCCGCATCCAGACCGTGCGGGTTCTTGAACTGGCTATCGTTCATGCCGAGCTTGGCGGACCAGGAGTTCATCAGGCTGGCGAAGGAGTCGGTGCTGCCGGCCAGGAATTCGGCCATGGCGACGCAGGCGTCGTTGCCGGACTGGATGATGATGCCCTTGTTCAGATCATCGACCGAGACCTGCTTGCCCACCTCGATGAACATCTTGGAGGAGTCGGAGTAGTTCTTGGACCAGGCGTTCTGGCTGATGGTCACCATGTCGGTGCGCTTGATGTTCCCCTTCAGCAGCTCCTGGCCGATGATGTAGGAGGTCATCATCTTGGTCAGACTGGCGGGCGGCAGACGCTCTTCGGCGTTCTGCTCGGCCAGCACCTGACCCGAGTAGTAGTCGATCAGAATATGGGCCTTGGCGGAGATCTCAGGCGCGGCGGGAACGACCATGGGGGCGGCGTTTGGCGTCGGCAGGCCGGCCTGGGGGACGTCTCTGGTCGGTACTGGCTGGTTGGCGTCCGGCGTCGGCACCGGCTGGTTGGCCTGAGCGGTGGCGCTTAACAGGGAGGCCAGAATAACGGAACGGGCAAATTTGGACATCTTGGAATTCCTGGAGCCTGGATGGGTTGTACCCAAGTTAAAAAAAGCGGGTTTCACTATACCAGATGCGCTCGCCGGTCATAGCCCGGCATGCGATCTTGAACGGGTTTTTATCCATAACCCGTGCCGTCACGCCGGGATACGACGTGACGGCGCGGGCCATGGTGGCGCCGATGATCAGGGGACGATGAAGGCCTGCTCCAGCCCCCCCTGCCGGATCTGCTCCAGCAAGGTGCTCTGCTGATCGGCCGCGACCGGCCCCAGCAGCACGCGGAAGAGGGCGTCGTGCGCCACCACCTGGTAGGGCACGCCATAGCGCTGGGTCATCACCTTGCCCAGGGCCTCGGCCCTGGGTTGGGAGCCACTGGCCAGCACCTGGATCATCTTGCCCTGGCCGCTGGCGGCCTTGGGGGCAGAGAGGGTGCTGGTCGCCGTGGCGGCGGGCTTGGCGGGGGCTTCGGCCTGAGCGGTGGCCGAGGGAGCCGCAGGCTGGGGATCTCCCAGGAAGGCGCCCTGCTCGGCGGGCGCCGCCGGCTGCAGGGGCTGCATCGGCGTCATGGGCACCATCTCGACCATCTGATCCGGCCTGTCGTTGATGAGATCCAGTCGAACTCGCGCCTCACCCCCTTCTATCATCCCCAGCTGCTGGGCGGCGGCATGGGAGAGATCGATGAGGCGATCGCTGTCGAACGGGCCGCGATCGTTGACCCGCACTATGGTCTCCAGCCCGTTGTCCAGGTTGGTGACCCGCACATAGCTTGGCAGCGGCAGGTTGCGGTGGGCGGCGCTGAACAGCTTGCTGTCCAGCACGTCGCCGTTGGCGGTCTTGTTGCCATCGAGCTCCAGCGCCAGCCAGCTGGCGGTGCCTTCTTCTTGATAGTTCTTGATGTCGCGCCACACCTCGTACTTCTGCTTGCCGATCCAGTAGTCCCGGTTGCCGCTGGCGCTCATGGGTTCGGGGCGCGGGATGGCGCCGGTCGCCTGCGGGATCTCGATCACCGGCGGTTTTTCCTGCGAGGCGGGTTCCTGGGGCAGGGGCTGCTCCGGCTGGCTGCTACAGGCGGCCAGCAACAAGCTCAGGCTGAGCGGGAGAAGTTTGTGGCTGTAATGCATACGCTTCCTGGATTGCTTGACTGAGTTGATGCACCGCCATCGCATACAGAGGGCTGCGGTTATAGCGGGTGATCACATAAAAATTGTGGCGCGCGACCCAGTATTCCGGTCCGTCGGCCTGTTCCAACGCCAGCAGTTTGACCGGCGTGTCCGGTGCCAGCGGGGTGGCGAGCTCGATGCCCGCCGCGGCCAGCTCGGCCCACTGCTGCCTGAGCTCGGGCTCGGGCCGAAGCAGGGTACCTACTGGAGCCAGTCCGATCAAGGCGGGTTCGACGGCCGACTCCCCCCAGCGCCAGCGATGCTGGGCAAAATAGTTGGCCACGCTGCCGATGGCATCCACCGGGTTGGCAAACAGATCCCGCTTGCCATCCCCGTCAAAGTCCACCGCGTAGTGGCGGTAGCTGGACGGCATGAACTGGCCCATGCCCATGGCGCCGGCATAGGAGCCCTTGAGGCGGGTGAGCGGCCACTTCTCCTCTTTGGCCAGCAGCACCAGCTGGGCAAACTCCTTGGCGAAGAACTCCTCGCGCGCTGGGTAGTGAAAGCCCAGGGTGTAGAGGCTGTCGAGCACCGAGTGGCGGCCCATCTGGCGGCCATAGAAGGTCTCGATGCCGATGATGGCGACGATGAGGGCGGCGGGCACTCGATAGGTCTGCTCGGCCCGCGCCAGCACCTCGGCGTGACACTGCCAGAAGTCGACCCCGTTGCGGATCCTGTCCTCGGTCACGAACAGCGGGCGGTAGCGGTGCCAGGGCTTGGCCTCCCAGGGCCGGCCTATGGTATCGAGGATCTCCTGGCGCAACTGCGCCTGGGCGGCGGCGGCCTGCAGCTCGGCCAGCGGCACGGCTTGCTGCTCTGCCAGCCGCTCCAGTCGCTCGGACTCCGGGGCTGCACTCGTCGTCAGCGCCCAGCAGCAGAGCATCCAGCCCCATCTCATCAGGCGAGCAGCCTTCTATGGGTCTGAATGGACATCAAGATGCCGAAGCCGGCCATCAGGGTCACCATGGAGGTGCCGCCGTAGCTCACCAGCGGCAGGGGGCCTCCACGACAGGCAGAATATATCCACCTCATCAGGCCAGTAGCCTTCTATGGGTCTGAATGGACATCAAGATGCCGAAGCCGGCCATCAGGGTCACCATGGAAGTGCCGCCGTAGCTCACCAGCGGCAGGGGCACCCCCACCACCGGCAATATGCCGCTCACCATGCCCATGTTGACGAACACATAGACGAAGAAGGTGAGGGTCAGGGCGCCGCCGAGCAGGCGCTCGAAGCTGTTCTGGGCCTGCATGGAGATGAACAGGCAGCGGCTGATGATGTACAGATAGATCACCAGCAGCAGGGCCACGCCCACCAGGCCGAACTCCTCGCTGAACACCGCGAAGATGAAGTCGGTATGGCGCTCCGGCAGAAACTCCAGCTGGGACTGGGTGCCCTGCAGCCAGCCTTTGCCGAACACGCCGCCGGAGCCGATCGCTATTTTGGACTGGATGATGTGGTAGCCACGGCCGAGGGGATCCTTCTCCGGATCCAGCAGCATCAGCACCCGCTGGCGCTGATAGTCGTGCATCAGGAAGAACCAGAGCACCGGCATGAAGGCGGCGATGAGCAGCACCGCCAGGCCGATCAGCCACCAGCTGATCCCCGCCAGGAAGATGACGAAGAAGCCGGAGGCCGCCACCAGGATGGAGGTGCCGAGATCGGGCTGGGCCGCGATCAGCAGGGTCGGCAGCAGCACCATCACCAGGGCGATCAGCACATGGCTGAACTTGGGGGGCAGGGAGTGCCGGCTGAGCCAGGCGGCCACCATGATGGGCATGGAGAGCTTCATCACCTCGGAGGGCTGGAACTTCATGAAGCCGAGATCCAGCCAGCGCTGGGCCCCCTTGCCGATGTGGCCGAACACATCCACAGCGATGAGCAGCAGCACTACCACGACGAACAGCGGCACCGACCAGCGCGCATAGAGGGAGGGCGGCAGCTGGGCCAGGCCGATCATCAGGCCGAAGGCGAGGCCGCCGCGCACCAGCTGGCGCACTATGGAGTCGAGATCCTGGCCCGAGGCGGAGTAGAGCACCACCATGGAGAGGGTCATCAGCGCCAGCAGGCCGAGCAGCAACGGCAGGTCGATGTGCAGTCGGTACCAGAGGCTCTGTTGGCGAGCGGAGTTACTCATGATGGGAGAAGCCCTCGTGCTGCATGGATGGCCTGGGGTGGCAAGATGCTCTGCTGGTGTGCGGAGTTACTCATTGGGGGACGGCCTCGCTCTGATCCGGGCTAAGGGTGGGCGGCTTGCTGGGGGCGGGCGGCAGCTGGGGCTCCGGCGGCAGCAGGTAGGCATCCAGCATGTGACGGGCGACAGGCGCGCCCATGGAGCTACCACCACCGGCGTTCTCCAGCACCAGGGCGACCACCGCCTTGGGCGCCTCGAATGGCGCGAATGCGACGAACAGCGCGTTGTCGCGGTGCTCCACCTTGGTGGTGGCCGCGTTGTAGACCTGGTTCTCTTTCAGGCCCACCACCTGGGCGGTACCGGACTTGCCCGCCGCCTTGTAGGGGGTGTTGGCGAAGGCGCGACGGCCGGTGCCCTCATGGCCGTTGATGACGCGCCACATGCCGTCCTTGGCCACCTGCCAGTAGGTGTCGCTCTTGGCGGCGATGGCCACGTTCGGGTTGATGGGGGCGTTGACCACCCCGTCCGCCGAGGCGGTGCTCTTGAGCAGGTGCGGCGTCACGTCGTGACCGTTCTGGGTCAGTATGCTGATCGCCTTGGCCAGCTGGATCGGGGTGGAGCTCCAGTAGCCCTGGCCGATGCCGATGGAGATGGTGTCCCCCTGATACCAGGGCTGACGCCAGCGTGCCATCTTCCAGTCACGGGACGGCATGACGCCCTTGGTCTCCTCGTACAGATCGACGCCGCTGTACTGACCGAAGCCGAACTTGGTCATGTAGGCGTGGATCTTGTCGATGCCGACCCGGTAGGCGAGATCGTAGAAATAGGTATCCGCCGACACCTCGATGGCGCGGTAGACATCGAGCCAGCCATGGCCCCAACGGCGCCAGTCGCGGAACTTCTTGGTGGTGCCCGGGATGGAGAAGCTGGGGCCGCCGAAGTAACGGTAGTTGGGAGTGATGGCCCCCTCGTTCAGCCCCATCACCGCCATCATGGGTTTGACGGTGGAGGCGGGGGCATAGATGCCCTGAGTGGTGCGGTTCACTAGCGGGCGGGCAGGATCGTTGAGCAGCGCCGAATAGTTGGTGTTGGAGATGCCGGTCACGAACAGGTTGGGGTCGTAGCTCGGGCTCGACTCCATGGCCAGGATGGCGCCGGTGTTGGGATCCATCATGACGATGGCGCCCCGGCGACCGGCCAGCAGCTCCTGCGCCTTCAGTTGCAGGCGGATGTCGATGTTGAGGTAGATGTCCTTGCCGGGCTCGGGGGGCTGGAACTTGAGGGTGCGCACCACCCGGCCGCGGTTGTTGACCTCGACCTCCTGATAGCCCGCCACGCCGTGCAGCTGATCCTCGTAGAACTTCTCCACCCCCTGCTTGCCGATGTCTTTGGTGGCGGCATAGTTGGCGAGTTTTTCCTCTTTATCGAGGCGCTCCACGTCGCGGGTGTTGATCTTGGCCACATAGCCGAGCGCATGGGTCAGGGTATCGCCAAACGGATAGTAACGCTTGAGATAGGCCTCGATGCTGGCGCCCGGGTAGTTGTGCTGGTTGACCGAGAAAAGGGCGACCTGATACTCGGTCAGCTTCTCGAACAGGGGGACCGGCTTGAAGCGGCGCTGACGCTTGACCTCCGCCAGGAACTTTTCCTTGGTCCCCTCCGGCAGCGCCAGCAGGGTGATCAGCTCGTCGGCGGTCTTCTCCAGATCGCCGGTCTCTTCGGGCACGATTTCCAGGCTGTAGACAGGGCGGTTCTCCGCCAGCAGCACGCCGTTGGCGTCATAGATGAGGCCCCGTGGCGGCGCCACCGGTACCACCCGGATGCGGTTGTCGTTGGAACGGGTCTGATAGGTGTCGTAAGACTCTACTTGCAGGTAGTAGAGGTTCCCCAGCAGCACCAGCATGAGGATGACCATGCCGATGTAGGCGACCAGGGTGCGCCGGAAGAACAGCCGTCCCTCGGCACTGTGATCGCGCATCTCGATGCGATTCTTCAGCATGCCGTTACCTTATGGCCGATGAAGGGCAGCGACTGAAACCCGATGGGGCCGCTCCCTGTGACATGAATGAACATGGGGGGTGATGGACCAGAGACTCATGGCTCACTCCCTGTGATACGGATGATTGGTGGTGATGCTCCAGGCGCGATAGAGGCTCTCGGCCACCAGCACCCGCACCAGCGGATGGGGCAGGGTCAGCGGTGACAGCGACCAGCTCTGCTCGGCGGCGGCCTTGCACTCGGGGGAGAGACCCTCGGGCCCCCCCACCAGCAGTGCCACGTCGCGACCATCCAGCTTCCAGGCTTCCAGCGAAGCGGCGAGCTGCTCAGTGGTCCAGGGTTTGCCCGGGATGTCCAGGGTCACGAGGCGGGAGCGGCCGGCGGCGGCCAGCATGGCTTCCCCCTCCTTCTGCAGGATGCGGGGAATGTCGGCATTCTTGCCGCGTTTGCCTGCGCCTATCTCGACCAACTCGAATGGCATGTCTTTCGGGAAACGGCGACGGTACTCTTCGAAGCCACGCTCTACCCAGGCGGGCATCTTGGTGCCCACCGCAATCAACTGGATCTTCATCTTTTATTACACTTGCACCCTTTGTTACGCCTGCACACTCTATTGCGTTGGCACTTGGGCGCCGCCCCAGAGTTTTTCCAGTTGGTAGAAGTCGCGGTATTCGTCCTGCATCACGTGCACTATGACGACCCCCAGGTCTACCAGCGCCCATTCACCGGTGAGCTGGCCTTCCACGCTGAGCAGCGCGATCCCGGCGTGGCGGGCCTCGCTGGCCAGATGGTGGGCGATAGAGCTGACATGGCGACTGGAGTTGCCGGAGCAGATGATCATGGTGTCCGTGATGCTGGATTTGCCGCGTACATCCAGGGTGATGATGTCGCGACCTTTCATGTCATCGATCTTGTCGACGATAAAGGCGAGTAATTCTTGGCCTTGCAATGTCTTCTCCTATCTTCCGGCGCGCTTGTACAGCATGAGGGCGGCGGATTATATCATGGTCATTCCCGTTTCCCAGCTTGGTAAAGGGCAAGGAAGCCGGGGTCACGCCGACGGGCGGGGCCCTTGTTGATCACTATAGTGCGCAACCGGGCCAGACAATAGTCAGCCCGATGCCGGCTGCGCCTCAGGGTGTCGGCTCCGGAGCCAGGTGCCCGAGTGCGGGATTGTGGCATGGGCATGGCGACTCCTGTCTACGACATTCAGGGGGCGGGCTGGTAGAGCCCTTGCTGCCGTATGTAGCTGGCCACCGAGGCCGGCAACAGGTATCTGGGATCCTGACCCGCGGCCAGCAGGGCCCGCAGCCGGGTGGCCGACAGTTCTATGGGCAGGTTGTCCGCCAGCCAGATGTGGCCGTGGCGGTGGCGGTGCAGATCCGACAACTGCCTGCTCTGGTGGCGGGCCAGCAGACTGGCCACCTCGGCCGGGTAGTCAGGTTGCCAGCCCGGGCGCATGCTCACCACCAGGTGGGCATAGTCGAGCAGCTCCCGCCAGCGATGCCAGCCCGGCAGGCCGAGCAAGGAGTCCATCCCCATCAGGAAGCAGAGCGGGGTGTCCGGCAGCTCCCGTCGCAGTTCGATCAGCGTCTCTATGGTGTAGGAGGGGCTGTCTCGCCTGAGCTCCCGCTCATCCACCACGAAGCCCGGGGTCTCCGCCGCCGCCAGCCTGACCATGGCGAGGCGTTGCTCGCTGGTGCAGAACGGACTGGCTCTGTGGGGCGGGATATGGTTCGGCACCAGGCGCACCTCGGCCAGCCCGAGCGTGCCCTGGGCCTCGATGGCGGGTCTCAGATGGCCGATGTGGATGGGATCGAAGGTGCCGCCCAGGATGCCTATAGGCGCCTTCATCATGCTGAAGGCTCCAGCAGGGGCAGCGGCGCGCCATCGCGAAAACCGAGCGCCAGGGTCTGCAGCATCAGCCAGGCCCGCTCGGTATCGAAGCGGCGCTGGGCGTCGTCCAGCTGGGCCATCAGCTGCCACAGCTGCTGCAGCTTGGTGAAGGGCAGCCGGGTCAGGGCCTGCTGGATCAGCTGCTGGCGACTCTGCCAGATGCGCAACCGGGAGAAGTGCTCCACCAGCGGCTGACCGGCGCGGGCGGCCAGCGCCAGCTCGGTGAGCTGCTCCAGCTCGCGGCACAGGGCCCAGGCCAGCATGCCGGGCTCGGTGCCTTCGGCCCGCAGCGCCAGCAGGATGCGCTGGGCCCGGTTCACCTTGCCCTCCAGCAGGGTATCGATGAGCTGGAACGGCGTGAAATGGGCGTGACGTATGATGGTCTCTTGCAGATAGGCGACGCTGATGGGTTGGGGCGGCGCCAGCAGGGTCAGCTTCTCTATCTCCTGGCTCGCGGCCAGCAGGTTGCCCTCATAGGCGTGGCACATGAAGTTGATGGCGTCCGGCAGAGCCTTGAGGCCGAAACGCTGAAAACGAGCGCTCATCCAGCGTGGGAAGAAGCGGGGCTCGGGGTGGTTGACCGGCACATAGGTGCCGTTCTGGCTCAGCTTGTCGAACCAGGCTGCTTTCATCTGGGTCTGGTTGAGGCGATTGCCGCTCAGTACCAGCAGCAGGTCGGGATGCAGCTGCTTGCCGATCTCGGTGATGCGGGCGGCGAGATCCTTGTCGACCTTGGCGGGCAGTTCCAGCTCGATGATCTGGCGGGCCGAGAACAGGCTCATGGCCTGGCAGGCATCGTAGACCTGATTCCAGTCCAGCCCGGCTTCGACCACGAAGCTGTGGCGTTCATCGAAACCCTGCTTGCCGGCCACCTGCCGGATGGCGTCGATGGCCTCCAGCTTGAGCAGCGGCTCGTCACCAAAAACGAGATAGCAGGGCTTGAGCCCTGCTTTGAGATGGTCCGCAAACTGCTCGGGGTAGACTCTCATCAAGATACTCGCATCAGAACTTGACCTGGCTGAGCTGGCGGATCACCAGGTTCGCGGCCTGCTCCTGCATCTCCTTGCCGAGCTGCTCCTGCTCGCGAGACGAGGCGAGCGCCGCGTCCGGCTTGTTCAGGAAGCTGCGGTTGAAGGTGATGGGGAAGACCTGGGTCGGCTTGCCCGGCACTGTGATGCTGAACTGGGTGCTGTAACCCAGCAGGTACTCACGCTCCTGACCGATGGAGTCGACGGAGGCAACCTGACTGCTGCTGCGAACGCCTGCCAGGGTCAGCACCGGGATGCCTTCCTTGTCCGCCAGGGTCACTCCTGAGGCCTTGAGGCGGGTGGTCACCAGCCGGTAGAAATCGCTCTTGTTGTCACCGACCACCTTCATGGTCATCAGCTCGGGGGGGATAGCGGTGCCCCGCATCTGAAAACCGCAGGCCTGCAGCAGCAGGCCCGTCAGCGCGATGGCAATCCAGCGAGTAAGGGACATGCCCATGTGAATTCCTCTTTGAATGGCTGGAACGACGGCGGGCACCAGCCCGCCGCCGGATCATCAGTTGGCGACGATGTTGAGCAGCTTGCCCGGTACGTAGACCACCTTGCGCACGGTCAGGCCTTCGGTGAACTTCTGCACCGAGGCATCGGCCATGGCCAGCTTCTCGACTTCGGCCTGGCTGATCTCGGCCGGCACTGTCAGCTTGCCGCGCATCTTGCCGTTGATCTGCACCACCACCAGCTTCTCGGTCTCGACCATGGCGCTCTCGTCGGCCACCGGCCAGCTGGCTACGTCGATGTCCCCTTCTTTGCCCAGCATCTTCCACAGCTCGAAGCCGATGTGCGGGGTGATGGGGTAGAGCATGACCACGACCGCTTCCAGCGCTTCCTGCATCAGGGCGCGATCCTGCTCGCCGGTATCCAGCTTGGAGAGATTGTTCATCAGCTCCATGATGGCGGCGATGGCGGTGTTGAAGGTCTGGCGACGGCCCACATCATCGCTCACCTTGGCGATGGTCTTGTGCAGCTCGCGGCGCACCGCTTTCTGATCGCCGGTCAGGGCGGCCAGGTTCAGCGCGGGGGCGGCACCTGCACTGACGTGCTCGAAGGTCAGGCGCCACAGGCGACGCAGGAAGCGCTGGGCCCCTTCGACGCCGGAGTCGGACCACTCCAGGGTCATGTCGGCCGGGGAGGCGAACATCATGAACAGGCGCACGGTATCGGCGCCGTAACGCTCCACCATCAGTTGGGGATCGATGCCGTTGTTCTTGGACTTGGACATCTTGGTCATGCCGGAGTGGATCACCTCACGGCCCTCAAGGTCGGTGGCCTTGGTGATGCGACCCTTGTCGTCACGCGCCACCTTGACCTCGGTCGGGCTGACCCAGACGTTGCCGCCCTTCTCGTCCTTGTAGTAGAAGGCGTCGGCCAGCACCATGCCCTGGCAGAGCAGGCGCTTGAACGGCTCGTCGCTGTTGACCAGACCGGCGTCGCGCAGCAGCTTGTGGAAGAAGCGGGCGTAGAGCAGGTGCATACAGGCGTGCTCGATGCCGCCTATGTACTGATCCACCGGCAGCCAGTGGTTGGCGGCCGCGGGATCCAGCATGCCCTTGTCGTAGTCCGGGGAGCAGTAGCGGGCGTAATACCAGGAGGACTCCATAAAGGTGTCAAAGGTATCGGTCTCGCGGAACGCTTCCTGGCCGTTATAGGTGGTCTTGGCCCAGGCGGCATCGGCCTTGATCGGGCTCTGGATGCCATCCATCACCACATCTTCCGGCAGCAGCACCGGCAGTTGATCCTCCGGGGTCGGCACTACGGTGCCGTCGGCCAGGGTCAACATGGGGATGGGGGCGCCCCAGTAGCGCTGACGGGAGACGCCCCAGTCGCGCAGGCGGAAGTTGACGGTGCGCTTGCCCTTGCCGATCGCTTCCAGCTTGGTGGCGATGGCATCGAAGGCGGCCTGGAACTCGAGGCCGTCGAACTCGCCGGAGTTGAACAGCACACCCTTGTCGGTATAGGCGGCGGCAGCAACGTCCGGCACCTCACCCTCGGCGGGCTTGATGACGGCCTTGATCTCGAGGCCGTACTTGGTGGCGAACTCATGGTCGCGCAGATCGTGGCCGGGGACCGCCATCACGGCGCCGGTGCCATAGTTCATCAGCACGAAGTTGGCGACCCAGACCGGCACCTTGCGGCCATCCAGCGGGTGAATGGCGTAGAGGCCGGTGGCCATGCCCTTCTTCTCCATGGTCGCCATCTCAGCCTCGGCCACCTTGGTGTGCTTGCACTCCTCGATGAAGACGGCCAGCTCTGGATTGGTCGCGGCAGCCTGGGTGGCCAGCGGGTGACCGGCGGCGATGCCCACATAGGTCACGCCCATGAAGGTATCAGGACGGGTGGTGTAGACCTCGAGGTCGCCATCCTGATCGGCTATCTGGAAGTGGATGTTGACCCCTTCGGAGCGGCCAATCCAGTTGCGCTGCATGGTCTTGACCATCTCTGGCCAGCCGTCCAGGTTGTCGATGTCGTTGAGCAGCTCTTCGGCATAGTCGGTGATCTTGATGAACCACTGGGGGATCTCTTTCTGCTCCACCGGGGTGTCACAGCGCCAGCAGCAGTTGTCGATCACCTGCTCGTTGGCCAGCACCGTCATGTCGTTCGGGCACCAGTTGACGGAGGAGGTCTTCTTGTAGACCAGGCCCTTCTCGTGGAGCTTGGTGAAGAACCACTGCTCCCAGCGGTAGTAGTCCGGCTTGCAGGTCGCCAGCTCGCGATCCCAGTCGTAGCCGAGCCCCAGCATCTTGAGCTGGTTCTTCATGTATTCGATGTTTTCGTAGGTCCAGGGCGCCGGTGCCGTGTTGTTCTTGATGGCGGCGTTTTCTGCCGGCAGACCGAAGGCATCCCAGCCGATGGGTTGCAGCACGTTCTTGCCATTGAGCCGTTGATAACGGGAGATCACATCACCTATGGTGTAGTTACGCACGTGCCCCATGTGTAGACGACCAGACGGATAGGGGAACATGGAGAGGCAGTAGAACTTCTCTTTGTCTACTTTCTCCACGGCCTTGAAGGTTTTCTTGGCATCCCAGTGCTGTTGCACTGCTGGTTCTATGGATTGGGGAACGTATTGCTCTTGCATTGGTGACATCCGGATCTGTGAAATGAATAGATAAATCAGCTGGGAAATCCCGATAGAATACCCATATCCTGCGGCGGCAACAACCGCCAGCATCCGCCCCGCCTCGTGCCAGGCACGATCAGGGTTCAGCAGAGGAGTAACGACCATGGACAAACGTCGACAAGGGTACGAAGCCTTCATCGCTCAGCTTAAAAAGCAATGGCAGGAGACCGAAGAGTTCCAGGGGGAGCGCCTCAACCGGATGATCGACAAGGTGCAGGCCTATCTGGAGGCGGCCGGGGATCTGACCCAGGACGAATTGGCGCTGATCGCCGAGTATGTGAAGCGGGATCTTGGCAACTACGACGAGGGGCGGGCCGAGGCGCCGGAGTCCGCCTTCATGCTGGCGTTGAAGGATACCGCCTGGTCCTGGCTGGCGGACGTGACCGACCGGGCTCAGGTGGAGTGGAGTGAGCTGGCGGAGGAGCTGGAACACAAGGGCATCTACCGGGCCGGCGACTGGGTCGGGCTCGGGGTGCTGGTGTGCGATCACTGCGAATGGCGCCATACGGTGCTGCACCCGGAGCGACTCGGCACCTGCCCCGAGTGCGGCGCCAACGAGTATCACCGCGAGCCGCTGTCACCCTGAGTGCCGCCGCTATCCTTGCCAATGAAAAGAGGCGCCCCTGGAGGGCGCCTCTTTTATGGGCGAGCGTTGGCTCAGAGCTGACGCGCCCAGGGGTGGGCACGGGGGCGCAGCGTCAGTGCCAGCCCGAGCAGCAGGGCGGTCAGGCCGTACAGCGGCCAGCTGCCGAAGCGCAGATAGGGGGTCGAGCCGTGGGCCGGCCGCACCTCGGTGCGCAGCACCCCGGCCTCGAACTGCGGGATCTGGGCGATGATGCTGCCGTCGATCTCGGTGACTATGGTGATGCCGGTGTTGGTGTCGCGCAGCAGCGGGCGAGCCAGCTCCAGCGCGCGCATGCGGGCTATCTCCATGTGCTGCCAGGGGCCTATGCTGGTGCCGAACCAGGCATCGTTGGAGACCGTCAGCAGGAAGTCGGTATCCGGCTGGACGTTGCGGCGCACCTCGTCCGGGAAGATGATCTCGTAGCAGATGGCGGCGGCGAACTTGAGCCCCTTGGCGATCAGGTTCGGCTGCACCGCATCCCCCGGGCTGAAGGAGGACATGGGCAGGTTGAAGAAGGGGGCGATGGGACGCAGCCAATCTTCAAACGGCACATATTCCCCTATGGGCAGCAGGTGGTACTTGGAGTAGCGGTTCTTGTGCTCGTAGTGATAGGACTCCTTGCCGTCCAGATCCTGCACCCCCATGCCCAGCACTGTGTTGAAGAAGCGCTGCTGCACTGGATCGTAATGGATGATGCCCGCCAGCAGGCCGGTGTCGTTCACCTTCATCGCCTTGTCCAGGCTCTCCAGATAGCTGCCCATCTCCTTCTCGATGGCCGGGATCGCCGATTCGGGCCAGATGATGACGTCGGCATCCTGGTTCTCGCGGCTCAAGTCCTGATAGGTGCGCACCGTCGGCACCAGGGCCTCCGGATCCCACTTGAGGGACTGGGCTATGTTGCCCTGCACCAGCGCCACCTTGACCGGTTCGCCCCGGGTCACCCAGTTGAGCTGCATCAGCCCCTGGGCGGCGCCCACCAGGGCGACGGGCAACAGCAGCCAGGCCGGCTTGCGGCTCTGCCAGGTCAGCCAGAGCGCGGAGGTACACATCAGCAGCGCCAGCGTGATGCCCTGCACCCCGAGGATGGGGGCGAAGCCCTTGAGGGGGCCGTCGATCTGGGTATAGCCAAACCAGAGCCAGGGGTAGCCGGTCATCACCCAGCCCCGCAGCCAGTCGGCCACCAGCCAGAGCGCCGGGAAGGCGAGCAGCCAACGGCTCCAGTGGCGGCCGCTGAAGCAGCGGGCAAAGACCCAGCAGGCCAGGGTCGGGTAGAGAGAGAGATAAGCTGCCAGCCCCGCCAGCAACACGAAGGCCGCCGGCAGCGGTATGCCGCCGAACTCCGTCATGCTGACGTGGATCCACCACTGACCCGGCAGGAAGAGCCCCATGGCGTAACCAAAACCGCGCCAGGCGGCCTGTTTGGGGTTGGCCTTGTCCAGTAGTGCATAGAGGCCGAGCAGGGAGGGGATCACCAGAGGCCAGTAGCCGAAGGGGGAGAAGGCCAGCACGGCGAGTGCGCCACAAGCAAAGGCACATAGGCTTGTCAGAAGTTTCGATTTCACTGGGCTAGGGGCTCGAATTGGGCTGAATAAAAGTTAAGTGGCCGACATCTTAACCGCAAAGCGCGCCAACGGCGAGCCTCCCGACCATCGGGATTTCGACGCCGTATTGAGGCGGCGTTGATGGTGGCGAGCAGGCGAGACGGCAGTGCTGAAATGACAAGCGCCCCTGCAAGCAGGGGCGCTGAATCGTCAGATCATGATGACGCGGGATCAGGACTCGGGCTGGGCAGCCGCGTGATTCTCCGGGATCTTGACCTGAAGTTGCTGCAGGCGACGGCGGTCGGCATGCATGACCTTGAACAGGTAGCCGTCCAGCTCGATCTCCTCACCCTTCTTCGGCAGGTGGCTGAAGGCGTGCATCACCAGACCGCCGACCGTGTCCACCTCTTCATCGCTGAACTGGGTGCCGAAGAAGTCGTTGAAGTCTTCGATCTCGGTGAGGGCGCTGACCGAGAAGACCCGCTTGCTGATGCGGCGGATCTCTTCCTGTTCATCCTCGATGTCGTCAAATTCGTCGTCGATCTCGCCGACGATGAGCTCCAATATGTCCTCGATGGTCACCAGACCTGAGACCCCGCCGAACTCATCCACCACTATGGCCATGTGGTAGCGCTCCTCGCGGAACTCCTTGAGCAGCCGATCGACCCGCTTGCTTTCCGGCACTATCACAGTGGGGCGCAGGATCTGCTCGAGCTGCAGCGGCTCGCTGGCATGGTGGCCGCCGAAGCCGAATGGCAGCAGATCCTTGGCGAGCAGAATGCCTTCCACATGATCCTTGTCTTCGTTGATCACCGGGAAGCGGGAGTGGCCGGATTCGATGATGACCGGCAGGAACTGGTCCACCGGCTGGGACTTCTCTATGGTCACCATCTGGGAGCGGGGGATCATGATGTCACGCACGCGCAGCTCGGCTATTTCGAGCACGCCTTCGATCATGTCCTTGGTGTCCTGATCGATGAGGTCTCGCTCCTCGGCATCGGCGATCACGTCCACCAGATCGTTACGGTCTTTTGGCTCGCCCTGGAAGAGTTGGCTGAGTTTGTCGAGCCAGGTTTTCTTCGGCGAGCCGGTACTAGGGTGTTCGTCGGTCATTTTTTCTCTTGGTTACTCATTGAACATAGGGGTTCTTGGCTGTGCTAAGTGAGGATGGCCGCAGTCTGTTTCAATACTGTGACCCGCCTCCTCGGCACTCATTCTTCATCGTCAATATTAGGTGTTGGGAAGCCGAGTTTCTGCCGGATGTCGCGCGCCTGCGGTGCGCCATCGCCTCGGCTTTCCGTTCGCCTTCAGGCCTCGACCTCATCGTCAAGATAGGGGTCGGGGAAGCCGAGTTCCTGCATGATGTCGCGCTCCAGCGCCTCCATCTCTTCGGCTTCCTCATCCTCGATATGGTCATAACCTAGCAGATGCAGACTGCCGTGCACAACCATGTGAGCCCAGTGCGCGTCCAGGGTTTTACCCTGCTCTGCGGCCTCGGCCTCGACCACCTGGCGACAGATCACCAGATCGCCGAGCAGCGGCAGCTCCATGCCGGGAGGGGCTTCGAACGGGAAGGAGAGCACGTTGGTGGGCTTGTCCTTGCCACGGTAGGTGAGGTTGAGCTCGCGGCTCTCCGCCTCGTCCACCAGCCGTACCGTCACCTCGGCTTCATCCTGAAAGCCGAGGAGGGTGCCGTCGAGCCAGCCTTGCAGCTGGGCTTCGCTCGGCAGTCCTTGCTCGTCAGCACAGGCCAGTTGCAGATCCAGGGTCACGCTCATTGGGCACTCTCTTCTCTTGAATTGGTTTTATTGGACTTGGCCGGGAGGGACTCGGCCTGCGCGGCGTCGAACGCCTCGTAGGCTTGCACTATGCGGGCCACCACCGGGTGGCGCACCACGTCTTTGGATTCGAAGAAGTTGAACGACAGGCCATCGACCCCCTGCAGTACCTCCAGTGCGTGGCGCAGGCCGGACTTGGTGCTGCGTGGCAGATCCACCTGGGTGATGTCACCGGTCACCACCGCCTTGGAGTTGAAGCCGATGCGGGTCAGGAACATCTTCATCTGCTCGGTGGTGGTGTTCTGGGCCTCGTCGAGGATGATGAAGGCATCATTCAATGTTCTTCCGCGCATATAGGCGAGCGGCGCCACCTCGATGATGTTGCGCTCGATCAGCTTCTCCACCCGCTCGAAGCCCAGCATCTCGAACAGGGCGTCGTAGAGCGGACGCAGGTAGGGGTCCACCTTCTGGGAGAGATCCCCCGGCAGGAAGCCAAGCTTCTCCCCCGCCTCCACCGCCGGGCGGGTCAGCAGGATGCGGCGGATCTCCTGGCGCTCCAGGGCGTCCACCGCCGCGGCCACGGCGAGATAGGTCTTGCCGGTACCGGCCGGGCCTATGCCGAAGCTGATGTCGTGGCGCACTATGTTGGCGATGTACTGCGCCTGATTGGGGCTGCGGGGCTTGATGAGGCCGCGCTTGGTCTTGACCGTCACCTCCTTGCCATGGGGCTGGCTCGGCGCCTCGTCATCCTGCTCCAACTCTCTCTGTTCCAATACACGGGACTCCTGCACCGACAGGTGCACCATCTCGGGGGTGATGTCGGTCACCTTGCCGCCCTTGAGGGGCTGGGTTTCCACATAGAGGTGCTTGAGGATGACGGCGACGGCGTCCACCTGGGCCTGCTTGCCGAGCAGCTGGAAATGGTTGTCACGGTAGCTGATCTCTACGCCGAGACGGCGCTCCAGCTGCTTGAGATTGTCGTCGAAGGGACCGCACAGGCTGGCGAGGCGCAGGTTGTCGGCGGGCTCCAGGTGCAGGTTCAGGGTCGAGATGTGTCGGCTCAAAGTGTCCTCGTCTCAGCTGTTTCCCCCTCCGGCTGGCGGAGGGGGATCGGGAAATTAGTGGGGTCTGAAGGCCGCGACGCCCAGATCATCGGGCACGTTGTCGGGCCGGCGCGCCAGGATCTCGCTCGGCGCGGTGGCGATGCGCAGATTCATCTCGTCCTCACCACGGATGAAGAGACCGCGCAGGGAGTAGGGCCGCACGTCGGTGATCTCCACGTCGGCGAAGCCACCGATCAGGGTATGGGAGCCCTCGAAGTTGACCACCCGGTTGTTCTCTGTGCGGCCACTGAGCTGCATGGGATCCATCTTGGAGGGGCCCTCCACCAGGATGCGCTGCACCGAGCCCAGCATGGCGCGACCGATGAGCATCGACTGGTGATTGATCTGGTTCTGCAGCCGGGCCAGGCGGGCCTTCTTCACCTCCATGTCGACGTCATCCGGCAGATCGGCGGCCGGGGTGCCGGGGCGCGGGCTGTAGATGAAGCTGAAGCTCATGTCGTAGTTGATCTCCTCGATCAGCTTCATGGTGGCCTCGAAGTCTTCGTCTGTCTCGTTCGGGAAGCCGACGATGAAGTCGGAGCTCATGGTGATGTCGGGACGGACGCTGCGCAGGCGGCGGATCTTGGACTTGTACTCCAGCACCGTGTGCGGACGCTTCATCATGGTCAAGATACGGTCGGAGCCACTTTGCACCGGCAGGTGCAGGAAGCTGACCACTTCCGGCGTGTCCTTGTAGACCTCGATGATGTCGTCGGTGAATTCGATGGGGTGGCTGGTGGTGTAGCGAATGCGATCGATGCCGTCGATGGCGGCCACCAGTCGCAGCAGCTCGGCGAAGGTGCAGTGCTGGTCATCGAAGGTCGGGCCGCGGTAGGCGTTGACGTTCTGGCCGAGCAGGTTCACCTCGCGCACGCCCTGCTGGGCGAGCTGGGCGATTTCATAGAGCACATCGTCCAGCGGGCGGCTCACCTCCTCGCCACGGGTGTAGGGCACCACGCAGAAGGAGCAGTACTTGGAGCAGCCTTCCATGATGGAGACGAAGGCGGTGGGGCCCTCGGCGCGCGGCTCTGGCAGGTTGTCGAACTTCTCGATCTCGGGGAAGGCGATGTCTATCTGGGCGCCCCGGCCCTCCTGGACCTGCTTGATCATGGCGGGCAGACGATGCAGGGTCTGCGGGCCGAAGACGATGTCCACATAGGGGGCGCGCTGGCGCAGGCTCGCCCCTTCCTGAGAGGCGACGCAGCCACCCACACCTATCACCAGGCCTGGCTTTTTCAACTTGAGCTTCTTCCAGCGCCCGAGCTGGTGGAACACCTTCTCCTGCGCCTTCTCACGAATGGAACAGGTGTTGAGCAGCAAGACGTCGGCCTCTGCGGGCTCATCGGTCAGCTGATAACCATGGCTGGCGTCCAACAGGTCCGCCATCTTGGACGAGTCATACTCGTTCATCTGGCAGCCCCAGGTTTTAATGTGAAGTTTCTTGCTCATCGCTACTCTTGACTGTTTTTTGTAATCGACAGGGTCAAAGGACCGGGCATTTTACTCCGCAATCCGGGCACTGACTAGCGAATATCCAGCCCGCCAGTGGGGCCCTCCCTCCCGCCAGCACGGGCTTTGCCCCTGATTTGGCACGGCAATTCGCCGCCTGTCTCACTGTTTATCGCGCCCCCTTGCGGTATCATGCCCCCATTCGGTTTGGCCCCTCTATCCTTGTCCGGGGCGACCCCTTTCTCAGGAAACTCGCTATGCAACACTGTGATATCGCCATCGTCGGCGCCGGCATGGTCGGTGCCGCCACCGCCTGTCTGCTGGCGAGCCAGGGCCTCAACGTCCGGGTCATCGAGACCCAACTGCCGGCGCCGTTTTCCCCCGAGCAGCCGCTGGATCTGCGGGTCTCCGCCATCAGCCAGGCCTCGGTGGCCCTGCTGACCCAGGCCGGTGCCTGGCAAGGGCTGCAACAGATGCGGCTGTGCCCCTATCGCCGGCTGGAGACCTGGGAGCTGGACGGCTTCGCCACCCGCTTCGATGCCGCCGACCTCGGCCTGCCCCAGCTCGGCTACATCATCGAGAACCGGCTGGTGCAGCTCGCCCTGCTGAAGCGAATGGAAGATTTCCCCAACATCCAGACCCATACCCCGGCGGCGGTGACGCGGCTGCAGCAGAGCGCCGACCACGCCACCCTGCTGCTCGACGATGGTACCGAGCTGCAGGCGCGCTGGGTGCTGGCCTGCGACGGCGCCGAGTCGCTCACCCGCCGTCTCGCCGGGATCGGGGTGTCGCGCTTCGAGTATCGCCAGCACTGCATGCTGATCAACATAGATACCGACTTCGAGCAGGAAGACATCACCTGGCAGCAGTTCACCCCGAGCGGCCCGCGCGCCTTTCTGCCGCTGCCGGGCCGGCACGGCTCCCTGGTGTGGTACGACAGCCCGGCCCGCATCCGGGCCCTGTCCGCCATGAGCAATGAGGCCCTGACCGCCGAGGTGCGCCAGCACTTCCCGGCCCGGCTCGGCGGTTTCCTGGTGACCGGCAACGGCAGCTTCCCGCTGGTGCGCCGCCATGCCAACGACTATCACGCCGGGCGGGTGCTGCTGCTCGGCGACGCCGCCCACACCATCAACCCGCTGGCGGGGCAGGGGGTCAACCTCGGCTTCAAGGACGTGGCCTGCTGGGTCGAGTTGCTGCACAAGGCCGGCGGCGACTGGCACCAGCTCGCCCTGGCCGGGCGCTACGAGCGCCGGCGCCGTCCGGACAACCTGCTGATGCAGTCGGGGATGGATCTCTTCTACGGGGTGTTCAGCAACGAGATAGGGCCGCTCAGGCTCGCCCGCAATCTGGCGCTCACCCTGGCGGACAGGGCGGGCCCGCTCAAGGAGATGGCGCTACGCTACGCACTGGGGCTGGTATAAACAACGAGGGAGCTTGCACCATGAACAAGGCACTGCTGGTGATCGACTTTATCAACGATCTGGCCCACCCGGACGGGCGCATCGCCGCCTCGGCGGCCCATGTGCTGGAGCAGGATGCCATCACCCACGCCAATCAGGCGCTGGCCCATGCCCGCGCCCAGGGCTGGCTGGTGATCCTGATGAAGGTGGGCTTTGACGGAGGGTATCGGCTGCAGCCCAAGGGCTCCCCGATGTTTGGCCGGGCGCACCAGTTCGGCGCGCTGTCGCTGGCCGATAGCGGCACCGATTTTCATCCCGAGCTGGATGTGCAGCCCGGCGATCTGGTGCTGACCAAGCCCAGGGTCAGCCCCTTCTACGGCACCGCGCTGGAACCCGCCCTGCGGGCCAACCGGATTGATCATCTCTACCTGTGCGGGGTGAGCACCAGCTGGGCCATTCAGGCCGCCGCCCGGGATGGCCACGATCGGGACTACACCATCAGCATCCTGGAGGATGCCTGCGCCGCGGCAGATGCCATAGAGCACCACGGCTCGCTGCGGATGCTCGGCCGCATCGCCGAAATCATCAAGGTCGGCCAGCTGAGCTGAGCTCCCGCCGCCGCATTGCCCACGTCGCTCACATTTTATCCGCCAGCCCCTGTCGAGACGGGTCCGTTTCGAGGCATGATGGGACTTGGATCGGTGGCCACAAGGATGAGGGCATGGGTTATCAGGGCAGGATCGCGAGCTGGAACCCCCAGCGCGGCTTCGGGTTCATCAAACCGCAGCAGGGAGGGGCCGAGATCTTCGTGCATGTCTCCGCCCTGCACTTCGATGGCAGGGCCCCCGAGGTCGGGGAGCGGGTCTCCTACCATCTGGGGGTGGGCAAGGACGACAAGCCCCGCGCCCTGCAGGTGTACTTCCCCGATCGGCCCCTGTCGTTGGCGCAGGGAACCGGCCCCGCCAGCGAGCGGCCCTCGCCTGCGCGCAATGAATCTGTCGGCATGGCAAGCCGCTCTGATCGACCGGCGGCACCAAGACCCCGCCTCCTGCCCTCCTATAGGCGCAGGGGTGACTGGCGTGGCAAGTTGATTCCCCTGCTGGTGCTGGCAGGGCTGTTTTCCATCTACTCCCGCTTCTCGGCCGAGTCGGTCTCACCCTCCTCCGTTTCCTCTTTCAGTCAGGATGAGGTCAGCAGTTCCCATAGCACGCCACAGGCATCCACCTTTATCCGTCAGTGCGACGGCCGGGTCTACTGCTCCCAGATGACTTCCTGCGAGGAGGCGACCTGGTTCCTTGAAAATTGCCCTAACACCAAGATGGATGGCAAAGGGAGAGGGAATGGCATCCCTTGTGAACGTCAGTGGTGCGGCCATTGAGCCCTCGAGGTGGCAAGGGTCGCTCGGCTGAGCCGAGCGGCCCTTCTTTTGTTCGCCCCGTCGCCATCAGGGGGCGGTAATGGCCTCCGGGTGGGTCTCCCTGACCAGTTGCAGGAAGCGATCGCGGATGGGATCGGCGAAGGAGGGGTTCCACACCAGGCTGATTTCCCACTCCGAGTAAGGGCCAGACAGGGGGTAGAGGGTCACGTCCGGGCCGGCGATGAAGCTGACGCTGCGCGGCAGTATGGCATTGCCTATCCCGGCGGCCACCAGGGCCACCAGGGTCTGAATATCTTCCGCCTCCTGGATCATGCCGGTCAGCCGGTTGGCGCCGAGGAAGCTGGCGATCTGCTGGCTGAGGCCGGGGCAGCGATGGCCCACCATCTGCAGCAGCGGCTGATGGGTCAGCGCCCACTCCACATCGAAGCGGGCAGGATCCGGCCTGGTCATCTGGGTCGGCACGGCCAGCACCAGCCGATCGGTCAACAGCCGGTACTCCTGCAGCTGGGGCGCCTCTGGCCGCCGCATGAAGCCGAGCTGCAACTGCCCCGACAGCAGCCGCTCGTGCTGGATGGCCGAGGTCATGTCCTGCAGGTGCACCATCACATCGGGGGCTTGCTGCTTGAAGCGGGCCACCAGCGAGGGGGCCAGTGCGAAGCTCGACAGCCCGAAGCCCATCTTGAGCCGCCCGGCGACGCCGCTCGCCAGTGCCAGGGCATGGCGCTCGAAGCCCTTGCCGTGCTCGACCAGGGCGCTGGCCTGGGTGAGCAACTGGGCACCGATGGCGGTCAGCTCGGCGCCGTGACGGCCCCGGTTGAACAGGGTGGTGCCGAGCGTCAGCTCCAGCCCCTGGATCTGCTTGGTCAGCGCCGGCTGGGTGATGAACAGCCGGTGGGCGGCCTCCCGGTAGTTGGCCGTCTCGGCCAGCATCACGAATGCCTGCAGTTGCCTCAGGTCGAATTTCATTCCGTTTGGTTATCCAATGTGGCGATTTAGTGATTATAAATTATCTATCTGCCTTGTTCTAATGGTGTCGTAACGGGCCAACTGCTGGCTTGACCGGGAACGAGGAATCGCATCATGCACACCGAACGCTATCTGTTTTTGCTCAAGGGGAGGCTGATCATGGCCCAGCCGTTGGCCGCCCCGGAGACGGGCGAGCTGCTGATCAGCCTGTTGCAACAGGGCTTCGTGCTCGCCCCCTTGCAGGTGTGGGCGAGCGACACCGAGCAGGCGCTCGCCTGCTACGAGGCGGGGGCCCAGCGCCAGGCACTGGCCGCCTCCCTGTCCGGCGCCGAGTCCCTGCTGGCGGGGGCGACCCCATGAGCGCACAGATCTTGCGGGCCAGGGCGCTGCTGCTGGACATGGATGGCACCCTGATCCACTCCACCGGCGAGGTGGAAACCGTGTGGCGACTCTGGTGTCGTCGCCATCAGCTGGCGCCTGAACCCCTGTTGGCAATGTGCCATGGGGTGCGGGCGCGGGAGGTGCTCGGGGCCCTGGCGCCGCATCTGGACCTGGCGGTGGAGCTAGCCCTGCTCGACGAGTTGGAGATCCGCCACACGGGGGCGGCTGAGCCGATCGCCGGGGCCCGCACCCTGCTGGCGAGCCTGCCGGCCGCGCGCTGGGCACTGGTCACCTCGGCCAGTCAGCGGGTGGCGCGGCACCGGTTGGCCAGCGCCGGCTTGCCGCTGCCGAGGCTGTTGATTGGGGCCGAGGATGTGGTGCGGGGCAAGCCGGATCCCGAGCCCTATCTGCTTGGCGCGAGCCGGCTCGGCCTCGCCCCCGCCGATTGCCTGGTGTTTGAGGATGCGGCGGCGGGCATACAAAGCGCCCTGCAGGCTGGCTGCCAGGTGGTGCAGATCGGGGGCGATAAACTGCTCGATAGCCGGGTGAGGGCGCGGCTGCGAGACTGGCGGCAGATCCGGCTGAGCGAGGATGAGACCGGCCTGCAGCTCCATTTTCCGAACCGCCTGCTCGACTGAGGCCGGGCCCCGACTCTCGCCCTCATCCGCGCGGGTATCAGGGGGCGTGCGGCTCCGCGCCGGGGGAGGCCGCAGCCTCCCCCGGCTGGCCGTTCGGCGCCTCGTCCCTGTGCTGCTCCACCCGGTTGCGGCCGTTGTGCTTGGCCAGATAGAGCGCCCTGAGCGGTGGGTCCTGGGTAAAGAGGGCGGCGAGCAGATAGCCGATCAGGCCCCCAGCCAGCCAGGAGGCGAGGCCAGGGGCGGGTAACGCAGCATGATGCCGAGCAGGACGGCATTGGCAGGCCAGAAGGCCGCCAGCAGGTTGGGAGGGCGGGTGAAGATGCCGACGAGCGAAAACAGGAGGATGATGGTGGCGACGGACAGCAGGACAAACAAGGGGTTGAGAGTGGACAAGATGCGCTGGTGTGTGGCCTCTCCCATGCGGCTCTCCTGATGGCGGGTGGTTTGCCCTGAGTATGGGGGCAGCTGGGAAACTGTGCGCGGACGGGGTGAGAAAACGCCCCCTGGTTGAGGGGGCGTGGATACCTAGCCGAAGACCCGGAAGCGGACGTCGTCGTCGATGAAGGTCTTGTCACCGGCCGGTTGCTTGATGCTGCCGAAGGGCATCTGGGCGCGCAGCAGCCAGCTGGCGGGCAGATCCCACTCCTTGCGGACGGCCTCGTCGATCAGCGGGTTGTAGTGCTGCAGGGAGGCGCCGATCCCCTCCTGTGCCAGGGCGGTCCAGACCGCAAACTGGGCGATGCCGGTGGCATGCTCGGACCAGATCGGGAAGTTGTCGGCATAGAGGGCAAACTTTTGCTGCAGATCCTCAATGACGGCCCTGTCTTCGAAGAACAGCACTGTGCCGAAACCGGCACGGAAGCTGCCATCCACCTTGGCTTCGCTCTGGGGATAGGCTTCGGGCGGGACTATCTTCTTCAGTTCCGCCTTGACGATGTCCCACAGCTTGTGGTGCTCGGCCCCAAACAGGATGACGGCACGGGAGCTCTGGGAGTTGAAGGATGAAGGGCTGTGCTTGACGGCATCCTGGATCAGGGCGGTCAGCTTTGCCGGTGAATGAGGAACCTGGTCACCCAGGGCATAGATGGTACGACGTACTTTGATCTGTTCGATAAACGGACTGCTCATAACATCTCCTTGATGTGATAAATCATCATCGCCAGGGGTGGTCTTAGAGGCCATCTGGCTCCGATCTCTCGAGTCATGGACTATATCACCCTCTGCCCAAGAAACCCTCAACGCAGGGTGATGACTGTTTCTACTTTTTATTGATATGCATATGCAGAGAGTGGCATCGCCCATCTGCCATGGTTGATATGCTTTTAATCAATAAACTTGGTAGTTAATGATTTCAATCATTTTTTTTAAAACACTTTCCACCATAGAATCGCTCTCGTATGACATTTTATAGAGGGCGGCATGGCAGGAGAGATCATCAAACAGCGTTACTACTTCCTGACCCCGCTCTCGTTTCTCCTCGGCATACTGGTGCTGGTTGCCACCCTGCTGCTGGCCGTGGCCAGCTACCTGCGCAGCATCGACAAGACGGTGGCCGGCTACGGCCACATGATCAGCTCCATCGAGGCGGCCCTGCTCCACGAGCTGGTGCTGGCCAATCGGCGCCAGCTGGCTGTGCTGGAGGCCTCCCTGGACAAGGCCGCCATCGCCCGTGGCGAGCCGGCCGACAACCCTCTCTGGGCCATCGCCCATCAGATCAAGCGTGACAGCCACTACATCCACTTCTACAGCGTGCGATCCGACCGGATCAGCAGTTACCCCCGCCTGGATCTGCCGGCGGCATACCGGGCCGATCAGCGGCCCTGGTATAAGGTGCTCTCGATGCCGGGGGACGAGCTGGTCTGGTTCGGCCCCTACGCGGAATTTGGCACCCAGCAGCGGATCCTGACGCTGATCAAGCGAGTGAGGGACGCCGACGGCCTGCTGCTCGGCCTGCTGATGGTGGACATGTCGTTCAACAGCATCCAGCAGGCGCTGCGACGGGCCATGGGGGAAAACCAGGCGGCCATCTACCTCAGCCAGCGTGGGAGCGGGCGGCTGGTGGTGGGCCACAATCTGGCGTTGTTGCCGAGCGGGCTCTCGAGCAGACCTGAGCCCGACGGGATCGGTCTGGACGTGATCCAGCAGGGTAGCCATCTTAGGCTCGAGCTGGCCGACATCGACTGGGATCTCAACATCTATCTGCCCCCCGCCCTGTTTCACGACAGCCTCTACGAGGCGCTGCTGTTGGTGGTGTTGCCCCTGAGCCTGATGCTCGCCACCTGGTTTTGCAGCATCCATTTCCTGGTGCGGATCTTCCGCCAGGAGCAGGCGCTGGTGGCAGGCTCCCTGGATGGCATAGTGAGGGATCCGCTGAAGGTACGCCGACCGGCTCGCCGCAAGCCCTGGTTCGTGCACGGCAGCCTGGGGGAGATCGATCTGGTCAGGGCGAGTCTGCTGGAGGGGCAGGATGCCCTGCTGCACGATCCCCTCACCGGCATCATGAACAGGCGTGCCTTCGATCAGCACAGGCTCAGGCTGGAGCAGGAGCAGATCCCCCACTGGCTGGTGCTGCTGGATCTGGATTGCTTCAAGCAGATCAATGACAACTGGGGCCACGGGGTGGGGGATTCGGTCCTCTGCCGGGTGGCGAATACCCTGGCGGCTGAGCTGGGGGAGGGCCGGGTCTACCGCATCGGTGGCGATGAGTTCGCCGCCCTGCTGCCCTGGGAGCAGGGGGAGGTCGAGGGTCGTCTGACCTATCTGCTGGCCCGGGTGCGGGCGTTGCAATGGCGCGAATTCATGGGGCCCGTCACCCTGAGTGCGGGGGGCGCCCACTACCCGCAGGAGCAGGGCACCTTGTTCGAGCGCGCCGATGAACAGCTCTATCGGAGCAAGCGACAGGGACGGGACTGCTGGCATCTGTCACCCACTCAACCTGCCCCCAAAGGGGAGGTGGTGACAGTATCTGTCTGAGCGCCATCATGAGAAAGAGAGCCTGAATGCCTGAGAAAGGGGTCACAGCGGGGATGATTTCCCATGTGACCTTTTTTTTTAATTAATTTTCAGTCTGTTAGCTTGTTTGATTGCGTCATGTCGCGAAGGAGAGACAGTCTGCCTGCCGGCGGAGAGGCCGTTATTTCAGTAGCGGAGTCCGGGGCGCTTTGTATAGTGCAGGGAAAAATAATCAATCAGTCATCAGGTTTGACAGGAGTACCCCATGGAGATGAACAAGCACGGCATGAGCGCAATGGCGCTGTTGGGCGCGCTGCTGTTGGCGAGCGGCCCGGTGCTGGCCTCTGAAACCCTCAACACCATACTCGGTGGCGGTGCTGGTGGCGTCGCGGGCACCATGATCGGCAAGCAGTTGGGCGGTGATACCGGCGCTCTGGTCGGTGCCGCAGTCGGTGGTGCGGCTGGTGGTGCGGCCACGGCCAACAAGGGCAACAAGAACGAGGCCGCCCTGGGGGGCGCCGTCGGTGCCCTGGGTGGTGCCGCCATCGGCAAGAGCGTGGGCGGCAGCACCGGCCAGCTGATCGGTGCCGGCATCGGCGGGGCCGGTGGCTCTGCCATAGGTGCCAAGACAGGTGACGGCCACAAGAGCAACAACGATCGCTATTACGACGACGGGCACTCTCACAGGCACCACAAGAAATACAAGAAGCACAAGAAGCACAGATGGCACGACGACGACTGATCTCATCCGTGGGGTGAGCCAGTGGTTCGTGACAAGAATGCCAGTCAAGCCTGACTGGCATTTTTCGTTGCGGTATGGCTGCGGTATCCGGGCCGTAAAACATCCGGCACCTTGGTCCAAAGTCCCCGGTGGAAGACAGACGAACAAAGTAATGATCAAAACATCAATACTATTAATATTTTAGCAATATAAAGGAGTTAGGTTAGCCGGACCTCTTACTCAACAAGGTTATTCTCATGTCTATCCCAACACCTCGCCTCCTTAGCCTGGTGCTCTTTTCTCCCCTGTTACTCTCGGCCTGCAATGACAATGAGTCGACATCCCAGCCTGATACCCCACCACACCTGTTCAACGAGCCCAGGGCCTTCGATCTCGAGGCGCATCGTGGCGGCCTCGGCCTTGTCTCGGAAAGCACCCTGGCTGCCTTTACCAATGCCCTGGAGATGGGGGTCACCACATTGGAGATGGACACCCAGATCACCCGGGATGGCATAGCGGTCGTGACCCATGATCGCAAGATCTCGGACAAGAAGTGTCTGGATACCCGGCCCGCCAGCGAGGGGGATCCCCAGTACCCCTACGTGGGCAAATACATCAAGGATCTCACCCTGGCGCAGGTGAAGACCCTGGACTGCGGCTCCCTGCCGCTTGCCGATTTTCCCGAGCAGGTGCTGGTCCCCGGCGCCACCATGCCGACCCTGCAAGAGGTGTTCGCCCTGGTGAAGTCCTACCAGGCCGATCAGGTGCTGCTCAACATCGAGACCAAGGTCGAGGCGGCCGCACCGGAGGAGACGGCCCCCCGGGAGATCTTCGTCAAGACGGTGCTCAAGGATATCCGTGACGCCGGCCTGATGCGGCAGGCGACCATACAGAGCTTCGACTGGGGTGCGCTCATGCTGACAAGGGAGCTCGAACCCAGCCTGCCCATCATAGCCCTGACCAATGGCCAGCCATTCCTGCAGGTTGGCATGCCGGGCGCCTCTCCCTGGTTGGGGGGGATCGACATCGATGACTTCAATGGGGATCTGGTGCAGGCCGTGGCCTCTTTCGGTGCCAACGCCATCTCTCCGGTGCACGGGGATCCCCAGGGGGGTCGCTACGGGGATCCTGGCTATGTGGAGTACACCACCCCGGATCTGGTCGATGCGGCCCATGCCGAGGGCATCAAGGTGATCCCCTGGACGGTCGACGATGAGGGCACCATGAACCGCATGCTGGAGAACGGGGTCGACGGCATGATCACCGACTACCCGGATCGGCTGCGGGTGGTGATGGAGGTGCGGGGCATCCCGTTGCCACCCTCTGTCTCTCCGCGTTGAGGCGCGATGGAGGCCGTGCCAGCAGGCATGAGTTCGGCCATGTGCGGATAGTGCAGAGATAGGCGCAGAAATAAGCACAGAGACAAGTGCAAAGAGACGAGGTGCAACCGCAGCTTGGTCTCGACCCCGGCTCTGATCGGGAACAATAGAAGAGGGGAGGCATGGTGCCTCCCCTCTCTTTTTCGCTTCTATTTCGCCGCCATGTCACAGCCTTGGGATCCCATATCCCTTGGCTGGCCCCTGGCAGCCTGTTGATTCGCCTGAGTGCCCTGAGTCAGACCAGCCGGTGCTGGCGTCGGCCCTCGGCGAAGGCGTTGATGTTGTCGATCAGCTGATCCGCGAGGCGCTGCATCGACTCCTCGCTGGCCCAGGCTACGTGCGGGGTCAGGATGAAGTTCGGGTACTGCAGGGCCTGCATCAGCGGGTGGTCCGGGGGCGGCGGCTCCTGGCTCGCCACGTCGAAGCCGGCGCCACCGAGTCGGCCGTTGGCCAGCGCCATCAGCAGCGCCTGCTCGTCCACCAGGCCGCCGCGACCGACGTTGATGAGCAGGGCCCCCGGCTTCATCATGGCCAGTTCCCGCGGACCTATCAGGTGGCGGGTGTAGGGGGTGAGCGGGCAGTGCAGGCTGATGACGTCCGCGCTCTGCAGCAGTTCGTCCAGCGGCAGCCGATCCTCGTCTGCCGCCGCGCCGACCTGGCTCTGGGCGTAGCGCACCTCCATGCCGAGGGCGCTGGCCCGCTGCCCCAGGGCCTGCCCCAGGGTGCCCTTGCCGATGATGCCGAGCCGCTTGCCGTGCAGATCCGAGATGGGGTGATCGAAGAAGCAGAACTGGCCGCTCTGTTGCCAGCGCCCCTCCAGCAGGGACTGGCGCCAGGCGAACAGGTTGCGCGACAGGGCCAGCATCAGCGCCATGGCGTGCTCGGGGACCGAGGGGCCCGAGTAGTTGCGGATGTTGCACACGGCGACGTTGGCGGCGCGGCATGCCTCCAGATCCAGGTTGTCGCTGCCGGTGGCGGCCAGGGCGATCAAGCGCAGCTCCGGCAGCTGGGCCAGCTCGGCTTTGCCGATACGCACCTTGTTGATGATGGCGATGCTGGCGCACCTGAGCCGCTCCACCACCAGCTCAGGCGTGGTGTGCGGGTAACTTTGCCAGTGATGGGGAAAGTCGGGACGACGCAGGTTGATACCGGCGTCCAGGGTGTCGCTGTCGAGAAACACGATTTGCTGCATTAAGCCTCCTGCCATTCTCTGCCACTGCAGAGTCGCCATGATGCCAAAGATGGGGGGGCGGGGGCCAGCCCGATGAGCTGGGCTGGTGGCGGATGGCGCGTCGGAAGCCGCTCATCCCCCGGCCGGGGAATATCAGATCCAGCCGAGGTGGGTCAGCCAGCCCTGGATGCGGGCCGGTGTCTCGTCCAGCTCCATCAGGGCGTAGGGGCGGTAATTGAGCTTGTGGCTGCGCCGGCTCTCGCTGCGCCTGGCCTCGGCCGCCAGCAGCGGCCAGCGACCGCCGTCCTCCTGATAGAGATCCAGGGTGGGGACGCTGGCCTGGGCCACCTGTTTGGCCAAGGTCTGGTTGCTCAGCTGGTTGGGGAAGAAGCCATCCAGCAGCACCAGCGCATCGGGGGCGGGCAGTTGTTCGCTGGCGATGAGGTTGGCGGCCCAGGCCGCGCTGGTGCCCTGGGCCAGCAGCAGCTTGAAGCCCCCCTCCTGCCACTTGGCGTCACTCAGCTTGACGATGCGCTCGGCAAATTGCTGGCGAAACTGGTCGATGGCCTGCTGCTTCTTCTCGGCGGCCGGATCCAGCTCGGTCTGCTGGGGGGAGGGCAGCAGCAGCAGGGTGTCGAAACCGAGCCGGCCGAGGGCCCGAGTCAGCTGCCACAGCTGGCCGCTGCGCTGCCAGTCCGGCAGCAGGATCGCCAGTCCCAGGTAGTTGTCGCTGTCGTGCTTGGCAAACAGCACCCGCTGCTTGTCTATCTGGGCGCTGTCCGCCACCCCCTTCCAGTCGCTCTCCTGCCAGTGAT
This sequence comes from Aeromonas sp. sif2416, assembly GCF_019218665.1. Taxonomy (NCBI): domain Bacteria; kingdom Pseudomonadati; phylum Pseudomonadota; class Gammaproteobacteria; order Aeromonadales; family Aeromonadaceae; genus Aeromonas; species Aeromonas sp. sif2416. The sequence continues at coordinate 274,201 of NZ_JAHUXC010000002.1, forward strand.
CGAGCGGGGCTGGGGGCGAGATCTCGCTGGCCGGCGAGAGGGTGCTCGTCAGCAGGGTCAATATCAGCAGTGGTAAGGATAATCTGGCCATGATGCGCTCCCCGGTTGAGTGGGTTAGCGGCGCCGGGCCGGTTTTCTGAAGGAGGATCTGCGAGAGCAGGCTGGGAGAGGGAAGGGCTTGCCCCTCCCTCTCCGTTGGCTCAGCGGCGGGTAAGCCTCTCAAGCTGCCTGTCGTGCAGGGGGGAGAGCAGCAGCAGGGCGCTGATGGCGCCGATCAGGGCGAAGAACATGTCGGACTGGGTATCCCAGGGATCCCCCTGGGTGCCGAGGAACTCGTCGGCGCCCTGACCCAGCGCCAGTGCGGCGCCCCACTCGATCAGCTCGTAGCTGGCACTGATGGCGAGCACCACGCTGAGTACCAGGAACACCAGCATGCGCTTGCCCTGCACATGGTGGCCGCGCAGCAGTATCTCCCGGCAGGCCAGGGCGGGGATGAAGCCCTGGCAGAAGTGGCCAATCTTGTCATAGGGGTTGCGGCTGAGTTCGAACCACTGCTGCAGATCGAAGCCGAGCGGCACCCGGGCATAGGTGTAGGCCCCTCCCAGCATCAACACCGCCCCGTGCAGGAAGATGCCGAGGTAGAGCAAGGTGGTGAGCGGGAAGCGTTCATTGCTCAGCCACAGCAGCGGCACGACGATCAGCACGGGGGCGACCTCCAGCAGCCAGGTGACCCTGTCATAGGGTTGCCAGCCGGAGATCACCAGCAGCACCAGGGTGAGGGACAGCAGCAGGAGTTTTTGATGGGATGTCATAGCGGACCTGTGGTGAGGGAGAAACATGACTTCATTATTTAGCCGGATCCCGCGTCGGGCGAAAGGGGGCCGACTGAATTCTCCCCAATGTCCGGGGCCTTGTCACTGACCGGGGCTGAATGTGGTGCTTGCCCGCGCCATGGACAAAAAAAAGCGAGCCAGGGGCTCGCTTTTTTCAGCACGGGGTTCGAGCAGTCGGATCAGTTGACGCGACGCTTGAACTCGCCGGTACGGGTATCGATCTCGATCTTGTCACCGATCTCTACGAAGGCGGCCACGGCCAGCTCGTAGGTGGTGCCCTTCAGGCGGGCAGGCTTGGTCACTTTACCGGAGGTGTCGCCACGGGCGGCCGGCTCGGTGTACTCGACTTCACGGACTATGGTGGTCGGCAGTTCGACGGAGATGGCTTTCTCGTTGTAGAAAGTCACTTCGCAGATGTCTTCCATGCCGTCAACCATGTAGTTCAGCGCGTCACCCAGGTTGTCTTTCTCGACGTCGTGCTGGTTGAACTCGGTGTCCATGAAGACGTACAGCGGGTCGGAGAAGTAAGAGTAGGTGCACTCTTTACGCTCCAGCTGAACGACTTCCAGCTTGTCGTCGGCCTTGAATACGGTCTCGGTGGCGCTGCCGTTCAGCAGGCCTTTCAGCTTCATCTTGACCACGGCGGAGTTACGGCCGGATTTGTTGAATTCGGCTTTCTGGACCACCATCGGCTCGGTACCGATCATGACGACGTTACCAGCGCGGATTTCCTGTGCGGTTTTCATGTAAAAAATTCCTGTGCGTATACGGGCAGATAAAAACTGCCAGATTATATACGGCTTTCTAAAAATTTCACCAGCCGAGTGACGAGATCCCCATCGGCAAGCAACTTCTGTGACCAGGTTCGCGCATGTTGTTGCGAAATAGTGTCGTATTGCGGCCATTGAGCCCAGAGTTCGCGGACATCGTCGCCCTGGTTGAGGGCATGGTTGAAGGCGCGCAGCCACTGGGCTGCCTGGGGCGGCAAGTCGGCCAGATAGTGGTCGAGAAAGTCGTCCAGCTTGGTCAGGTGGGCGAGATCTTCCTGGGGGTAGATGTGCCACAGGAAGGGCCGGGCCGCCCACTGGGCGCGCACGAAGGAGTCCTCGCCGCGCACCAGGTTGAGATCGCAGCTCCACAGCAGCCGATCGTAACCGGCCTGATCCGTCATCGGCAGCAACTTGATGGCGAGCTGGCCCGAATGCAGCAGATCCCCGGCCTGGGCGGTGGGGAGGACGTGCTCCAACCCGGCGCCACGCAGCACATCCCCCAGTGAGCGCCCGAGCGGCAGCAGCAGGGTGACCGGGGTCGGGCCCTGGCACCAACGCTCGACCAAGCTGATGAGCGCCGCGCTCTCGTAGGTAAACAGGCTGACCCTTAGTTCGTCTGCCGCTTTGGGTGCCAGCCCCAGGCTGGCCCAGTAGGCGTCGAGCCCCGCCTGATCTTGCTGCCAGCGCTCCCGCTCGGCGATCAGCCCCCGCTCGCACAGCAGGCCGCCGGTCCTGGTGGTGAAGCCCGGGAAGAAGAAATACTTGTCGAGGCTCCGATTGCCGACCCGCTGCGGCGAGGCGAGGCCGTGGCACTCCTCGACCCAGCTCTCGGCACTGAGATACTCCAGATTGATCCAGCAGGGGGGCGGGGTCTGGCCGGCCATGGCATGGGCGAAGGCGGTGGGCAGCTCGCAGGCGAACGCCTCTATGACCACCCGGGCCGGGATCACGGATGGCGGCAGGCTGGGGCGCCAGTGCTGGATATAGATACCCTGCTGCCACTGGCCGTCCAGCTCGGGATCCAGCCCGGGGCAGATGCGGGCGAAGCTGGTCAGATCGTCCACCCAGAGCCGTACCTTACCCAGCCCCTCCTGCTCCAGCTGGCGGGCGAGCCGCCAGGTGACGCCGATGTCGCCGAAGTTGTCCACGACGCAGCAGAAGATGTCCCAGTCAAAGGGGGGCAGAGGGAGAGGCGAAGAGGTCGTCATGGGCGGGTCACCGGATACGCAGAAGAGATAAAAAAACCGGTGTGCAGGTTAGCACACCGGTGGATTGGCTTCTAACCGTCAGCGAGTGACGGATGCTAGAGGGCGGGTTTACTCCTTGCCGTAGACGTTATTTTCCTGCTCACGCACCCGGATGAAGGTGGTGCGCTTGGTCAGCTCCTTGAGCTGGCTGGCGCCCACATAGGTGCAGGTGGAGCGCACGCCGCCGAGGATGTCGCGCACCGTGTTCTCGACCGGGCCGCGATAGGGCAGCAGCACCATCTTGCCCTCGGAGGCGCGGTAGTCGGCGACGCCGCCGGCGTGCTTGTCCATGGCGCTGGACGAGCTCATGCCGTAGAACTTCATGAAGGGGGAGCCCTCCACGTCCACCACCTCGCCGCCGCACTCCTCGTGGGCCGCCAGCATGCCGCCCAGCATCACGAAGTCGGCACCGCCGCCGAAGGCCTTGGCCACGTCCCCCGGGCAGGTGCAGCCGCCGTCACCGACGATCTGGCCGCCGAGGCCGTGGGCCGCATCGGCGCACTCTATGATGGCGGAGAGCTGGGGATAGCCGACCCCGGTCTTGACGCGGGTGGTGCAGACCGAGCCCGGGCCTATGCCGACCTTGACGATGTCGGCGCCGGAGAGGATCAGCTCCTCCACCATCTCGCCGGTGACCACGTTGCCAGCCAGGATCACATGATCCGGGCAGGCCTCGCGGATCTTGCGCAGGAACTCGACGAAGTGCTGGGAGTAGCCGTTGGCCACGTCCACGCAGATGAAGCGCAGGGCCGCCGACATGGCCAGGATCTGGCGGGTCTTGATGAAGTCCTCTTCCGAGGTGCCTGTCGACACCATGACGTGGCCGAGCAAGGCCGGGTCTGTCTCGTTGACGAAGGTCTGCCACTGCGCGAGGCTGTAGTGCTTGTGTACTGCGGTCATCATCTCGAAGCCAGCCAGGGTCCTGGCCATGGCGAAGCTGCCGACGGTGTCCATGTTGGCGGCGATGACGGGCACGCCCTGCCATTGGGTCTGGGTATGTTTGAAGGTGAACTGACGGGTCAGGCTGACTTGGGAACGGCTCTTGAGAGTGGAGCGCTTGGGGCGGAACAGGACATCCTTGAAACCTAGCTTCAAGTCTTCTTCGATACGCATGACGAATTCCTTATTGAGCCTTGTTGAAAGTCACTTTTGCAGTGGGCAAATTTTCGGCAGGCGCAAAAAAACCGCAGGTTTTCGAGGCCTCCGGTTTACAACAGTCTAGGGAAAAATCGCCTCAGAACAAGACTGATAATTCACTCATCGTTGTGGTAGCCTTTGGCGTCACAACCTGAGCGCGGCAGCAGGGTCATCCAGCACCGCTGTGCCGCGTCGCTCCCCACCTCATCTCCCCCCTTAATATTCTCCCATGGTCAGCGATTGTTGCGCCCTGAGCCTGCGGCCTGTCTGGCTTCCCGACTTTATCCACGGCGTGCTTTTTGCCAGTTGACAGTCGCCAGCCTGCTGCCCACTCTGGCAGGGCGGACCATTGCCGGTCCGCGCCGACGAGGAAGACACCGTGCCCGGATCACATAAATTTCGCTGGTTGTTGCTGGCCAGCCTCTGCCTGTCGCCTGGCGTCTGGGCGGCCCCGACCGTCTATGGCTGGATCGAGAAGGGCTTGATCATGCCAGATGGAGTGGCGGTGAAGATGAAACTCGATACCGGCGCCCTCACCTCGTCCCTGGATGCGCGCTCGTTGCAGCACTTCAAGCGCGATGGCAAGCCCTGGGTGCGCTTCACCCTGGAGCTGACCGACGCCAACACGGACAAGGTGGTGCGTCAGACCCTGGAGCGCCCGGTGGAGCGCAGCGTGACGGTGCGTGGCGCCGGCGGCATGGAGCAGCGACCCACGGTCAGCATGTCCATCTGCCTCGGCGACAAGGTCTACAAGGAGTGGTTCACCCTGCGGGATCGCAGCGACATGATCTATCCGGTGCTATTGGGGCGGCGCCTGCTGGCCGAGCTGGGGCCGGTGGATGCGAGCCGCACCTTTACCGTCCAGCCCAGCTGCGACTAGGCGGTGCCGGCTTAGGGCGAAGGCCCATAGCGCAAGGTTGACGGCCCACACAGGGCCGTCGTCATTTGTGCTCGGCCGGCTGGGGCCGGGTCGCGAGCCAGATGCTCACCTCCAGCCCGCCATGGGGCCGGTTGTGCACATCCAGATCCGCGCCATGCAGCTCGGCGATGCGGCGGACTATGGCCATGCCGAGCCCCACCCCGTCCCCCTGCTGGGGATTGACCCGGAAGAAGCGCTCGCACAGCCGGGAGAGGGCGGCGGTGGGGATGCCGGGGCCGCTGTCCCTGATGTCGACCCTGACCCTGTTGCCTTCCGCGGTGATCACCACCGCGATCTCGCCCCCTGCCGGGGTGTAGCGCACCGCGTTGTCGATGAGGTTGCCAAACATCAGATCCAGCAACACCGCCTGTCCCATCACCTGCAGGTGCTCGGCCCCCTCCAGCGAGAGCTGCTGCCCCTTCTTCAGGGCGAGGGGGGCCAGGGCGGCCAGGGTGCCTTGCAACTGCTGGCTCAGATCCAGCTTGTGTAGCGCCAGCGCCTGCTGATTGTCGATGCGGGCCTGGGTCAGCAGCTGGCGGATCAGCCGATCGCTGCGATCGAGTGCCAGCAGCATCTTGCGCAGCGCCTGCTCGCGGCTGGCATCGTCCTCCGCCGCCATCAGGTTTTCGCTGTGGATGCGCAGCACCGCCAGCGGGGTGCGCAGCTCGTGGGCCGCCTCGTTGGTGAACTGTTTCTCCCGCTCTATGGTGTCGGCCAGGGTGTGCATCAGCCGGTTGATCTCCCCCACCAGCGGCGTCAGCTCCTCGGCCTTGATGGCCAGGTTGAGCGGGCTCAGGTTGGCGGGATGGCGTTCGCTGATGGCTTGTGCCACCTGGCGCAGCGGAGCCAGCCCCGCCGAGATCAGCCACCACAGCAGGCCGAGCAGGAAGGGCAGGGTGATGAACAGCGGCAGCATGGTCAGGGTGGCCATCTTGCTGGCCAGCTCGCCGCGCTCGTCATCCCGCTCCGCCACTATGAGCCAGGTGCGCTGCTCCTCGTTGTAGAGGGTGAAGGTGCGCCACTCGTGGTGATCCTTGGTCTCGCTGTTGAAACCGCGCTCCAGGGTGGTCAGCGGCTGGGTCGGCGCACTCGGCGAGCGCAGCAGGATGGCGCCTTGCTCGTTCAGCAGCTGGAAGTAGAGGTTATGCTCGAACTCGTGGCCGAAGGGGGTGAACTCGTTGTCCTCCCCCAGATGACTGAAACTGCGTTTTTCTTGATGCGGCTCGTCAGGAATGGCCTGTTCCCACTCTTCGTAGACGGCCCCATCGCTGGGCAGCTCGCCGCTCTGCTCCAGATAACGGCTGAGCAGCTGGTTGGTGATGCGGGCGGACTGGGCGAGACGGGCATCGAACAGCTCCTCCATCTCGTGGTTGGCTTCCAGGTAACCGATGAAGCCGCTGACCGCCAGGCTGACGCTGACCAGGGCCAGGACCCCGGCGAGCAGGAAACGGCGAATGGAACTGGGGCGTCTCATCGTGCGGGTATCCGTGTGGCCTGATCAAGCTGGGGGATGATGTAGCCGACGCCGCGGATGTTGCGGATAAGCTCCGAGTAGAGCTTTTTACGCAGGTGGTGGATGTGCACCTCCACCGCGTTGCTCTCGGCCCCCTCGTCCCAGCCGTAGAGGCTCTGTTGCAGCTGCTCCTTGCTCAGCACCCGGCCGCTCTGGCTGATGAGCTCCAGCAGCAGCTTGTATTCGTGGGGGGTGAGCCTGACGGGCTCGCCCTGATAGGTGACCTGTTGCGACTCGGGGTAGAGGAGGATGTCGCCATACTCCAGCGTGGCCTGCGCCTGGCCCTTGCTGCGCCGCGCCAGGGCGCGCAGCCGGGCATTGAGCTCCTGCAGGGCGAAGGGCTTGACCATGTAGTCGTCGGAGCCCGCATCCAGCCCGACCACCCTATCGTCGAGGGCATCGCGGGCGGTGAGGATCAGCACGGGCAGCTGGTGCCCCTCCCGGCGCAGCTTGCGTAGCAGGCTGATGCCATCGATATCGGGCAGGTTGAGATCCAGGATGAGGGCGGCAAACTCTTCACTCTTGAGCACCGACAGGGCGGGCAGTCCCTGCTGCAACCAGTCCACCGTATAACCACTGTGGCGAAGGGCATCCACCATGCCATCCCCCAGCATCACATCGTCTTCCACCAGCAGGATCCGCATTATTATTCTCCCTTAAACGACGCAGCCCACCAGCATGAGCATGCAAAATCTGCGACCACCAGGATCCGCATCGTCATTCTCTCTGAAACGACGCTGCCCACCAGTATGCAAGCGGGTGGGCAGAGTTGAAATAACTGTTTGGTTCAGCGTGTTTTTATAACTTGGCGAGGCGTTCGCGGATCTCCCCTCGTCGCCCTTCGTCAGCCACTTCACGGCCCGGGCGACTCGGCGCGGCCAGCGCCTTGTCGAGATAGGCCCTGGCTTCGGCCTTGCGGCCCTGATCGAGCAGGAAGTCGCCGTAGAAGTAGTTGGGGTCGATGCCGCTCGGGTTGATGGCCAGTGCCTGCTTGAGCAGTTGCTCGGCCTTCTCGTCATCGCCAAATCCTACCGGCCAGCCCGGCACCTGATAGTAGAGCGACCCCAGGCTGGTGTAGGCGGAGCCTTCCAGCGCCCTGGGATCCTGCTTGATGGCTATCTCCAGCTTCGCCTTGGCCTCTTTCACCAGGCTGAGGGCCCCCAGTCCGCCCTTGGCGCCGGCCCAGGTGCTCTTGACGATGGCCGACCAGATCAGCAGATCGGTACGAAAGGCCTCCTTGGCGCTGGCCTGATCGGCCTGGCTGCTCAACTGCTCCAGGCAGCTCTCCTTGGCCTTGCCGGTCTGTTGATACTGGCAGTGGGCCCACTGCTGCTGGATGCTGGGCAGGGTGTCGGCGGCCTGGGCCAGACCGCTCCCCAGGGTGAGTAGCAAGAGGGCATGGCGGCTAAACAGGGTGCGGGAAATGCTGTGCTTCATCTTAAGGTTCCTTCTCTGTCATGACGGCAGTGGGGCTGCCTGACTTGCCCGCGGCGGGCGGGACCGAGTGGCGGGCATAGCGCTCTATGATGGGTCTTTGCCTGGCCAGCGCCTTGTCGACGAGACCGGGCAGCAGGCCGTTGAGGCGCACGAACAACTTCTCCGGCCAGCCGAGCCAGCTGCGGCGAGTCTCGTTGCACAGGGCGATGACGGCAGCCTCGGCCACGTCCTGCGGGCTGTCGGTGCGGGTGCCGAGTGCGGCGTTCATCTCGTAGGCGGCTTCCGAATTGAGATGGGTACGGGTGGCGCGCGGAGCGAAGTGCAGCACCTTGACGCCGGTGCCTTCCAGCTCGCGTCCCAGCGCCTCGCTGAAGCCGCGCAGGGCGAACTTGCTGGCACAGTAGACGCTGTAACCCGCATAACCGATACCGCCAAAGCTGGAGCCGATGTTCATCACCACGGCGGGCTTGCGCAGCCTCGGCAGCAGGGCGCGGGTGAGCTGGATCGGCGCCTCTATGTTGAGCCGCAGTTGGCGTTCCACCTGTTCGATGCTCTGATCCTCCAGCCAGGCAAACTGGTTGCAACCGGCGTTGTTGATCAGCACATCCAGCCCTTCATCCAGTGCGGGGTGTTGCAGCAGGCGCGCCCGCTCCTCAGGGGAGCTCAGATCAGCGACCACGATCTGGTGACGTTCCGGATGGGTCAGCTCCTTGCAGAGGCGCTCCAGTGTGCTGGCCCTGCGTCCGTGCAACAACAGGTGTGCCCCCTGCGCCGCCAGCTCCTGGGCCAGCGCTTCGCCGATCCCGCCGCTGGCGCCCGTGAGCAGCACCTTTTTTCCTTCAAGCTTCATCGTGTCTCTGCATCCGTTAGTTGATAGAGCATGTCGGCGTAGAGGCGGTAGACCACCCTGGCCGAGTGAATGATGGCGGCCTGATCGGCGGGGTCTTCCAGCCGGTTCATCAGGGATTCGAAGAACTTGAGATGATCCTGATCCAGCGCACCGTGGGAGCTGAGGTAGCTCATCGCCTGGGGCGGCAGGCCGAGGCCGCTCTTGAGCTGGTCCGCCACTGTCAGGGCGATGGCGACGCTGGTGCCTTCCAGCACCTGCACCATGCCGAAGAATCCCATGGGGTTGCCGCGCTGGATCTGGTCATAGAGAAAGGCCACCATCAGCTCGATGGGCAGGCCCGGCTGGCCGTGGCGCACCGCCTCGGCATCACCACCGCAGGCGCGGATGTCATTGAGGATCCACTCTTGATGGCCGTATTCCTCGTCGATGTACTCCTTGATGGCCTCTCGTAGCCACTCATGCTCCTGCCCCAGCTTGCCGCCGGTGGCCATCAACAGCGGCACCGTGTGACGCACGTGGTAGTAAGCCTCTGCCAGGAAGGCGAGGTAGATCTCCCGGCTGATATCGCCACGGCGGCAGGCTTCGATGATGGGGGCGCGGAACAGATGCTCACGCTCCTGGGCGGTGGCTTGTTGCAGGGTCTGGTAGAAGCTCATGAGCGCTCTCCTGTGAGGCATTGGCTGATCTGCCGGGAAAAGTGGTGATAGATCCGTTCGCGACGGGGGCGACCGTTGGCGGTCAGCAGCTCCGGATGTTGATCCAGTGCCACCGGCAGCCAGTGGTGAATGCGGGCGTAATCGGGCAGGCGCTGGTTGAGCTGCTCGATCTGTTGCGCCAGTTGGGCATCTGCGCCGGGCAGCGGCTGGATCAGCGCCACGTTGGCGGGCTGGCCATCGCCGAAGATGACGATGCGGAGGATGGCGGGGCAGAGCTGAGCCTGGGCCTCGACCCATTCGGGGGAGAAGTTGCGGCCAAAGGCGGTGATCTGCAGGTTCTTCTTGCGCCCCGTGATGTGCAGGTAGCCCTGCTCATCCAGATGACCGAGATCGCCAGTGGCAATCTGGCTGGGGGGTGGCTCGTCCGTGCCCAGGTAGCCGAGCATGGCGGCCCCTTCCACCAGGATCTCGCCGTCGGCGGCGATCGCTATCCTGCAATGTGGCAGGGGCTGACCGACGCTGCCGAGGCGGTGTTCCTCCGGGCCATTGAGTGCCACGACGGAGCCGCATTCTGACAGACCGTAGCCTTCATAGACCGCCATCCCCAGCTCGCGGGCGTGGCGGATAAGCTCGGGGGCGACCTTGCCCCCGCCCACGGCGATGAAACGCAGGGTGGCGAGGCGCTCGGCGAGCGCCCCATTGGCGCCGCACAGTGCGAGCAGCAAACGCAGCAACTCGGGCACCAGCACCAGGCTGTGGCTGGGCCAGTGCAGCAGGGCCCGGCCCAGGGTGGCGGGATCCAGCTTGCTGGAGCCTTCGAACCCCAATTCCTTGAGTGAGGGGATCTGGCTGCAGGCACCGGTAAGCAAGGGCACATAGAGGCCGGTCAGGTTCTCCAGCAGGGTGGTCAGCGGCAGCAGGGTCAGGTGTTTCTCGACCCGCGCTGGCGCGACGCGTCTTGCCAGCGAATCGCAGACCGCCATCATCTGTTCAAGGGAGAGGCAGACCCCCTTGGGCTGCCCTGTGCTGCCGGAGGTGTAGGTGATCTTGGCGGTGCCGACTGGCAAGGGGGGCACCTGTGCCGGCTGCTTGCGCCACAGCGGCTGCTCGCCGACCGACAGGGTCAGGGGCTCGCAGGCCTGCCAGCCCGGATGCTGGGGTCCTACCAGGGCATCGGCCCCGCTGCTTGCCAGCAACCAGGCTTGTTGCTCCGGGCTGAAGAAGTGAGGCACCGGGATGACCACGATCCCGGCCCGGGTGCAGGCCAGATCGATCAGCGCCCAGGGCAAGCCGTTGTCGAGCTGCAGCGCCAACCGAGCGATGCCGGCCCGCTGCAACCGGTCGGCCAGGCGCTGGATCTGCTGCCACAGGGTCTGGTAATCCAGCACTCCCTGGCGGCCCTGCAGCGCTGGTTGCTGTGGCGTCAGGCTGGCGTGGCGGGCGATGGCGTCGAACAGGCTCATTGGGCGCACCTCTTGTCACCGTCATGGTCGGCATGGCTAAAGAGGATGGGCATGGGCCCCAGCAGGTTGAGCAGCAGGCTGCTCTGGGCGAGCACGTCTCGCCCATGGTTGATGTCCCCGGCCATCACCTTGGGCTGGCAGCGGTAGTATTCCCCCCAGGCGCTGGCGTCCTCACCCACCTGATGGGCCTGGGCGGGGGCCAGCTCCACCGGGTTGAGGCGCAGGCGGGCAAAGCTGTTGCGCAGCTTGGCGGTACCGGTGAACACCACGTAGTCGAGGGCGTTGTCACACAGCAGGCGGCACAGCGCCGCAAACATCAGGCGGGCATTGCCCGGTTCGCTGCAGGCCAGATTGCCCACCTCGATGATGCGGTTGCGGGCCGGACGTACCCCGAGGCGGGTTTCGATGGCGGCCTCGATGGGCTGCTCCAGATACTGCTCAAGATAGAGGGGGCATTCACTCCCCCCTGTGCTGGCGTGGTTGAGGCCGCAGGCGCCGACCAGCATGCCGTCTGCCCGATAGAGGCCGAGCAGGCAGGGCAGAAAATGGGGAATGTGGGCGTTGAATTCGAGGCCGTAGGCGGCCTGGATAAAAGCTTGCAGCGCCATGACCTGCGGCGGGGATTCGGCCAGGGTCAACCTGTAGGGGGCTTGGATCTCTATGGTCATGGTTGGCTCCTTCTCTTGCGATGGGTTGAGAGTAAGAGGGCAAACTTAAGAGACCCTTAAGGAGCAAAAAAAGTTGTCAGTAGGGCGGCGGGCAGGCAATCTGCGCGGCTGTCACCCATGAGGATCCGCCATGTCATCAAGCGCCAGCTGCCCCCTCTGCTTGGCTCGCCACAGCTACCCGCTGCCCGTCGCCGGCAAGCATTACCATCGCTGCCAAAGCTGCGAGCTGGTCTGGCTGGATCCGGCCTGCCATCTGGCGCCGGCGGCGGAGAAGGCGGTCTACGACGGGCACGACAACCAGGTGGACGATCCCCGCTACCGTGCCTTCCTGATGCGGGCCTTCGGCGAGGTGCTGGCCCGGGTGCCGGCGCCGGCCTCCGGCCTCGACTTCGGCTGTGGCCCCGGCCCCGCGCTGATCGCCATGGGGCGGGAGGCGGGCTACGAGATGGCGGGCTACGACAAGTTCTACGCCGACGAGCCTGAGCTGCTGACAAGGCAGTACGACTTCATCACCAGCACCGAGGTGATCGAGCACATCGCCGATCCGCGCAGCGCGCTGGACGGGCTCTGGGATTGCCTCAAGCCCGGCGGCATCCTGGTGTTGCAGACTCAGCGGGTGCTCGGTGACGAGCGCTTCAGGAGCTGGCGCTACCGCCACGATCCAACCCACATCGTCTTCTTCGCCGAGGCCTCGTTTCGTGCCCTGGCGGCTCGCTGGCAGGCGGCGGTCTGTTTCCCCCATGCCGATGTGGTCGTCATCACCAAACCCTGAGTGGGCCGTTTTCATTTGGCCATGAGTTGGGCATGCTGGGAGCCTGTTACCAAGGAGCTGGTATCCCCATGTCCATTCCCCATCTCTCGCTGCAAGACGCCCGTCATCTGCAGCTCGCGGCCCAGGGCCTGCTGACCCCGCCCAAACGCAAGGCGGGCCCCGCCGACCTGCTGGCCTGCATCCGCCGCATGGCGCTGCTGCAGATAGACACCATCCAGGTGGTGGCACGCAGCCCCTATCTGGTGCTGTTCAGCCGGCTCGGTCACTACGATCCCGCCTGGCTGGATCAGCTGCTGGCGCGGGGTGACATCTTCGAGTACTGGGCCCACGAGGCCTGCTTCATCCCCCGCGAGGATTACCGGCTGCTGCGTCATCGCATGCTGGATCCCGCCGCCATGGGCTGGAAGTTCTCGGCCCAGTGGCTCAAGACCCACGGCGACGAGATAGAGCGGATAGTCGAGCGCATTCGCCAGCAGGGCCCGGTGCGGGCCATCGACTTCGAGCGCAAGGGGCAGAAGGGCAACGGCTGGTGGGACTGGAAGCCGGAGAAGCGACACCTGGAGGTGTTGTTCACCGCCGGAAGGCTGATGGTGAGCGAGCGGCGCAACTTCCAGCGGGTCTACGATCTCGCCGAGCGGGTGCGCCCGGGCTGGGACGATGAGCGGGATCTGCCGAGCCCTGAGCTGGCCCGGCGCGACATGGTGCGCGCCAGCTGCCGTGCCCTCGGGCTGGTCAAGACCGGCTGGGTGGCGGACTACTACCGGCTGCGCCGTGGCAAGTACGATGCCCTGCTCCATCAGCTGGCGGACGAGGGGGAACTGCTGCCCGTGCGCGTCGAGGGGTGGCAGCACGGCGCCTTCGTCCACGCCTCCCTGGCCGATGAGCTGGTGCAGGTGCAGGCCGGCACCCTCAAGGCGACCCACAGCGCCGTGCTGTCACCCTTCGATCCCCTGGTCTGGGATCGCAAGCGGGCCAGCGAGCTGTTTGGCTTTGACTACCGCATCGAGTGCTACACCCCGGCGCCCAAGCGCCAGTACGGCTACTTCGTGTTGCCCTTGCTGCGCCGCGGCAAGCTGGTGGGGCGGCTGGATGCCAAGGCTCATCGCAAGGAGGGGCTGTTCGAGGTCAAGAGCCTCTATCTGGAGCAGGGGGTCAGGGTGAGCGCCAGCCTGGCGCAGGATCTGGCGAAGGCGCTGCAAAAGCTGGCGGATTGGCATCAGACGCCCGCCCTGCGCATCGGCAGCATGCCGGCCCCCCTGCGGGCCCTGTGGCCAGCGCCGCGCCCTTGGCCCGCAGGCTAAACGACGGCCAAACAAAAACCGGGCACTGGGCCCGGTTTTATCATGTGTTGCTGGCAACTGAAGGATTACTGGAGTACCAGCACCATCAGCAGGCCGACCGTGATGGCAGACACCAGGAAGGCGAAGCCATAGAACACATAGTGGTGCAGCTTGGTGGTGTGGATCCCAAGGTCGTGCAGGCCGTGATAGATGCGGTGCATGCCGTGCCAGATCGGCAGGGCGATGATCACCAGCAGGATACAGGCACCCCACCAGGAGCTGGCGAAGGCGAGCACGCGCTCGTAGCTCATGGTCTCCACGTCCATGATGCCCATGGGCACCAGCAGACCGGTAATGAGGACAATCACCGGCAGCAGCATGGCGACCACCATGCCACCGGCACCAAACAGACCCCAGTAAATAGGTTCGTCAGAACGTCTCATGGTTTTCTCCTCAGGCGACGATGATCAGGACAAGCAGGGATACCACTGCCAGCGCCACATACTGGACGATGACGATCGGCTTCTCCGGCACCAGGTCTTCGCCACGGAAGATGCGCATGGCCTTGGGCGCCAGGGCGAACCAGGTCTTGGCATGGAACAGGCAAGCTGCCAGGGCGATGACATGGAACAGGATGGCGATTGGGCTTTGCAGGGATTCCAGCCAGCCGTTAAACGCTTCCTGACCCTGTACCAGTCGCAGCAGACCCCACATCAGCACCACGGCGTAGATGGAGACGAAGATACTGGTGCCTTCACGGATCATGTAACCGGTGTAGAAGGCGTTCTTCAGCCACCAGTCTTTCTTCATTTCGCGCACGTAGGGCTTACGTTTGCTATTGGTGTTGTTCATGGTCTCACTCCTGGTCTCAATCCGGCTTGAACATGGCGATCATGTAGTCCTTGGCGCTCTCGACCTTGCCAAGCTGGATAGCGGCGGCCGGATCCACGCCCTTCGGACAGACATCGGAACAGTAGCCCACGAAGGTACAGCCCCAGACACCCTCGTCCTGGCTGATGATCTTCATCCGCTCCTTGGACGCGCCGTCGCGGTTGTCGGCGTTGTAGCGATAGGCCAGAGCCAGTGCCGCCGGACCGGTGAACTTCTTGTTGATGCCGTACTGCGGGCAGGCGGCGTAGCACAGACCACAGTTGATGCACATGGAGAACTGGTGATACTTCGCCATGTCGGCCGGGGTCTGGGTGTACTCGCCGTCACACAGGTTGCGCGGTTCGCTCGGGATGATGTAGGGCTTGATGCTCTCCAGCTTCTCGATGAAATCGGACATGTCGACCACCAGATCGCGCTCGATCGGGAAGTTGTTGAGCGGCTCGATCTTCATCTTGCCCGGCAGATAGTCGCGCAGGAAGGTCTTGCAACCCAGCTTCGGAATGCCGTTGACCATCATGCCGCAGGAGCCGCAGATCGCCATCCGGCAGGACCAGCGGAAGCTCAGGGTAGAGTCCAGCTGATCCTTGATGTACTGCAGCGCATCCAGCAGGGACATCTCTTTCAGGTAAGGCACCTGGAAGGTCTGCATCCAGGGCTCGTTGTCCTGCTCCGGTCGGTAGCGCAGGATCTCAATTTCGATCATCTCAGCCATTCTTCTTAGCCTCGTCTTGTTTCTCACCCTCGGAACCGTACACACGCTTGGCCGGTTGGGATTTAGTGATCTTCACATCGGAGTAATCGATGGTCGGGGCGCCTTCCTGGTTGTAGAAGGAGAGGGAGTGCTTGAGGTAGTTCACGTCATCCCGCTCTTCGTAACCGTCCAGACGCTGGTGGGAGCCACGAGACTCTTTGCGGTTGATGGCGGAGTGGGCCATGGCTTCGGCCACGTCCAGCATGTAGCCCAATTCGATGGCGTACAGCAGATCGGTGTTGAAGACAGAGGACTTGTCGTTGATCTTGACCTTCTTGTAACGGGCCTTCAGCTCGTTGATCTTGTCGATGGTGCCTTGCATCAGCTCTTCGGTACGGTAGATACCGACCCCGGCTTCCATGGACAGGCCCAACTCGTTGCGGATATCGGCCGGGTTTTCGGTGCCGTCGATGTCGAGCAAGGAGAGGTGCTGCTTGATCAGCTGCTGTGCCTTGGCGGCCAGCGCCTCGGTGTTGCCATGAGTCTGGGTCTTGGCAAACTCACCGGCGTGCTCACCGGCCACCTTGCCGAACACTACGATCTCGGACAGGGAGTTGGAGCCCAGACGGTTGGCACCGTGCAGACCGACGGAGGCACACTCGCCCAGGGCGTACAGACCCGGCATGCGAGTGGCGCACTGGCCGTTGGTCTCGATGCCACCCATGGTGTAGTGGGCGGTCGGACGAACCGGGATAGGCTCCTTGACCGGATCCACACCCACATAGGCCTTGGCCAGTTCGCAGATGAAGGGCAGACGCTCCTTCAGGTACTTCTCGCCGAGGTGGCGCAGGTCGAGGTGAACCACGTCGCCCATCGGGCCCTGGATCACGCGGCCTTTCTGCTGCTCTTGCCAGAATGCCTGGGAGAGGCGATCGCGGGGACCCAGCTCCATGTGTTTGTTCTTCGGCTGGCCGACCGGGGTTTCCGGGCCCAGGCCATAGTCTTGCAGGTAGCGGTAGCCATCCTTGTTGAGCAGGATGCCACCCTCACCACGACAACCTTCGGTCATCAGGATGCCGGTGCCCGGCAGGCCGGTCGGGTGATACTGGACGAACTCCATGTCGCGCAGCGGCACACCGTGGCGGTAGGCCAGGGCCATGCCGTCGCCGGTGACGATGCCACCGTTGGTGTTGTAGCGATACACGCGGCCGGCGCCACCGGTGGCCAGAATGACGGACTTGGCCTGGATGAAGCGGGTGATGCCGTTCTGGATGTCGAAGGTCAGGACGCCCTGGACGCGACCGTCTTCCACGATCAGATCCATACAGAAGTGCTCATCGAAGCGCTTGATGGTCGGATACTTGATGGAGGTCTGGAACAGGGTGTGCAGGATGTGGAAACCGGACTTGTCGGCGGCGAACCAGGTGCGGGGGATCTTCATCCCGCCGAAGCGGCGCACGTTGGCCTTGCCGTCCGGCTTGCGGCTCCAGGGGCAGCCCCAGTGTTCCAGCTGGATCATCTCGTTGGTGGCATTGTTGACGAAGTAGTCGACCACGTCCTGCTCACACAACCAGTCGCCACCGGACACGGTGTCGTTGAAGTGATTTTCGAGGGAGTCATCCTCACGGACGACGCCAGCGGCTCCGCCTTCTGCCGCCACCGTGTGGCTGCGCATCGGATAGACCTTGGAGATCAGGGCGATCTCCAGCTCCGGGTGTGCTTCTGCTATGGCGATAGCGGCACGCAGGCCACCACCACCGGCACCGATGATGGCGACATCGGTCTTGATAATATCCACATCTGCCTCCTTAGGGATAGATTTGCTGGGCACGATTTTGCTCTATGAAAAAAATTCAGGCTTGATGCAAGTCAAACTGCTTTGTTTTAGTGCTTGGCAATGGTGGTTTTTATTAAAACCACCCCATTCCTTGGATAAAAATGCCGTCATTATCGCCATCCATCAGTGATCTGGATCAGCCGTAATCATTGCTCGGATTATTTTAACTCCAAGATTGTACGTAGTTTTCTTTCAAAAAAATGAGAAATGCCTCTCTTTTTAGGTATTACCCCTAAAGTTTTTAAGTTTTTTATCAAAAATATTTAATAATAATTATTCTCACGAAGCAGGGGTCAAAAAGGCTTCAAAAAAGTAATGCGAATATAGTTGGAGAGGGACACGTATGCGTCAGGATGTTAACCGAAGGGAGAGGCAGATCACAGAGATGGGGGGAGTGAGGGGGGATTATAACTACTGAAACCAAAAGACTTTATATAAGAAGGGGCCTGTATGGCCCCTTTTTGTTTTAACGGTATCAGATGCGGAACATGCCCACCTGATTGTTGAGTTCACCTGAAATATTTTTGAGTTGGGCCGACAGGTTGCGGGAGCTGTCGGCATCCACGGCCAGCTCATCGGAGACGTCCTTGACCGCCTGGATGTTGCGGCTGACCTCGTCGGTCACCGCCCGCTGCTCCTCGGCGGCGCTGGAGATCTGGGTCGCCATGTCGGAGATCTGATTGATGGAGGTGGTGATCTGCTCCAGCGCCTGGGTGGCATCGTTCGCATCCTCCACGCTGTTCTGCGCCAACAGCTGGCCCTCGTGCATGGTGCTGACGGCGCCCTGGGTGTTGCGTTGCAGCGTCTCTATCATGCTGCGGATCTCGACGGTGGAGCTGTGGGTACGCTGGGACAGTACCCGCACCTCGTCGGCCACCACGGCGAAGCCGCGGCCCTGCTCACCGGCCCGGGCGGCCTCGATGGCGGCGTTCAGCGCCAGCAGGTTGGTCTGCTCGGCGATGCCCTGGATGGTGGAGAGGATGGTGTTGATCTCCTGCGCATTCTTCTCCAGCTCCTGGATGATACCGGAGGCCTGCTTGACCTGGGTGGCGAGATCCGTGATGGAGCGCTGGTTGCGGGCGATCACCTGCTTGCCGTGTTCACAGCTGCTGGAGGAGCTGCGGGCCGCATCCGCGGTCTGCTCGGCGTTGCTGGCCACCTCCACCGCGGTGGCGGACATCTCGTGCACCGCGGTGGCGATCTGGGAGATCTCGTTCTGCTGGCGCGCCAGACCCTGGTTGGACTTCTCCGCCATGTCGTGGGACGACCTGGCCTGCTGGTTCAGCTGCCCGGAGGAGTTGGAGATGTCCTGTACCATCACGTGGATCCGCTCGATGAAGGTGTTGACGTGTCTGGCGACCGTGCCCACCTCGTCTTCCCGCTCGATCTTGATGCGGCGGGTCAGGTCGCCGTTGCCGCGGGAGAGATCGGCAATCGCCTCGCCGAGGGTCTTCAGCGGTGCCAGGGAGCTGTTGATGGCGACGTAGGAGAAGCCCGCGACGATGAGAATGGTGAGCAGCCCCTGCAGCAGGGCGGAGCTGACCATGCGGGACACCGACTGATAGGCAACCGCCTCGTCCACCACTATGCCGAAGTACCAGTTGGTGTTGGGGATCTCGGTGAGATCGAACACGCTGGCCTTGCCGCTGATCTCCATCTCGGAGATGGTGTTGTCATGGGCCAGCTCGTTGACCTTGGCCGCCGTCAGCTCGGGGGAGAGGGCGGTGGCGGGCTTGAGGGTCAGCGCCTTGTCCGGGTGGGCTATGATGGTGCCGTTGCTGTCCACCAGGATGGCGTAGGTGCCCTCGGAGTTCATGGCCAGCACGTCGCGCACCAGCCCCTCGATGGAGACGTCACCGGCGATCACCCCCTGGGTGTTGCCACGGGTGAAGGGCTCGGCGATGGTGATGATGAGGTTGCCCGACGCGGCATCGGCGTAGGGGGCCGTGATGGCGAGCTTGCCCGCCGCCATGGCGTCCTTGTACCAGGGACGCTGGCGCGGATCATAGCCGGCCGGCAGGCTGGTCTGCTTGCTCTGGATCATCCGGCCATCCTGGGTGCCCACGTAGACCAGATCGAAGTTGCCCGCGTTCATGGACTGGGCCAGGTGGCTGATGGGCTCATCCTCCTTGGCGAAGGCCTCCTTGGTGGAGCTCACCATGCTGATGCGGGCGTCCAGCCAGCGGGAGATCCCCTTCACGTTGGAGGCCGAGCTGTCGTCGATGAAGCTCCAGATCAGCCGCTGGGTTTCGCTGCGCAGCTGGGAGGTGTTGTACCAGACCTGCAGGCCGGTGATGACCAGGATGATGGCCCCGATGGCGAGGACCAGCTTGTTCTTGATGGATAGATTCATGTGTACATCCTTGTGAGCGTCAATCTGAGATCTGGGTGTGGTCTGTTATTGTTATGAGCCAATACTGTATCGGCTGAAATTGGACTTTATGTATCCCGATGCGCACGAAATTTAGCATCTATTTTTGACGTTCTATGGCCCGCCAACCCGCGTCGATACTCAGCTGAATCGATCTGGTCGGTTGGTGAAGATGCCATCGACACCCATGGTCGCCAGCGCCCTGGCATCGGCCGGCTCGTCGACCGTGTAGACCAGCACCTTGAGCCCCCGTCGGTGCGCATCCGCCACCAGCCCGGCATCGACGAAGTCCACATCGCAGTTCAGTGACCAGGCCCCCAGCTGCTCGGCAAAGCGGGCATGTTGCAACGGCAGGTTGGCGGTCAGGGCGCCAAGGCGCAGCTCGGGCCGTAACCGGGCGAAGCGTGCCAGCTCGGGATGATGGAACGAAGAGACAACCCACTGGGCCGGGGTGAAACCGAGCTCGCGCTCTGCCCGCCGGGTCAGGGCCGCCACCGGCTCGGCGGTATGGGCGCCCTTGAGCTCGATGTGCAGCTCGCAGCGCCCCGCAATCAGGGTCATCACCTGCCACAGGGTCGGAATATGTTCCCCTTCGCCCGCATCCAGTCTTGCCAGATAGGCGCGAGATTGCTGGGCGAGCACGCCGTGGCCATCGGTGCAGCGCTCCAGCCGCCGATCGTGGAATACCCAGAGCTCGCCGTCTGCTTGCTGCACGTCGAGCTCGATGGCGCTTACCCCGAGTTCGATGGCCAGCGCCATCGCCTTGAGGGTGTTTTCCGGCGCCAGCCCGCTGGCGCCGCGATGGGCAATGATCTGCATGCTATGGCTCCTGTGTTGCCTGGATGACGCGCGGGCTCAGCCCCGGCTCATTCTGATATCGATCTGCTGGTGCGGCAATCCCGGCCCCTGCTGCCGCAGCTTCTCCAGCACCAGCGAGTGAACCTCATGGGTGCATGACGGACATGGGGTGATCCCGCTCATCCCCGACTCATCCTGATATCGATCTGCTGGTGCGGCAATCCCAGCCCCTGCTGCCGCAGCTTCTCCAACACCAGCGAGTGAACCTCATGGGTGATCGGCATGCGGTGATCCATGTTGTTGACGTAGAGGCGGATCTCGTAGATCAGCGCCGAGTCGGTGAACTCGACCAGGAATACCTCGGGAGTCGGGGTATCCAGCACCAGGCTGGACTCCTGCACGCACTGCTCCAGCAACTGCTGCACCCGTTTGGGCTCCTGGCTCAGGCCGATGCGGATACGCAGCTTGACCCGGGTGATGGCATCGGACAGGGACCAGTTGATGAACTGCTCGGTGATGAAGGCCTTGTTGGGGACGATGATCTCCTTGCGATCCCAGTCGACGATGGTGGTGGCGCGGGTCTTGATCTTGGTGACTGTGCCGGTCAGATCGCGAATGGTGACGGTGTCGCCGAGCCGGATCGGCTTCTCGAACAGGATGATGAGGCCCGAGACGAAGTTCGCGAAGATCTCCTGCAGGCCGAAGCCCAGGCCCACCGACAGCGCCGCCACCAGCCACTGGGTCTTGGACCAGTCGATGCCGAGCATGGAGAAACCGGTGAGGGCACCTATCAGGATCACCATATATTTGCTGACGGTGGTCAGCGCGAAGCCGGTGCCGGGGGAGAGGCTAAGGTGCTGGAGCAGGGTGAGCTCCATCAGCCCCGGCAGGCTGCGGGCGGTGACCACGGTCAGGATGAAGGCGAAGGCGGTCAGCATCAGATCCTGCAGGGTAATGGCGGAGAGCTGCTCTATGCCGGCCACCTTGCTGCTCACCTGCCACACCTCGATGCTGCTGAGGAAGCTGAAGGCCGAGTTGAGATCCGACCATTGCACCACCACCAGCATGGTGAAGCCCAGCATCAGCAGGGTGCGCACCAGCCCCAGCGACTGGGCGCTGATGGTGTCCAGATCCAGCTCGGGCTCCTCCACCACGTCCGGGATCTCGGAGCTGAGATCGTCCTCGTCACGTTCCCGCTGGGCCAGGATCTCGGCCCGCTTGCTCTTGGCGCGATCGAAGGCGAGGCGGCGGCGCTGGATCAGCATCCAGCGATGGGCCAGGTAGTAGACGAGCAGGCAGCCGAGCCCCAGCAGCAGGCTCAGTTCCAGCTGGCGCAGCAGGGTGCGGGAGGTATAGAAGTAGCCGAACAGGGAGCCCAGCACCGCCAGCAGGGGAGCCAGCATCAGGCTGTTCCAGATGAAGTGGTGCAGCAAATGGGGCTTGGTCATGTCGGCCTGACCCCAGGTCAGCGGCAGCTTCTCCCGGTTGAGGCGGGCGAAGAACAGCAGCAGCCAGAGCGCCCCGACGATGAAGGCCAGCCGGCCGAGGGAGTCGTAGAAGGCGTGCTCCTGATAGCTGTTGGCCATGCCCTGCACGAAGAAGCTCGGGATCAGCACCAGCAGCAGGGTGCGGAACTGGCCCCAGACCCGCTGCACCGGCTCTTTCGGCCAGCGAAAATGCAGGATCAGGATCCCCTTCTCCAGGGTCAGGTGGCGGACCACCAGCAGGGCCAGCAGCAGAAACCAGATCTCGCCGAGGCCACGGGCCACCGCGACCGCGAACGGATATTGCCAGGCGCCGTCCAGCAGGCCGCGCATCATCAGCGCCATGGCCGGCAGCGGCAGGGCGGCGAGCAGGGAGCGCACCAGCAGACGGCTGGTGAGGCTGAACTTGTCCTGGGTCACCTTGCCGATGCGCGGGGCTATGTACTGGCTGTACTCTGTCAGATGGCGGGCCAGCTTGGTCCAGCACCAGGCCAGCACCAGCAGGCCGAGCCCGGCCAGGGTGAGGTTCATGGGGTTGTTTTCCACTATGGCCCTGGGCAGCTGCAGCCAGTTGGCGGGATCGATCAGCAGGCTCAGCGCGGTGGGCACCCCGAGCAGCACGGTCGGGGTGAGCGGGCGCACATCCGGCATCCAGAACAGGTGGCTGGCGCTGATGTCCCGGATCTCGTCGATCTTGCTGTTCTGGCGGCTGTAGAGCAGCTTGAGCCGGGTCTGCTCCTGGATCAGGGTGTCGGAGGCGTCGTTGAGCCGGGTCAGCAGTTGCCGTCTGGCCTTGAGCAGGTTGTCGAGCACCGCCTGCTGGGCGCGATCCAGGGTGATGTCATCGCCGCTGAGCAGGTTGTCGCGGATCTGGTCGGGATCCTTGAGGGCATCCTGCTCGGTCTCGTACTGGTACTTCGCCATGCGCGCCTTGACGATGGCGGACTCCAGCTTCTCCAGCGGGAAGTAGTTGGGCAGATCGGCCAGCTTGCTGCGCAGGTTCTCGCCGTAGGCGTTGCTGATCTGCAGCCATTCCAGCTGCTCGCGCACCGAGTTGACCAGATCGTTGAGCCCGGACAGGGACTTGTCGATGTCCCGCTGTTCGTCCTGCACCCGTTCGATCTGCTCCTCCAGGGCGCCGAGTTGCAGGGAGAGCGCCTGATTCTGCTGTTGCTGCTCCTGCAGCAGGGGCAGATCCGAGGTGAGCTGCCGGCGCAACCGCTCGCTCTCCGCCAACGCCTGCTCCGTCTTCTCCCGCCGCAGCAGGTTCTGTTGCGTCAGCAGGCTGTTCTGCCACTCGTCCTCATCGGTGATGGCGAGGTTGAGCTCCTGCAGCTTCAGCTTGCCGAGATCGTTGCGCTGCTGGGCGGAGAGCTGCTCCAGCTCCAGCATCTGGATCCGGTCAGACAGGCTCTGCTCCTTGAGGCGGGTGGCCAGTTGATGGGCCTCCTGCAGGCGATCCGACTCGTTGCTGAAACTCAGGCGATCGAGCTGGGCGCGGGTCTGCAGCAACTGCTTGCGCAGCTCGTCGACCCGCAGGTGATACTCCTGGCCCGTGCTCTCCAGCTGATTGAGGCCATCCATCACCGCCTGGCGCTCCTTGCGCAGGTTGATCTGGCGGTTGCTGCTCAGGCTGATGGCCTGGCGCAGTGCCTCCTCCTTGAGGGAGGAGAGGGGCGGGCGGGACTGGGGCTGATAGTTGTGCAGGCTCTCCTTGAGGCGGGCCGACTCCTTGGGATAGTCGATCAGGATCTGCTGGTAGACCTTGCCCTGCTCCCGGTAGCGCTGGGCGTCCCTGGCGTATTGCAGCGCCTGCTGGTAGCTCTCCCGCAGCTGCTGGTTTTCCGGGGTGTCGGTCTTGGGCACGCCTTGCAGCAACTCTTCAACCTGAGTGATGGCGTCATCGGCCTGTGCGAGCGAGGGGAGAAGGCTGAAGCAGATCAGCAGACAGAGCAGGCGTTGCAACATGGCGCACGTTTCCGTTCATGAGAAGTCGCCTTAGCCTAAAGCAGGGGGTGGGGCGGGTAAAGTCTTCCATATTAATGATCTGTAACATAAATAACGGGTGATCCGGGTCTTGTTTGGCTATTATTCTGGCCGTTCCCCTCAGTTGAGCAGTTTATGTCCACAGTCGATCTGGGCACGGCCCCCCTTTCCCGCCTCTTCCTGCGTTATGTCACCCCGACCGTGGCGGCCATGCTGGTCACGGGTGTCTATGTCACCATAGATGGCATCTTCGTCGGCCATATCCTGGGTCAGGACGGCCTGGCCGGCATGATGCTGGCCTACCCCATCTGCGCCGTGCTCTATGCGGTAGGGGCGCTGATCGGCATGGGCTCCTCGTCGCTCGCCTCCTTCTACCTCGGCAAGGGGGAGCAGGCGAAGGCGCGCCACATCGTCGGCAATGCGCTGGTGATGGTGCTCATCGCCTCGGCCGTGCTCGCCTTTATCGGCATCAATTACGGGGATGAGATGCTGACCTGGATGGGGGCCGAGGGGGTCATCTTCGACGCAGGACTCGCCTATCTGCAGTGGTATGCCTGGCTCGGGACCTTCGCCGTGCTCTCCATGGCGTTCACCGCCCTGCTGCGCAACGACGGGCGACCCGGCCTCACCACCTGGATCCTGGTGGGCGGCGGCGTGCTCAACGTGCTGCTCGACTACCTGCTGATGGCGGTGATCCCCTGGGGGCTGGCGGGGGCGGCCATCGCCACCATGCTCTCCCAGGCGGTGACCGGCGGCCTCTGCCTGTGGCACTTCTTCACCCCGCGCAGCCAGCTGCGCATTCGCTGGGATACTTTGGTGCCGGACTGGCGGCTGATGGGGGAGACGCTGCGACTCGGGGTCTCGAGCTTCCTGATGTACCTCTACCTGTCGGTGGTGCTGGCGCTGCACAACAAGGCGCTGCTGTCGGTGGGGACCTCGCTGCACGTGGCCGCCTACGGGGTGATCAGCTACAGCGAGGCCTTCTTCTATCTCATCTTCGAGGGGATCGCCATGGGCATCCAGCCCATCGCCAGCTTCAACGCCGGGGCGGGCAACTGGCAGCGGGTGCTGCGGGTGCGCAACCTGGCGCTGGGGGTGACCCTGTTGGTGGCGCTGTGCGGCATGATCCCGCTCTATCTCTGGCCGGAAGGGGTGGTCTATCTGTTTGCCGGCGACAACGCGGCCCTGCTGCCGGTGGCAAGCCTCGGCATCTGGCTCTACTTCTGGGGACTGCCGATGGAAGGCCTGCTGCTGGTGGGGGCTACCTACTTCCAGGCCATCAATCGGGCCCGCATCGCCTCCCTGCTCACCGGGGGCAAGCTGGTGCTGATCGGCGGTTTCCTGTGGGGCTTCTCCTCCCTGTGGGGGGTGGCCGGGGTCTGGCTGGCGCTGCCCACCTGTAGCAGCCTGTTGGTGCTGGTGATGTGGCGGGCCATGCGCAAGGAGGCGGGCCTGCATGCCGGTGTGAGCTGAAGGCGACCGCCAGCGGACCCTGGGTGACGGATGTGAAAAAGAAGAGGCAGCCCAGGCTGCCTCTTCTTTTTTATGACGTGCTTATGACGTGAGCCGGCTCAGGGCTTGAAGGCCCCGATAAAGATGGCGGGATCGACACGGGCATCGTTGAGGCTGACGTTCCAGTGCATGTGGGGACCGGTGGCGCGACCGGTGGCGCCGACCCGGCCGACGATGCCACCCCTCGGCAGACTCTGGCCCAGCTTCACGTCGACCTTCGACATGTGGCAGAACATGCTGATCAGCCCCTGGCCGTGATCGACGAATACCGTATTGCCATTGAAGAAGTAGTTGCCGATCAGGATCACCTTGCCCGCGGCCGGCGCCTTGATCGGGGTGCCGGCACCGACCGCGAAGTCGAGGCCGGAGTGGGGGTTGCGCTCCTCGCCGTTGAAGAAGCGGCGCAGGCCGAAGGGGCTGGAGAGCGGCCCCTGCACCGGCTTGTCGAACAGCAGGTTGCTGGGCTGGGTAGGGCTGAAGGTCTGATAGGCCTGGGTTTGCTCCGCCAGCTCGCGGTTGATGCGCACCATGTCCTCGGCCAGCGGGTTGACCTGGCGGCCGTTCTTCAACTTGATGTGCTGCTCACGATAGTGCTTGGGCTGGACCAGGAAGCTGAGCCGGCGGCCATCGCCTACCACCAGGGACTGAGGGCCGGTGGCGCTCTTGAGCGGGATGCCGACTATGGCTATCCAGCGACGGCCCTCCTCACGCACGACCAGCACCGGCTTGTCCTGATAACGGACGCTGGGCGCCTCTGGCCCGTCCCCCAGTGCTACCACGGCCACGCCACCCGGCACCGGATGATTGAGCAGGCGGCTGATGAAGCCTGGATCGGCATAAAGATGAGTGCTGCCCAGCAGCAGGACAAGGAACAACAGGCGGCGCATGGCGGCTCCATCGAATGAGAGGGGTGGAATCAAAGGGGGAAAATGATGCCACATTCCCGCCGGGCTGTCCGCAGCGTCGGACGACGGGGACGAGCAGTGGCGTCATTTGTTGTCCGGATGTTGCCTGGAAGCGAGCAGGCTCGGCCAGCCTGTGCTATTTACTAATGCATCACTAGATATTGGTCGTTGAATGACACCTATTGTGACAAGGAAGACAGGCTCTGGCAGGGGAACGGTAGTCGCCAGCGGCATCCAGGGCTAGACGGAGGTTGTGATGAAGACGAATGCTCTCTTTGTGCTTGCACTCGCCATGGGCGGGCTGGTATCTGTCCCCGCCGCCGCCTTCAACGGCACTATTACCATCAATGGGGAAGTGACTGCCGGCACCTGCGCCATCGCCGTCAATGGCGGCAACGCATCGGCCACAGTGACCCTGCCCACCGTCAGCACCAACGCGCTCGGCAGCATAGGCCAGACCGCCGGTGCCACCGGTTTCAACCTCGCGCTCACCAGCTGCCCGACCACGGGCTCGGTGCGGGCCTACTTCGAAAACATCGGCGTGGCCCAGGCCACGGGCAACCTCAGCAACAAGGCCGTCGCGGCGGGCGGGAAAAACCCGGCTCAGAACGTGGAGGTCCAGATCCTCTCGGCCAACAGCACCCCCATCGACTTGAGGACCAATACCGGAAACAACGTGTTGGTCGACTTCAGCGCGACCGGCGGGGCGACGCTCTATTACAGCGCCCAGTACATCGCCACCGGCGCCGTGGGGGCCGGCCTGGTCTCGGCGGACCTCATCTACTCGCTGGATTACCACTGAGTATCGCCTCCATGAGTCTGCCCCGGGGCCTTGGATGGGCAAGGCTGTGGCGCTATGGCTGGGGCATGGTGTTGCTCGTTGCCTGGCAGGCCTGGGGCTATGTCCAGATCTCGGGTACCCGGGTCATCTACCCCGCCTCCGCTCGTGAAGTCACGCTGGAGCTGACCAACAAGGGCAACGTGCCCGCACTGGTGCAGGTCTGGATGGATGCCGGCGACCGCCGCATCCGGCCCGGTGTCGAATCGGTGCCATTTTTGATCACCCCCCCCATCACTCGGATTGATGCCCAGCGCGGCCAGTCGCTGCGCCTCACCTATGTGGGGCAGGGGCTGCCACAGGATCGCGAGTCGGTGTTCTGGCTGAATGTGCTGGAGGTTCCGCCCAGCGCCAAGTCCACCCAGGCAGGCCAGAATCTGGTGCAGCTCGCCTTTCGCTCCAGGATCAAGATGTTCTATCGCCCCGAGGGGTTGGCAGGCAACGTCGAGCACTCCGCCAATCACCTGAGCTGGCGCCTGATCCGGCAAGGGGAGGGCTATGCCTTGCGGGCCAGCAATCCAAGCCTGTATCACGTCAGCATCAGCAATCTCGAGCTGCAGACGACCCAGACCAGGCGCTACAGCAATCTCAGTGGCGGCATGGTGTCGCCGGGAGGCAGCGCCGATTTTCCCATAGATCGCCTGTCGGGTTCGGTCCATGCCAAGGCGGTGACCTTCTATTGGCTCAATGATTATGGGGCCCGCGAGGTGGGTCGATTCGTCTTCAACTGATCCCGTTTTGGCTCTTGAGGGGGAGGTGTGCCGTGTCAGCCAGTCATCATCCCCAGCATTCAATGTCTCGTGCCAGCGCCCCGGGGGCTGGAGTCCGGAGGGCGGTTAGTGGCGGGCTGCTTGCGCTGCTCTATCTCTGGTTCACTTGGGCCCAGGCCGGTGAGGTGGCGTCTGCCCCCATCACCGAGACGCCCGCCCCGGCGGCCGATGTCGAGTTCGACAGTCAGCTGCTCGACAGCCTGGGGGTGAACATCGATCTGGCGCGCTTCGCCAGTGCCGACTTCGTGCCCCTTGGCCTCTATCAGCTCGACATCATCATCAATGGCAAGGACAAGCTGAGCCAGCAGGTGGAGGTGCGGGCCGGCCCCGATCCCAAGACCCCGCGGTTTTGCTTCACACCCGGTCAGGTAACGCAATGGGGGCTGCTTGTCGACCAGTTGCCCAATCAGCCGTCGGTCAAGCTGCAGATGCAGAGTAACTGCATCCGGGTCGAATCCCTGGTGCCTGGTGCTAGCTTCAGCCTGGATCTGCCCAGCCTGAGCGGGGCGCTCAGCCTGCCGCAGGCCTATGTCGGCCGGGTCCGGCGTGACTATGTCGGGCCGGAGCAGTGGGTACAGGGGATCAATGCGGCCTTCATCGGCTACAACGCCAATCTTTATTACAGTGAGCTGAGCGGGACCGACGATCAGTTCAGCAACAGCGTCAATCTCAACACCGGCGTCAACCTGGGGGCCTGGCGTCTGCGCCATAACGGCTCCTGGCAGGGCAGTGACGGCGGCAGCTATCAGTCGCTCAACAGCTATGTGCAACGGGATGTCACCACACAGAGGGCTCAGCTCACCCTGGGTGAGTACTTCACCCCGGGGGACAGCTTCGACAGCGTGCCTTTCACCGGGGTGCAGCTTGCCAGTGACGATGCCATGCTGCCCGATTTTGAACGGGGCTTTGCCCCCGTGGTGCGCGGGGTGGCCCAGAGCAATGCCAGGGTCACCATCCGTCAGGGCAGCGCCCTCATCTATGAAACCCAGGTTGCTCCCGGCGCATTCGCCATCGACGATCTCTATGCCACCAGCTTCGCCGGCGATCTGGACGTGACCATCACTGAGGCGGATGGCAGCGAGCGCAGCTTTACCCTGCCATTCTCCTCCGTGGTGCAGATGCTGCGGGACGACACTTCCCGCTTCAGCCTGACCCTGGGCCGTTACCGCAACGAGGCCGGCCCGGATGGCCCCGACTTTCTGCAGGGCATCTATCGCCGCGGCTATTCCAACACCCTGACTCTGTACGGCGGCAACATAGCCGCCGAGGACTATGCGGCCCTGCTGGGGGGCGCCGCCATGGGCTCCGACTATGGCGCCCTGGCGCTCGACGTCACCGGCTCCTGGGCGCGGGATCTGCCCGCCGCCTCCGAGCTGCCCCCGTCGCTCTCCGGGCAGAGCTACCGCCTGACGTACAGCAAGCAGATGGATCTGACCCAGACCTACTTCACCCTGGCCGCCTACCGTTTCTCCAGCGAAGGCTATCTGGATCTCAACGATGTGGCGGCGGCCCAGAGCCAGACCCTCGATCAGCTGCAGCGGGAGCGCAATCGCTTCCAGCTCAACATCAACCAGCCAGTGGGGGAGTGGGGGGATCTCTATTTCAACGGCATCAGTCGCGACTACTGGGGGGCCGAGGCCGAGAGCAGCAGCTTCCAGCTCGGTTACAACCGGGGGTTTGACTGGGGCAACCTGACGCTCTCGGCCAGCCATTCGCTGGACGATGGGGTCGGCGATCAATACATGCTGAGTCTCAGCATCCCCATCGGAGATAGACTCGGTGCCCCGCGCCTGAGCAGCACCGTCTCCTATCAGGAGGGGCAGGGTTACAGCGCCAGGCTGGATCTCAACGGGGGCTCCCGGGACGGGCGTTTCTACTACGGGCTCTACGGCAGCCAGAGCCAGGGGGATGGGGCGGGCTATCAGGGCTATGGCGCCAATGCCCAGTATCAGACGGCGGCAACCCAGCTGGGGCTGAGCACCAGTCAGGGGGAGGGGTATTCCCAGTATGTGGCCTCGGCCAAGGGGACACTGCTGGTGCATGAAGAGGGCTGGGTGCTGGGACAAACTCAGGGGGAGACGATGGCGCTGGTGGAGGCCAAGGGCGCCCAGGGGGCCAGGGTCAGCCACGGGATTGGTAGCGAGGTGGATGGGGATGGTTACGCCGTGCTGGCCGGGCTCAACCCCTATCGCACCAACATCATCGGCCTGGATCCGAGCGGCCTGC
Organism: Aeromonas sp. sif2416; assembly: GCF_019218665.1. NCBI lineage: Bacteria > Pseudomonadati > Pseudomonadota > Gammaproteobacteria > Aeromonadales > Aeromonadaceae > Aeromonas > Aeromonas sp. sif2416. The sequence continues at coordinate 304,055 of NZ_JAHUXC010000002.1, forward strand.
CGCTGGATGTGGAGATAGATGGCAGCGCCCAGATGGTGGCCCCCCGCCGTGGCGCCATCGTCAAGCTGGCGTATGAGACCCATGTCGGTCAGCCGTTGCTGCTCAAAGTCCAGCGGACGGACGGCAGTGTCCTGCCATTCGGGGCCGAGGTGGTCGACGGCGCCGGTCGCTCGGTCGCCGTCGTCGGCCAGGGGGGGCTCATCTTCGTGCGCGGTGAGCAGGCTATCCTCTACGTCCAGTGGGGGAAGGAGCCAGATCAGCAGTGCCGGCTGGATTATCGCGTGCCCGAACCAGATCCTGCGGTGCCCTACCAACAGGTCGCCGCCCGCTGCCTCACCATGGAAACAAACTCATGAGACATTTCACTCTGTCATGTCTGGCGCTGGGCTCCCTGCTGTGGTGGCCTGGTTGCGAGGCCGCGCTCAACCTGATGCGCACCCGGCTTATCTATGCCGGTGGGGCCAGCGAGGCCAGCCTGATGGTTCACAACCAGGGGGAGGCACCGACCCTGCTGCAGGCCTGGGTCGATGGGGGCGACGAACAACAGGGGCCGGCCGACGTCTCGACCCCCTTTCTGGTGCTGCCTCCCATGATGCGGCTGGGGCCGGACAAAGGGCAGGCGCTGCGCGTGTTGGGTGCCGATCTGAGGGCGCTGCCCCGGGACAGGGAGTCGCTGTTCTGGCTGAATGTGCTGGGCTTGCCGCCCAAGGCCGCAAGCGCGGGCGGCAGCGTGCAGCTCGCCTATCGCACCCGCATCAAGCTGTTTTATCGCCCGGCCGGGCTCGCCGGCTCCGCTGCCGGGGCGGCGGAGCGGCTCATCTGGCACGAGCTGGCGGGCACCGGGCTGAGGGTGACCAATCCCACCCCCTTCCACGTCAGCCTGAGCGAGGTGCTGCTCGAGTCGAGGGGGCAGAGCTTCAGCTGGCACGAGGCCGGCGTGATCCCGCCCTACGGCATCTTGCCGATCCCTATGCCTGGGGCGGCACTCGCGGGTGCCAGGGGGCGGCTGCGCTGGATCGACGACGATGGCAACTATCACGAGCAGGGGTTTGTGCTGAACCAGCAGGGAGGGCAGTGATGGGCGAGCAGACGGAGAACAACAGCGTGGGTCGAGTAAAGAATAGTGGCCTGATGGCCGGTGTCTTGTTATTGGGTTGCCTGCTGTGGCTGCCCAAGGCTCATGCCGTCAACGGCCAATGCACCAGCCCCTTCGTGGCGACCGGGCCCATTACCACCACAGGGACTCTCTATCAGCCCGGAGATACCGGTATTGCCACCGCCTTCTCGACCACCAGCTCGGCTACCTGCGATTGCACCGGGATCTCGGTAGGATTGCTGGTGACTGTTTATTATCAGGCCACGACCAGTCTGCCCACCGTCTCCGATCCTCTGGGGACCCTGATCAAGCTCAACTCCTATTTTGGCCTCAAGGCCGAGTTCAATGCGGCTGGCACTTATCGGACGGTTCCTTTCAATGCCACTTCCAGCGGGTTGTTGGCCGTCTGCATCGGCAACGTGGTGAATCTGGCATTGGGTGGGATCGACGTCAACGGCGGCCGCTATACCCTGAAGCTGCTCAAGGGGGTCACGGGCACCCAGACCTTCAGCGGCACCGTCGCCTACCTCTTCGTGCGGCGCTCCAGTGCGCCCGATACCAGTCCGGCCAATGCGTTCAGCCAGCTGGCGATGAACATCAGCGTCACCTCGACCCCGAGCTGCCAGTTTCCGGCTGGCACCAGCATCCCCATCGATCTCGGCGCCGTGGCGCAGAGCGCCTTCATCGAGGGCGAGGTGCCCAGAGGCTACACGCCCCGCAGCGTCAATGTGAGCGTCACATGCAGCCAGATCCCGAGCGATTATGTGGTGCCGCTCAGCTACCGCTTCGGGGGGGCGCTCACCAGCCAGAATCGTTTCATCACCACCAGCCTGGCTGGGGTCGGGGTGGGCATGCTCGAGCAGGGCAGCCCAACCCCTATTCCATTTGATACCGCCATCGCGGTACCCTACTCGGCGGCTACCCACAACACCAATTATCAGGTGAGGCTGTACCCGACCCGGCTGCCGGGCCAGGTCGTGCGCACCGGCGCTTACACCGGGACCATCATGGTCACGGTGAGCGTGCCCTGAGGGAATAAGCTTTCGTTTTATTTTTGCAACGAGGTCGACGATGAACAGTGACAACCGCCTGCGCAGCGAACCCAAGCGTCACCCCATGGGGCGAGGCTGGATCTGGATCCGCACCGGGTTCGACATCTTCAACAAGGGCATGGGGGCCAGCGTGGCCATGATAGTGCTCTGGTTCCTGGTGGGCATGCTGTTGGAGCAGTTACCGGCGGGCAGTTTTATCTCCCAGTTGCTGTACATGGTGTGGGGCGCCGGCTGGGTGGCGGTGGCGCAGCGGGGCTATGGGGGGCAGCCCCTGCAGTTTGCCGACTTCTTTGCCGGTTTTCGTCACAAGCTGACGCCCCTGATCCTGGGGGGGCTGCTGGTGCTGTCGCTATTCTGCCTGCTGCTGCTTGCCTGCTTCGCCCTGCTGCACCTGTGGGATCTGACCGGCTTGCTGTCTCAGGATCCTGAGACGCTGACGGTGACACCCGAGCAGGCGCAGGGCTTCATGCTCTGCCTGCTGCTGTTCCTGGCCTTGCTGGTCCCCCTGCTGATGGCGATCACCTTCGCCCCCGCCCTCATCTTCTTCCACGAGGTGGGGGTCTGGCAGGCGGCCAAGCTCAGCTTCGCGGGCTGTCTGCGCAACATGTGGCCCTTCCTCTGGTGGGGGCTGCTCGGTGCCCTGTTGCTGCTGCTTGGGGCGGCGCTGTTTCTGGTCGGCCTGCTGGTGGTGCTGCCAGCCATCAACTACTCCATCTATGCGGCCTACCGTGACATCTATCTGGAGGAGCTGGATGCCGCTGATGCCGAGCCGCCCGCCAAGGCGTTCGGTTTCGAGGCATAAGCCAGCACAGCATGACAAGGGGCCCGCGGGCCCCTTTTTATTGTCTGTTTACTCTGATTGCCACAGGGGATCGTCCGCCATGCTGGCGATGAGAAAGTCGAGGAAGCTGCGCAGCAGGGGAGACATCTGCTTGCGGGTGCCGTAGACGGCATAGACCCCGAGTCGCTTGGGCTGCCACTGGGTCAGCAGCGGCACCAGGGCGCCGCTCGCCAGCTGGGCCTGCACCGAGTAGCTTGGCTGCAGGCTGATGCCCGCCCCATCCAGGGTCGCCGCCAGCAGCAGGTTGGAGATGTTGGCGCTGAGGTTGCCACTCACCGGCACGGATTCCGGGCCAGCGGGCCCCTGAAATTCCCACAGGCTCTTGCCGAAGTAGGTGTAGGTGAGGCAGTTGTGCAGCGCCAGATCCTGCACCTGCTGCAGAGGTGCGTGGCGCGCCAGGTAGGCCGGGCTGGCACAGACCACCGAATGGCAGGTGCCGAGGCGGCGCGCCACCAGGTTGGGATCCAGATCGTTGGTGATGCGCACGGCGAGATCGATCCGCTCCTCCACCAGATTGACTGTCCTGTCCAGCAACAGGATGTCGATGGCGGTGCCGGGATAACGGGCAAGGTAGTCGTTGGCGGTCTGGACCAGCAGGGCTTCCGCCAGGGAATAGCTGCTGGTGATGCGCAACTGCCCTTTGGGGGCCTCCTGGCTTTGCACCGCCAGCTGCTCCATCTCCTCGCCCAGGGCCAGCATGGTCCTGGCCCGGTTCAGCGCCTCCTCACCCGGCCCGGTGAGGCTCAGCCGGCGGGTGGTACGGTGCAGCAATCGGGCCCCCATCCAGCGCTCCAGCTCGGCCAGATAGCGCGACACCATGGCGCGCGACATCTCCAGCTTGTCCCCGGCACCGCTCAGGCTGCCCTGCTCGACCACTGCGACGAAGACCCGCAGTGCCGTCAGTCGATCCATGTTACGCCCTCCAATATGCTCGATTTGTGCAACAGTGATGTGCTCATTATGCGGTATTTGTACCGATAAAGTTTCAATAAACTGTGTTCATTCGATGACAAGCGACCTTATGAGGAATACCCGATGAACACAGCACTTCGTACCCTGACCCTGGCCAGCACCCTGCTCAGTGGCGCCGCCCTGGCGGGCCCGCTGACCGTGACCGTCTACAACCCGGGCGAGCAGGGCATTTTCCCGGTCTCCTCCGAGCTGGTGAGCGGTGATAAAGAGGCCATCCTGATCGACGCCCAGTTCGGGGTGAATGACGGCAAGGCCCTGGTGGATCTGATCAAGCAGAGCGGCAAGAAGCTGACCACCGTCTATATCAGCGGCGGGGATCCCGACTTCTATTTCGGGCTTGAGCCCATCAAGGCCGCCTTCCCCGACGTCAAGATCTTGGCCAGTCAGCACGTGGTCGACCATATCAGGCAGACCAAGGATGCCAAACTGGCCTATTGGGGCCCGATCCTGGCCGAGCAGGCGCCCAAACAGTTGATCGTGCCGGAAGTGATGACCGCTTCCCAGCTGACCCTGGAAGGGAAGACGATCGAGATCAAGGCGATGAACACCCCGAGTGCCTACCTCTGGGTCCCCTCCATCAAGACGGCGTTCGGCGGCGTGCCGGTATACAGCGGTACTCACGTGTGGATGGCAGACAGCCAGACCAAGGCGGCGCGGGCGCACTGGGTGCAGACCCTCAATGAGCTGCTGGCCCTGAAACCGGAGCGGGTCGTGCCGGGCCACTTCCTCGGGGCCGAGCCCAAGGGCGCCGAGGCGGTGACCTTCACCCGCGACTATGTGCAGCGCTTCGAGCAGGTGCTGGCCAAGTCCAAGGGGTCGGCCGAGCTTATCGACGGTTTGAAGCAGGCCTTCCCGGCCCTGCCGGTCGACGACGGCCTGGCCATCGGTGCCAAGGTCAATACCGGCGAGATGAAGTGGTAATGGCCTGAGTCCATTTCCCTGTGTTTTTTACCGGGCAGCAGCTGCCCGGTTTTTTCAATTGATGGCGCCGGAGTGAATCCATGAACGAAACCACCTTGCATTATGTGTACGACCCCCTCTGCGGCTGGTGCTATGGCGCAGCCCCCCTGCTCGCGGCCGCGGCCGGGATCCCCGGCCTTAGGATCGCGCTGCATGCCGGCGGCCTCTGGCTGGGCCCGCGTCGGCAGCCGATGGGAGAGGCGCTGCGCGACTATGTGCGCCCCCATGACGAGCGGATCCAGGCCCTGACCGGCCAGCCATTTGGGACACGCTACTTCGACGAGCTGCTGCTGAGCGAGGGCCTGTCCCTCGATTCCGAGCCGCCCATTCGCGCCATCCTGGCGATCGACGAGCTGGGGGGAGATGGCCTGATGCTGCTGCACCGCATCCAGCAGTGCCACTATCGCGACGGCCGCTGGGTGGGCTCCCTGGACAACCTGGGCGAACTCGCGGCGGAGCAGGGCATCACGAGAGGCGCGTTCGAGCTGGCCTGCCAGAGGGTGGATCTGGCCGGGCATCTGGCGGAGAGCCAGCGCTGGTTGCGCCGCCTCGGCGGTCAGGGGTATCCGACCCTGGGGTTGATGCAGGGCGAGCGGATCACCTCGTTGCCGACCGCCTCCTTCCTGGGGGATCCGGCCGCTTTTGCTGCCCATCTCGTTCAGGCGATCGGGCAGGGACACGCCTAGTCATGAGAGATCTGGTCTGAACAGTGCCTTTCAGAGCCATATTTGCTCATGCTTGGAGCCGTGCTGACGATATAGGATGACGCAGCTAAAAATATCCATTTATGGATAGTCATCATGTCGGGCATGAATGTCCCGAATGTGTCTCTTGTCGGCAAGGATCTTCACCATGTTCAAAAACATGTCTATTAGCCAGAAACTGAGCGGTGGGTTCGCCGTCTTGGGCGTCCTGATCGTCGCCCTTGCTTGGTTTTCCGTGTCCCAGTTGTCGGGTCTGTATCGTGACAGCACCGAGATCACCGGCAACCTGATCCCGAGCATGCAGGCCGCCAACCAGATGGAGATCGCCCTGCTGGATGCGCGACGGGCCGAGCTGAACATGGTGATAGCGGCGCGGGAAGATCTGCAGGAAATCGCGCTGCACGACAAGACCTACCAGGCGGCCAGGCAGGAGTTCGACGCCGCGGCCCAGTCCTATGGTGCCATGCCGTTCACCTCGGGGCAGGAGGAGCAGGAGTTCATGGCCCTCAAGGCGGCGGCCAGCCAGTACTTCACCTCCCATGAGCAGCTGATGGCGGCCCTGCACAAGGGGGATCTGGAACGGGTCATGTCCCTGCGCAAGGGGGAGACCCTGGTCGCGCTGGAGGCCGTCAGCAAGCAAGCTTTGCTGCTGCGCAGCATCAACGACAACGCCGCCCGTGACATGACCACCACCATCAAGGGGGTGTATGAAGATTCCCGGCTGCTCAACATCCTGGTCGGCTCGATCGCCGTGCTGTTCGTGGTGGTGGTGGCCTGGCTGCTGACTAGGCTCATCCGCAATCCGGTCATGCTGTTGCTGGCCCAGACCCAGAAGGTCTCGGCGGGGGATCTGGCGACCGAGCTGAGCCTGGCTCAGTTCAACAATGATGAGCTGGGGCAGCTGGCCAGGGGCTTTGGCGAGATGCAGGGACGCCTGCGGGACCTGGTCAGCGAGGTGTCCGGCTCTGTGGTGCAGCTCAGCTCGGCCGCCGAGGAGATCAGCGTGGTCGCCAGGCAGTCGGCATCCAGCATGAACAACCAGCAGCATGAGCTGAACCAGCTGGCGACGGCCATGAACGAGATGCAGGCCACGGTGCAGGAGGTCTCCCGCAACACCAACGACGCGGCGGGGGCGGCCACCCTGGCCAGCAGCACGGCCGAGCAGGGCGCTCATACCGTCAACGACTCCATAGTGCGGATCGAGCAGGTTGCGACCGCCATCGAGAGCACGGCCGAGGTGATCCGCCAGCTCGGCGACGACAGCCGCAACATCGGCATGGTGCTGGAGGTGATCCGCGGCATCGCCGAGCAGACCAACCTGCTGGCCCTGAACGCCGCCATCGAGGCGGCCCGGGCGGGTGAACAGGGGCGCGGATTTGCGGTGGTGGCCGATGAGGTGCGCACCCTGGCGAAGCGAACCCAGGATTCCACCGCCCAGATCAACACCATCATCTCCGAGCTGCAGCAGCGGGCGGAGCAGGCCGGCAGCACCATGGCGCAGAGCCAGGCGCTGATGCAGGCGACTGTCGGCACGGCGCGGGAGGCGGGGGCCTCCATCACCGAGATCAGCGGCTCGGTCGAGAGCATCTCCCACATGAACATCCAGATAGCGACGGCGACCGAGGAGCAGGGGGCGGTGAGCGAAGAGCTCAACCGCAACGTGGTCAACATCAGCCATGCCTCGGAGGAGGTGGTGGCCGGGGCGACCCAGATGGCAAATGCCTGTCAGGATCTCAATCTGCTGGCGACGCAGCTGCAGGAGATGGTGCGTCGTTTCCGGGTGTGAGCACCCGTTGATGATGGCCCTTAGCGCGGCCCGGATCTCGTATCCGGGCCCGTTTTGTTTTGCTGTGCCGGGCCGGATCTTCCCGTTTGATGCTCATCCCTTGTCCCCCTGCCCGTTCTTGGGCATCCTAATGGCCCCATTGATTGGCCGGATTCTGGATGTATGAACCTTCGCGATCTCGAGTATTTGGTAGCGCTGGAAGAGGAAAAACACTTTCGCAAGGCGGCGGAGCGCTGCTTCGTCAGTCAGCCGACCCTGAGCGGCCAGCTGCGCAAGCTGGAAGATGAGCTGGGGGTGATCCTGATCGAGCGCACCTCCCGCAAGGTCTTGTTCACCCCCGCCGGCGACGCCATGGCCCGGCAGGCCCGCAAGGTGCTCAAGGAGGTGCGCGAACTCAAGAGCATAGGCCAGCACTTTGCCGAACCCATGTCCGGTGAGATCCACATCGGCTTCATCCCCACCGTCGGTCCCTACCTGCTGCCCCACATCATTCAGGATCTGAGGGAGCACTTCCCCAAGCTGGAGTTCTACCTCTACGAGGAGCAGACCCAGGCGCTGCTCAAGCGGCTGGAGGAGGGGGGGCTGGATTGCATCATACTGGCCGAGCTGGAGGGGATGGAGGGATTCGGCTCTATACCGCTGTATCAGGAGCCCATGTGGCTCGCCGTGCCCCAGCAGCATCCCGAGGCGCAGGCTAAGGCGGTGCCGCTGCACAACCTTAAAGGCAAAAAATTGCTGATGCTGGCCGACGGCCACTGCCTGCGGGATCAGGCTATGGGGTTCTGTTTTGCCGCCGGGATCGGCGAGGATCAGCGCTTCAAGGGCACCAGTCTCGAGACCCTGCGCAACATGGTCGCGGCCGGCAGCGGCCTGACCCTGATCCCCCGCCTCGCCGTGCCGGCCAACCAGGAGGAGGGGGGCGTCAGCTACCGCCCCGTGGTGGATCCGGTGCCGGGCCGCACCATCTCGCTGCTCTATCGCCACTACTCGGTGCGCCGGCCCTGCTTCAATGAGCTGGCCACCCGCATCTCGTCACTGATACGGCCGCAACTCGGTTAAGCCGCCCAGCTCCCCATAAAAAAACCGGCGCCTTGGCGCCGGTTTTTGTCATCTAAGGGTTCTGCTTAGAAGATGTCGTCGGTCGAGACCGGGCCATCGCTGCTTGAGCCATCGCCACCATAGACCTGATTGCCATCGGAGAGCTGGCTCGCGTAGCGGGTCGGCTCAGTCCCTTCCTTGAAGAACTCCTCCATGGTGCTGCCATCGGTACGATTGGTCAGCAGGCCGGTCTCGCGATCGATGCGCACCTGCATGACCCCCTCCGGCACCGGCATCTTGCGCTCGGGCACCTGCTTCAGCGCCGTCTTCATGAAGTCGATCCAGATGGGCTGCGCCGCACCGCCGCCGAATTCGGCCCGGCCCAGACCGCGCTGGTGGTTGTCAAAACCGATCCAGGAGGTGGCGACCAGGTTCGGGGTGTAGCCGGAGAACCAGGCATCCCGCGATTCGTTGGTGGTCCCGGTCTTGCCCGAGATGTCGTGACGCTTGAGGTCACGGGCCGCACGCCAGCCGGTACCACGCCAGCCATTGCCACCCCAGATGGCGGTGGTCAGGGTGTCGGTGACCAGGAAGGCACTCTGGGCACTGATGGTCTGGGGAGCCATGTTGTTGGGCACCACAGGGTCGATCGGGCACTGGGCCTTCCAGTCAGGGACTGTATTGGCATAGGCGTCGGCGCTGTCGAGCCCGGCGGCGGCCAGCACGCCGCAATCACGGCAGGCGGCGGCCGGATTGGCCTGATACAGGGGGGTGCCAAAGCTGTCGGTCACTTCGGTGATGAAGTAAGGGGTCACCTGGAAGCCGCCGTTGGCCAGCACCGAATAGCCACGCACCACTTCCAGCGGGGTGAACTCGGCGGCGCCCAGCGCCAGGGATTCGTTGGCGGAGATGTGATCGCGCGCGAAGCCGAAGCGGGTCAGGCCATCGATGTAGGTATCCAGCCCGATGGCGCGCATCAGGCGCACCGACATCACGTTCTTGGACTTGGCGAGCCCCAGCCGCAGGGTGGTGGGGCCTTCATAGATGGCCGGGGAGTTCTTGGGCTGCCACATGGGGCCCTTGGCCGGATCCCACTGGTTGATGGGCGCATCGTTGATCAGGGAGGCCAGGGTGTAACCCTGCTCCAGCGCGGTGGCATAGAGGAAGGGCTTGATGTTGGAGCCGACTTGGCGGCGCGCCTGATCGACCCGGTTGAACTTGGACAGCTCGAAGCTGAAGCCGCCGACCAGCGCCTCTACGGCCCCGTCCTGCGGGTTCATGGCGACCAGGGCGGCGTTGACGTCGGGGATCTGGGAGAGCAGCAGCTCTTCCCCTTTCTCCCGCACCCAGATCTGGGCGCCGACTTTCAGCACGTCCCGTGCCGATTTCGGCGCGTAGCTCTGGCGATCATCGGTGATGAAGGTGCGCGCCCACTTGATGCCGTTCCAGCCGAGCTCGGCCTGCTTGCCATTCTTCAGCACCAGGGTGGCGCTCTTGTCGCCGACCTTGGTGACCACGGCCGCCATCAGCGGCTGGTAAGTCGGTTGCTTGGCCAGGTGGGCCATGATCTGGTCGTAGTCCCAGCCGGCTTCACCCGCCTTCCACAGCAGCGCGGTCGGGCCGCGATAGCCATGGCGGGTGTCGTAGTCGAAGACCCCGTCCAGCAGCGCCTGATGAGCGGCGCGCTGGCGTTTGGCGGTGACAGTGGTGTAGACGTGCAGCCCCATGGTGTAGGCATCCTCACCAAACTGCTCCACCATCTTCTGGCGCACCATCTCGCTCAGATAGGGGGCATTGAGGGTGGTCTCGGCACCGTGATAACGGGCCTTGATCGGCATCTTGGAGGCTTCGTCAAACTGGGCCTGGGTGATCTTGCCGGTCTCCAGCATGCGGCCCAGCACCACGTTGCGACGGGCGAAGGCGCGCTCGGGCGAACGGATGGGGTTGAGCATGGACGGCGCCTTGGGCAGACCGGCGATGATGGCGATCTCGTCAAGGGTCAGGTCTTTGACATCCTTACCGAAGTAGACCTGAGCGGCGGCCCCGACCCCGAAGGCGCGGTAGCCGAGCGGGATCTTGTTGAGATAGAGCGTCAGGATCTCGTCCTTGGAGAGATTCTGCTCGATGCGCCAGGCCAGGAACACTTCCTTGACCTTGCGCACCAGGGTCTTCTCGTTGCTCAGGAAGAAGTTGCGCGCCACCTGCTGGGTGATGGTACTGGCGCCCTGACGGGCCTGACCGGAGACGGCCCAGACGGTTGCGGCGCGGATGATGCCGATGGGGTCTATCCCGGGGTGCTCATAGAAGCGCGCATCCTCGGTGGCGAGGACGGCATCGATCATGGACTGGGGCATTTCGTCCAGGCGCAACGGGATGCGACGGATCTCGCCAAATTGGGAGATCAACTCACCGTCCCGGCTATACACCTTCATCGGGGTGGCCAGCTTGATATCGCGCAGTGCGCTCACATCCGGCAGCTGGGGCTTGATGTAGAAATAGATGCCGATGAGGCTGGCAACACCCAGCACAGCACCCAGCATCATCACAATAAACAGGCGAACGAGCCATTTCAGCATGGAAGAACTACCAATCGTCTTAAAATTAGCCAACGGGCGCAGAGTATAGCCTTTTTACCCCCGCAGATTCGAGGTTTTCCTGACCAAAGAGCCGGGCCTCGAGGAGAGGCGCGAGGGTAGCATTCCATGACGTAATTACCAAGGGGCGCTGGCCATGGCGGAAAGGAGAGGTGCATCAACTTTTGACATAAACTTTATGACATTGATAGATAGAGCATTATATTGAGGTAAGCCATCACCTTCTGATGAGCTGACCTACAATCAGTCCTAAACCCAATAACGCATGGATGTGTATATGTTTGGGCTATTCAGCAAAGGATCCCTCCTCTCCTTGGCGGGCATTGACTTTGGTAGTCAAACCATCAAGGCCGTCACCCTCACCGGACGTCCCGGCAAGGTGCATCTCGAATCGATCGCCGAGATCGCCATGCCCAAAGGCACCCTGGTCGATTACCAGTTGCAGGATATCGAGCGCGTCAGCCAGTCCCTCAAGTCACTCAAGCGACTCATTCAGGGGGAGTGCCAGCAGGTGGCGACCGCTGTGACCGGCTCCAATGTCATCACCAAAGTCATCCAGGTCGATGCCAACATCAACGACAGCGAACTCGAGAGCCAGGTTCAGATGGAGGCGGAGCAGATCATCCCGTTTCCGCTCGATGAGGTCAGCCTGGACTTTGAGATCCTCGGCCTGACGGCCGACGCGACCCGCCAGGAGGTGTTGCTGAGTGCGGCTCGCACCGAGAGCGTCAACGGCCGGGTCAGCGCCCTGACCGAGGCCGGCATGAGCACCAGGGTGGTGGATGTGGGGGCCCATGCGCTGGGGCGCGCCGTGCTGGCCTGCCTGCCCGAGTTGCAGACGGGGGACAAACCGGTCGGGATCGTCGACATCGGTGCCAGTGCCATGACCTTTGCCGCCCTGATCAGGGGCCAGGTGATCTACTCCCGCTTGCAAAACTTCGGTGGCGATCAATACAGCCAGGCCCTGGCATCCTTTTACAGCATGACGCTGGATGACGCCGAGCAGGCGAAGGTCCAGGGTACCCTGCCTGCCGATCACGAGCAGGATGTGCTCATACCCCATCTCAATACCCTGATACTGCATATCAGGCGCAACGTGCAGCTGTTTTGCAGCTCGTCGGGCAACAAGGAGTTGCCCAAGCTGGTGTTGACGGGCGGGGGCAGCTTACTGCCGGGCCTGGTCGAGCAGATGGGCACGGATCTCCATTGTGAAGTCTTTCATCCCGATCCCTTTGCCCTGCTCGGCAAACCCAAGGGGGAGAGGGGACTGGCTCATGGCGCCAAGTACATGGCCGCCCTGGGTCTGGCACTGCGGAGCTTCACACCATGTCAAATATAAACCTCCTGCCCTGGCGGGTGGCCAGGGCCCAGCGTCAGAAGCAGCAGTTTGGCGCCATGATTGGCCTGTTTCTGGCGGGGACGGCCGCCCTGGCCTTTGCCATCGACTGGCTGGTGGTGCAGCAGATCGGCCATCAACAGCAACGCAATCAGCGGCTGCAGCAGGAGATGACCATACTCGATGCCCAGCTAGGCGAGATCCGGCTGCTCCAGGCACGACGCAAGGAGCTGATCGACCGCATGCAACTCATAGAGCAGTTGCAGACGAGGCGCAATGTACCGGTGCGCCTGTTCAACCAGCTGCCCATGCTGGTGCCCAACGGGGTCTATCTCAATACCCTCGCACTGCAAAACAACCGCATCGATGTCAACGGCAAGGCAGAAGCCTATGGCCGGGTAGCCAGCATGATGCGACGTATCGATGGCTCAGGCTGGCTGGGGCAATCACAGATCAGCACCATCTTCACGGCAGACTTGGCTCCCATTGCACTCAGCCAGTTCTCCATGATGTTCCAGATCGCCACGCTCCCCCAGAACGTGGCTAAGGGGCAACAATGAATCTACAACAGCTCAATGAACTGGATCTCAACGACATGGCGCGTTGGCCCAAGGTCGCCAAGGGGATCTTCATCCTGATCTGCTGCGCCTTGCTGGGCGGCGCCATCTATTACTATGTTATCGCCAACTCCCTGACGGCGTTGCGCCAGGAGGCCGGTAAAGAGACCGAACTGAAGGCGCAGTTCGAGAGCAAGGCCATGCTGGCCGCCAATCTGGAGGCATACCGCAAGCAGATGGTGCAGTTGGAGCATCTGGTCGATGCCCAGCTCAAACAGCTGCCCAATACCCATGAGGTGGCGGGGCTGCTGGATGACATCAGCTTCATCGCCACCGATAACGGGCTCCAGCTGAACAGGATCAACTGGGAGGCCGAGGTCCAGCACGAATTTTCGACCGAGCTTCCCATGCGTATCGAGGTGGTGGGGACCTACCACGAGCTCGGCAAGTTCACGGCCGACATGGCGGGCTTGCCCCGTATCGTGATCCTGGAATCATTCCAGCTCAATCAGAGCAAGGAGCAGGGGGAACTAATCGGCATGTCCATGCTGGCCAAGACCTACAAATACAACGGCAAAACCGTGGGGCAGAAGCCATGAGCATGAGAGCGATCAGCGTCCTGTTGCCGGTGCTGCTGCTGGCGGCCTGTGGCGGTCAGGAAGACATGGATGAATATGTGCTGCAGACCAAGGCAAGGCCGCCCATCCCCATCGAGCCCTTGCCGGAAATAAAGCCGTTTTCCCCTATGGCCTACCAGCGTAGCGATCAGCGCAGCCCCTTTATTGAGCCCCAGCCCGAGACCAGCTCCAAGGTGGATGGCAAGGTCAAACCCGAGTGTGCCCAGATAGTGGCCAATCGCGAGAAAGAAGTGCTGGAGCGCTATTCGCTGGCCAGCCTGAGCATGCAGGGATCAATTGGGAGACAGGGACAATTATGGGCGCTGATCAGAACCCCGGATGGACACGCCATGCGGGTCGGACTTAATCAATACATGGGGCTGGATCAGGGAAGGGTCATCAAGATCACCAATACCCATGTTGACTTGATGGAGACGGTACCGGATGGCAAAGGATGCTGGGTCACCCGAGAAACACAGCTGGCCATGGCCAATCTCGACGCAAAACTATGATCAGGGATGAGCAGAGATGAGAACAACAATAAGCAGGATGAGCGGTGTGGCGCTGCTGTGTCTGGGCGCATGCAATCAGGTGTGGGCGGTGGCGGCGCTGCAAGAGGTCAAGGTGAATCCACTGTTGGCCGATCAGCTCGTGCTGGAACTGAGCTTCAGCGAGCCGGTGAGTGGCTTTACCGACAGACTCTCCTATGAACCCAATCAGCTATTGCTGCATGTGCCCGGCGCGGTAGGAGCACTGACGGTCAATCCCTTGCCCATCAAGCAGCAGGGGGTGGACAGCCTCAAGGTGGAGGGCAAGGGAGAGGGGTTGGATATCAAGATAGCGCTCGATCAGCTGACCCCTTATCAGGTCCATCAGCAGGGCAACAAGTTACTGGTGTCATTGGGGGAAAACGCCAGCCAGCCAGTCGCGGCGGTTGCTTCTCCTGCTGCAACTCAGTCGGCGCTGGTCAAGAGCCAGCCGGTCACTCAGTCGGCCTTGATTGATACCCAGCGGATCGCCCAGAACCAGTCCCAGTATCAACCTCAGCCCCAACCCGTCTCGGCGCCGGTGGCAGTACCCGTTGCAGCCAACAAGCCGGTGCTGTCCGTCTCGCAGGCGAACACGGGGGGAGCTTATTTCAATTCGGTCAAAGGGGTGGACTTCCGCCGTGGCAAGGAGGGGCAGGGGGAGTTTCTGGTGACCCTGGACAACAGCTCGGCGGCGGTGGATGTCAGCAGCCGCGGTCAGAAGGTGCTGGCCAAGTTCCACGGTACCCGGGTACCGGATGAGCAGCTCAACCTCATCAACGTTCAGGATTTCGCGACCCCGGTCTCTCAGGTGGAGGTCTTCCGTCAGGGTAACGACACCCTGTTCGAACTCTCGGTCAATGGCCAGTTTGATTATCGCTACGATCAGGCCGACAAGATGTTCATCATAGAGGTGAAAAAACGCGTCGCCACCACTGCCGCTAAGCAGTACCAGGGCAAGCCGATCTCCCTGAACTTTCAGGATATCCCGGTACGGACCGTGCTGCAGATCATCGCCGACTTCAACAATCTCAACCTGGTGACCACGGACTCCGTCTCCGGCAACATCACCCTGCGCCTCGACGGTGTGCCCTGGGAGCAGGCGCTGGACATCATCCTCAAGGTCAGAGGGCTGGATAAACGGCTGGATAACAACATCCTGCTGGTGGCCCCGGCGGACGAGATAGCCGCCCGTGAGAAGCAGCAGTTGGAGAGCCGCAATCAGGTGGCCGATCTGGCGCCGCTCTACACCGAATACATGCAGATCAACTATGCCAAGGCGGCGGAGGTGGCGGCGCTGCTCTCCTCCGAAAGCACCAAGCTGCTCTCCCCCAGAGGGGCGGTGAGCGTGGATGAACGCACCAACGTGCTGGTGGTCAAGGACACGGCGGACGTCATCGGCAACGTCAAGCGGATGCTGGATATCCTCGACATCCCGGTCAAGCAGGTGGTGATCGAGGCGCGCATGGTGACTATAGATGACGGCTTCGACGAGGCGCTGGGTGTGCGCTGGGGGGTGACCAAGACGGATGGTCACGGCAATGGCACCTCGGGTACCATAGAGGGCAATGATGGTTCGGGCAACAATGCCAGTACCTCGACCATAGTGCGGCCCGGCATCGAAGATCGGCTGAACGTCAACCTGCCGGTTACCAACGCGGCCGGCACCCTGGCCTTCCAGGTCGCCCGCCTGGCCAATGGCACCCTGCTGGACCTCGAGCTGTCGGCGCTGGAGAAGGAGAGCAAGGCTGAGATCATCGCGAGTCCCCGCGTCACCACGGCCAACCAGAAACCGGCGCTGATCGAGCAGGGGACCGAGATCCCCTATGTGGAGTCGTCGTCCAGTGGCGCGACCTCGGTGACCTTCAAGAAGGCGGTGTTGAGCCTCAAGGTCACGCCGCAGATCACCCCGGACAACAGAGTCATTCTGGATCTGACCGTGACTCAGGATACCAAGGGGGAGACCGTGCCGACCGGTACCGGTGATGCCGTCTCCATCAATGCCCAGTCGATCACCACCCAGGTGCTGGTCAACAACGGTGAGACCCTGGTGCTGGGGGGGATCTATCAGCAGACCATCAAGAGCGATGTCACCAAGGTGCCGCTGCTGGGAGATATTCCCGGCCTTGGCTACCTGTTCAAGAAAACCACCAGCGAGAACAAGAAACGTGAACTGCTGATTTTCGTGACCCCGCGGATAGTTACGGATACCCTCTGAATGCTTTACATGTGAGGGTAAAACACATATAACCTTACGCCCCGATGAGGCTGGGGCGTAAGGGCTGCGGTTGCCAGTCCTGATTTCTATTGAGATAATCCCCCTCCTGATCCATCGCAAGATAAGGTTCATAGGTACCCCGGTCGACTGTTTACCGGGGCCATACAGTTTGTAATTACTAACGAAAAGACATGGCTGAGAAACGCAATATTTTCCTGATAGGTCCCATGGGTGCGGGCAAGAGCACCATAGGTAGACATCTGGCAGAACAACTGCACATGGAGTTTTTCGACTCAGATCATGAGATTGAGCGCCGCAGTGGTGCCGATATCGGCTGGGTGTTCGATGTTGAAGGCGAAGAGGGTTTCCGGATCCGCGAAGAGAAGGTGATAGGTGAACTCGCCGAGCAGCAGGGTATCGTGCTGGCTACGGGCGGCGGCGCCATCATCAGTCGCGAAACCCGCAACAAACTCTCTGCGCGTGGCATCGTGGTCTACCTCGAAACCACCATTGAGAAGCAGCTGGCACGTACCCAGCGCGACAAGCGTCGTCCCCTGCTGCAAACCGAAGAGCCCCCGCGTGAGGTGCTGGAGCGTCTGGCGCAAGAGCGCAATGCCCTGTATGAAGAAGTGGCTGACTTTGTCATCCAGACGGATGATCAGAGCGCTAAAGTTGTTGCCAATCAGATTGTTAAGTTGATTGGCATGTAATCAATAGAGGACGTCCATGGAAAGGTTGAAGGTCGAACTGGGTGAACGCAGCTATCCGATCGAGATAGCTGCAGGTCTGTTGCAACACCCCGAGGTGCTGACGCAGACCATCAAGGGCAAGCGGGTCATGATAGTGACCAACACAGTAGTGGCTCCCTTGTATCTTGAGCAGCTCATTCAGCTGTTGTCCGGTTTTCAGGTGGAACACCTGATCCTGCCGGATGGCGAGGCCTATAAGACCTTGGCGACCTTCGAGCGGATCATGTCTGCTCTGCTGGAAACCAACCATGGTCGTGATACCACCCTCATCGCCCTGGGGGGTGGCGTGATAGGTGACGTTGTCGGCTTTGCTGCGGCAAGCTATCAACGTGGCATTCCGTTCATTCAAGTGCCTACCACGCTACTCTCCCAGGTTGACTCCTCCGTCGGCGGCAAGACCGCCGTCAACCACCCTCTTGGCAAGAACATGGTGGGCGCCTTCTATCAGCCCAAGCATGTCGTCATCGATACCGACTGCCTCAAGACCCTGCCCGTGCGTGAATTTGCCGCCGGCATGGCCGAGGTGATCAAGTACGGCATCATCTGGGATGCCGAATTCTTCTCCTGGCTCGAAGCCAACATGGTGCGTCTGCAGCGGCTCGAGACGGGCGCGCTCTCCTACGCTATCCGTCGTTGCTGCGAGATCAAGGCCGACGTGGTGGGGCAGGATGAGACCGAGCACGGCGTGCGCGCCCTGCTGAACCTGGGTCATACCTTCGGCCATGCCATCGAAGCCGAGAAAGGCTATGGCAACTGGCTGCATGGCGAGGCGGTGGCCGCGGGCATGATGCTGGCAGCGGCAACGGCCGAGGCGCGTGGCGAGCTGAGCGCGGCTCAGGTCGCGCGGATCCGGGCCCTGCTGCTGGCGGCCGATCTGCCGGTGCAGGCGCCGGCCGAGATGGATTTTGCGGCCTTCATTCGCCATATGCGCCGTGACAAGAAGGTGCTGGAGGGCAAGCTGCGGCTGGTGCTGCCGGTCGGGATCGGCCACGCCCAGGTGGTGGCCGATGTGACGGATGCCCAATTGATGGCGGTGATCGAGTCTGGTCGTGACCAATAAGTTACTGAAATTCCCTTCCCAGCGGCAGCTGGTTGACCGGCTGCTGCACCTGATTGAGTTCAATCACCCCTTCATCTTTCTCTCCGGCAAGGCCGGCAGCGGCCGTGGCACCCTGTGCGAGTCTCTGCTGGGCCAGCTGCCGGACCAGGTGCGGGTGGTGAGCCTCATCGGCAGCGCCGCCATGAAGATAACGGACGTGCGCCAGCTGCTGTTGCAGCAGGTGGTGGCCAGGCCGCTGTTCAATCCGCAGGATGCGCTGGCCGACAGCTTCTTCCGCATGCTCGAGGGCAAGTCCTCGACCCTGCTGCTGCTGATCGAGCGCGCAGACGAGCTGCCTGCCGAGCTGGTCGGGGAGTTGTGGGCGCTCTGTCGCCATAACGACACCCTCGAGAATCCCCACAAACTGGCGATCCTGCTCTCGGGCAATGACGCCTGGTGTCGCAGCCGAAAGGGGGCGCTCAAGGGACGGGCTATGCCCGCACTCGAGCTGGAAGTCGCGCCCCTGAGCGCACCGGAGCAACGCATCTTCTTGTACGAGAAGGCCAAAGAGCTCAAGATCCCGGCGGCGCTCTTGCCCAAGTCGAAAGTTGAAGAGATGCTGAGTGCGGCAAACGGACACCCGTCCGCCATCATGCAGTCATTGGAGGATATCATGACCGACAGAAGGCCCAAGAAGCGTCAGGCCGAGTTGCCCGTCAAGAAAATAGCGACCGTGCTGGCCCTGGTCGCCGCCGGTTTGCTGGCCCTGAGTTACCTGCCGTTTTTTGATGGCAAGGGGTTCGATGAGGCGGGCAAGGATGACTCCCAGGCGTCGTCCCAAGGGACGGCCCTGCCCGATCCCGTCGCCAAGGATCCGCTCAGTGTCGGTGGCACCAGCGCCGCCCAGACCACCAGCGGTAATCAGGTGGCGCGAGACTGGCAACCCGAGGCCAAGCCGCTGCCCAAGAAGGTCGAGAGCGAGACGGTCACGACCGAGTCGACCAATTACGAGGGGCGCCGGGTCGTCATCTCCGACGAGGTGGTCGAACAGTTGATGAAGCAGCCCAATGTCAGCGGTGCCCTGCCCACGGCGGTGGTGGACGAGCTGACAGGCGCCGGCTCCCAGGCAGTTTCGACCCAGGGACTGGTGGCGCAAGCCAGCCAGCCCACCACTTCGGCCAAGAGCCAGAGTGGATCTGCGGCGGCTCAGGCGGCGCCCAAGCCTGCCGTGACCGCGGTCCCCGTGGCGGCGCCGGCCCCCAAGGTGGCGCTGACGCCGGCCGCGACCCTGAACCAGAAGGCCAAGAATCACTACAGCATCCAGCTGATGGGGGCGAGCAACACCCAGGCGGTCGATGCCTTTGTGGCCGAGCATGGGCTGGCTGGCAAGGTCTGGGTCTACAAGACCCGCTTCCGTGGCAGCCCCTGGTACGTGGTGGTACAGGGGGATTATGCCAGCAGCACCCAGGCCAAGGCGGCGATCCGCAAGCTCACTCCTGCCTTGCTCAAGGGACAACCCTGGCCCAAGTCGTTTGCCCAGATACAAAAAGAGTTGAAGCAATAGCCATTCAGCCCGGGAAGGGGGTAGAATCGTCCCCCCTTTTTGGGCAATGCCTTCTTAACACCGGATTTCCATGAAAAAAACACGCGCGTTTTTAAAATGGGCCGGGGGAAAATATTCCCTGGTCGAAGAGATAGCCGAGCGCTTGCCGGCCGGGCGTGTGTTGCTGGAGCCCTTCGTCGGGGCTGGCTCAGTGTTTCTCAACACCGATTACGATGCCTATGTGCTCAACGATATCAATCCGGATCTGATCGGTCTCTACAACCATCTCAAGCAGAAGCCGGACAACTTCATCCGCGAGGCGCGCAAGCTGTTCGTGGCCGAATACAACCACAAGACTGCCTACTACCGGCTGCGCACCCAGTTCAACCAGACCGAGGCCGGCTTTGAGCGGGCCCAGCTGTTCCTGTTCCTGAACCGCCATGGTTTCAACGGCCTCTGCCGTTACAACAAGAAGGGCGGCTTCAACGTGCCGTTCGGTTCCTACAAGAAACCCTACTTCCCGGAGAAGGAGCTGTGGGCCTTCGCCGAGAAGGCGCAGAAGGCCACCTTCATCTGCGAAAGCTATGCTGATGCCATGGCCAGGGCGGAGGAAGACTGGGTGATCTACTGCGATCCCCCCTATGCGCCGCTCTCCACCACGGCGAGCTTCACCAGCTACTCGGCCGGCGGCTTCACCCTGGACGATCAGGCCCTGCTGGCCCGGTTGGCGCGCCACACCGCTGCCCACAAGGGGGTGCCGGTGCTCATCAGCAATCACGATATCGAGCTGACCCGCGAGCTCTATCGCGGCGCCCGGCTGGACGAGATCCTGGTCAAGCGCACCATCAGCCGCAATGGCAGTGGTCGCAACAAGGTGGCCGAGCTGCTGGCGCTCTACCCGCCCGGCATAGCCCCCGAGCAGGGCCACTACCCGAGCGATGCCGAGCTGGTTCCTCTGGGTTGATCCTCTGGCGGCACCTTCGGGTGCCGCCAGCGTTTTCGGGCCAGGAGAGCGTTTTTGGTGGCTAGCCGCTGGCCTCTGCGGTGTCCTCCCCGCGCTTGAGTCGTTTTCATCGGATATTGGCGGTAACGCTGGCGGTCCACTTTCTCTTCCCCCTGTTCGGGCTGTTTTCGGTGGATATGGACGGTAAAGCCGATGGCTTGCGCTTCCTCCCAGTGTTCGGGTCGTTTTCATCGGATATTGGCGGTAACGCTGGCGGTCCACTTTTTCTTCCCCCCGTTCGGGCTGTTTTCGGTGGATATGGGCGCTAAAGCCAGTGGCTTGCGCTTCCTCCTGTGTTCGGGTCGTTTTCATCGGATATTTGCGGTAAAATTGCGCCGCTTTTTCTGCCAAGCTGCCAATGGATGACGCTGATGAAAGACTTTCTGATTGCCCCCTCGATCCTCTCCGCCGACTTCGCCCGTCTGGGTGAGGATGTCGCCAAGGTACTGGCCGCCGGTGCCGACGTGGTGCATTTCGATGTGATGGACAACCACTATGTCCCCAACCTGACCATAGGCCCCATGGTCTGTCAGGCCCTGCGCGACTACGGCATCGAGGCGCTCATCGATGTGCACCTGATGGTCAAGCCGGTGGATCGCATCGTCCCTGACTTCGCCAAGGCGGGTGCCAATCTGATCACCTTCCACCCGGAAGCGTCCGATCACGTCGATCGCACCCTGGGGCTCATCAAGGAGCAGGGCTGTCAGGCCGGCCTGGTGCTGAATCCTGCCACGCCGCTCACCTGCCTCGAGTACGTGATGGACAAGCTGGATGTGATCCTGCTGATGTCGGTCAACCCGGGCTTCGGTGGCCAGAGCTTCATCCCCGGCACCCTCGACAAGCTGCGCCAGGTGCGTCGCCTGATCGACGAGAGCGGCCGCGACATTCGCCTCGAGATCGACGGTGGGGTGAAGGTGGAGAATATCCGCGAAATCGCCGAGGCCGGTGCCGACATGTTCGTGGCCGGCTCCGCCATCTTCGGCAAGCCAGACTACAGGACCGTCATCGACCAGATGCGCACGGAGCTTGCCCATGTCAAGCGCTGAGCGTGATTTTGATCTGGTGCTGTTCGATCTGGACGGCACCCTGATCGACAGCGCCCCCCAGCTGGCGCTGGCGGTCAACCGCACGCTCGGCGAGCTGGGGCTGGCCGAGGCCGACGAGGCCGTGGTGCGTACCTGGGTCGGCAATGGCGCCGACAAGCTGATCCAGCGCGCGCTGGATTACCGCGCGGCCCCCGAGCTGTTCGCCAGGGCGCGCCCCCTGTTTGACCAACACTACCAGGCCTGCCTGCTGGAAGGACTGGCCATGTACGACGGGGTCGCCCAGAGTCTGCGCCGCCTGCAGCGGCTCGGTTACCGCCAGGCCGTGGTGACCAACAAGCCGAGCCACTTCGTGCAGCCCATCCTGGATGCCCTCGGCATCAGCGATTGTTTTGCGCTCTGGCTGGGGGGCAACTGTGTGGCCCAGAAGAAGCCGAGCCCGGCGCCGTTGCTGCACGCCTGCCAGGAGCTGGGCATCAGCCCGTCGCGCACCCTGATGGTGGGCGACTCCGAAAATGACGTGCTGGCCGCCCAGGCCGCCAGCATGAAGGTAGTGGGGCTCACCTACGGCTACAACTATGGCCGCCCCATCGCAGATTCCCGCCCGGACTGGGTATGCGAGCAGTTTGCCCAGCTCGATGCCCTGCTGGTTGAATAACAAGGATCAGAACACTCATGGCTAAACCTATCGTATTGAGCGGGGCCCAACCCTCGGGCCAGCTGACCATCGGCAACTACATGGGCGCCCTGCGTCAGTGGGTCAACATGCAGGATGACTTCGACTGCCTCTATTGCATCGTCGATCTGCACGCCATCACCACCCGCCAGGAGCCTGCCGCCCTGCGCAAGGCGTGCCTGGACGCCGCCGCCCTCTATCTGGCGGTGGGCATAGATCCGGCCAAGAGCACCGTCTTCATCCAGTCTCATGTGCCGCAGCACGCCGAGCTCGGCTGGATCCTGAACTGCTACACCCAGATGGGCGAGCTGTCGCGCATGACCCAGTTCAAGGACAAGTCCGCCCGTTTCGAGAACAACGTCAACGTCGGCCTGTTCGGTTATCCGGTGCTGATGGCGGCCGACATCCTGCTCTATCAGGCCAATCAGGTGCCGGTCGGCAACGATCAGAAGCAGCATCTGGAGCTGACCCGCGACGTCTGCACCCGCTTCAACAACCTGTACGGCGAGGTGTTCACCCTGCCGGAGCCCTTCATCCCGACCGACGGCGCCCGGGTGATGAGCCTGCAGGATCCGACCAAGAAGATGTCCAAGTCCGACGACAACGAGGCGAACTTCATCGGCTTGCTGGAGGATCCCAAGCAGATCGTCAAGAAGATCAAGCGGGCGATGACCGACTCCGACGAGCCGGCGGTGGTGCGCTTCGATCCGGAGAACAAACCCGGGGTCTCCAACCTGCTGACCCTGATGTCCGGCGTGACCGGCCGCTCCATCCCGGAGCTCGAGCAGCACTTCGAAGGCAAGATGTACGGTCACCTCAAGAGCGAGACCGCCGATGCCGTGGTCGCCCTGCTGGAACCCATCCAGGCACGCTTCCGCGAGCTGCGTCAGGATGAGACTCATCTGCAGGCTATTTTGGCCGCCGGCGCTCAAAAGGCGCGGGAAAGGGCTGAAAAAACACTGGTCAGCGTATATGATGTAGTCGGCTTCGTTCCTCGAGCCTGACATACTGGGAAGGTGTAGTAGAAGAGAGCTGGGTATTCGCCTGGCTTTCTTTGTTTTACCGACCCCTTATTCGTGAATTCATCTTCCAATTTCAAACGCGGGTTTCTGCCCCAAGAGCAAGCATGTCCGTCGAACCAAATATCGTGAGTGAAGTACTGGATGACAAGGGTCACTGGCTGCGCAAGTTTCGCAAGGCCAAGAACCTCAACACCCTGCAGCTGATGGTCTCCAATGCCATCGACAAGCACCACAAGATCCCTGCCGTCGCGGCCGCCATCTACCTGGCCGAATGCCAGCGCGAGCGCGAGCTGGAGCAAGGGCGCTATCTGGATCGTTAATCCCCTGTCCCCGGTTGTTGCCCCATGCTGTTGTTGATCGATAACTACGACTCCTTTACCTGGAACCTGGTGCAATATTTTGGCGCCCTGGGGCAGGAGGTGGTGGTGAAGCGCAACGACGAGCTGAGCCTGGATGCTATCGCCCGGCTCGCCCCCCGTTATCTGGTGATCTCCCCCGGTCCCTGCACCCCCAATGAGGCGGGTATCTCGCTGGCGGCCATCAGCCGCTTCGCGGGCCAGCTCCCCATCCTTGGCGTCTGCCTCGGCCATCAGTCTCTCGCCCAGGCCTTCGGCGCCAGGGTGGTGCGCGCCCGTCAGGTGATGCACGGCAAGACCTCCCTCATTCGCCATAGGGGAGAGGGCGTGTTCAAAGGATTGAAGGATCCGCTGCGGGTCACCCGCTACCATTCGCTGGTGGTGGAGCGCGAGAGCCTGCCCGACTGTTTCGAGGTCACCGCCTGGAGCGAGCACGCCGATGGCAGCGTCGACGAGATCATGGGGCTGCGCCATAAACACCTGCCACTGGAAGGTGTTCAGTTCCATCCGGAGAGTATTCTGAGCGAGCAGGGCCACCAATTGCTGGCCAACTTTCTGGCCGGTTCCTGAGAAAATCGTGATGCTCATCCCAGAATCGGAATGAGCCCAAAAATATTTTCCCTGACACTTTATTCACCTCTCCCCCTGCCCAAATTATCTCTTGCCAACACCCCCTGAGCCGTTATGCAATGCGGTTGCCTAAAATCTCACAGGCAATCGAACATTGTTCCCTGTAACTCGGCTTGTTGCAGACTTTTAGCTTTTTTTCTGTGACAATGCCGATGTGTTTACATGGATTTAACTTTTGAGCGGTGGATTATTCTGTCGCCAGATCGAAGGAGAGCAATATGTCAGAGTTGTTGGCAGTGACACGTGAAGTGTTTGATGAAGTGATGGTTCCCAACTATGCGCCCGCCAAGATCATCCCGGTGCGTGGTGAAGGGTCACGTGTCTGGGATCAGGAAGGCCGTGAGTATGTCGACTTCGCGGGCGGGATCGCCGTCAATGGCCTGGGCCATTGCCATCCCAAGCTGGTCGAAGCCCTGAAAACCCAGGGCGAGAAGCTGTGGCACCTCTCCAACGTGATGACCAACGAGCCGGCCCTGCGCCTGGCCAAGAAGCTGGTCGCCGCCACCTTCGCCGACAAGGTCTATTTCTGCAACTCAGGTGCCGAAGCGAACGAGGCGGCCCTCAAGCTGGCCCGTCGCTATGCCATCGAGAAATTCGGTGCCCACAAGACCCAGATCATCGCCTTCCATCAGGGTTTCCACGGCCGCACCTTCTTCACCGTCAGCGTCGGCGGCCAGGCTGCCTACTCGGACGGCTTCGGTCCCAAGCCCGCCGACATCACCCATGTCACCTACAACGATCTGGCCGAGTTGGCCTCGGTCATCTCCGACAATACCTGTGCCGTGGTGATGGAGCCGCTGCAGGGTGAGGGTGGCATCATTCGTCCCACCGACGAATTTGCCAAAGGGGTGCGCGAGCTGTGCGACAAGCACAACGCCCTGCTGGTCTATGACGAGGTGCAATCCGGGGTCGGTCGTACCGGCGAGCTGTTTGCCTACATGGGTCTGGGCGTCACGCCGGACATCCTCACCAGCGCCAAGGCGCTCGGCGGCGGCTTCCCCATCGGCGCCATGCTGACCACTACCGAGATCGCGGCTCACCTGAAAGTGGGTACTCACGGCTCCACCTACGGCGGCAACCCGCTGGCGTGCGCCGTGGCCGAGGCGGTGATCGACGTGGTCAACACCCCGGCGGTGCTGACGGGTGTCAAACAGCGCGAAGCCCTGTTCCGTGCCGGCATCGAAGCCATCAATGCCAAGTACCACTGCTTCAGCGAAGTGCGTGGTCAGGGTCTGCTGCTCGGCGCCGTGCTGAACGATGACTTCAAGGGGCGCTCCCGCGATTTCCTGCTGGCCTCCATCGATCAGGGGCTGATGGCGCTGGTAGCGGGTACTAACGTGGTGCGCTTCGCTCCCTCGCTGGTTATCCCGGAAGCAGACATCAAGGAAGGTCTGGCCCGGTTCGAGAAAGCGGTCGCTCAGGTGGTTAACGCCTGATCCAAGTTGAGGTGGGGAGCCCTCCCGGCAGGAGCCGGGACCCCACCTGTCGTCAATGAAAGGGAGTTGTCATTATGTTGGTTATCCGTCCTATCGAGCAGCGCGACTTCGCCGGCCTCAAGACCTGTGCCATCGAATCCGGTACCGGCATGACTTCATTGCCGGTCAACGATGAGCTGCTGCAACGCAAGATCGATGCCTCGACCCAGACCTTCCTGGACAAGCCTGCGGGCAAGGGAGACTGCCTCTACTTCTTCGTGGCCGAAGATCTGGAAACCGGCGAGATGGTCGGCACCTGTGCCATAGACGCGGCCGTTGGCCTGTCCCAGCCCTTCTACAACTATCACATCGGCAAGGTGGTGCACTCTTCCCCCAAGCTCGGCATCTACAACGTGGTCGAGACGCTCACGCTGTCCAACGACTACACCGGCAACTCCGAGCTGTGCACCCTGTTCCTGCGTGAATGCGCCCGCGAGGGGCTCAACGGCCGGCTGCTGTCCAAGCACCGTTTCCTGTTCATGGCCGAGCACCCTGAGCTGTTCGACCAGACCGTGTTTGCCGAGATGCGTGGCGTCTCCGATGGCGACGGTCACAGCCCCTTCTACGAGTGGCTGCAGACGCATTTCTTCTCGATGGACTTTCCCACCGTCGACTATCTCACCGGCATCGGCAAGAAGCGCTTCATCGCTGAGCTGATGCCCAAGTACCCGATCTACGTCAACCTGCTCAGCAACGAGGCGCGGGCCGTCATCGGCCAGACCCACGAGAAGACCCGCCCGGCCATCAAGATGCTGCAGGACGAAGGCTTCGTGAATCGTGGCTACGTCGACATTTTCGACGCCGGCCCCACCGTCGAGTGCGATGTGAAACACATCCGCAGCGTGCGCCGCAGCCAGAAGCTGCGGGTGCTGGTGGGCGAGCCCATCGGTGGTCACACCTATCTCATCTGCAATGCCCGTTTCGAACAGTATCGTGCCTGCTACGGCAACATCCGGGTCGATCTGGACAAACACGAAGCCATCATCCCGCCCAAGATGGCGGCCGCCATCAAGGTGGCGAATGGCGACATGGTCCGGGTCGTCGACCTGGAATGATTGGAATACCACAGCATCTGACGCAGGTGGCCACGGCGGCCTGCGCACCACAGGGAGTGAATGGATTATGTCTTTAGTGCAACTGATCGATGGGCACTGGCTTGCCGGTGAAGGCAAGGCATTCGAGTCAAAGGATCCGGCCAAGAACCAGGTTGTCTGGCAAGGCCTGGCGGCCAGCGCCGCTCAGGTGGATGCCGCCGTCAAGGCCGCCCGCAGCGCCTTCTACCATTGGTCCGACTTGAGCCTCGACGATCGCCTCGCGATAGTGCGCCGATACGCCGACTTGCTCGGTGAGCACAAGGAGGCGCTGGCGCTGACCATAGCCCGCGAGACCGGCAAGCCGCTGTGGGAGACCCGCACCGAGGTGGCTGCCATGCAGGGCAAGATCGCCATCTCCATCCGCGCCCATGACGAGCGCACCGGCACGGTCGAGAACCCCATGCCAGGCGCCAAGGCGTTTGTGCGCCACAAGCCCCACGGCGTGGTCGCGGTATTCGGCCCCTACAACTTCCCGGGCCATCTGCCCAACGGTCACATAGTGCCTGCGTTGATTGCCGGTAATACCGTGGTGTTCAAGCCCTCCGAGCTGACCCCCATGGTCGCCGAGGCCATGCTCAAGCTGTGGCAGGAGGCGGGGCTACCCAATGGCGTGTTGAACCTGGTGCAGGGCGAGGTGGAGACCGGCAAGGCGCTGGCCGGCAACCCGGACATCGACGGCCTGTTCTTCACCGGCTCGTCCCGCACCGGCCACTTCCTGCACCAGCAGTTTGCCGGTCAGCCCGGCAAGATTCTGGCGCTGGAGATGGGCGGCAACAACCCGCTGATCGTCAAAGACGTGAGCGATGTGGACGGCGCCGTCCATGCCATAGTCCAGTCCGCCTTCATCACCTCGGGCCAGCGCTGCACCTGCTCGCGCCGCCTGTTCGTGGAGCGCGGTGCCAAGGGGGATGCACTGGTCAAGCGGCTGGTCGAGGTGGCCGGTCAGATCAAGGTCGGTCTCTATGATGCCGCCGATCAGCCCTTTATGGGCGCCATGATCAGCGAGCGGGCGGCGCTCGGCATGGTGGAGGCGCAGGCCAGCCTGCAGCGACTGGGGGGCGAGAGCCTGCTGGCGCTCAAGCATCTGGAGGCGGGTACCGGCTTCGTCTCCCCCGGCATCATAGACGTGACTGCCGTGGCGGCACTGCCGGACGAAGAGTACTTCGGCCCGCTGCTGCAACTGATCCGTTATGACGACTTCGACGCCGCCATCGACCAGGGCAATGCCACCAGCTTCGGCCTGTCGGCCGGCCTGCTCGGTGACAGCGAGGCGGACTGGCAGCACTTCTTCAAGCGCATCCGCGCCGGCATAGTCAACTGGAACAAGCCCATCACCGGCGCCTCCAGCGCCGCGCCGTTCGGTGGCATAGGTGCCTCCGGCAACCACAGAGCGAGCGCCTACTACGCCGCCGACTACTGTGCCTATCCAGTTGCCTCGGTGGAAGACAGCAAGGCCGCCATGCCGGATCAGCTGTCGCCTGGCCTGACGTTCTAGGAAAGAGGCAGATATGAACAGGCAGGTGCTGGCCGACTACTGTACCCATTGCCCGGTCGCCTCGGTGGAAGACAGCAAGGCGGCCATACCGGATCAGCTGTCCCCCGGCCTGACCTTCTAACAACCATGAAAGGGCATCCCTGGGTGCCCTTGTCTGTACCCGCAATCAAAGGAAAGAGAGATGCAAAAGGATATCGACACCCTGTTTGGTCATCTGTGGGATAACTACATTCAAGTCACCCCGAGTGCCCACAAGGTTCATCAACTGCTGGGGGGCGGCGCGCCCATCATCAACGATCATGTGGCGTTTCGTACCTACAACCTGCCCAAGCTGGGGCTGGAGAAACTGGCTGCCCACTTCCGTGCCCTGGGCTACGAGGAGAAGGGCGAGTACGTCTTCAAGGCCAAGAAGCTCTACGCCAAGCACTTCGAGCACCAGGATCCGGACGCTCCCAAGGTGTTCATCAGTGAGCTGAAGGTGGAGGAGCTCTCCCCGGCGGCCCAGGCCATCATCCACAAGCTGGCAGATCAGGTGCCCGATCATCTGACCGATACTCCGGCATTCCTCTATACGGGCGCCCCCTGGCAGGTCTCCTGGGCCGATTACCAGACCCTGCTGGCGGAGAGCGAGTATGCGGCCTGGATGGCAGCCTGGGGCTATCGCGCCAACCACTTCACGGTCAACATCAACCGCTTGAGTGACTTCGACACCATAGAGCAGGTCAACGGGGCCCTCAAGGCGGCGGGCTTCGTGCTCAATACCGTGGGCGGCGAGGTGAAGGGGGACCCACAGGTGATGCTGGAGCAATCCTCCACCATGGCCGACAAGGCGGACGTGCCCTTCAGCGACGGCGTGCGCACCATACCGAGCTGCTTCTACGAGTTCGCCCGCCGCTACCCCCAGGCCGATGGCGTGCTCTATCCTGGCTTCGTCGAAGCCTCGGCGGACAAGATCTTCGAATCTACCAACGCCATGTGATGACTCCGAACGCAAAAAACGCCCCGCATGGGGCGTTTTTTTATGGTGCCGGCGCCGGTCGGCATCGTCTTTGCCTCACCTCTTCGGATGGTTCCGCTCACGCGCATGCGCGCTCATGGGCTCAGAGGTCGGCACAGGGGGTTATTTCGCGTCATGGCGTGGAATATCCGTTGTCAGATGTATCTAATTGGTCTCCAGCGGATACGATTCATGGGCGGACGGCTTATTCTATCTCCTTGAAATAATACGGAAGACACTAATGAGTTTGCGGCCTTGTGAATGGAATATATCGGCTTGGATCAGCAGATGATTATACAGAGTAGTTCAGGTCCGCTTTATAAAGGGTTTATCAAATATGTGATCCAGCCCTTGACCCATCCCAATAAACATATCTTTAAATCCAGAATTGACATGTTATTGTAGTTTTGGGCGACATAGTATGTAAAGCATACTGATATGCAGTCGATGTAATTCAGCTGTTTATGAAGTGAATCGGACTCACGAAATAACACTCTAGAGTCAATATATGGAAAACCAACACAAATATCAGATCCTGGTGCCATTTATAGAGCCTGTTGGAAACCAGTCTGTGCCTTCGGTCAACTATTCCAAGACGATGGGGTCGAGCGATAGCTGGATTGGTTGTGGATATATAAACCGGAACGGAAAATCGAAGGCGCTTGCCAATGTCAGTTTTCCTTATTTTTCATTGGTACTGGTGCTGGATGGCAGGGGAACTTATATCGATGAACAGGGCCAGCAATATTCTCTTGGCAAGGGCAGCGTCTTCTTGCGCAGACCCGGCCAGCGCCATTCCAGCCATTGCGAGAGCCTGCCCGCTTGGAAAGAAGTCTATCTGGATTGCGACCGGGCTCTGTATGAACACCTGGCTTCATTCCTGATCCCTGAGCACTGCGCCGTCGTCTTTCAAACGGCCAGCCCGCTGGAGGCCATCGATCACTTCTCCGGTTTCATGGAGTTTGTGAAGAACGCCAGCGAGCTGGATATGCCCAGCGTTTATATCAAATTCATCGAGCTGCTCGGCGCCCTCTTTAATGGCTCGATGAATCATCCTGAGCACCATGAAAACAACATGGTCAATCAGGTCAAGCTGGCACTGGATGAACTCTGTCATCAGCGCATAGATTTAAAACTGTATTGTGATGAGCTGGGGCTGAACTATGAGGTATTTCGCAAGGAGTTCAAGGAGCAGACCGGACTGTCGCTGATGAAATATATCGTCAGGTGTCGGTTGGATAAAGCCTGCACCCTGCTGAGAACGACCAATCTGCGGATATCCGAGATCTCCAACGAACTGGGCTATTCATCGCAATACGAATTTTCGAATCAATTTAAGCGTTATTTCAATCTATCTCCAAGGCAATACAAACAAGGCATTAATTAAATCCTGTCGGTTGGGTTGTGATTGCTGCCTTCACCATGATTTATTCTGTTAAATGAGAGAGCTGTCCATGATTGCTTATATGGCTGTGCCCATCGTTTTTATAACGATGTATATGATCATAAAGAACTATCAGACTCATACCACCTTGACGATTTCCGGCCTGCTGATGCTGACCGTGGGCGCCGTATTCACCCAGGGTGGCATTGCCGACTTTATGGGGGCACAATATAAATTCAGTTCGACGGGATCCACCTTCTTCGACCTGTTCGGGGCCTTCAGCGCCATCATGTCGGAGCGCACCGCGACCATTGGCATGATCGCCATGACCTCGGCCGGCTTCGCCTCCTACATGAGCAAGATTGGCGCCGCCGACAGTCTGGTCAAGGCCTGCGCCAAGCCACTGCAGCTCATCAACAAGCCTTATCTGATCCTGGCCCTGGCGTTCATCATAGGGCAGACCCTGAACCTGGTGATCCCGAGCCCGGCCGGGCTGGCCATGCTGCTGCTCATCTCTTTCTATCCGATCCTGCTGCAAGCCGGGGTCAGCCCGCTCTCGGCGGCCGTAGTGATCGGCACCTGCGGTTCTCTCGATCTGGGCCCGGGCTCCGGCAACTCCAACGTCGCGGCCGAGCTGCTGGACATGTCGATCACCGAATACTTTGCCAGCACCGAGATCCTGGTGGCCATACCGGTCACCCTGACGGTGGCGGTTACCCATTTCTTCGTGCAGAAGTGGTTTGACAAGCGTGATGGCCACAAGCGTTCACAGACCGAGATCAAGGTCGCCGGCGAGCAGGACGATCGACAGGGCGCCCCTTACTCGCGACTCTATGCCATGCTGCCCTTCCTCCCCCTGGCGCTGCTGCTCATCTTCTCCGACATTGGCATTGCCAGCGTCAAGATCAACGCGCCCATCGCCATGTTTGCCTCCTTGATCATGATCGTGGTGATCGATGCCTTCAGGGTGAAGAGTCTGCAGCTGGCGCTCGATCACTCCTTCGAGTTCTTCAAAGGCATGGCAGGGGCGTTCAGCACCGTGGTCGTCCTGATCGTGGCCGCCACCATGTTCACACTGGGGCTGGATGCCATCGGTGCCGTCAACGCGATGAAGTCGATGATCCTGGCGGGTGATGTCCACTATCTGCTGATCACCCTGTTCGGCATGCTGATCATCGCCTTTACCGCCATGTTGACCGGATCAGGCAGTGCCGCCTTCGTCAGCTTCTCCAACCTGGGTTCCGAGCTGTCGGCCGCGGCCGGTGTGAAATCGGTGCTCATGCTGGTGCCCATGCAACACGCCGCCGGTTTTGGCCGCTCCCTGTCCCCCGTCGCGGCCGTGGTGATTGCGGTGGCGGTGGCGGCCAATGTCAGCCCGTTCGAGGTGCTGAAGCGGGCGTTGATCCCCTGCATCGTCGGTATCTTCTCCACCCTGTTCTACACCCAGCTTATTTTCTCTTAATGGTGCCATAAAATGACCACATGCTACGATCCGACGAGCTATACCCTGAACCGCAACGGGTTCGATAATATCTACGAAGACACCCATATTTATCAGACCTGGTTGGACATAGAGGCCATTCTGGCGAAGGTGCAGATTGAGCTCGGCATCATCCCAAAGGCAGCGGGGGAGGTGATCATCCAGCACTGTGATATCGGGCTGCTCGATCGGGATAATATCATCCAGGGTTATATCAAGACCAAGCATCCGCTGGTGCCTGTCCTCAATGAATTGGGGCGCATAGTGGGTGATGAGGCCGCCAAATATATTCACTACGGCATCACCACCCAGAATATTCAGCAGACGGCCGAGCTGTATCTCTGCAAACGATTCAATCAGGAATTTATTGCCCTCATCGACAAGATGGTGGTCAATATAGGCGAACTGAAACGGCGGAATAAAGACGTCGTCATCGCTGCCAGGACCCATTCCAGGCATGCGCTACCCATACTGCTGAATACCAAGTTCGCCGTGTGGGAAGACGAGCTGTTGAGGTGCAAGGATATTCTGGTCGGCTCGGCGCCAGGCATCTTCCAGGTCATGATGGGGGGCGCCGTGGGGGGCTTCCATACCCTGCCAGAGGTGGGGCCCAGCATGCAGGCGCGGATCGCCGAGCTGCTGGAGATGGGGGAGATGAAGATCCCGAGCCGCTCTATCCGGGTGCATATGTGCCAGTACGTCAACAACTTGACCCTGATTGCCCAGAGCTGCGCCAAGATAGCCGAGGAGGTCTACATCAGCTCGTCCGAGGAGTACTCGGAGATGAGCGAGGGCTTCTCCGAGGGTCAGATAGGGAGTAGCACCATGCCCCAGAAGATCAACCCGGCCCTCTGCTACGGCATCATCGGCAACGCGCGCATCCTGTTCAACCTGCCCAGCACCATGCTGAACATGGCCGTTCGCCCCTTCGAAGCCGATGGCTGCAGCAACCTGATCATCGACAACTCACTGCGGGAGGCGAATCTGCTGACCCATGAAATCATGTTGAAGACGGAGGCGCTGTTGCAGGATCTCTTTATTGACCGTGCGGCCATGCAGCGCAACCTCGATATTACCCAGGGCATGATCAGCGCCGAGAATGTGATGATGGCGCTGTCGAAAAAAGGATTGGGGAAGGCGAAGGCCCATGAGGCCGTATATGACATCATCATGCGGGCCAAGAAAGAGGCCATCTCTTTCAGCGAAGCTTATATTCGCCAGCCTGAGCTGCATGCATTCCTGTCTGTCGACGAATTTGAAAAGGCGATAGCCCCGCGATCCTATGTCGGACTGGAATATTGCTGATAGCCATTCCCCGCTAATTAAATAACCCATTTTATATTTCCCCTTCTTCCTGACATATCCGGCAGGAGGGGCATCCATATACATTTTTTACGCAGAACAGTTGGAGTAAATAATGAAACTTGCTGTAAAACTGAGTGTGGTCTCACTGACATTGGCCTCCGCGGGCGCACAGGCCCTGACCCTGGATTATCGCCATGAATACAAGGCCGATAGCGAGACCCAGGCCAATCGCCTCAAGCTATCCCATGCCACGGAGGATGGCCTGTTCTTCAGCGTCGAGGGCAAGATGGCGGAGGGCTCAGACGTACAGGCGGACGGCTTCAAGGACGGCAACGGCAACTGGAGCGGCAGCGGCAGCGAGTGGGAAGTGGGCAAGAAGTTTCAGGTCACCGACAAGCTGGCGCTGGCGCCGGCCATCAACCTGGATGTGGGGGATTCCTATATCGGCTATCGCGTCCAGGTGAAGTCGTTCTACACCATCACCGACAACTGGTT
Source organism: Aeromonas sp. sif2416 (assembly GCF_019218665.1). NCBI lineage: Bacteria > Pseudomonadati > Pseudomonadota > Gammaproteobacteria > Aeromonadales > Aeromonadaceae > Aeromonas > Aeromonas sp. sif2416. The sequence continues at coordinate 338,139 of NZ_JAHUXC010000002.1, forward strand.
CACCACCCTGCGCTGGCGTGGTGGTATCCAGAAGGATGAGAAGCCGACCGCCGCCGACAAGAATTACAACCAGCTCAACTGGGAGCTCGGTTATAAGGGAGAGGGCTTCACCATCACCGGGGACTACGAATACAAGTTCACCAATTACGAGGACTACAAGGGCGATCACAGCAATTGGCTGTATAACGTCGTCGTCGCCGTGCCCATCAACAAGCAGTGGGTGCCCTACACGGAAATTGGCTATGTGCCGCGTTATAACAGCGAGCACGACAACGACGAGATGGAAATGCGTTACCGCCTCGGCATCAAATACAACTTCTAAGCCAGGCTGAAGGTTTGAGTCACCGGCTTTCTGTTGCCGCAGACCTCATAGGGAGGTCGGGCACGGAAAGCCGGTTCATTTATTTCCCCCTCCACTGGTCTCCACCAGACTTCATATCATGACGACATGGGCGGCCGGCATGGGGCTGCTTGCCTCTTCGCGAGCCCCATCGCGCTATCTCCTGTTTACACCAGCAGCAGTTCGCCTTCGGTGGCGAGCACAGTCGCCATGCCGGCGGCCTTGCCCGCCTGGATGCCGATCCGGGTATCTTCGAACACCAGGCAGTTGGCCGGGTTGGCGCCGAGTCGTTCGGCCACTCGCAGGAAGGTGTCGGGATGGGGTTTGTGGTTGGTCACGTCGTCGGCGCTCACCAGCACCGAGATATAGGCATCGAGACCGGTACTTCGCAAGATACGCTCGGCCTGATTGCGCGGTGAGCCGGTGCCTATGCCCATGGGGACCTTGCCGTGGTGCTGCCTGACCAGCTCCCACATCTGGGGGAAGACGCCGGCCTTGTCGATCTGCTCCATGTAGAGCGCTATCTTGCGGCGGGCGAAGGCCTCGATGTCGATGCTCAGCCCGTGCTGCTCGGCCAGTATGGCGACGATCTTGCGGGTGGGAATGCCGCCATATTCATTGAGCTCCTCCCGATCGAACGGCAGGCCGAACTCGGCACTGGTCAGCGCCCAGGCATCCAGATGCAGGGGCATGGAGTCCACCAGGGTGCCATCCATATCGAAAATCAGGGCGTCGTATTGCTCAAAACGGGACTGCTCGGCCATGGGGGCCTCCTCTCGGGCTAAAGGGCTACAGTACCAGATCCGCCGGCGTTATGCCGCAGGGGAAGGCACCGGTCCGGACTGAGGGGCATGAGCCCGGCCTGCGGCCGGGGCCCGATGACGGCGTGGCGGCTCAGGGGCGCTGGCGTTCGGTCTGGGCCTCCAGCTCCTTGCCGAGGAAGTAGTTCAGGAAGGTGCGGATCACCGCGATGATGGCGAGCCGGATCAGCTCCTCCTTGCTCGGCGCCACCGTGGTGGCCAGGATATCGGCGGCGAGCTGAAACTCCAGCGCCAGAATGAGCCAGCTGCCGAAGCAGAGCCGGATGCGGGGAAAACCGGGTTCGTGATCCCGCACCCGCGCCGCCAGCCAGAGGGTCTTGCCAAGGCCAATCACCACGCAGGCGATGGAGATGATCTCCAGCAGCAGCTGGAACAGCTCGACCCCGTGCATCATGGCCTCTTTCAGGCTCGCTATCTCAAACACTCGGGTCACCTCCCTGATTCAAAAGAGACACTTTTAACACGGCATGGGGGTCGGATCCAACTCAGAGCCTCTTGAGCTGCATGGCGACCTGCGCGATGGCATGACGGGCCGCAGGGCTTATGCCCGCCAGCTGGAAGAAACCGTGGATCACCCCGAGCTGTCGCTGACAAGTGGCGGCAACACCGGCTTGCAGCAGTTTGCCATACAGGGCCTCGCCCTCGTCGCGCAGGGGATCGTATTCGGCCGTCAGGATATGGGTCGCGGGCAGGCCGGCGAGCGCCGGGTGATGGAGCGGGCTGGCCTCGGGGTGATCGACCGGCAGCGCGCCTAGATAGGCGCGACAGCCGCTTTGCAACATGTCGGCGGTGATGAGGTAATCCTCGCCACAGTCGCGATAACTCTGGCTCTCGCCACTGGCATCCAGCATGGGGTAGATGAGCAGCAGGGCGGCGGGGAGGGGGGCGCCCATGGCCTTGAGCCGCAGGGCGGTGACCAGCGCGAGATGGCCGCCGGCACTGTCACCGGCCAGCGCCAGCCGCCGCGGGTCGACTTGCCACTCTTTCAACCGCACCATGATGGCGAGGGTCGCCGCCAGCGCATCGTCATGGGCCGCCGGGTAGACATGCTCGGGGGCGAGGCGGGTGTGGACCGCAAAGATCGGCGCATTGGCACGGTTGCACAGCATCCGCATCTGGCGGTCATGGGTCTCGAAATCCCCGCTGACGAAGCAGCCGCCATGAAAGTAGATGAGGGCGGGATGGGAAGCCTGCGCCCCCGGTGTCGGTCGATAGAGCCGCACGGCATACTGGGACTCTTGCCACTCCTCTATCTGTCCGACCTCCTCCCGCGCCCCTCCCAGCACGGCCGAGGCAAGATAACCCTCGCGGCGGGCCTGCCAGCTCAGTGCGCTGGCGTTGGGGCGACCGGCGGCGATAAAGCCGGCCACCATCTCGGCGATGGCCGGCTCCAGAGAGACTTCCATGGACACTCCACAATAACTGTATATAAAAACAGTGATTATTCGCCTCTGGGCTCCAATGGCAATAGGGCTGATGTGAGACGGTTCACAGACTCAGGTTTTGATCAGCTTGAATTCAATCACATAGAGCGGCGGCAGGGCGGGGTAGATGTCCCGGATGACGGTTTGGAGCTCGGTGAGGGTCATGTTCTCCTGGCGGGCGTGCTCGTCGCTTAGGGCATCGAAGGCGACGGGGGCCACCGACAGCACCTCTATGGTGCCGAAGGGCTGCAGCTCCGGGTTGGTGAAGAGCGCCAGTCGCTGGCCTGGCTGCCAGTCGGCTTCGCTCTCGTCGCGGATGGTGATGGTCTTGCGGCCCGCCTGGATGTCCTCCACGAAGCGGCTGAAGAAGGTGAACTTGGGATAGGGCTGGATTTGGGGTGGTACAGGCATGGGGTCTCCGTTGGGGGTGAGGGGTCGAGATAGGCGCGCAGGCCGGCAAGGTCGGCGCGTGGGCCCATTCTAGAGGGGGCCGGGGTTGAACGCTGCACTTTTTGCCTGATGACGTTGGGCGACAGGCCAGGGAGGGGCTCTCTGCGTCGCTGCCATTTTGCTGGCCTCATCTGAACTCGGATGTGCGATGATGGGGCCCCCCTTTATTGACATGTAACAAAATGGGGAGGGGGAAGCTGTGGTCTGATGGAGAGGGTTGCACCCCGCTGCCCGGGGGCGACGAGCGAAAGGAGCGAGTGTGAATTCCGAGTTGATCTGGGTCCTCTGCATGCTGGTGGGCGCCATTTATCTGTTTATTACCAACAAGGTCCGCATGGACGTGGTGGCCTTGTCGATCGTCATCCTGTTTGTGCTGAGCGGCATCCTGACCTTGCCGGAGGCGCTGGCGGGCTTCAGCGATCCCAACGTCATTCTGATCGCCGCCCTGTTCGTGGTGGGGGAGGGGCTGGTGCGTACCGGCATCGCCTACCAGGTGGGAGATGCGCTGGTCAAGGTGGCGGGCAGCAGCGAGACCCGGATGCTGGTGCTGCTGATGGTGGCGGTGGCGACCCTGGGGGCCGTGATGAGCAGCACAGGGGTGGTGGCCATCTTCATCCCCGTGGTGCTGAGCGTGGCGAACCGGATGGGGATCCCGGCCGGGCGGCTGATGATGCCGCTCGGCTTTGCCGGCCTCATCAGCGGCATGATGACGCTGGTGGCGACCCCACCGAACATGGTGGTCAACAGCGAGCTGATGCGCCACGGCATCCAGGGCTTCGGCTTCTTCGGTTTCACCCCCATGGGGGTGATCGTCCTGGGGATGGGCGTCCTCTACATGTTGCTGATGCGCAACTCGCTGGTGCGCGAGGGGGAGGAGGGCAAAGGCAAGTCGACGGGGCGCAGCACCATGCGCGACCTCATCCGTGATTACCGGCTGGCCGGTCGGGCCCGTCGGCTGGCGATCCGGCCCGACTCTCCGCTGATCGGCCAGACCCTGGACGAGCTGCAGCTGCGCGCCCGCTACGGCGCCAACGTCATCGGGGTGGAGCGCTGGCGCAAGTTCCGGCGGGTGATGGTGACCGTCTCCGGGATCACCGAGTTCCAGGCCAAGGATGTGCTGCTGATCGACATGTCCGATCCCGAGGTGGACGTGCGCGAGTTCTGCGCCGAGGCCAGGCTCGAACCCATGATACTGCGCGGGGAGTATTTCTCCGATCAGGCGCGGGAGGTGGGCATGGCCGAGGTCTCCCTCATTCCGGAGTCCCGTCTGCTCGGCAAGAGCATCCGCGAGGTGGCGTTTCGTTCTCACTATGGCCTGAGCGTGGTGGGGATCCGCCGCCACGGCGAGGCGCTGACCGGCAAGCTGGTGGACGATCCGCTGCAGATGGGGGACTGCCTGCTGGTGGTGGGTAACTGGAGCCTCATTCGCCAGCTGCAGACCCGCAGCCGCGACTTCCTGCTGCTCGGCCTGCCGGCTGAGGTGGATGAGATGGCGCCGGCCCGCAGCCAGGCCATTCACGCCCTGATCTGCCTCGGCGTCATGATAGCGCTGATGGTGACGGATCCCGTGCCCAACGTCATAGCGGCGCTCATCGCCTGCCTGCTGATGGGCAAGTTCCGCTGCATCGACATGGAGAGCGCCTACAAGTCCATCCACTGGCCGACCCTGATCCTGATCGTCGGCATGCTGCCCTTCGCCCTGGCACTGCAGAAGACCGGTGGGGTGGATCTCATCGTCGGTGGCCTGATGGCCGCGGTGGGGGACATGGGCCCTAGGGTGATGCTGGCCAGCCTGTTCGTGCTCTGTGCGGTGATCGGGCTCTTCATCTCCAACACCGCCACCGCGGTGCTGATGGCGCCCATCGCGCTTGGCACGGCCCACCAGATGGGGATCTCGCCCTATCCCTTCGCCATGACCATCGCCATCGCCGCCTCGGCGGCCTTCATGACGCCGGTCTCGTCACCGGTCAACACCCTGGTGCTGGGCCCCGGCAACTACAGGTTCGTGGACTTCGTGCGAATAGGGGTGCCCTTCACCCTGCTGGTGATGGTGGTGAGCGTCATCGCCATTCCCTGGTTCTTCCCGTTCTGAGCGGGGAGAAGAGACAAGCGGCCTGCGGGCCGCTTTTTTGTGGCCAGCCATCCTGGCCTGGCGGGATGAGTCCGGATCAGACAAGATGGTGAGCAGGGAGAGAAGGCGGGCAAGAGAGGAGAAAGGGTAAATCGCGGGCACAAAAAAACCAGCCTGAGCTGGTCTGTTTGGTACTGCTATTAATGGTGCGGAAGGAGAGACTCGAACTCTCACGCCTAGGGCGCCAGAACCTAAATCTGGTGCGTCTACCAATTTCGCCACTTCCGCAATATTAATGGTGGCTATGACGGGATTCGAACCTGTGACCCTCGCATTATGAGTGCGATGCTCTAACCAACTGAGCTACATAGCCGTCTTGTATGCGACAGAGTCGTGTACAAGTAAAAATGGCTGGGGTACTAGGATTCGAACCTAGGGATGGCGAGATCAAAACCCGCTGCCTTACCGCTTGGCGATACCCCAACAGTGCCCTTCAACAACACGAGTGCTGGCAAAGAACGTTCAAAAATGGCTGGGGTACTAGGATTTGTACCTAGGCACATTGACGAGATCAAAATCTCTCAATGCTTTCCTCAGCTTGCTACCGACAGATGAACATCGATAACCAAAAATAATGGCTGGGGTACTAGGATTCGAACCTAGGGATGGCGAGATCAAAACCCGCTGCCTTACCGCTTGGCGATACCCCAACTGAACAATATATGGTGGCTATGACGGGATTCGAACCTGTGACCCTCGCATTATGAGTGCGATGCTCTAACCAACTGAGCTACATAGCCAACCTTGCTTCCAGTGAGTCGTTGCCTCGTCACTGTGCGGCCGGAATTATGCGTATCTGGCTCTGGGGCGTCAACCCTTTTTTTGCCAGAAAAACCGAATTTGGGTGCGTTTGGCGAGTTATTGGACGCTGTCGTGCAAAAGCCCAACAATCTGGTTTTTTTTACGACATTTGCCAGCAGATCTGCAACAGATACCCAGCAGAAAGAGGCCAGCAAATGCTGGCCTCTCATGGGGTTAGACGTTGAACAGGAAGTTCATGATATCGCCATCTTTGACGATGTAGTCTTTCCCTTCGGCGCGCATCTTGCCCGCTTCCTTGGCACCTTGCTCACCCTTGTAGGTGATAAAGTCATCGAAGGCGATGGTCTGTGCGCGAATAAAGCCTTTTTCGAAGTCGGTGTGGATCTTGCCGGCCGCCTGCGGGGCGGTGGCACCGACCGGAATGGTCCAGGCGCGCACTTCCTTCACCCCGGCGGTGAAGTAGGTCTGCAGGTTCAGCAGCTCGTAACCGGAGCGGATCACCCGGTTCAGGCCCGGCTCTTCGATGCCCAGATCGGCCATGAACTCGGCGCGGTCGGCGTCGTCCAGCTCGGCGATGTCCGCCTCGATGGCGCAGCAGACCACGACCACCACGGCGTTCTCGGCGGTGGCGATTTCACGCACCTTGTCGAGGAAGGGGTTGTTGTCGAAGCCGTCTTCCGCCACGTTGGCGATGTACATGGTGGGCTTGAGGGTCAGGAAGTTGAGGTGGGCCACGGCGGCCAGCTCTTCCTTGTCCAGCTTAATGCCGCGGATCATCTGACCCTCTTCCAGCACAACCCGAATTTTTTCCAGGGTCTCCACTTCCAGCTTGGCATCCTTGTCGCCGCCCTTGGCACGCTTGGACTGGCGGTGGATGGCGCGCTCGCAGGCGTCCAGATCCGACAGCGCCAGCTCGGTGTTGATCACCTCGATGTCGTCGGCCGGGGAGACCTTGCCCGCCACGTGGATGATGTTGTCATCCTCGAAGCAGCGCACCACGTGGCCGATGGCCTCGGTCTCGCGGATGTTGGCCAGGAACTGGTTGCCCAGGCCCTCACCCTTGGAGGCGCCTGCCACCAGGCCGGCGATGTCGACGAATTCCATGGTGGTCGGCACCACGCGCTGCGGATTGATGATGGCAGCGAGCTGGTCGAGACGCGGATCCGGCATGGGGACCACACCCGTGTTCGGCTCAATGGTGCAGAACGGGAAGTTGGCGGCTTCGATGCCGGCCTTGGTCAGCGCATTGAACAGGGTGGATTTGCCTACATTGGGCAGGCCCACGATACCGCATTTAAAACCCATGGATTGTTACCTTACTTGATGGATGCTGTGAGGGACGCCCTTGGGCGACCCATGTCATGCTTGCTCGGGCCCTGAGGCGGCAACACCGCTCATGACCCGGGTCATCTCTTGTGTGAGCCGGTGCCGACTGCGCACCGATGCTCTCTATACCTTCTCGGCCTTGAAGCTGTGCAAGCGGTTCATGGCCTTGGTCATGTCTTGCTTGAACAGGATGTCGGTGGCGCGCAGGGATTCATCCAATGCGGCCTCGATCAGGCACTGTTCACTGCTGGGCGCCTTGGTCAGCACGAAGCCGGCGACCAGCTCCTTGGCGCCGGGATGGCCGATGCCGAGGCGCAGCCGGAAGAAGTTATTGTTGTTGCCCATCCTGGCGATGATGTCCTTGAGGCCATTGTGACCACCGTGACCGCCGCCCTGCTTGAACTTGGCAATGCCGGGGGGCAGGTCCAGTTCGTCGTGGGCCACCAGCATCTCTTCCGGCGCTATCTGGTAAAACCGGGCGAGCGCCGCCACGGCCTTGCCGGAGAGGTTCATGTAGGTGTTCGGGATTAGCAGCCGCACATCCTGCCCCTCGACCAGGAAGCGGGCGGTGTGGCCGAAGAATTTGGGCTCTTCACGCAGGCTGACATTGTGCCAGCGGGCCAGTTGCTCCACATACCAGGCGCCCGCATTGTGACGGGTCTTGGCATATTCGGGGCCGGGATTACCCAGCCCGACAATCAGTTTGATTTGACTTGTCACGCTTGATGTCTTCACTCGCTGCTTGCCGTGGACAGATGGCCCAGGGCAATGGGACGCAATATTCTAGCCGCCGACTGGCGATCACTCAACCAAAGCTCGGCAACCGGAGGGAATAACCCGGTAACGGGTCGCCAACGGCCGCAAAAAACGGGCCTCGCCCCGGCCCGTTTTTGCCCTGTGTCGTGGCCGGTGCCTGCTTATTTGGCCCGCAGCAGGGTGACGACGGGCTCACTCAGGGCGGTCAGGGTCGGGCGCTGCTCCTTTATGTACTGCACGAAGGAGGCCGCATCTGTGCCGCAGTTGACGGTCTCGGCCTGGCAGTCGAGCGCTTGGCCCGGTGCGTAACGGGCGCTCAGCTGATTGCCCTGTTGCACCACCTGCAGGACCGGGAAGGCGGTCAGCTGGTCCGCCACCCAGGCGAGATCCACCCGCTCGGCCCGCAGCTGCTGGGCACGGGCCAGTGCCTGCCAGCCGTCGTTGCCGTTGGCGCTGTAGGCATTCATCACCACCCGGTAGCGCCGCTCATCGACCAGATCCTGCCACTGCCCCTCGGCCGTCTGCCATTGCAACCGGGTCAGGGAGCCGCTCTTGCCCGGCACTGTTTCGGTGAAGGTGTAACGCAGCTGGCCACCATAGGGGAACTTGCCGGCGTGGGCGCCGGCGGGCAGGGTGGCGGTGATGGTCTCGGTCAGCAGGGCACGCACCTCGGCGCCGCTCAGGGTCAGCACGGCGAGCTGATTCTTGAACGGCAGCAGGCTGAGGGCCGGCTCCCCTTCGCGCAGCTCACCGGCGGGCAGATCGGCGCGCACGCCTCCCACCGCCAGCAGGGCGAAGTCGACCGGGCCGCCGGTCAGGGCCTGCACCGCCGGGCGGTTGGCCCAATAGTACTGGCCCTCGGCCACCAGGGGGGCAACGGCGGAGCCGTGGCTGTCGCTGCCGTTGTCACCGGGGCGACGGGCATTTTGCAGCGGCGCCGGCAGGGTGGCGATGACGGGGCCGAACGCCTGCTCCAGCGCCGGTTTGAAGTGGCTGTCGATGATGCCGCGCAGCCGTGGATCTTCATCCACCGTCACCAGGTTGGGCTGGGCGTCGATGAACTTGCCCGCCTGCTGGCTGCGGGTCTTGTCCAGCCTCTGCTGGCGGGCCGGATCGGCGAAGAAGTCGCGGCTGGCCAGCAGCCGGTTCTGGCCGTTGCAGGCGATGACGCGGCCTTGCGCGTCGAAGCTGAGGCGGGCGAGGCCGATGGCCTGGGCGTAGGCGCCGGCCTGTACCACGCAGGTCAGGCCGACACCGTCCGGGTTGGTGACCAGCGCCGCGTATTCCCCGCCGTTGCCCCAGCCGATGTTGCCAAAGTCGCCGAGCAGGCTGTGGGAGTGGCCGCCGACGATGGCGTCCAGCCCGTTCACCTCGGCCGCCAGCGCCAGATCGCGCTGGTTGCCGATGTGGGTCAGGGCGATGATGTGGTTGATCCCTCTCTGCTGCAGCAGGTCGACCGTGGCCTGGGCCGCGTCGACCTCCTTGCGAAAGCGCAGCTTGCCGACGTTGGGGGAGATGTTGGCCATGTCTTCCAGCACCAGTCCCATGACGGCGACCAGCGGTTTGTCTGCGGGCAGGTGACTGAGATCGGTGAGCGGGATCTTCTGGTTGCCATCGAAGGCATAGACCACGAACGGCTTGAGGTTGCGGGCCTGGCTCAGATCCGGATCCGCACTGGCATCCAGGTTGGCGGCCAGCACCGGGAAGTTCACCCCCTCGATGAAGCGGGCCAGCTTCTGGCTGTCGAGATCGAACTCGTGATTGCCGAGCGCCATGGCATCGAAGCCGAACTGGCTCAGCAGCTCGGCGTTGGCCATCCCCTCGTTGAGCTTGAAGTAACCGCTGCCCTGCCAGGCGTCGCCCCCGTGCAGCAGCAACAGCGGCTGATTCTTGGTGAGCGCCTCCGCCTGGTAGGCCTTCGCCATGGTCAGCAACCGGGGGTAGCCGCCGAAGCGGCTGTAGAGGGTATCCGTACTCTCCTTGCCAAAGATGGCTCCCTTCAGCTCGGCATTGACCGGGTCGAATTGGGAGTGGGTGTCGTTCATGTGCGCCAGGGTCAGCGTGAAGGGGGCGCTCTCTTTGCCGGGCAGGCAGGCGGCGAGCAGAGTGCAGAGGGGGAGGAGTAGCAGGAGACGCGAGCACTTCATGGGGGATCCTTAACCTGTCGGGGCAGGGCAATACCGTACTGGGCTAGAAAAACAAAAACCGCCAGTCGGCGGTTTTTGTTACAACAGGGTCTATCAATGCTCAAACATGGCAGAGATGGACTCTTCGTTGCTGATCCGGCGGATGGCTTCGGCCAGCACGGTGGACAGGGTCAGCTGCTTGACCTTGCCGATCGCCTTCATCTCCGCGGTGAGCGGGATGGAGTCGGTGATGATCAGCTCGTCGATGACCGAGTTCTTGATGTTTTCCACGGCAGTGCCGGAGAAGACAGGGTGAGTCGCATAGGCGAACACACGCTTGGCGCCACGCTCTTTCAGCGCTTCGGCCGCCTTGCACAGGGTGCCGCCGGTATCGATCATGTCGTCGACGATGACGCAGTCACGGCCAGCCACGTCGCCGATCAGGTGCATGACCTGGGAGACGTTCGGGCGGGGACGACGCTTGTCGATGATGGCGATGTCGGTGTCGTCCAGCAGCTTGGCGATGGCACGGGCACGCACCACGCCGCCGATGTCCGGCGATACAACCACGGGGGATTCGAGGTTCTTGGACAGCATGTCTTCCAGCAGCACAGGGCTGCCGAACACGTTATCCACCGGAACGTCGAAGAAGCCCTGGATCTGCTCGGCATGCAGGTCAACGGTCAGCACACGGTCCACACCCACGCTGGAGAGGAAGTCGGCGACGACCTTGGCGGTGATGGGCACACGGGCGGAGCGGACGCGGCGGTCCTGACGGGCATAACCAAAGTAGGGGATAACGGCAGTAATACGGCCAGCTGAAGCACGACGCAGTGCATCCACCATGACGATCAATTCCATCAAATTGTCGTTGGTCGGGGCACAGGTGGATTGAATGATGAAGATATCGCCACCACGTACATTCTCATTGATCTGTACGCTGATCTCGCCGTCGCTAAAGCGACCTACGGCAGCATTGCCGAGTTTGATAAACAGGCGATCTGCGATCTTCTGGGCTAGTTCCGGCGTTGCGTTACCAGCAAACAGCTTCATGTCAGGCACGGTTTGAAACCTCGGGGTTGCATCCAGTATGTGGAGGGTCTGATTTAGACCCGTATCGTCTTTGGGCAAACGATTATCGCGTTGACGGGTCGGGCCACCCTAGGTTGCCACCGGCCAGGTGATGTCACAAGTCGACAGTTGCTGCATTTGCAGTTTCTTGTCTGTGGTGTCTTGCTGAGGTATCGAGGAATGAACCCGGACACAGGAATGAGATAGCCTCTTCACTGCTCCCCGGACCGTCATCGATATGCCCATCTCAATCACCAAGAGAATGGCTGGGGTACTAGGATTCGAACCTAGGAATGGCGAGATCAAAACCCGCTGCCTTACCGCTTGGCGATACCCCAATCACTGACTTGTTGCAATGTGACGAAGAGTGGTGATATGTTCTCGCCCTTGGCGATAAACCCATCCCAGCCTTCCGGCACCCTTGCCAACACCTTCCGAGCAGCCACTTCGTCTTCAAATTGAGCAAAGACGCAGGCTCCAGTGCCCGTCATTCTTGACGGCGCGTATTCTAGCAACCAGCCGAGCGCATTGGCAACCTCGGGGTGGCGCTTTTTCACCAGCAATTCGCAATCGTTTTTCCACTTCCCCTCCAGCAGCCACTTTTTATCCAGCAAATCGGGCAATGCCATCTTGGGCGTGGCTCTGGGCAGGTCCGGATCCTGGAACACGGCGGCCGTCGCCACGTGACAATCGGGCTTGAGCACCAGATACCAGGCGCTCGGCAGCTCGACCGGTTGCAGTCGCTCACCCACCCCCTCGGCGAAGGCGGCCCGCCCGCGCACGAACACCGGCACGTCGGCCCCGAGCTGCACCCCGAGATCCGCCAGTTCGTCTTCACTCAGACCCGCCTGCCAGAGGTGATTGAGCGCCACCAGGGTGGTGGCCGCATCCGAGGAGCCGCCGCCGATGCCGCCGCCCATGGGCAGGTTTTTTTCCAGCCGGATGTGGGCCCCCTGCGGGCTGGCCAATTTGTTTTGTAATAGCCGCGCTGCCCGGATGATGAGGTTCTGTTCATCGGGCACGCCGGGGATGGCCGGGCTCAGGGTGAGCAAGTCGGTGTCCGGCAGGGGATCGAACTCCAGCCAGTCGCCGTGACTGAGGAAGATGAACAGGGTCTGCAGCTCGTGATAGCCGTCCGGGCGACGGCCATTGATGTGCAGGAACAGGTTGAGCTTGGCCGGCGCGGGCCAGCGGATCGCCGTCATCGACGGGCGCTTGTCAGCGGCGGCCATCAGGGGGTCAGGGTCCATTGGTTGATCTGCAACTTGAGGCGACTGCCCTGGCCCGTCATGGTCAGCAGATGGGGCAGGCGATAGCCGGCCTGATCCCGGTAGTCGCCATAGACGATCTGCCACTGGCCATCCCGCACCGAGGCCAGGCTAGCGTCGGGATTGAGCTCGAACTCGGCCTTGCCCGGCAGCCCCTTGATCCATTCGGGCAGCCCCTGCACCGGGATGTTCCAGCCGGTGAGTTGATAGATGAGCGCCTCGGCGTCCTGGCTCTGGTGCTGCTTGCCGTCGTTGTCTATCAGGGTCACCTCGCCCTTGCTGCGGGAGAGCTCCAGGATGTGGGTGCCGACTATGCTGCTCAGATTGAGGCGATAGTCGTCGCCATCCTGTTGCCAGTTGAGGCGGGCGCTGCCCTTCTGTTGGGCGGTGATGATGGCCATCTTGCCCGACAGCTGCCAGTGAGTCAGCTGCTCGAGACGGGCGCGTTCCTGCTGCCAGTTGACCTGATCCCGCTGGGGTGAGGTGGTGGTACAGCCGGCCAGCAACAGCAGGCAGGCGAGGGAGAAAATACGCAAGAACAAGGTCGTGCTCCGGATAAGAGGTTTGCCACAGTATAAGGGGCGGCCGTATCGCTTTTAAAGACTTACCCTTTCTCGTACAATTGACGGCCTTTACACCCTGTGCACGAAATGATCACCACCCACTCATGAGTCTGCTTGCCCTCGGAATCAACCACAACACCGCCAGTGTCGCCTTGCGGGAACGGGTCGCGTTTGGCCCGGACTGCATCGATCGCGCCTTGCGTGAGCTGGTGGAGCAGCCCGGTGTCAGCGAGGCGGTGATCGTCTCCACCTGCAACCGTACCGAGCTGTACTGCAGCCTGGAGCGCGGCGAGGGGGAGCAGGTGCTGCACTGGCTGCAGGCCTTCCACAAGCTGGATGCGGCCGAGGTGGTCTCCGCCATTTATCAGCATCGGGACGAAGAGGCGGTGCGCCACCTGATGCGGGTCGCCTGCGGCCTCGACTCCCTGGTGTTGGGGGAGCCGCAAATCCTGGGGCAGATCAAGCAGTCCTACGCCCATGCCCAGCAATCCGAGGCGCTGAAGGGATCCCTCGAGCGCCTGTTCCAGAAATCCTTCTCGGTGGCGAAACGGGTGCGTACCGATACCGAGATCGGCGCCAGTGCCGTGTCGGTGGCCTTCGCCGCCGTGAGCCTGGCCCGCCGCATCTTCTCCGATCTCTCCCAGACCAAGGTGCTGCTGATCGGCGCCGGCGAGACCATAGAGCTGGTGGCCCGTCACCTGCGCGAGCAGAACGTCACCCGGATGATGGTGGCCAACCGCACCCTGCAGCGGGCCCAGCTGCTGGCCGAGGAGTTCGGTGCCCAGGTGATGACCCTGGAAGAGATCCCGGACTACCTGCATGAGGCGGACATCGTCATCAGCTCGACCGCCAGCCCCCTGCCCATCCTCGGCAAGGGCATGGTGGAGCGCGCCCTCAAGGCCCGCCGCAGCCGACCCATGTTCCTGGTGGACATCGCCGTGCCGCGGGACATTGAGGCCGAGGTGGATGAGCTGTCCGATGCCTATCTCTACACGGTGGACGATCTGCAGGGCATCATCGAGCAGAACCTCGAGACCCGCAAGAAGGCCGCGGCCGAGGCGGAGCTCATAGTGCAGGAAGAGCGCGACGACTTCATGGGCTGGTATCGCAGCCAGCACTCGGTGGATCTCATTCGCGATTACCGGCACCAATCCCAGCAGGTCGCCGACGAGGAGCTGCAGCGCGCCTTGCTGGCCTTGCAGCAGGGCGAGAGCGCCGAGCAGGCGCTCAAGGCCATGGCCCATCGCCTCACCAACAAGTTGATCCACGCACCGACCCAGGCCTTGCGCCAGGCGGCAGCTCAGGGCGATGCCCACAAGCTGTCACAACTGCGGCAGGTGCTGGGGTTGTCACAAGAGTCATAGTGCCGGGGTGGCCAGCCGGCCGTCCCTACCTCCATCGAGAACACAAGATTTATGAATCCGTCACTGATCAGAAAGCTGGAAGGCCTCATCGAGCGCCACGAAGAAGTTCAGGCCCTGCTCGGCGAGCCCGGCGTGGCCTCGGATCAGGATCGCTACCGCGCCCTGACCCGGGAATATGCCCAGCTGGAAGATATCGTTCACGCCTTCCAGCGCTTCCGCCAGGCCGAAGACGATCTGGAGACCACCAAGCTGATGCTGGAGGACGCCGACAGCGACTTGCGCGAGATGGCGCAGGAGGAGCTGCCGCTGGTCAAGGCCGCGCTGGAGGAGCAGGAGCAGGCGCTGCAGGTGATGCTGCTGCCGCGCGACCCCAAGGATGACAACAACTGCTACCTGGAGATCCGCGCCGGGGCCGGCGGTGACGAGGCGGCGATCTTCGCCGGCGATCTGTTCCGCATGTATTCCCGTTACGCCGAGCGCCAGGGCTGGCGCGTCTCCATCGTCAGCTGCAACGACGGCGAGCACGGTGGCTACAAGGAGGTGATCGCCAAGGTGGACGGCGAGCGCGTCTACGGTCGCCTCAAGTTCGAGTCCGGCGGCCATCGCGTGCAGCGGGTGCCGGAGACCGAATCCCAGGGCCGGGTGCACACCTCCGCCTGCACCGTGGCCGTGCTGCCGGAAGTGCCGGAAGCCGAGCAGATCGAGATCAATACGAACGACCTGAAGATAGACACCTTCCGCGCCTCCGGGGCCGGTGGTCAGCACGTCAACAAGACGGATTCCGCCATCCGCATCACCCACCTGCCGACCGGGCTGGTGGTGGAGTGCCAGGATGAGCGCTCTCAGCACAAGAACCGCGCCAAGGCGATGTCGGTGCTCTCCGCCCGCCTGCAGGCGGCCGAGGACGAGCGCCACCGCGCCGCCGAGCAGAGCACCCGCCGTAACCTGGTGGGCTCTGGCGATCGCTCCGAGCGCATCCGCACCTACAACTACCCCCAGGGGCGCCTGTCCGAGCACCGAATCAACCTCACCCTCTACCGGCTGGGGGAGATCCTGGAAGGGGATCTCGACTGCGTGATCACCCCGCTGGTGCAGGAATACCAGGCCGATCAGCTCGCCTCCCTGGCGGAAAACAGCTAGTGCTGAACCGACGGCCGTGCGCTCCTGGCACGATAGCCCTGGCGGAGAACGGTTGATGCAGATCCAACAGGCCCGCGCGCACATCATGGCGACCCTGGCCTCCGGGGAATCCCCCCGTGCCGACGCCGATGCGCTGCTCTGCCATCTGCTGGGCTGCCGGCGCAGCTACCTGATGACCTGGCCGGAGCGCGAGCTCGATGGCGCCCAGCAGGCGACCCTGGCCGGCTGGCTCGTCCGCCGGCTGGCCGGCGAGCCCATCGCTCACCTGGTGGGGGAGCGTGAATTCTGGTCGCTGCCCCTCAAGGTGAGCCCGGCCACCCTGATCCCGCGCCCCGACACCGAGGTGCTGGTGGAGCAGGCGCTGGCCCGACTCCCAGCCGGCCCCTGCAGCCTGCTGGATCTCGGCACCGGCACCGGCGCCATCGCGCTCGCGCTCAAATCCGAACGGCCCGATGCGACTGTGTGGGCGGTGGACAGAATGCCCGAGGCGGCCGCCCTGGCCCGCCACAACAGCGCGGCGCTGGCGCTGCCCATAGAGGTGCGGGACGGCAGCTGGTTCGAGCCACTGGCGCAGGCCCCGCGCTTTGATCTGATCGTCTCCAATCCGCCCTATATCGACGGGGCTGATCCCCATCTGGATGAGGGTGACGTGCGCTTCGAGCCCCGCTCCGCCCTGGTGGCGGACGAGCAGGGGCTGGCGGATATCCGCCTCATAGTGGCGCAGGCGCCGGCCCATCTGGTGCCCGGCGGCTGGCTGCTGCTGGAGCACGGCTGGGATCAAGGGGAAGCGGTGCGTCAACTTCTGCTGCAGCATGGCTACCAGCAGGTGGCAACCGTGCGCGATTATGGCGATAACGAGCGGGTGACCCTGGGGTGCCTGGCTCAATCCTGAGTGAGGGCAGGCCCGGGCCTGCCCTATTTGTGCAAGGACAGGTTATGTATGTTGTTCTCAAGCATCTGCATCTGATGCTGATAGCATCGGCGGTGCTGATGTTTATACTGCGCTTTTACTGGGTTCAGACCAGCGGCACCGGCCGCGCTTACAGCCGCGGGGTCATGCAGCTGAGCGGCTGGCTCAACGGGCTGGTGGTGCTCTCCGGCGTGCTGCTGTGCATGGTGCTGGATCTTAACCCGCTCAACAACGGCACCCCCTGGCTCAGCGAGAAGCTGACCGCCATCCTGGTGGTGGCATTCTTAGGCATGATGGCGCTGCGCTTGGCTCGCAGCAATACCATCCGCTGGTTTGCCTTCCTGGGAGCCCTGGGGTGGCTGTTCTTTATTGCCAAGCTCGCGGTGCTGAAGCAGGCCAGTCTGTTCGGTTAGGAATGATGACGATGATACGTGTGGACGAATGGACCGACTTCGAGGCCCATGATCTGGCCGAGCTGGCGCTCTCCGTCAGCGACGAGATCCTGGGTCGAACCGGCTCTGGCGAGGCCGAGCTGGCCCACCTCGATAGCTGGCTGGACGAGACGATTACCGAGGGCAACTGTGACGAGGTGCGCCGCCAGCTGCTGCAGGGCTTCTACCAGTCCCTGGGCTTTCGGGGCGACTGGCAGGATTACTTCTCGGCCGTCAACTGCGATCTGGCCCAGGTGCTGGCGCGCAGGCAGGGCATCCCGGTGAGCCTCGGCATTCTCATCATCCAGCTGGGCCGCAAGATAGGCCTGGATGTGGAGGGGATCTGCTTCCCCGGCCACTTCCTGGTGAGCTTCGCCGGCAGCGAGGGGGAGGTCTATGTGGACCCCTTCAACGGCGATGAGCTGAGCCGGCACCACATCGAGCTGCTGCTGCGCGGCGCCCTCGGCAATCTGGCGACCCTGAGCGATGACCATCTGCAGCCCTGCGGGCAGTGGGAGATCATCGAGCGGCTGCTCAATGTCAGCAAGGGAGCCCTGCTGCGGGAGGATCGCATGACAGAGGCGCTGCGCTGCAGCGAGCTGCTGCTGCGCATGAAGCCAGGCGATCCGCTGGAGACGCGGGATCGGGGCTTCATCTACGAGCAGCTCGACTGCCCCCGCTTCGCCGCCGACGACTTTGAATACTTCATTGAACAATGCCCGGACGATCCGGTGGCCGACGTGCTGAAGACTCAGCTGGCCGCGCTGGATCTTAGCCCCAAGCCCCTCCATTAAGGATGCCTGAGATGGAACAGAAAAATATCAAGATCAACGACATCGATGTGGCCAACGACAAGCCGTTCGTGCTGTTTGGCGGCATGAACGTGCTGGAATCCCGCGACATGGCGATGGCGGTGTGCGAGAAGTACGTGGAAGTGACCAGCAAGCTTGGCATCCCGTTCGTGTTCAAGGCGAGCTGGGACAAGGCCAACCGCTCCTCCATCCACTCCTACCGGGGCCCGGGTCTGGAAGAGGGGATGAAGATCTTCCAGGAGCTCAAGGCGACCTTCGGCATGCCGGTCATCTCGGATCTGCATGAGGTGCATCAGGCCAAGCCGGTCGCCGAGGTGGTGGACGTGATCCAGCTGCCCGCCTTCCTGGCGCGCCAGACCGATCTGGTGGAGGCCATGGCCCGCACCGGCAACGTCATCAACATCAAGAAGCCGCAGTTCCTGAGCCCGAGCCAGATGAAGAACATCACCGACAAGTTCGAGGAGTGCGGCAACGATCGCCTGATCCTGTGCGAACGCGGCGCCAACTTCGGTTATGACAACCTGGTGGTGGACATGCTGGGCCTGGGCGTGATGAAGAAGAGCACCGGCGGTTATCCGGTGATCTTCGATGTGACCCACTCCCTGCAGTGCCGCGATCCGCTGGGGGCCGCCTCCGGTGGCCGCCGCGAGCAGGTGGCCGAGCTGGCCCGCGCCGGCATGGCGGTTGGCCTGGCCGGCCTGTTTATCGAATCTCATCCCGATCCGAAAGTGGCCCGCTGCGATGGCCCGAGCGCCCTGCCGCTGGACAAGCTGGAAGGTTTCTTGAAGCAGATGAAGGCGATCGACGACCTCATCAAGGGCTTCGAGCCCCTCGATACCTCCATCTGATCCACGGCTCAGCTTCCGTGATGAAAAATGCCCCGCCATGCGGGGCATTTTTATATCCAGAATGTTTTCATTAAGGTCCAAAATAAATCACCGATCAAATATATCATGGTTGCTGTGGTGTTAATGATGTTAAATATGTTGTGTGATTAATGTCTCTTAATTGCTTTTTATAACGTGTGAAAGTGGCGCCGTTACGATGACGAAATAGCATGAAGCAGGCGAGAGAATGGTGATATCTCGTTACGGGCTCCTGCATGCTTATTTCTGCCATATCGCTGTCAATTAATTAACAGGACGTTAATCATGCACAAGAAAATATTCAGCAGCCTTTATTTTCAGGTGTTGCTCGCGATCACCCTGGGGGTGTGTCTGGGGCATATCTATCCCGATCTCGGCGCGGATATGAAGCCACTGGGCGATGGCTTCGTGAAATTAATCAAGATGATCATTGCCCCCGTCATCTTCTGTACCGTGGTGACCGGCATCGCCGGCATGGAGAGCATGAAGGCGGTGGGGAAAACCGGTGCCATCGCGCTGCTCTACTTTGAAGTGGTGAGCACCATCGCCCTGGTCATCGGCCTGTGTGTGGTCAACCTGCTGCAGCCCGGGGTCGGCATGAACGTGGATCCCGCCACGCTGGATGCCAGCTCCATTTCGGCCTATGCCGAGCAAGCCAAGTCGCAGGGCACCATCGCCTTCCTGCTGGACGTGATCCCGGGCAGCGTGATCGGCGCCTTTGCCAGTGGCAATATTCTTCAGGTATTGCTGTTTGCGGTGCTGTTCGGTTTTTCCCTGCACCATATCGGCGAGAAGGGGAAATTAATCTTCAATGTCATCGACAGCTTCTCCCAGGTTATTTTCGGCATCATCAACATGATCATGAAATTGGCACCGATTGGGGCCTTTGGTGCCATGGCGTTTACCATAGGGAAATACGGTATCGGCTCACTGGTTCAGCTCGGCCAGTTAATTGCCTGCTTCTATGTGACCTGCCTGCTGTTTATCTTCATGGTGCTGGGCAGTATTGCCAGGGCCAATGGTTTCAGCATCCTGCGCTTTATTGCCTATATCAAGGAAGAGCTGCTGATCGTGCTGGGGACCTCCTCTTCCGAATCCGTATTGCCCCGCATGCTGGTCAAGATGGAGGCGCTCGGCTGTAAGAAGTCGGTGGTGGGTCTGGTGATCCCGACCGGCTACTCCTTCAACCTGGACGGTACCTCCATCTATCTGACCATGGCGGCTATCTTCATCGCCCAGGCGACCAACACGCCGCTGGACCTGTTCCAGCAGATCACCCTGCTGGTGGTGCTGCTCATCTCCTCTAAGGGGGCGGCCGGGGTAACCGGCAGTGGCTTCATCGTGCTGGCGGCCACCATCTCGGCGGTGGGGCACCTGCCGCTCGCCGGGTTGGCGCTGATCCTGGGAATAGATCGCTTCATGTCGGAGGCGCGCGCCCTGACCAACCTCATCGGCAACGGCGTCGCCACCCTGGTGGTGGCCCGTTACTGCGATCAACTCGATGAGCAGCAGATGCAGGAGGTGCTCGCCAATGGGCCTGCCGTGAAGGTCGAGCAGCATTGAGGGGGCAGGGGGAGCGGGGCGGCCATCCGGCAGCGCCGCATCTGGCCTGCGTCAGACGGGGCTTTGACCCCTCTGCCATCGAGCCTGGGTCTGCTAGGAATAGTCATGCATAAAAAAACGGCCCGAGAGGGCCGTTTTTCGTGGAAGCTGTTATCGCCGGGCGAATTACAGGCTCTTGGTGAAGGTGCGGGTGATCACGTCACGCTGCTGTTCCGGGGTCAGGGCGTTGAAACGCACGGCGTAGCCGGAGACACGGATGGTGAGCTGCGGATACTTCTCCGGATTGGCGATGGCCTCTTCCAGGGTCTCACGGCTCAGCACGTTGACGTTCAGGTGTTGGCCACCCTCGACCATCGGCTCGGTCTGTACCGGCAGCTCGCGATATTCGAACTGGCCCAGGTCGGACAGTGCGACTTCCTGATCGGCGGCGAAGCTGTCGCCCTTGGCGCAGATGCAACGAGCCTGTTGCTTCTCTTCGTCCAGCAGCCAGAAAGAGTTCAGCAGTGCGGCGTTGGCGGACTGGGTGATTTGGATGCCCTTGATCATGGTATGACTCCTCATAGGAAAGCGGATTCAACGGTAAGAACATTACCCTGATGTTTTTAAACCACCTTGATGACAGGATGATTTAATGGGCCTTGCCTTACACCTTTACTTCGTTGGGGTCATATATACCACGATGGTAATAATACGAAAATTGATCCAAATCAAAAAATACGCAGATAGCGCCGGATGCATAGGGTTAAATCATTGAGCTTAATCAAAATTGAATCATTTTCATGATTTATTAAGATGCATCAATTATGCATTTTTTATTTATCAAATCTAGTAATTTAACTACATCTTATTGCGTCGATGACCGCTAAAACCGGGGTAGGTTAGTCGCAGTTGGGCCTCTTCTCCTGTCAGGCACTCAGGGGGCAACAGCAACCTAAGCAGAAGGGGGAGTTCCGGCGGTGGTGTGCACGAAGCGCGGATAGCGCTCCATAGCGACGGGGAGGGCAGCGTCACTGGCAGCCGCAGCCAACGGCTCGGCTTGAGGGGACGTCTGTGGTGCGCGCGAGGTCTAGATAGCATAGAGAGGGGCTGTTCGCGCCAAGGCTCATCAACCCAGAGCAGGGAGGGTGTCCGATCGTCCCCGACCCGCCGGCAGGCCGAGTCGCGGTTGCGTCTTGTGGCCTTGGCCCCTATCCTGAGCCCCTTGCCGTTTCATTGAGGAGACCGGGGTGCTGACCTGGAAAGATGTGATTGGTTCTGAGAAAGAGCAGGACTATTTCAAGACGACGCTGGCGACCGTCAGGAGCGAGCGGGAGGCGGGTAAGGTGATCTATCCCCCCGCCACCGAAGTGTTCAATGCCTTCAAGCTGACCGAGCTGGACGAGGTCAAGGTGGTGATCCTGGGACAAGATCCCTATCACGGGCCGGATCAGGCCCATGGCCTCTGCTTCTCCGTGCTGCCCGGCGTGCGCACGCCCCCCTCGCTGGTCAACATCTACAAGGAGATGCAGCGGGATCTGCCGGGCTTCGTCACCCCCAGCCACGGTTTCCTGGAGTCCTGGGCCAGCCAGGGGGTGTTGCTGCTCAATACGGTGCTGACGGTGCAGGCGGGCATGGCCCACTCCCACGCCCACCTGGGCTGGGAGACCTTCACCGATAGGGTCATCGAGCAGGTCAACGCCAGCCGCCAGGGCGTGGTCTTCCTGCTGTGGGGCGCCCACGCCCAGAAGAAGGGCCGCATCATAGATCGAACGCGCCACCATGTGCTGAGCGCGCCCCATCCTAGCCCGCTCTCCGCCCATCGCGGCTTCATCGGCTGCGGTCACTTCTCCGAAACCAACCGCCTGCTGACCCAGCAGGGCATGAGCCCGATCAACTGGCTCTCGGTCTGCGAATAACCGAAAATTTCCCACGAGACTGTCCCTGTTTGCACGCCAACATCGGTGTGGAAACAGGGATGCCGTGGGCGTAAATTGGCGATGGATGTGGTCAAAGCACTAGGGTGTACGAGAAGGGATTGTCTGCGTCAGATTTGATTGAGTGCAAAGTTGGCGCAATAAATGACCGTATACTCGAAGCAGGATCTATTCATTTCAGTGCCAAGGAGTGCCCATGTTATCCAGTCTGCATAAGGATCACCTCAACATCGCCAAGCTGCTGCAACTGCTGAAATACAAGCTTGCCGCGATACGCAGCGAACAGCAGATCAGCTACTTCCTGATCCGGGACGTGGTGGATTATTTGCGGGAGGTGTCCGACACCTATCACCATCCCAAGGAGGATCTGATCTATGACTACTACCTGAAATACCGGGTAGTGGAAGGGGAGGTGGCGAACCGGTTGCAGGAGGAGCACGCCCGCCTGCTGGAGGCCGGTACCGAGCTCAAGGAGATGGTGGAGATGATCCTGATGGATGCCGTCATCCCGCTGGATCAGTTCACGACCCGGCTGGAGCAGTTCATCGACCAGCAGGAGGCGCACATGCACTACGAGGAGGGGGTGATCTTCCCCCATCTGCGCGATTCCCTGACCGAAGATGACTGGCGTCAGCTCGAGCAGGTCTGGCAGAACCGGGCCATCAATGATCCCCTGTTCGGGGCCGAGGTGAGCCAGCACTTCCAGGCGCTGTCCAAACAGCTGTCCTTGCCGCTCTCGCCCTGATCGCCAGGGGTCAAAAACAACGCCCCGGCTTGGCCGGGGCGTTATTTTTACAGTTCCAGCTCGTCCGAGCCTTGGTCGGCGATGCCGGTGGGATACAACATCTTCTGCATTTCAACGCCTCGTGCTTAGCCCGGGACGCTGTTTTTTACAGCTCCAGCTCTTCCGAGCCTTCGTAGGCGATATCGATGGATTGCAGCTCCTTCTGCAGGCGGTGCTTGTCTTTCAACGCCTCGATCTCACGCCATTTACGTTTCTTTCCCGTTGTCCCGCGGCTACGCGAACCCAGTTCAACTACCTCGTCAAAATCGAAGCTGAACATTTCCATGGCGCCCTCCTTGGTTTTATCGTTTTCACCACTCGTATAACATAACGCCATTAAAAATAAAACGTTTTCGTGACGCTCTCGTGACAATCGGAGGGCGCGCATAAAAAAACCGGGCCCCCTCGCGGGAGCCCGGTTTTTATCGGGGTGAGCCCCCTATCAGAGGCGACCGGCCAGCATGGTTTCCAGCTTGCCCTGGTCGACGGCGAACATGCGGATGCCTTCGGCCAGCTTCTCGACGGCCATGGCGTCCTGGTTCAGCTCCCAGCGGAATTCGGCTTCGCTCAGCGGAGCCGGTTTAGCCTTGCGCTCGCCGGTGTAGTTCAGCTTGCGCACCACGGCGCCTTCGCTCTTGCTCAGCTCTTCCAGCAGGGCAGGGCCAATGGTCAGGCGGTCACAGCCGGCCAGTTCCAGGATCTCGCCGGTGTTGCGGAAGCTGGCACCCATGACCACGGTCTGGTAGTCGTGCTGCTTGTAGTAGTCGTAGATGGCGGTGACGGAGACCACGCCCGGATCTTCGCTCGCGCTGTAGTCACGGTTGTGCTTGGCCTTGTACCAGTCGAGGATGCGGCCCACGAAGGGGGAGATCAGGAAGGCGCCGGCCTCGGCACAGGCACGGGCCTGGGCGAAGGAGAACAGCAGGGTCAGGTTGCACTGGATACCCTCTTTCTCCAGCACCTCGGCGGCACGGATCCCTTCCCAGGTGGAGGCCAGCTTGATCAGGATGCGATCGTTGGTGATGCCGGCTTCGTTGTAGAGGCGGATCAGCTTGCGCGCCTTGGCGATGCTGGCGTCGGTATCGAAGGAGAGACGGGCATCCACCTCGGTGGAGATGCGGCCCGGGACGATTTTCAGCACTTCCAGACCGATGTTGACCGCCAGCTTGTCGCCCGCGTCGATGATTTGCTGTGCCTTGTCCTGGCTCTGGGCCTTGGCCCAGTGGATGGCGTCTTCGATCAGTGCCGCGTATTCGGGGATCTCGGATGCCTTCAACACCAGGGAGGGGTTGGTGGTGGCATCGATGGGCTGGTAGCGCTTGATGGCTTCGATATCGCCGGTATCGGCAACAACAGTGGTCAGGGCTTTCAGCTGGGTTAATTTATCGGCCATAGCAAATATCATCTCTATATGAGGGAGCAATCCCAGGGGTTGCGGGCGTGAGACGACTGTTCTGAAATAAAATTACAAAACCCCGGCGACTCAGGCTCAGAAAAGCACGATGGGGGCGACCCATCGCCATTGCCTGCCTAATTAATACGGATGTGGCGCATCCTGCAATAGGGGGCCTTGTATGCGAATCGTCCAGGCGCCGGCAATGGTGGGGAAGGGTAGGCAAAAGTGTTTGATAAAAAACAACTTTTATTGATTCCCCTGGACGTGGCCCGGGGCCGAATAAAAGCAACTTTTTTAGTTGATTATCCATTCTGTGAATAGGGTCACATAAATAGTGTTATCAGCTACTTGAAATTTAATTACGTGTAAAACGTTTGGCGCCGCCACGGCCTCAGGCGCGGGATCCCGGGGCAAACGCTTGCCTCTCTCTCGTCTGGGTTTAATCCTCATTTGCTGCCATGGCATCCCGTGGGTGATTGGTTCTCTTTTGAGGCTAATTTGTCGCGCGATTGATATGGCGCTAAAAATTGTTGAATATTTGCGTGATAAATGAAGCATTTTTGCATCTAAGCGCTCGTTTTTTGCTTTGTCAGTGAGCTGAATCACTATTCTGAACTCCCTCCCTATGCTAGATTCCGCCCCTTTAGCGCAGCGCTAATTCGGAAACTGACAGAGAGCGGCCAGCGCAGACTGGCCATGGATGTGATAACAACGAGAGAATTATGGACACCTTGATCGCAATGATTAACGACCTGATGTGGGGAGCTGTGCTCATCTACCTGCTGATTGGGGTCGGTATCTTTTTCACCTTCCGCCTGGGGTTTATCCAGGTCCGTCACTTCGGCCACATGTTCTCGGTATTGCGCAATAGCCGCAAATCCGACAAGGCTGGCATCTCCTCCTTCCAGGCACTCTGTACCAGCCTTGCCGCCCGCGTGGGTACTGGCAACTTGGCCGGTGTGGCCGTCGCCATCTATCTGGGTGGCCCGGGCGCCATCTTCTGGATGTGGCTGATCGCCTTCATCGGTATGGCCACCGCCTTCGTGGAAAGCACCCTGGCCCAGCTCTACAAGGTCAAGGACGAGGACGGCAACTACCGTGGCGGCCCGGCCTATTACATGGAGCGCGGCCTCGGCATGCGCTGGATGGGGGTGGTGTTCTCCCTCTGTCTGCTGCTGGCATTCGGCCTGGTGTTCAACGCGGTGCAGGCCAACTCCATCAGCCTGGCCATGAACGTGGCCTTCGGTATCCCTGACTGGGCCACCGGTCTGGCGCTGGTGATGCTGTCCGGCCTCATCATCTTCGGCGGCATCCGTGGCATCGCCCGTTTCGCCGAGCTGGTGGTACCCTTCATGGCACTGGCCTACATCCTGATGGCGCTGTTCGTGGTGGCGATGAACATCAGCGAATTGCCAGGGGTGTTTGTGCTGATCATCAAGTCTGCCTTCGGCATCGAGCAGGCGGGTTCCGGCGCCATGGGTTATGCCATCTCCCAGGCGATGATCAACGGCATCAAGCGCGGCCTGTTCTCCAACGAGGCGGGCATGGGCTCTGCCCCCAACGCCGCCGCGACCGCGACCCCCTATCCGCCGCACCCGGCCTCACAAGGCTATGTGCAGATGCTGGGGGTGTTCCTGGACACCATCGTCATCTGTACCTGTACCGCCGCCATCATACTGATGTCCGGTCAGTTTGAGCCGGGCTCAGGGGTGACCGGGGTCGAGCTGACCCAGCGTGCGCTCTCCTCCCAGATCGGTGGCGGTGGCAACATCTTCATCGCGGCGGCGATCTTCTTCTTCGCCTTCACCTCCATAGTCGCGAATTACTCCTACGCCGAGACCAACCTGGTGTTCCTCGAGCACAACCACAAGGGCGGCCTGATGCTGTTCCGGATGTTCGTGCTGGGCATGGTGATGTTCGGCTCGGTGGGCGAGCTGCCGACCGTGTGGGCCCTGGCGGATGTCTCCATGGGGATGATGGCCATCGTCAACCTGGTGGCCATACTGCTGCTCTCCGGCGTCGCCATCAAGCTGGCCAAGGATTACAACGATCAGCTCAAGCTGGGTCGCGTCCCCACCTTCGATGCCAACAAGTACCCGGAGATCCGCAGCCAACTGGAAGCTGGGATCTGGGACAACCCGCCCAAGAGCAAGCAGGCCTGAGTCCTGGGTTGATCCGGTTGGGTAATGAAAGAGGGGAGCCATGGGCTCCCCTCTTCATATGGCTTCATGGGCCCTGCCCGGAGCGTGGGAAGCGGTGAGCCTGGGCCTGCCTGGTGTCGGCCGAGGAGGCGGGCGGCCTCCATTCGGTATCGGCACCGCCACTTCACGCGACTTCACATCCAACACACCTTGGTTGGCTATTCTGGTCACACCGCTCGTCGCGCGTGCGGCGATCCCGACAGATGAAAGGATAAAATAACCATGCAACAACACTTGCGGATGACATTGCTGACGGCGAGCACGCTGCTGTGGGCTGGCCAGACGCTGGCCGCCACGGCATCAAACCCGACCCAGGCCGACCCCCTGCGTCAGATGGTCGATACCACCATCCAACCCCTGCTGAAGGAGTACCGGATCCCGGGCATGGCGGTGGCCCTGCTCAAGGATGGCAAGGCCCACTACTTCAACTACGGTCTGGCCAATAGGGCGACGGGAGACAGGGTCAGCGAGCAGACCCTGTTCGAGATTGGCTCGGTCAGCAAGACCTTGACGGCCACGCTTGGGGCTTATGCCGTGGTAAAGGGGGGCTTCCAGCTGAATGACAAGGTGAGCCAGCACGCCCCCTGGCTCAAGGGCTCTGCCTTCGACGGCATCACTATGGCCGAGCTGGCCACCTACAGCGCGGGTGGCCTGCCGCTGCAATTCCCCGACGAGGTGGATTCGGCCGACAAGATGCAGGCTTACTACCGCCAGTGGACGCCAGCCTACCCGGCGGGCACCCATCGTCAGTACTCCAACCCCAGCATAGGGCTGTTCGGCCATCTCGCGGCGAGCAGCCTGGGGCAGCCCTTCGAGCAGCTGATGACGGGGACCTTGCTGCCCGGGCTCGGCCTGCACCACAGCTATCTCAGGGTGCCCGACACCGCCATGGCGGACTATGCCTATGGCTACGCCAAGGAAGACAAGCCCATCAGGGTCAATCCCGGGGTGCTGGCGGACGAGGCCTATGGCATCAAGACCAGCTCGGCGGATCTGCTGAAGTTTGTCGGCGCCAACCTGGCATTTGATGGTGATGAGGCGCTGCAAAAGGCGATAGCCATGACCCACACCGGCTTCTATGCGGTGGGTGAGATGACTCAGGGGCTGGGGTGGGAGAGCTATGCCTATCCCGTCACCGGGCAGGCGCTGTTGACGGGCAACTCACCGGCGATCAGCCTCGAGACCAATCCGGTCACGGGGTTTGCGACGCCAAGGGTGATGGGCGAACAGCGGCTCTATAACAAGACCGGCTCGACCAATGGCTTCGGTGCCTATGTGGCCTTCGTGCCCGCCAGGGGGATAGGCATCGTCATGCTGGCCAATCGGAACTACCCCAATGCGGCGCGGGTCGAGGCGGCCTATACCATCTTGCAGCAGCTGGATCTGTAATAAAAAAAGCGCCGGGGATGGGCCCCGGCGCTTTTGATTCCTATCCGACAGAGAGGGGGGCAGCCCCCCTCAGTACTGCTCTTCCATCCAGGCTTCGACGATCAGCTGGGCGGAGACGCCATCCACGCTGCCCTTGTCGAGGGCCTTGTAGCCGCCGCGTTCGAACAGCCGGGCACGGGCGTCTGTGGTGGTGAGCCGCTCATCCTTGAACTCCACCGGTTTGCCGAAGCGGCCATGCAGGCGGTTGCCGAACTTGCGGGCCCGCACCGTGATCTCCTGATCGGTGCCATCCATGTTCAACGGCAGGCCGACGACCAGCAGATCCGGTTGCCACTCCTTGATCACTTTCTCGATCTCGTCCCAGTTGGGAATACCGTCGTTGGCCTTGAGGGAACGAAGGGGTTGGGCCGTGCCCGTGAGCTCCTGGCCGATGGCGACGCCGATACTCTTGGTGCCGTAGTCAAAGCCCATGATGCTGCGTGATGACATGGAGTTCCTCAATACTGGGTAAATGAAAAGGGGCCTCTGGGGCCCGCTTGGCAAGAAATTAGCTATGCCCCACCTGACTGGACAGATGCAGGGGATTGACTCCAATGCTGGCTGCGGCCTGTTGCCAGCGCTGATGAATGGGGGTGTCGAACACCAGCTTGGGGTTGGGCGGGATCACCAGCCAGGAGCCGTCCACCAGCTCCTGCTCGAGCTGTCCCGCGCTCCAGCCGGCGTAGCCGAGGGCGACCAGCCAGTGATCCGGGGCCTGCTCGGTGCCGAGGGTCTCGAGGATGTCCTTGGAGGTGGTAACCATCATCTCGTCGCTCACCTGCAGGGTGGAGCTGAAGCCCGGCCGGAAGCTGTGCAGCACGAAGCCGCGATCCGCATGGACCGGACCTCCTTGCAGCACGGGCTGCTTCATTTCCGGGCTGGCGGGCGGGGTCAGCTTGAGCTTGGTCAGCATGGTATCCAGCGCCATGTCGACCGGAATGTTGACCACCAGCCCCATGGCGCCCTCGCTGCTGTGCTCGCACAGATAGACCAGGGAGCGTTCGAAGTAGGCGTCAGAGAGGCTCGGCATGGCGAGCAGAAAATGGTTTTGCAGTGTTTGCATAGTGGCCAAATAGTGCAAAGGTGTTTGGGATGATTATGGCAGTTGGGGGCGTCCGGCAAAACCGCTTTTTCGCGCCTAGGGCGTGAAGTTGGGCGCCGGCGCGCAAAAGATTGAACAGGGGCCGCGAGGGCCCCTGGGTGGCATCACTTGGCCAGACGGCGTTCGATGGCGTCCATCAGCATGCCGGTGATGGAGACGTCGAAGGCGGCCTCGATCTCGCGGATGCAGGTCGGGCTGGTGACGTTAATCTCGGTCAGCCGATCGCCGATGATGTCGAGCCCGACGAAGATGAGGCCCTTGGCCTTGAGGGTGGGGCCGACCGCACGGGCGATGGCCCAGTCCGCCTCGCTCAAGGGGCGCGCCTCACCGCGGCCACCGGCCGCCAGGTTGCCACGGGTCTCGCCCTGGGCCGGGATGCGGGCCAGGCAGTAAGGCACCGGTTCACCGTCCACCACCAGCACCCGCTTGTCACCCTGCTTGATGGCGGGCAGATAGGTCTGCGCCATGCAGTACTGACTCCCATGTTCTGTAAGAGTCTCGATGATCACCCCGACGTTGGCGTCGTCTTCCTTCATGCGGAAGATGGAGGCGCCGCCCATGCCGTCAAGGGGCTTGAGGATCACGTCCTTGTGCTCGGCGTGGAAGGCCCGCAGCTTGTCGGCACGACGGGTGACGAGGGTGGTCGGGGTGTGCTCGGCAAACCAGGCGGTGTAGAGCTTCTCGTTGGCGTCGCGCAGGCTCTGGGGCTTGTTGACGATGAGGGTGCCCTCATCCTCGGCCCGCTCCAGCATGTAGGTGGCATAGATGAATTCGGTGTCAAAGGGCGGATCCTTGCGCATCAGGATCACGTCCAGGCTGGAGAGGGGCTGATCGACCACCTCACCCAGCTCGTACCACTTAGCCGGGTTCTGCTCCACCGTGAGGGGACGCATGGTGCCAAAGGCGCGGCCCGCCTCCATGTAGAGATCTGCCATCTCCAGATAGAACAGCTCGTAGCCACGGCGCTGGGCTTCCAGCAGCATGGCGAAACTGGAGTCTTTCTTGATATTGATGGCCGAGATGGGGTCCATCACTATGCCGAGTTTAATGGTCATCCGAATATCCTTCTGGTAGCTCGATTGCGAGTGAGATTCTTAAAACTTGTTCAAGGTCTGTCACGAGAGGTCGTCAGCAAGGTAAAGAGCAGCGCAGGAACCGGAGCGTATAGATATACGTGATATCTCCTGGTTACAAACAAGCGAGCAGCGCATGAGCCTTGATCACGACCCGCAGTAAGACATTGGACTGGTTTCAGGCGAGATCGCCAAACCGGCACTGCAGCGCGGTAATGGCGGTCAGGGCGGCGGTTTCGGTGCGCAGCACCCGCGGTCCCAGCAGCATCTCTTTGAAATCTTCCTGCACAGTACGGGCGATCTCGTCGCTGGACAAGCCGCCTTCCGGGCCTATCAGCAGGCGCACGCCATGCTCGGGCACCGGCAGGGTGCTGATGCTGTAGGAGGCGCGCGGGTGCAGGTTGAGCTTGAGCTCCCGGGTCTCTTCCGCCAGCCAGGCATCCAGCTCCATCGGCATACGCACTTCTGGCACCACATTGCGGCCACACTGTTCGCAGGCGCTGATCACCACCTTCTGCCACTGTTCACGCTTCTTCTCCAGCCGATCGGCCGGCAGCTTGACGCCACAGCGTTCGGAAAACAGCGGGGTGATGCAGGTGACGCCGAGCTCCACGGATTTTTGGATGGTGAAGTCCATCTTATCGCCCCGGCTGATCACCTGACCCAGGTGGATGGCGAAGGGGGATTCCACCGATTGTGCCTCACAGCCATCGATGCTGACCTCCACCGACTTCTTGCCGACCAGGGCTATGGTGGCGGCGTATTGATTGCCGTCGCCGTTGAACAGCTCGAGCGGCTGGCCCGGCTGCATGCGCAGCACCCGGCCGATATGGTTGGCACCGTCTTCCGACAGGGCGAGGGACTGGCCTACCTGCAGGGCGGCCGGTTCATAGATACGTGGAATGCGCATGGCTGATCACAGTCTCTTGGCTTGCTCAAGGAGAGGGAAGTTTTCCCTCTCTCCGGTAGATTGGGTTACTGGCACTGCTTTTCAATGAAGGGGTTGGTATTGCCCTGCAGCTTGCCGATGCGACGGTTGCGTTCGCACTCCCAGCGGTCGGCCGGGTACTGCCTGTCCCAGGCTTCGAACAGCTTACGCTGTTGCGCGGCGAGGCGCAGCCCATACTGCTGGCCCATATAGAGGTAGGCGCGGGCGATCTGGCCGCGCACCGGCCCCTTGGGAGGCTGCACCTGGCGGGTCTTGAAATCCACCAGCATCTGGCATTTGCCGTACTGATCCGGCTTGCCGTTCCAGTCGGAGAAACGGTAGTTGGCGCGATCGCCGTTCACCTCGCCGATGGCGGGGAAGAGGTTGTGCATGTCCCCCTCCATCTGGTTGAACTCATCGCTCTTGCCGCAGTTCTTGCGCCCCCCCTCTTGCCAGCACTGCAGCTGGTGGCCGAACTCCCAGGCGGGTACCACGTGCTCCCACTCGATGCGGGCGGCGCGAGAGGCCTGCTTGCGCGGCAGGTAGCCGCAGCTCTCCCAGTCGGGCGCCATCTTCTTGCCGCTGAACTTGATGTTGCAGCCGCAGTAGAAGGTGGTGGGGTGGCTCTGGTAGAGGGTGTTCAGATCCTGCTTGGCGGCGCGAAAGGTCTGGGCCTGCAGTGGCGAGCTGAAAAACGGCAGACTGATGAGCAGGCCGAGGCTGAGAGAGAGCAGAGGGCGAAACATGAAGATCCTTGGCAATGAAACGGTTGATTGAAGAAGTGCGCACCCTAACACAGGGGCGCGACACAGGCTGGCTCAGTCCGTCACCGGCTCCCTCAGGGGAACCAATGGCTGGCGGCAGCGGCGGCAGTGGTAGCGGGCCTCGCCGCGCAGCACCTTGTTGTGGCGGCGGACGGAGAGCCGATGCTGCTGGCACGCGCAGGCGTAGGCATGGGTGCGCTGGCCCAGCACGGCGAGATCGAAGCTGTGGGTGGTTCTGGGTTCGAGGTTGAACACCTCCCGCATCACCGACTGCCACTGCCTGCCGTGGGGCAGCACTCGCGACTTGCCGCGGCCCTCGCCCCAGAGCGCGTGGACCAGCAGATGGGCCACCTCGTGGGGCACCACCTCGGTCAGGAAGGCGGCTGTATTGGCCTGATAGAGCGCGGGATTGAAGCGCAGCTCCCAGGTCTGCAGCCGTGCTGAGCCCGCCGCCCGGCCGCGCATGTTCAGATGGATGCGCGGGCGTGGGAAGCTGCGACCGAGGCGAGCCTCGGCCTGCACGAAGCAGGCTTCGACTCGCGCGCTGAGCTGGGCGTCCGGGTGGGGGAGGGAAGACATGGGCAGTCCTGTTGAGGGCCGAACAAATGGCAGACAAGCAAGAGGGGAGCCAGGCTCCCCTCTTGTCACAAGGTGCTTATCACCGCGCTGTTGAGAACAGAGGTCTTACAGACCGGCGACGTCGCGCAGCAGGGCAGCCTTGTCGGTCTTCTCCCAGGGGAACTCGTCGCGACCGAAGTGGCCGTAGGCGGCGGTAGCCTGGTAGATGGGACGCTTGAGATCCAGCATCTCGATGAGGCCGTAGGGGCGCAGCTCAAAGTGCTCGCGTACCAGCTTGACCAGCAGCTCCTCGGCGACCTTGCCGGTGCCGAAGGTCTCGACGCTGATGGAGGTCGGCTCGGCCACGCCGATGGCGTAGGAGATCTGAATTTCACAGCGATCCGCCAGACCGGCGGCAACGATGTTCTTGGCCACGTAGCGGGCGGCGTAGGCGGCGGAGCGATCCACCTTGGACGGATCCTTGCCGGAGAAGGCGCCACCACCGTGACGGGCCATGCCGCCGTAGGTGTCGACGATGATCTTGCGACCGGTCAGACCGCAGTCACCCATGGGGCCGCCGATGACGAAACGGCCGGTCGGGTTGATGAAGTACTTGGTGTCCTTGGTGATCCACTCGGTCGGCAGCACCGGCTTGATGATCTCCTCGCGCACCGCTTCCACCAGATCCTTGTGACTGATGGAGTCGCAATGCTGGGTGGAGAGCACCACCGCATCCACACCCAGGATCTTGCCTTCGTTGTCGTAGGCGAAGGTCAGCTGGCTCTTGGCATCCGGACGCAGCCACGGCAGGGTGCCGTTCTTGCGCACTTCGGCCTGGCGTTTGACCAGCAGATGGGAGTAGGTGATGGGTGCCGGCATCAGCACCTCGGTCTCGTTGGTGGCGTAGCCGAACATCAGGCCCTGGTCACCGGCGCCCTGCTCGTACGGATCGGTACGGTCGACGCCCTGGTTGATGTCGGGGGACTGCTTGCCGATGGCGTTCAGCACGGCGCAGGAGTCGGCATCGAAGCCCATGTCGGAGTGGGTGTAACCGATCTCGCGCACGGTGTCGCGCACGATCTGCTCGATGTCGACCCAGGCAGAGGTGGTCACTTCGCCGGCTACCATCACCATGCCGGTCTTGACCAGGGTCTCGCAGGCGACGCGAGCCTTGGTGTCTTGCACCAGGATGGCGTCCAGCACCGCATCGGAGATCTGGTCGGCGATTTTATCGGGATGGCCTTCGGAGACCGACTCGGAAGTAAACAGCTTTGCCATGATTGGTTCTCAATTCGTATGGGGTTATCGCCTTGGCCATAACCGGAAAATGACAGGATGACTGTAGAGGTATCTACATCTGGACGTCTATTTTAATTAGGCCAATGGGTGATTGCCAGCACTATTTTGGTTTGGACCCGCCCGGGCCAAGGCCGGCGGCTGAATCACCCCGTTTGGGGTAGAAGGGGGGCCTGAGTCAATCGTTTGCCGGGGCAAGAAAAGCGATTGTGCTCCCAAAGCCGCTTTATTCGCCCAGATAATATTTGCACCGCGCCCGCCCTGCTGGGACAATAACGCGCCTTAATCTTGGCCATCAAATGAAGCAATCGCAGGAGATACAGATGCCTTCTCGTAAAGAGCTTGCCAATGCCATTCGCGCATTGAGTATGGATGCCGTTCAAAAAGCCAACTCCGGTCACCCGGGCGCCCCCATGGGAATGGCAGATATCGCCGAAGTGCTGTGGCGTGGCCACCTCAAGCACAACCCGAACAACCCCAAGTGGGCCGACCGCGACCGTTTCGTGCTGTCCAACGGCCACGGCTCCATGCTGCTCTACTCCCTGCTGCACCTCTCCGGTTACGACCTCTCCATCGATGACCTGAAAAACTTCCGCCAGCTGCACTCTCGCACCCCGGGTCACCCGGAGTACGGTTATGCCCCCGGCATCGAGACCACCACTGGCCCGCTGGGTCAGGGCATCACCAATGCCGTGGGCATGGCGATCGCCGAGAAGGCCATGGCCGAGCAGTTCAACCAGCCGGGTCACGACATCGTTGACCATTACACCTACGCCTTCATGGGCGACGGCTGCCTGATGGAAGGCATCTCCCACGAGGCTTGCTCCCTGGCCGGTACCCTGCAACTGGGTAAATTGATTGCGTTCTGGGATGACAACGGCATCTCCATCGACGGTCACGTGGAAGGCTGGTTCACCGACGACACCCCCAAGCGTTTCGAAGCCTACGGCTGGCACGTCATCCCGGCCGTCGACGGTCACAGCCCGGAAGCCATCAACGCCGCCATCGAAGCCGCCAAGGCCGAGACCGGCAAGCCGACCCTGATCTGCTGCCGTACCATCATCGGCTACGGTTCACCGAACAAGTCCGGCTCCCACGATTGCCACGGCTCACCGCTGGGCAACGACGAGATCGCCGCCGCCCGTGCCTTCCTGAAATGGGATCACGCGCCGTTCGTCATTCCGTCCGAGATCGCTGCCGAGTGGAATGCCCAGGAGAAGGGCACCAAGCTCGAATCCGACTGGGCTGCCAAGTTTGCCGCCTATGAAGCCGCGCACCCGACCCTGGCCGCCGAATTCAAGCGCCGCACCGTCGGTGAGCTGCCGGCCAACTGGGCCGCCGAATCTGCCAAGATCATCGAGACCCTGCAGGCCAACCCGGCCAAGATCGCGACCCGTAAAGCCTCCCAGAATTCCCTGGAAGCCTTCGGCAAGCTGCTGCCCGAGTTCATGGGTGGCTCTGCGGATCTGGCCCCGTCCAACCTGACCATGTGGTCCGGCTCCAAATCCCTGACCAACGAAGATGCCTCCGGCAACTACATCCACTACGGTGTGCGTGAGTTCGCCATGTCCGCCATCATGAACGGCATCGCCCTGCACGGGGGTTTCATCCCCTACGGCGCCACCTTCCTGATGTTCATGGAGTACGCCCGCAACGCCCTGCGCATGGCCGCCCTGATGAAGCAGCGCGCCATCTTCGTCTACACCCACGACTCCATCGGTCTGGGTGAAGATGGCCCGACTCACCAGCCGGTGGAGCAGATCGCCTCTCTGCGTCTGACCCCGAACATGAGCACCTGGCGCCCCTGTGACCAGGTGGAATCCGCCATCGCCTGGAAGCACGCCATCGAGCGTATGGACGGCCCGACTGCGCTGATCTTCTCTCGTCAGAACCTGCCCCAGATGGACCGCAGCGCCCAGCAGCTGGCCGATGTGGCCAAGGGTGGCTATGTGCTGAAGGATTGCGCCGGCACGCCGGAGCTGATCCTGATCGCCACCGGTTCCGAAGTGGAGCTGGCCGTAGCCGCCTACGAGCAGCTGACCGCCAAGGGCCGTGCCGTGCGCGTGGTCTCCCTGCCGGCCACCGACGTGTTCGACGCCCAGTCTGCCGAGTACAAAGAGTCCGTCCTGCCGATGTCTGTCACCAAGCGTGTCGCCATCGAAGCGGGTATCGCCGACTACTGGTACAAGTACGTGGGCTTCGGCGGCAAGATCATCGGTATGCGCACCTTCGGTGAGTCCGCGCCGGCCGAGCTGCTGTTCAAGGAATTCGGCTTTACCGTGGAAAACGTGGTTGCGATCGCAGAGTCCCTGTAATCGCTGATTGCTTTGTATTGAGCTGAAAAGCGCCTCCCTTGGGAGGCGCTTTTTCATGGATGGTTTTTACTGAGGAAACTGTACATTGCAGGATACGGAATATTGACTCCCATAAAAATTGAGTTCCATTTCTTGAAGGAAATAAATTGTCTTATGAATGTTGAGCGGTGAAAAACAAAATAGTTTGCCATTTTCCAGAAACTACCCGAATACGATTTACAGATTTGGTAAAGTCTACTCGACTTGATAAAGCACCACTGAGAAATGACAAAAACCAAAAGGAGTCATCATGAGCAAAAAATGCATGTCACCGGATCCTTTTTTTTCGGTAAATGGGTTTAGCTTTGACCTAGAACAGCTTGCGGAGGGCATGACTAGAGACGATTGGCCTGATGGCGCCAAGATGACCAGATGTACCGATAAGGACGGTACGACTAGGGTTCTATCACCAAAAGATGCTCTGATTGATGCTTTTTTCGGTCACGAATTTTTCGATGAACACTCCTTAAAGGTAAGTCTCGCCTTAACGCGCTACTTCCTTCAAACGGACCGCCCGTTATTGCCTGGAATGGCTGAGCTATTGGTAGCTGGAATCACGGAACACCTGAAAGATGGAAAGCCATGGGGCAGGCAAAACAGAAAACGGAAAAAAGACCCCGAGCATCTTATGGCGGTTCTAGCTATAGATAATAAATTTAAGGGGAAACGCCATGAAATTGGCGCAGAACTAGATATTACCGCTGATGGTGTTAAATATATTGTCAGGCGAGCTAGAGAGTCGGTTTACCCCTCTTTGTTGTATTTATTTGAAGGCCATATGCCACTCAAATTTGAGGAGGCAGTGAAAATTTTGGACCCTGCATATAGAGATGATTTTATTCGTACAAATGGCGTTAAACTAAATGGCCCTATAGTCGAAGGGGCGTCTGATGATTAGGAGCAGTGAATTATAGGATGAAACAGAATTCTCATTCCCACACTTCTCTCTTATTAAATAATCATGGTTTGACGTGCACGAAACTAAATTTAATGTAATACCATGTTAAACATTCAAAAATAATTGTTTCAAATAAAGCTTCTTTATGTTGTGTAAAAATACACCGGCCTAAGCCGGTGTATTTTTATTACTAGAGCAATGCTTTAAACCAGAGGCTGGGTACTTTCCGCATTGGACATCACGGCATCCATCTGCACCAGGGCGCCGGCGGGCAGCTCGGCGACACCAATCACGGTGCGGGCTGGCAGATAGTCCGGGAAGTATTGGGTATAGATGGCGTTGACCGCCTCCAGACCCTCGATGTTCTTCACCTGAATATTGACCTTGACGATATCGTCCATCACATGGCCGATGCTCTCCACAATCGCCTTGATATGACCGAGGCACTGGGCAGTCTGTTCCTTGTGATGGCCGAATGGCAGATTTGGGAAACGATCCTCTGCTCGCCCTTTCTGGATTTTGTGGCCAGTGACACCTTTGCCACGGCTGACTATCCCGGTTCTTTCATGCACTATGAGGTCCTGTGTTCCGATCTCGTCATTGACGTGGCTGCCGAGCAGTTGCCCAGGATGTGCGGTCTGGAACGTTATTCTCTTATTTAATTGCAGCGGTGGTCACACATTAATGCAGGGAACAATAACCAGTTATTTGCCAGAAAAGCGCTATGGCTTTATCAAGGGTAAGGATGGCAAAGATTATTTCTTTCATGACAGCAGCTTCAAGAATGACGCACAAATAGCCCTGCTGGCGGAAGAGGCCATGGTCACATTCGAACAGCAGGCGACGCCCAAGGGATATAAGGCGACCCACTGCTCATTGCTTCATCCTACTGAGGCCCCGGGTTATATCACCCCGGATGAATTTATGACCTCGGGCTCGGAGAGCGTGAGGGGTTGGGACATTGTCGATCTGGGTGACTGGATCGTACATGGTGCCTCCAGAGAGTCACCGAATGAGGCCAGGCGACAGGCTATTGAACATGCTCGGGGATTGGGCGCCAATGCGTTGCTCAAGCTGGAGTATTACAAGACGACAGGTGCCGAGGCTGGCACTGGCCGGGGCACACATCGCTTCACCATTCACAACTTTCGGGGCAGGGTTGCAACCTTGGCAAAACGTCATGCC
Source organism: Aeromonas sp. sif2416 (assembly GCF_019218665.1). Classification (NCBI taxonomy): domain Bacteria; kingdom Pseudomonadati; phylum Pseudomonadota; class Gammaproteobacteria; order Aeromonadales; family Aeromonadaceae; genus Aeromonas; species Aeromonas sp. sif2416. The sequence goes on from NZ_JAHUXC010000002.1 coordinate 376,143, forward strand.
AACGGGGACCATGAGTGGGATGAGTTGACTGGTTTGAATCAGCGCGCCAGGGCCGCAGAGCAAACGCAACAACTCCTTGCCCAGAAAAAGCGAAATGTCACTTGGAAGGTGGTATTGCTCTGTTCTCTGATTGCCTTATTTATTCATCCCTTGTTCATTATTATGTTGGTGGGGATGGGCTTTTTGTATAACCGAAAAAAACACAGTGATACGTGGCTTGAGCCAATATTAAAATAGTCTGAATATTCAGTTTGTTTCGATGGTAATAATTATTATTAAATATGTTTTTAATGTCGTAAGTGGGAGGTGGCGTGCGGTTAAAATAAATGATTCCTTCTATGATGGTGGTGTTGCCAGGGAGACCGGCGGTTTGATGTCATGAGGACAATAAGTGCATACCGTTTGATGTTCTTCTGGAGGTAACGATCGGCGATCGCAGGGTGATCATCACTATCTGAAAGCGGAGGAACTATGTTGGGTTTTGTATTGGGTGATATGTATTGTCGATCCGGTTCACTCCGGCCTCCTCCCCGGCTGGGGAAGCATTTCCCGCCCCCTCCCGATTACCAGCTGCGTGGCCGGGTCTCGGCCGCCATCATGACGATGGAGACCCTGCTCGATACCCCCTATCCGCAGAAGAAGTTCAGAGACCTGGTCTATGGCGCGCTCATCGACCGGCAGCGCCGTCTGTTTGCCGAGCATGTCGTCATCGCCCAACTGGAGAGCGACCAGGATCTTGAGCTGTCGGTGGATCTCTCGTTTATAAGCACGGCGGTGCCGATCGGCCTGCTCGCCATCTCGGAGGAGATGGCGCTGTTGACGGCGCCTCGCCCCAGCAAGACACACCCTCACCATGATGTGCTCTGCCAGGTGCTCGACTGCACCGCGATGCTGATGTTCTATGCCAGGGTCATTCGCCAGCGCAATGCGGTGCTGGAAAACATCGGCCACCAGTTTGGCTATCGGCCAGAGGCCGAGTTGAGGGCCAGAGTCGGAGCCGGAGGTCATGATGACTATGTGGCCTTCATGGTCAATGTCATGACCTGCATCGCCCACTCCCACTCGTTCAAGGAGGCGCTGGAAAACGGGGTGAGGATGGGGCTGCGGGAGCCCGCCTTCTTCTGCATCGTCGGGGCCCTCGCCAGCACCCTCTGGGGGATCCCCAAGCCTTGGGCTTATCAGGCGTCCCGGTTCATCCATCGACAGGATCCTCACTACATCCAGATCCTGTTGCGCGGCGAGACCCGCACCGGCCGTGGCCAGATCAACCTGGTGCCGCCCAAGCCCCCGCTCTGTGCCCCGGTGCGGCGCCAGGTCATCCGGCTGTTCAGGAGTGCGTTCTAGGCGGCAGAGCCCGGCCACTCCTGATGATCCTGCATTGCAAGGCGCCTCCCCCGGGAGGCGCTTTTTGATGGGCGGCGTTGATTGGTTGGCAAGGGGGAACCGACGAGCGAGCCTCGAGTCAGGGCTCCCCAGGATAATAAGTTGCGCCGCCTCGCTTTTTCTCTTCAATTAGCTTTGCTATTTGGTGTCATCCGGTACCATACCCAGTCTGCGACTCGTCTGGATAGTAGCTGCCTGCCTGGCGGTCATTCGGCGATGGCGCCTCCCTGTGCCGGCCGGTGTCGATGCAGGGCATGCTAATTATAAAAATATCAGGTGATAAATAAGATTATTAATACAACGGAGGGTGCCAATGCCTTGTTCTATCTCCATTCAACCATCGACTGGAAAATTGCAGGTGAATGCCGACAGCTATGAGCTGGATAAAATTGCTGATGTGCAAGTGAGAGTGCTCAGCTGGAAAAATCACTTGCTGAATATGGTTCTGCTTGGGGTGCTCACATCGAGCATTTTGTTTGTCTTTATACCGACGGAAGAGCAGGGGAAGGGCGTTACCCTGCTGCTCCCCGCGATGGGGTTTGTGGTGGGCGCCATCATGGCGCTGGCTGCGAGCGCCAAATATGAGTTCAGACTGGAGTTCAAGCATGGGGATGAAACCGGGGTGCAATGGATTACCGCCGCCAAGAGTCGATCGTCCAGCGATTATGCGGTGTTTAAAGAGCGGAAAATTGAGCTTAAACGCACTATAAGCTGACGAAGGGTGCCCGCGAAACAGCAGGCTGTATAGTATTCCGCTCACGGATTTCTAATGGATTGGAAAGATGAATGCTTGCGAAGCGATAGTTCAGAGGCAGATAGTTCAGAGGCAGCTGGATGCCCATAACAGGAAGGATATGGCAGCCTGGCTGGCGACCTATTCAGAGGGGGCGGCCCAGTATTCCATCGAGGGGGAATTCATCGCACGGGATAAAGCCCATATGAGGGCCAATATCGCCTCGCGCTTCATGGAGCCGGATCTCTATGCCGAGCTGCTGTCCCGCCACAGCGACGATAATGTCGTTATCGACCACGAGCGGGTCAGGCGCAACTTCCCGGAGGGGGCCGGCACCATAGAGATGCTGTGCATTTACCTCATCGAGCATGATCTGATCCAGAGCCACCTTCAAGCTGTTCAACCAGCGGCTGACCAGGCCGTCATAGGGTATGGACACCGGGCGAGCTGGCCGCCCGCCAGCAAGCCGTGAACCAGTGCCGCCCCGGGGCGGCACTGGCTTAAGTGGGATCCCATGTTCGGATCAGATCCTCTGATATTTCAGGCATAAAAAGACACCGGCCTCAGCCGGTGTCTTTTTTCGTTAGAACAATACCTTATGCCTGCGGCGGGGTGCTTTCCGCATTGGAGACTACGGCATCGATCTGCACCAGGGCACCGGCGGGCAGTTCGCTAACGCCAATGACGGTGCGGGCTGGCAGATAGTCTGGGAAGTATTGGGTATAGATGGCGTTGACCGCTTCCATATCCTCGATGTGTTTCAGCTGGATATTGATCTTGACGATATCGTCCATCACATGGCTGATGCTCTCCACAATCGCCTTGATATTGCTGAGGCACTGAGCGGTCTGCTCCTTGACACAACCGGCCAGGATCTTGCCGGTGGCAACATCCAGTGGCAGTTGGCCGGCAATATGGTTGTAGTGGGAGAAGGCGACGGTCTGTGAATGCAGCGGACTCTTAGGTGCCTTGTCCGTATTGCGGGCCCGGATCACCAGATTGTGTCTGTCTTCCACCAGTTGCGGCGGCGTGCCGTCACCGTGGGAGATCACCGCATCCATCTGCACCAGGGCATCCATGGGCAGGGCAGAGGCGCAAATCACGGAGCGGGCCGGCACATAGGCGACGGCGCGGGCGATGGCCGAGTCCGGGAAGAAGGTGGTATAGACGGCGTTGACGGCGTCCATATCGGCGAGGTTTTTCAGGTAGACATTCACCTTGACGATGTCGTCAAACGGCACATCGATGCTTTCCAGGATGGCCTTGATATTTTTCAGGCACTGAGCCGCCTGCTCCTGGATGCCACCGGCGACCAACTTGCCCGATGCCGCCTCGATCGGCAGTTGCGCGCCGATATTGTTGTAGTGAGAGAAGGCGACGGTATGGGTCGAGAGTGGGTCTTGCGGCGCTTTGTCGCTATTGCGGGCCAGCTTGATGAGGGCGCAGGGTGCCTGCGGGAAGGTGCCTTCGCCATTGGAGATGATGGCTTCGATTTGGACCTGGGCATCCATCGGCAGGGCGGCCACCGCCAGGGTGGTGCGGGTCGGCACATAGTGCGGGAAGAATTCGCGATAAACCGCGTTGACCGCCTCCAGATCCGCCATGTCTTGCAGGAAGATGGTGACTTTCACCACATCGTCCATCACATGGCCGATGCTTTCGACGATGGCCTTGATGTTATTCAGGCACTGTTTGGCCTGCACCTTGACATCGCCTGCGATCATTTTGCCTGTTTTGGGATCGACAGGTAGTTGGGCGGAAATATTATTGTAATGGGAGAAAGCCACAGTTTGAGTATATGGGCCTAAATGCTGGGGGGCCTGTTCAGTATTTCTTGCAGCCTTGATGATAGTGCCACTCATATCGATACTCCTCGTTAATGCAAAGTACAGTTTGCCCCTCTCTGATCGCGCTCCTCGCTGACCCTGGTAGCGACAAAGTCGTCGCTTCGGGTTCTGGGCATTGGGTATGCCGCAGGGAGCGGGATCCAGCTTCCCGATTATTATTTTCAAGCCACTCGCAAGAGGGATTGGATAAGGGAGGCAGAGATTGGGTTGATTATTTCAGACACAGCGATTCTATGAGTGGATTCCGGTGGGATGCAAACCGGGATCTCATTTATATGAGATGGCTCAATGGACTGAAATATCGCTTTTCTGCTATTCAATTCATGCTGCATAGGCTCTTAGCGTGAAAGGCTCCGCTCTTTTACCGTGGGCAAGTCCGCGGGTTAAGGGTTCTTACCTTTGTGAGGGCTGGCCAATACTGTGAATAAAGCGTTAATAACATGCACCATCTTGCAGTTAATCAAATTTATTGTGCATGGATATGCGCTTTTAGGATTTTAAGGGATCTATCTCGGCGCTTTAAAATATGCTAGCTGAAGCTAATGGATGAGTTAATAAAGATGTGGCGGGAATATAATTCAATATATCTGCATGAGTGATTCATTACGGCACCCTGTGAATGGCGCCTTGTGCACGGATCCTGATCAGTTCTTGCTTGCCAAAGCGTCAGAAATATATGCCATGAAATTGCAGCCGTACTGTGAGGAGTGATTTGAAGAGTGGCGTGAAGGGCCGCGAGATGGTCCTGTGCCCGCCTGACCATCGTCAGACGCAGGCAGGTGCACGAGAGGAGGGAGGCTTGAATCTGTGCCCTGAATCAGCCTCAAGCGTTAGCACCTGAGGCTGATTCCCGACCGGCAAGCGCCCTTATCCGGCGGGATAGAGGGCGCCCAGGATCGCCGGGCGGCTGGCGCCGGTGACGGCAGGCAGGTTGCCCGGTTGACGCTGGATGAAGCGCATCGCGAGCCAGGCGAAGGCGGCGCCCTCCACCCAGTCGGGGGCCAGCCCCAGCTCGGCGGTGCTGGCCAGGCGCCAGCGGGGTAGCAGGGCGGCGAGTTCCGCCAGCAGCGGGCCGTTATGGGCACCGCCGCCGCAGACAAACAGCTCGGCCTGGCCCTGAGCCTCGTCCAGCACGGGCAGCTGGCGGGCGATGCTGTGGCAGCTCAGCGCCTGCAGGGTGCGCTGCACATCCACCGGGGTGTAGGCCGCGCCTGCCAGCTCGCCGTCGAGCCAGTCGAGGGTAAACATCTCCCGCCCCGTGCTCTTGGGCCAGGGGGCGGCGAAGTAGGGGTGGGCCAGCAGCCTTGCCAGCAGCGCCGGGAGCAACCGGCCGCTGGCGGCCCAACGGCCATTCGCATCGTAGTCGCCGCCTTGCGGGTGATGGCGGCGATACCAGCCGTCGAGCAGGGTGTTGGCGGGGCCGGTATCGAAGCCATATACCTGAGCGTTGCCGTCGCCGTCCGGATTACCCGGCAACACGGAGATGTTGGCGATGCCGCCGAGGTTCAGCACCACCCGCAGGGCGCCGGGGCTGGCGAAGATAGCCTGATGGAAGGCGGGCACCAGAGGCGCCCCCTGGCCGCCGAGGGCCATGTCCAGGGTGCGAAAGTCGGCGATGACGTCGATGCCGGTCAGGGCGGCCAGCAGGGCGGCGTTGCCGATCTGCAGGGTGAAGCCGAGCTGGGGGCGGTGGCGTATGGTCTGGCCGTGGGAGCCGATGGCGCGGATCTCCCCGGGCTCAAGCCCCGCCTTGGCCAGCAAGGCGTGGGTCGCGGCGGCAAATTCCCGCGCCACCCGATTGTCGGCCACCCCCATGCGGTCTATCTCGTTGTCGCCCGGGGTGCAGAGGGCATGCAGCTCGCGGGCGGTCTCAGCCGGCCAGGGGTGGCAGAGCGCCGCCTCGACCCGCAGCGTCTCGCCGTCGAGCGCGATCAGCACGGCATCTATGCCATCCATGCTGGTGCCTGACATCAATCCGATATAGCGCTCACTCATGGCCTCTCCTTATGATCTCTCTGCATTCAAGCCGTCACCGGGTGCGAACCCGTGCGGTGGATGGGTTGCCAACGCGTCAGCTGCCGCCATTATCCCGCTTGTTCTGGGCCAGCTGCAGCTCGGGGCTGCCGAGTTTCGCCAGCTGGGGCATGGCCTGGGCCTTGAAGCTGGCCAGCTCCCGCCCGGTGAGTGTCTCGGCCTGGGGCAGGCTGAGGGTGCGCGGGTTCTTGTGCACGCCGCCCACCACGAATTCATAGTGCAGGTGCGGGCCCGTGACCCGGCCTGTGCCCCCCAGATTGCCGATGGTCTGTCCCTGTTTCACCCGCTGCCCCTTGTTGACGGTGCGTTTGGAGAGGTGCAGGTACTTGGTCACATAGTTGCCGGCATGCTTGATGAACACATAGTTGCCGTTGAACTGGTTGTAACCGGCCGCCACCACGCTGCCGGAGCCCGCCGCCATGATGGGGGTGCCCACCGGCGCCACATAGTCGATGCCGTTGTGGGGGCGGATCTTGCCGGTGACCGGGTGCAGGCGGCGCGGATTGAAGTTGGAGCTGATGTATTTGAAGTTGACCGGCGCGCGCAGGAAGCTCTTGCGCATCGCCTTGCCTTCCGGCGTGTAGTAGTTGCCATCCTCGTTCAGCACGGCGCGATAGGCGGCGCCCTGGTTGACGAACTCGGCTGCCAGGATATCGCCGGAGGCGACCCGCTCGTCGTCCTGGTATTTCTCCTGATAGACCACCCGGAAGCTGTCCCCCGGTTGCAAGTCCTGGGCAAAGTCGATGTCCCAGCCGAAGATGGCGGCCAAGTCCATGATCTGATCCTCGTTCATGCCCGCCTCGACGGCGGCCCCCCAGAAGCTGGAGCGGATCTCGCCCCTGGCGACCTGCTCGCGGGTGTCGAGCTCCAGCTTGACCGCTCTGGCGACGAAACCTTCGGCCTTGCGGCTGACCTTGAGCGCCTGCTCCAGGCTGTGGGGATAGTAGAGGCTGTGCAGATCGCCGTTCCTGGTGAGCTTGAAGGTGAGCTCCTGACCGGGTTGCAGGGCGCGCAAGGGGTTGGTCGCATCGAGCTGGGCGATGAGGTAGAGATCGCCGGCGCTGAGGCCGAGGCGCTGGAAGATGACCTGCATGTTGTCACCGGCGCGCACCTTCACCTGCTTGGTGATGTAGCTCGGCTTGGCACGCCGCTCGGCCAGCGCCTGCGGCTGTGCCTCACCCTCATCGAGGGGTGAGGCATCGGCGAGTTGCTCGTCACCGTTGACCCGGGTGGCCACCGCCTGCTCGCTCGGCCAGGCCGCCAGCATCATCACCATGATGCTCAGGATCAGCACCATCTTGCGGTGCCAGGTGGGAAGAGAGTTGAAGGCGTTCCAAATAATCATTGAGGCGGACGAAGTTGAGCAGAAAAGAAGGTCGGATTTTACAGCCTTTCCAATTGGCCCGCCATTCCAGTAAGATGTTTGGCCCTGTGGAATCGTGATTGGAGAGTCAAAAAATGTCCCAGCTCGAGGTGGCGCTAGCCGAGATCAAGCGCGGAGCGGAAGAAATTCTGGTGGAAGAAGAACTTGTCGCCAAGTTGAAGGAAGGACGCCCGCTGCGCATCAAGCTGGGCATGGACCCGACGGCTCCCGACATTCACCTCGGTCACACCGTGATCCTCAACAAGCTGAAGACCTTCCAGGACCTGGGCCACGAGATCATCCTGCTGATCGGCGACTTCACCGCCATGGTGGGTGATCCGTCCGGCAAGAACAGCACCCGTCCGCCGCTCTCCGAAGACGCGATCAAGCACAACGCCCTCACCTATGCCGAGCAGGCGTTCAAGATTTTAGATCCCGCCAAGACCCGCATCGAGTACAACTCCACTTGGCTGGGTGAGCTGGGCGCGACCGGCATGATCAAGCTGGCGGCCAAGCAGACCGTGGCCCGCATGATGGAGCGCGACGACTTCAAGAAGCGCTACACCGGCGGCCAGTCCATCGCCATTCACGAATTCCTCTACCCGCTGCTGCAAGGCTATGACTCGGTCGCGCTGAAGGCGGATGTGGAGCTCGGCGGTACCGATCAGAAGTTCAACCTGCTGATGGGCCGCGAGCTGCAAAAAGATGCCGGCATGGCCGCCCAGTGCGTGCTGATGATGCCGCTGCTGGTGGGCCTGGATGGCGTCAAGAAGATGTCCAAATCTGCCGCCAACTACATAGGCGTGCACGATGCCCCGGGGGAGATGTTCGGCAAGATCATGTCCATCACCGACGATCTGATGTGGAACTACTACGAGCTGCTCTCCTCCCGCCCGCTGGCGGACATCGAAGGCTTCAAGGCCGGCATCGCCGCGAACACCCTGAACCCGCGCGACGTGAAGATCTGGCTGGCCAAGGAGATCATCACCCGCTACCACGATGAGGCGGCGGCCGAGGCGGCCCACGAAGACTTCACTCAGCGTTTCTCCAAGAACGCCATCCCGGACGAGATGCCGGAAGTGGAGCTGGCATTGGAAGGGGAAGGCCTGCCCATCGCCAACCTGCTCAAAGACGCCGATCTGGTGGCCACCACCTCGGAGGCGCTGCGCATGATCAAGCAGGGCGCGGTCAAGGTTGATGGCGAGAAGCTGGACGATGGCAAGACACTGGTCGGTGCCGGCACCGCCGTCTATCAGGTCGGCAAGCGCAAGTTTGCCCGGGTGACGGTCAAGTAAGCCAAACCCTCATGATAAAAAAGGCCTCCATCATGGAGGCCTTTTTGTTGGCTCATTTCCGCCAGTCGGGCATCAGCCCTCTGTTTTCAGGAAGTTGCGATAGAGCATATAGAGGTGGGCCGAGCTCCAGCTGAAGTTGCTGGCCCCCTGCATGGCGCCGGTCTCCGGGTTGTAGTTCTCGCGGATGGGGCCGCTGCCCGCCAGCCCTTCGGCGTTGCTGAACAGCTTGTTGACCAGCATCTGGGCATCGTCGCGATAGCCGTAGTTCTCCAGCCCCTTCACCCCGAAGTAGAACTGATCCAGCCAGACCCGGCCGCGCCAGTAGATGTTGGGGTCATAGGCCGGGTTGGTCAGCGCCGCCGTGCCGAGCGGCACCTTGGTGTTGAACTCTTGGGCGTTGAGCATCACCTCGCGCACCCTGGCGGCCTTCTCCTTGTCGGCGACCTCCGCCCAGAGCGGGCTCCAGCCTTCCGGCCCACGGCCACGGGCGGTCAGCAGCTTGCCGACGCAGCCGTTGCCGTCCGCCACATCGCCTTGGGCGATCTGGCGATCGTAATAGAAGCCGGAGGCCTCATCGAACAGACAGCCGTTGATGTAGCCGGCGAGCTGGCTTGCCCCCTCGCGGTAGCGGCTCGCCTCGTCCGCCTTGCCGAGCAGCTCGGCCATGTCCGCCAGGATGCGCTTCTCCTTGGCGAGGAAGGCGTTGAGCTCCACCGATTCCTGATCGATGGAGAAGCCGATGAGGCTGCCGTCGTCTTCGTGGTTCTCGAAGAAGGCGACGTTCCAGTCCTGGCGGGCCTTGGCGAGGTCGCCGCCATAGGTTTTGTCGGCATAGCGCTGCAGTTGGTCTTGCTCGATGAAGCCGAAGCGGGCGGCGTTGTCCATGCCGGACTCCCAGCCGGCGCCATGCTGGGCACCTATGTCCATCTCGCTGTAACCGCCGACGCTCAGCACCTGCTGATAGAGCGGCATGCCGGCGCAGGCGTACCAGCCATCTCCCTCGCTGGTGCAGCTCGCGAGATCCAGCCCGGCGGGCACGCCGTTGGCGTACTGCACCTTGAAGGTGATGTTGCCGAACTCGTCATTGTGCTCGACGTGCTTGGTGGCGCCGTATTCGATGATGCCGTTGTGGTTGTTGTCCCGCGCGCGGTACCACCAGTCGTGATAGGCCTGTAGCTTGGGATACATCTCGGCGATGAAGGCCTTGTCCTGGGTCGCGCTGTAGATCTCCCAGATGGCCCAGGCGGAGAGCGGCGGCTTGGTGTCGCGCTCGTTCCAGTTGCCGCCATCGCCGCCCCGATCGGAGAGCTTGTTGTAAAAGACGGCGTCGATCACCATGCCCGCGTCTTGCGGCCGCACCGGATCGTTCGGCTGGACCTGATAGTCATACATGGCGCGCACGTTGTTCTTGGCCACCTCTGGGTTGAAGTGAGCCATGGCGTAGGCGTGCTTCCAGCTGTCCCAGGCCCAGACACCGTCGAACCAGCGGGCGGTGTTGGAGGGGGTCACCCCGTCGTGCAGTATGGCGCCGGCCGGGGAGCGCCAGTTGCCGTTGAGGGTCTCCATCGCCTTGACCGCGATGCGACGCTCCGACTCGGCGATGCCCTGGTTGGAGAGGCCGCGCTCGAGGTAGCCCTCCCAGCGGCGGATGGAGGCATCGAAGTAGTCGGCCGGATTGGCCAGCAGGGCCTGGCGGCTCTGCTGGTAGTGGCTCGCCTCATCGCTGGAGTGGACATAGCTCTGCAGGGTGTAGACGTCCTCGCTGCCCTTGGCGGCCAGGGTGAGGCTGGCCTCGCTGCGGTAGCCGAGCCCCTTCTCGTCCAGGGTGGTGCGGCTGGCCAGGGTGCGATCGATGCGATAGCTGGCGCTGCCGCTCTGCATGATGTTCCAGGTGCTGCGCAGTTCGCCGAACTGGAACTCGACCCCCTGTTCGCTCTGGCTGATTGTGCGGGTCCAGTTCGGGTATTGCTCGGCGATGGTCTTCTTGGCATCCCACTGGTTGAGCAACTCACCCTGCCAGTCGAGGCTCAGGGTGAGGGGCGCATCGGTGTGGTTGCTCAGCCGCGTGCGGATAAGCGCGGTGCGGGCATCGCCGTAGCGCAGCTCCAGCTCCAGGCTGAAAGTGTCGAACTCGTAGCGCTGGATCAGCGCCCCCGGGATGGCATAGATCTCGTGCTTGCTGGCGGCGGTGAGCGGGTACTGGCGGCCGCTCTCGTCGCTCAGGGTCAGCTTGTCCAATTCGCTTGCGAAGAACAGGCTGTACTCCTCGGCGATCACCATGGGGCCGGTGAAGCCGCCCCATTCGTTTTCACTGGCGGGCAGCAGGAAGCCGTGCCAGGCCCCCAGATCGAGCAGCGGGTTGTACTTGAGGTTGGAGTAGCTGTCGAAGTCTCGGAACTGGAGCGGGGTGCCGCTGCGATCGATCACATTCTTGTACTGGCTCGCCAGGGTCGGGCTGGGCGGGGTCGGGGCGCTGGAGTCATTGCCGTTGCAGGCGGCCAGTCCAAACAGGGCGACGCCCAGGGCGATGGAAAGTAAACTTTTACGAAACATGTCTCGCTCCAATTACTGATTTGTAGGTTGAGGTAGGTGTTTTTTTATCTGTTTTTTAGTGAAAGCGTTTGCGATTGTCATTGTAGAGCAATTTTCCGGCACTTTTTGGCGCTTCATCACAGGGTCAGGCGAGGGAGTGTGAGCGGGATCACCGGGTTACAAGAGGTTACACAGATGTGTGTTTTAGTAACTATTTACTTATCGTGTGGCCACAACCGGCGGGCAGGTGTGTAGAGGGGGATAAGGCGCAGCCGAACTCCTGCCTGAAACGGGGGTTGAGCGGGAGGGGAGTCGTCGCCGCAGGTGAGGGGAACGGGGTGAGCGACTGTGGCGGCTGGGTGAGGGCAGATGGCGCAGGCGGACAGGGGCGCCATGCAGCAGGGGGTACTGGGCGGCCTGCCCGTTCGCCGGGCGGCAGCCATAAAAAAACCGGCCTCATGGAGACCGGTTTTTATCTGCCTTGTCGACAGCGATGCGAGCGGCTTAGCGCAGGATCATCTGCTCACGGCCCGGGCCGACGGAAACCATGGGCACCGGCACCCCCAGCAGGGCTTCGATGCGCAGCACATAGTGCTGGGCAGCCTTGGGCAGGTCTTCGAACTTGCGGATGTGAGAGATGTCTTCGCTCCAGGCTTCCATGGACTCGTACACCGGCTTCAGACCGGCGGTCTGCGGCCAGATCGGGTTCTCGGTGTTGGCACCTTCGTAGGCCACGCAGATCTTCAGATCCGGCATGCCGGAGAGGCAGTCCAGCTTGGTCAGGGCGATCTCGTTGGCGGCCTGGATCTCCAGACCCTGCTTGGTGGCGACCGCATCGAAGTAGCCGATGTCACGGGGACGGCCGGTAGTGGCGCCGAACTCGTTGGCGAACTTGCGGAACTCTTCCTGGTTCTCCATGGCGGTGATCAGGGTGCCGGTACCCACAGAGGTACTGAACGCCTTGGCCACGGCAATCACGCGCTCGGGGCGCAGGGCCGGCAGGCCGCCACCGATACCGGCGTAGGCGCCGGAGACGTGGGAGGAGGTCACCCAGGGGTACTCACCGTAGATCAGGTCACGGCCGGCGCCCAGCTGGGCTTCGAACAGCAGGGTGCCGTTCTGGGCCTGGATGGCCTTGAGCGGCTCGCTGACGTTGCAGACGGCGTCGATCCAGGGCGCGGACACTTCCAGCAGCCAGTCGGCCATTTCCTGGGCGGTCTGGCTGAACTCGAAGCTCGGGTAGAGCGCCTTGAGCTGCGGCAGTTTCCAGTCGAGGAAGAATTGAATACGCTCGACCAGCACTTCCGGCTGTTTCAGCCAGCCCACCAGGATCGCTTTTTTCATGACCCGATCACCGTAAGCCGGGGCAATGCCCTGACGGGTGGAGCCGTAGGCGCCGTCACCCAGACGCACTTCTTCCAGGGTGTCTTCCAGCGCGTGGATCGGCAGGCAGAAGGTGGCGCGATCGGAGATGGCGAGCTTCGGAGTCACGCCGGCGGCCTTCACTTCGGCCAGCTCTTTGGTCAGGGGCTCGGGGCTGATCACCATGCCAGGGCCGAGGACAACCAGGCAATTCGGGTTGAAGACACCGCTCGGCAGCTGGTGCAGCTTGAAGGTGCCGAGATCGTTGACCACGGTGTGGCCGGCGTTGTTGCCGCCCTGGAAGCGGATGCTGGCGGCGGATTCACCTGCCAGATAATCGACGATGCGGCCCTTGCCTTCATCACCCCAGTTAGCACCTACGACTACGATAGACGACATGACTCTTTCTCCTAAGACGTTAGGCGTTCATCCTAGGAGCCTGGGGTGGATTAGAAAAATTAATTATCTTTATAATTCTGATAAGGAAGTCATATAATTGTGGCCAATTTATCGGCAAAGCCCCCGCCATGACGCGCCATCCCGCGCCAGCCGTGGGTGAGAGTTACCTCATGTTGGATATTCACTGGTTAAACACCTTCGTCACCCTGGCCCGCCTGCAGCACTTCGGCCAGACCGCCACCGAACTGCACATGACCCAGCCCAATGTCAGCCTGCACCTCAAGAACCTGGAGCAGGCCACCCGGGTCAAGCTGATAGAGCGCAGCCCGTTTCGCCTCACCCAGGCCGGTGAGCGGCTGCTGCAAAGCGCCGAGCGCGCCATCGCCGAGCTGCAGCTGTGCCAATCCGATCTCAATGCCCTCAACCAGCTGAGCCAGGGCACCCTGGCCATCGCCGCCAGCGATATCCTCTCGCGGCTGCTGCTGATCCAGCCGTTCCAGCGCTTCAAGCAGGCCTTCCCGGGCATCGATCTCACCCTGTTCAACACCACCTCGGATCAGGCGGCCGAGCTGGTCAAGACGGGACGGGCGGATCTCGGCTTCGTGATGGCGCAGAAGCGCAGCGAACCACTCTCCTACACCGAGCTGCAGCAGGTGACCTGGTGCACCCTGGGGCACGGGCTGGCGCGCTGGCAGGCTCGTCATAAGGCGGGGCAGAGTGATCCCCTGGATGAGCCGACCCTCATCTTGCTGGGCCATGACACCCGCACCCGGGCGCTGATCGACCCCTCCCTGCCGCTGCTGGGGCTGCCGCCCTGCCGCATCATGGAGGTGGGCAGCGTGGACGCCCAGCTCGACTGGGCCGAGGCGGGGTTCGGGGTGGCCATAGTGCCGGACTTCTCCCTCCATCCCCGGCTCAAGCTCAGCGCCCCTGTGACCCGGTTGACCGATTTCCCCGCCACCAGCCTGGGGTATGTGGTGCGCCAGAATCAGGTGTTGTCGCGGGCCATCAAGCAGTTGCTGCACTGGGTGGAGGAGGAGATCCAGGGCCCCGGGATGTCGTCGGGATCCCTGACCTCGGCCGCCAAGTCGCGAGAGTGACGAAGCGGTGCCAGAGGCGCTGACAACGAGAGAGGCCACCCCGGGGTGGCCTCTCTCGTTACTGATCGTCGCCGGCGCTCACTGGCCGGCTGGCTGGGGTTGCGCCGTGGGGGCGGCGCCGCTCGGCTGGGTCGGCACCCGATCGGGCTCCGCCGCCGGTGTGGCCGGGAGCAGGAGCTCCTGCTCGGGCGCGGCTGAGGGAGCCCCTGGCATCGCGGTGCCGCCCTGGGGCACCACCTGTCCCTCGAGTGCCGGGGTCGCGGCGTCGGTCGCCACGGCGCCAGAGCCCGCCGGCAGTACGGCACCGGTGCCTTGCTCTGGTCGGGCGGGGGAACCTTCTGGCGAGGGGGCTGCATCGCTGGCCGGGGTGGCAGCCGTGCCCTCCGCGGCCGAGGGGCTGAGCGACTCGGGGGCGAGGAGCGGCGCCTGGGCCGGGGCATCCTGCATGCCCGGATGGGGCGGGACTATGTTGTCGCTCTGCATGGATTCCGGGGTGAGGGTGGTCAGCGCCGGGTGCAGGCGGGTGAACTGCTTGAGGCGGCTGCTCAGCACATCACGAACGGTGCGCACCTCCTCCTGAGGCAGGCTGTCCAGCGCCACCAGCTCGGCGGTCACGGCAAAGGTGCTGATGCCGCTGGTCTGGCCCGGATAGAGGTTGGCCCCGATGCGGCTGCGCTGGTAGTAGGGGTGGTTCTTGAGCAGGCGATCGATCTGCTCCCCCTCGATGGGGATGAGGCGAGCCTTGCAGCGGCCGGTCAGATCGCCGATCCCCTGATTGGGATGGCCAGCCACCACGAAGGCGGCGTCCAGGCTGCCGTTGCAGAGGCCCTCGAGGGGATTGCTGGCCGAGGCGGCGGGTGCCGCCGCGAAGCTGCTCGCCTGCCAGCCCATGGCATCGAGCAGCGCCTGGCTGGTGACGCGATCCCCCGAATCGGAGTTACCGAGATCGACCCGCTTGCCCTCGATATCGGCCAGGGTGGTGATGTTGCTGGTGGCGCTGGCGAGCAGGGTCAGCGACTCCTGATGGAGCCTAAACAGGCTGCGCAGCTTGTCGTTTGGCGCCTCGCCCGTGAAGGGGCCGCTGCCATGGGCCGCATGGTACAAGACATCCGACTGCACCAGCGCCAGCTGGATGTCGCCCTTGGCCAGGGCGACCAGATTGGCGAGGGAGCCCGAGGTGTTCTGCACCGTGCAGTGCAACCCATGCTGGCTGCTCTCTTCGTTGAGCAGACGGCAGATGGCGCCGCCGGTAGGATAGTAGACGCCGTTGAGTGCCCCCGTGCCTATGGTGATGTAGGCAGGGGCGGCAGAGAGGGGCAGCGCCAGCAGCGCCGCCAGCCAGGGCAGGGCGAAGCGGGACAGGGGCGAGCGGTGGCGCAGGACTCGTGGGTGCATAGTGAACCGGATCAATGGCGGATAAAAAGGGATGGGGCAAGCCCATCCCGGCATGGGTCACATCTTATCTATACCAGATGCAAACCAGAATGGCTTTCGCCATTCGCGTCAATCAGTGGAGGCGGCCGGCCGGCAGCCGCCTCCGGTGCCCGCGTCATCAGCGGCGGATCTGGAGGATGGCCTTCTCCATGCGCGCCAGCGCCTCGACGAGACGCGCCCTGGTGCAGCCGAAGTTGAGCCGCACGAACTGGCCATCGCCGAATTGGGCGCCGGGGGAGAGCCCCACCCCGGCCTGCTCGAAGAAGGCGACGGGATCGTCCAGCCCGAGCGCGCTGACATCGATCCAGGCGAGGTAGGTGGCCTGGTTATTGGCCAGCTTGACGCCGGGCCAGCGGGCGACCGCCTGCTCGATCAACGCCAGATTGGCTGACAGATAGTCGAGCTGCTCGGTGAGCCACTGCTCGCCGCCCTCGTAGGCCGCCTCCGCCGCCACGAAGCCCAGCAGGTTGACGTCGGCGCTGATGCCGCGCATCGCCTGTTGCAACTTGAGTCGCAGACGCGCGTTGGGCACCACGGCGAAGGAGCAGCACAGGCCGGCGATGTTGAAGGTCTTGCTCGGGGCCATCATCACGGCGCAGCGCTCGGCCGCGGCCGGGCTCAGGGCGCCATAGGGAATGTGGCGGGCATCTTTATCCAGCAGCAGATCGCAGTGGATCTCGTCCGAGCAGACAACCAGATTGTGGCGCTCGGCGATGGCGTCAATGGCCTCCAGCTCCTCGCGGGTGAACACTGTGCCACCCGGGTTGTGCGGGTTGCACAGCAGCAGCAGGTCGGCGGAGGGGGCCTGGCGCTCGAGCTCGATCAGATCCAGCACCCAGCGCCCGGCCTCCTCGATCATGGGGACTGTGAGCAGGGGGCGATCGTTGAAGCCCGGCGCCAGCAGGAAGGGGTAATAGACCGGCTTGGGGGTGATGATGCCACGGCCATGCTGGCTCCAGGCCTTGCAGGCCAGGTTCAGGCCAGGCACCACGCCGGGCAGGAAGACCAGCCACTCCGGCTGGATGGCCCAGTCATAGCGCTGCTGCATGCGGATCACTATGAGTTCGATCAGGCGGGGCGAGGGGCGGGAGTAGCCGAAGATGCCGTGGGCAACCCTCTGGGTGAGCGCCTCGATCACCGCAGGGGGGGAGCGAAAATCGGTGTCGGCCACCCACATGGGCAGCACGTCCTGAGTCTTGTACTTGTCCCATTTCAGGCTCATGGTATGGCGGCGATCTATCTCCCGATCAAAATCAAACATGTGAAATCCTTGTGCTGGCCAGAGGGTTTACCAATGTACGGACTTGGACGTGGCCTCGCAAGCCTTGAGGTGGCTCTTGATAGTGACATAAAATGAGCGCCGTCATTCTATACAGCTGCCGGTTCCTGGCTCCTTTTTCTCTCCCTTATCGATGGTATCTCTATGAGTTTATTGACCGCAGCCCGCAAGAGGCCGGATCCCGTTTCCCTCTCTTTCCTGGCCGTGACCTTCATGACCGGGGTGGCGGTGGCGCTGCAGGTGCCGACCCTGAGCCTGTTCCTGGCCGAGGAGGTGCAGGTGCGCCCCTTCCTGGTGGGCCTGTTCTACACCGTCAATGCGGTGATAGGCATCCTCATCAGCCAGTGGCTCGGCCACCGCTCCGACAGCAAGGGGGATCGCAAACAGCTGATCCTGCGCTGCTGCTTCGCCGGCATAGTGCTCTCCCTGCTGTTTGCCTGGAACCGGCAGTACTGGTTGCTGGTGAGCCTGGGGGTGGTGCTGGCGAGCCTGACCGCCACAGCCAGCCCCCAGCTGTTCGCCCTGGCGCGGGAATATGCCGACAGCCGCAACAAGCGCGCCGACATGTTCAGCTCGGTGCTGCGGGCCCAGTTCTCCCTGGCCTGGGTGATAGGGCCGCCGGCCGCCTTCGCGCTCGCCATCGGCTACGGCTTCGAGGTGATGTACCTGGCCTCGGCCTTCGCCTACCTCATCTGCGCCTTCGTGGTCTGGCGCTGGCTGCCCTCCCTGCCGCTGCCCAAGTCCAATGGCGAGACGGAGCGGGTCAGCAGCTGGCGGGACCCTTCGGTGCGGGCGCTGTTCATCGCCTCCACCCTGATGTGGACCTGCAACAGCATGTACCTCATCAACATGCCGCTCTACATCACCCGTGAGCTGGGGCTGGAGGAGAAGCTCGCCGGGATCCTGATGGGCACGGCGGCGGCGCTCGAGATCCCCTTCATGCTGCTGGCGGGCTACTACACCCGTCGCTTCGGCAAGCGACCCATGATGCTGCTGGCGGTGCTGGCCGGCTTCGGCTTCTACGTGGGGCTGGTGACCCTGTCGAGCCAGACGGCGCTGATTGGCTTGCAACTGCTCAACGCCATCTTCATCGGCATAGTGGCCGGGATCGGCATGTCCTACTTCCAGGATCTGATGCCGGGCCGGGCCGGGGTGGCGACCACCCTGTTTGCCAACAGCATCCGCACCGGCTCCATCATGGCGGGCGCGATCGCGGGGACTGTGGCCGAGATCTGGAGTTTCCACGGGGTCTTCATGGTGGCCACCGGATTGGCGCTGGCGGCGCTGGCGGCCTGCTGGCGGGTACCCAATGTGTGAGGCTGGAAGGGCTGGCACCGAGATCCGATAGGCAGGGGTAAGCAGGGGGCAAACAGGGAGTAATCTGGCTGATGGCTCGGCTGCCTCTGTGCCCCGCCTAAAGGTGTGCGCAGGGGCTGACAGCCGGGCTTACTTGACGCTCTCGGCCTGGTATTCGTTGCGCAGGCAGCGCAGCAGCAACTCGGCCGCCGGCCCCAGCGCATCGGTCGAGGGGGTGAGCAGGTAGGTGTAGAGGTAGCGCTCGCTGCCCCCTTCCAGGTTGAGCTGCACCAGGCTGCCACTGGCGAGCTCCTCCTGCACCAGGTGGCGTGGCAACCAGGCGTAGCCGAGGCCGAGCCGCAGCATGGCGAGCACCTCGTGATAGTGGGTTGCCTTCCAGCCGGTGTCGTCCGCATCGTTCCAGTCCACCGAGCGATGGATGGGCGGGTGCAGGCTTATCTGGTTATGGGCGCCGAGATGCTCGGCCTTGACGGGATCGGTCAGGCTGGCGAGGGGATGCTCGGCCGCGCACAGCGGCAGCAGGCAGACCTCATCCAGCGGCAGGCCGGTGCGATCGTGTGGCAGGTGCTCGGAGAGCATCAGATCCCCCACCTGCAGCGCATTGAAGTGGCAGTGGATCCGCTCGTGCAGGTTGATGCGGCAGCCCCGGCTGCGGGGATAGAAGTGGGCCAGCGCCCGATAGAGCCGCTCCCTTGGCTGCAGCACCGAGACATACAGGTTGATCTGCGGCTCCCACTGCCGCTCCAGGTTGTTGGCCAGGTTCTCCAGCTCCTCCACCTGCTGGCTGAGCTGGCGGGCCCGCTTGAGGAAGATCTCCCCCGCCGGCGTCAGCACCGCCTTGCGTCCCCGCACCTCCAGCAGGGCCAGCCCCAGACTCTGTTGCAGCTTGGCCACCGCATGATTGAGGGACGACTGGCTCTTGTTCAGCGCCTCGGCCGCCTGGGCGTAACCACCACAGTCGACCACGGCCTGAAAGATCCTCCATTGCTCAAACGTGCTCTTGGGACGAAACATAGCTCAACCTGTCAGGGGCGGATGGGATTCAACAGGGCGCCACTGGCACCCCCTCTTCAATTTAACCCTATCTGGTTATTTTGTTGACTTATTTGGGCTGGGCCGCTTTCGGTTGGGCAACAAAGGTCTGGCCGGTCTGGCCGTGGCTGTCGGCCCCCATCAGATAGAGGTAGAGCGGCATCAGATCGGCGGGGGTCTTCAGCAGCTGCGGATCTTCCGCCGGGAAGGCGCTGGCCCGCATCTTGGTGCGGGTGCCGCCCGGGTTGAGGGTGTTGACCCGCACCGCGGTGTTTTCCAGCTCGTCGGCCAGCACCTCCATCATCCCCTCAATGGCGAACTTGGAGATGGCATAGGTGCCCCAGTAGGCGCGCCCCTTGCGACCGACGCTGGAGGAGGTGTAGACGATGGAGGCATCGCCGTGCGCCTTGGCGGTCTGGCGAATGAGCGGCAGCAGCGCCTGGGTCAGCAGGAACTCGGACTTGACGTTGACCTGCATCACCTCGTCCCACTCCTGCTCCTGGATGTGTTCGAACGGTGACAGGGTGCCGAGCAGGCCGGCGTTGAACAGCACGCCGTCGAGGCGGCCGAACTGCTGGGCGAAGGTCTCGGCCATGCCGCGATAGTGGCTGGCAGTGGCGCCTTTCAGATCCACCGGCACTATGGCGGGCAGGGGGTAGCCGGCGGCCTCGATCTGGTCGTAGACCGCCTCGAGCTTGCTGCTGGTGCGACCGAGCAGTATCACGGTGGCGCCGTGGGCGGCGTAGTTGAGCGCCGCCTCGCGACCTATGCCGTCACCGGCGCCCGTCACCAGAATGACCTTGTCCTTGAGCAGATCCCGGGGGGCCTGATAGTCGAGCATGTTGACTCCTGTATAACCAGTTCGTGGCAGATGGGCGCGGCAATGAGGGGCAAGTGTACTGATCCGGGACTGCCCTTGACCAGTATGAGACGGCAAAAATGTGAAGAAAACAGCGGGGTAGGGCTGGCCGCCGGCGTTATGCGGGGGTCAGTGGCAGAGTTTTTGCACCATCTCACCAAACTCCTTACTATGTGAAAAAACCGACTCATCTTGGAGCATCAAGTGGCATTTTTGACCGAATACGGCCTGTTTTTGGCCAAGACCCTCACCTTACTGCTGGCCATAGGCGCCATCATACTGATGCTGGTCAGCAGCCGTCAGCCCAAGGCGCGCAAGGGGGAGCTGGTGGTGACCGATCTCTCCAACGAGCTGGAGCAGGGGCAGCATAAGCTGCAGCTGGCCCTGGCCGGCAAGGCGCAGCGCAAGCAACTGGAGAAGCAGCACAAGGAGCTGCACAAGCAGCGTGCCAAGGCGACCGATGAGCGCAGCCACCTGTTCGTCATCGACTTCCACGGCAGCATGGATGCCAAGGAAGTTGCCTCCCTGCGGGAAGAGGTGAGCGCGGTGATCGGGGTGGCCCAGCCCGGCGATGAGGTGCTGCTGCGCCTCGAATCCGGCGGCGGCGTGGTGCACGGCTACGGCCTCGCGGCCTCCCAGCTGCAGCGCCTTCGCGACAGAGACATCAAGCTCACCGTGGCCATCGACAAGGTGGCGGCCAGCGGCGGCTACATGATGGCCTGCGTAGGGGATCAGATCCTGGCAGCCCCCTTCGCCATCGTCGGCTCCATCGGGGTGATAGCCCAGTTGCCAAACTTCAACAAGCTGTTGAAAAAACACGACATCGAATTTGAGATGCACACCGCAGGCCAGTACAAGCGCACCATCACCATGTTCGGTGAGAACGACGATCTGGGGCGGGAGAAGTTCCGTGAGGAGCTGGGTGCCATCCACGATCGCTTCAAGGCGTTCGTGGCCGAGCACAGACCGAACCTCGACATCGACAAGGTCACCACGGGCGAGCACTGGCTGGCGAGCCAGGCCAAGGGCCTGGGGCTGGTGGACACCCTCTGCACCAGCGATGACTACCTGCTGGCACAGTCCAGCCAGCACAAGGTGGTGGGCATCAGCTACCGCAAGCCGAGGAGCCTGACCCAGAGGCTGGGCCAGCAGGGCGCCCAGGCGCTGGAGGCGGGTCTGGGCCGGTTGTGGCAGCAGAGCCCCTGGCGCTGACGCCTTGCTTGCACCACAGGCATGAAAAAGCCGGGCATTTGCCCGGCTTTTTCTATCCAGCGCTCAGCGCTGGAAGGGATAGACGGAGCCAAGTTTCAGGATCTGGGTCAGCTCGTCCAGCGCGGTGCGGGTCTCCAGCACCAGGGATGGGTCGCGCAGGTCATCGAGCGCCAGGCTGTCGCGGTAGTGGCGATCCACCCACTGATCCAGGCGGGCAAACTGGCCGTCGTTGATGAGGCAGGCCGGGTTGACCGCGGCCAGCTCCGCATCGTTCATGGCGACCCGCAGCCGCAGACAGGCGGGGCCACCGCCGTTGCGCATGCTCTGCTTCACGTCCATGAAGTGCACGCCCGTGATCGGCGTGCCGAGCGTGAGCAGCTTGTTCAGATAGGCGGACACCGCCGGGTTGCCCTGGCACTCGGTGGGGGCGATGATCGCCATCTTGCCGGACGGCAGGGTCAGGATCTGGGTGTTGAACAGGTAGGACTTCACCGCATCCTGCACCGACACCTCGGCGGTCGGCACCTCGATGAAGTGCAGCTCGCCGTCACCGAACTTGGCGCGTACCTCGGCCAGGGCCCCGGCGGTATTGAGAAACGCCTGCTGGTGGAAGAACAGCACATTCTGGTTGCCCACCGCGATCACGTCGTTGTGGAACACCCCCTGATCGATCACCTCCGGGTTCTGCTGGATGAAGACGGCGCTCTCTTCCCCCAGGCCGTGCAGGCGGGCGATGGCCTGGCTGGCCTCCAGAGTCTGGCGGGCCGGGTAGCGCTTGGGGGCGGGCTGGGAGACGTCGAAGGCGCTGCGGCCATAGACGAACAGCTCGATCCCGGCCTCGCCGTAGGCGCGGCACAGCCGGGTGTGGTTGGCGGCGCCCTCGTCACCGAAGTGATCGTTTTCCGGCAGATGCTGGTGGTGGCTGAAGTGGCGATCGTTGTTGAACACGGCGCGCAGTATGCGGCCGGTCACCTCCGGCTCGAGGGAGCGGTGGAACTTGTTGGTCAGGTTGGCGGGGGTGAAGTGAATGCGGCCATCCTGGGTGTCGGCGCTCGGCGAGACGGTGGCGGCGTTGGCGGTCCACATGCTGGAGGCCGAGTAGCAGGCGGCCAGCACGGCGGGAGCCTGTTTCGCGGCCTGGGCCAGCACGCTGGCATCCGAACCGCTGAAGCCGAGGCGGCGCAGGGTGGCGAGATCGGGTCGCTCCTGGGGCGCCAGCACCCCCTGGGTCATGCCGAGCTCGGTCAGCGCCTTCATCTTGCGTAGCCCCTGCTTGGCCGCCTCCTTCGGGTTGGAAGCCTCCTTGGCGTTGCTCTGGGAAGCCACGTTGCCATAGGACAAGCCGGCGTAGTTGTGGGTGGGGCCGACCAGACCGTCGAAGTTGACCTCGAAGTGCTTCATGACTACATCCTTTCGATTTTTATATGGGGAGCGGTTCCTTCCGCGCACAAAGCTGCGGCGTATGGCCATTATAAAGAGATTTTGTCTTTTGTAACAAGCTGATAACCAAGGTGGTTTTTTATGTTTCAGGAGCGGTTGGATATGTCGTTTCAAATATAAAAAGGGGGGAGATATAGCATAAAAACAAAAAAGCGGTTGCTTCCCGCGCGCAGGCTTCGCATTAATAAATAAAGAGACAAGGCGGTGTGGGCTGGTCAAGCAAATTTGTCTCCAAGATTGCTTTTTCGCGTCAAATCTCTTATACAGCCCCACAAAACCGCACACCAACCCCGACGGGTGCAATGAGGATAATAGTTACAGCATGGGCAAATCACTGGTCATAGTGGAGTCTCCGGCCAAGGCCAAGACCATCAACAAATATTTGGGCAAGGACTACGTGGTGAAATCCAGCGTCGGTCATGTGCGCGATCTGCCGACCAGCGGCAGCGCCAGCAATGAGCCCAAAAAACCTGTCATTCGCGGCATCAAGCTGAGCGAATCAGAGAAGGCTGCCAAGGATCGCAATGCCCTGTTCTCCAGGATGGGGATCAATCCGACCGCAGGCTGGCAGGCCAACTACCAGATTTTGCCCGGCAAGGAAAAAGTGGTTAACGAGTTGCAGAGTCTGGCCGCCAAGGCCGACACCATCTATCTCGCAACCGACTTGGACAGAGAGGGAGAGGCGATCGCCTGGCATCTGCGCGAGATCATCGGCGGTGACGACAGTCGCTACAAGCGGGTGGTGTTCAACGAGATCACCAAGACCGCGATCCAGGAGGCGTTTGCCCAGCCGTCCGAGCTGAACATCCATCGCGTCAACGCCCAGCAGGCCCGTCGCTTCCTCGATCGGGTGGTGGGCTACATGGTCTCCCCGCTGCTGTGGAAGAAGCTGGCTCGCGGTCTCTCCGCCGGTCGGGTGCAGTCCGTCGCGGTGCGGCTCATCGTCGACAAAGAGCGCGAGATCAAGGCGTTCGTGCCGGTCGAGTTCTGGGATCTCAACGCCGATCTGCTGACCGCCGAGCAGTCCGCCCTGCGCATGGAAGTGGTCAGCCGCAACGGCGTCGACTTCAAGCCGGTCACCCAGGCCGAGACCTTCGCCGCCGTCGCCGCCCTGGAAGGGGTCGACTACAAGGTGGTGAACCGGGAAGACAAGCCGACCGGCTCCAAGCCGTCCGCCCCCTTCATCACCTCCACCCTGCAGCAGGCGGCATCGACCCGTCTGAGCTTCGGGGTGAAGAAGACCATGATGATGGCCCAGCGCCTGTATGAGGCGGGTTACATCACCTATATGCGTACCGACTCCACCAACCTCAGCAAAGAGGCGGTCGAGGCGCTGCGCGAGTACATCGGCGAGCAGTATGGCCAGGCCTATCTGCCCGCCGAGCCGAATCTCTACGGCTCCAAGGCCGGTGCCCAGGAGGCGCACGAGGCGATCCGTCCCTCCAGCGTGCTGGTCACCGCCGAGATGCTGGAAGGGATGGAGCCGGATGCGATGCGGCTCTATGACCTCATCTGGCGTCAGTTCGTCGCCTGTCAGATGACCCCGGCCCAGTACGACTCCTCCACCCTGACCGTCAAGGCCGGTGAGTTCGAGCTCAAGGCCCGTGGCCGTATCCTGCGCTTCGCCGGTTGGACCAAGGCCCTGCCCCCCATGGGTCGCAAGGGCGAAGACAACCAGCTGCCGGCGGTGACCGTGGGCGAGATCCTGAAGCTGGTCAAGCTGGATCCCCGTCAGCACTTCACCAAGCCGCCCGCCCGCTTCACCGAAGCGGCGCTGGTGCGCGAGCTGGAGAAGCGCGGCATCGGCCGGCCGTCCACCTACGCCTCCATCATCTCCACCATCGTCGATCGTGGTTATGTACGGGTCGAGAGCCGCCGCTTCTTCGCCGAGAAGATGGGTGAGATCGTCACCGATCGCCTGGTGGAGAACTTCGTCGAGCTGATGAACTACGAGTTCACCGCCAAGATGGAAGACAAGCTCGATGGCATCGCCGAAGGCAGCCTGGAGTGGAAGAAGGTGCTCGACGCCTTCTACGCCGAGTTTACCCAGGAGCTGGCGCAGGCCGACAAGCCGGCGGAAGAGGGCGGCATGCGCGCCAACCAGATGGTGCTGACCGACATCGACTGCCCGGATTGCGGCCGCAAGATGGGCATTCGCACCGCCACCACCGGCGTCTTCCTCGGCTGCTCCGGCTATGCCCTGCCGCCGAAGGAGCGTTGCAAGAAGACCATCAACCTGGTCAGTGCCGACGAGTTCGTCTCCGCCACCGACGGTGACGAGGCCGAGACCGAGGCGCTGCGTGCCAAGCACCGTTGCACCGTCTGTGGCACCGCCATGGATGCCTACATCATCGATGACAGCCGCAAGCTGCACGTCTGTGGTCGCAACCCGGACTGCGACGGCTACGAGATCGAGCAGGGCCAGTTCAAGCTCAAGGGCTATGAAGGGCCTAGCATCGATTGCGACCGTTGTGGATCCGAGATGCAGCTCAAGAACGGCCGCTTCGGCAAGTACATGGGTTGCACCAACGAGACCTGCAAGAACACCCGCAAGATCCTGAAAAATGGCGACATCGCGCCGCCGAAGGAAGATCCGGTGCCGCTGCCCGAGCTCAAGTGTACCCAGTCCGATGCCCACTTCGTGCTGCGTGACGGGGCGGCCGGTCTGTTCCTCGCCGCCAGCAACTTCCCGAAATCCCGTGAGACTCGTGCGCCTCTGGTTGAAGAGCTCAAGCGTTTCCGGGACCGGCTCTCGCCCAAGCATCAGTACCTGGCCGATGCACCGGCGTCAGATCCTGACGGTAACGCATCCGTGGTGCGCTTCAGTCGCAAGACCAAGGAGCAGTACGTGATGACCGAGGTCAACGGCAAGGCGACGGGCTGGACGGCGCACTACGACAACGGAAAATGGCAGGAGAGCCTGGCCAAGGCGAAGAAATCCTGATCGGTCGTTGTTCACACAATGATGAAAGAGGCCCCGTACAGGGGCCTTTTTATTGGGAGATGACGGTATACTGAAGAGGCTGCATGGATGGCAGTGCAAGACACGGAGGTTGTGATGGAGATTAACGAGATCCGGCCGGGCATGACCTGTCTGACCAGAGAAGGAACGGCCTACGTGCTGGAAGTGGACAAGCAGAGTCTGCTGGTACTGCTGCAGCGGGAAGATGAAACCATCCCGGTGCAGGTGCGCAGCGACGAGATCCTGGGTCCGCTTCTCGCCAATGACTAGAACGGGATCAGAAACAGCAGCTCGGCCAGGTCGGGCTGCCACTGCCACTCCCGCATCCTGACCCTTCCGCCGATCACCGGCACTCCCTCCTCCTGCAATAACCCCGTCTGTTTATCGAACCCCGCCGAGCCCTTTGGCAGGGAGATGGTGCCGCCGGCCCCGAGCACGCGATGCCAGGGCAGCGTCTTGTCGGTCTCTCGCAGCACTTTGCCCACCAGACGTGCACGGCCGGGCAGGCCCGCCAGATCGGCGACCTGGCCATAGCTCACCACCCGGCCCGCCGGGATCAGGGCCAAAATGGCCTCGATGCGCGCCACCTTGCTCAGGCCGGTCTTGGGGGGATCCATCATCATGGGTCGGTCATTCCTTAAAGAACAGAAGCGCCATTGTGGCGCTTCTGTCGTCTTCCGGGCAAGGCATCAGCCGAAGGTCTGGCTCAGCCCCCTGAGCTCGCTGGTGCGTCTGAGCAACTCCTGGCTGGAGTCGTCCACCGCCTGCATCTTCTGGCTGTTGGCGCGGGAGTACTGGGAGATCTGGTGAATGTTGCGGCTGATCTCCTCCACCACCGCCTGCTGCTGCTCGGCGGCGGCGGCGATCTGGGTGGAGAACTCGGTGACCTGCTCTATCTCCTCCAGCACCAGGTGCAGGTTGCCGGAGCCCTGGCGGGTCATCTGGGCGCACTCGCGGGTCTGGGCCAGGTTCTCCTGCATCATCCCCTGCCAGCGCCCCAGGGTCTGCTGGATCTGATGGATGCTGCCCTGGATCTGCTCGGTCGCCTTGTGGGTGCGGGTCGACAGGGTGCGCACCTCGTCCGCCACCACCGCGAAGCCACGACCCTGCTCCCCGGCCCGGGCCGCCTCGATGGCGGCGTTGAGCGCCAGCAGGTTGGTCTGCGCCGCTATGCCCTGGATCTCGCCCATCAGGCTGCCGATCCGCTCCGACTCGCTGGCCAGCTCCACCGCGGAGTGGAAGGCCTGCTCCGCCTGTCTGGCCAGCTGCTCCATCTGCTGCTCGGTCCTATCCAGCTGCTGCACCGTGTGCTGGCAGCTGCTGCGCGCCTCCGTCACCTGGCCGTTGGTGTCCTGGATGTTGCGCGCTATCTCGTGGGCTGTGCTGGCCATTTGGGTCATGGCGGCGGCCATCTGCTGGGTCTGGGCATCCTGTTCGTTGATGTCGAGGAAGGCCTGATGGGAGGAGTCCTTCAGATCGGTCGCCAGGCTCTGCAGGGGATGGGTGGCGTCGTTGACCCGGCCCAGCACGGTGCGAATGCGGGCCTGCAGCATCTTGAGATGAAAGTCGGCGATGGCGCCAGGCGCATCCCCTGAGTAGACCAGCCGGGTCAGGCTGTCATATTCCTGGCCGAGCCGCTTGAGGTAGCGGGGCAGGGAGATGAGCTCGCGCCAGCAGGCGCCGGTGACCAGCAGCAGGGGCAGCAGCATCAGCAGCACCGTCATGGCGCCGTGGGCCAGCAGCGCCCAGCCGAACAGCCCCAGCATCAGCAGGCCGAGCAGCACCGGCTTGGCGCGGCGCAGGGAGGGCAGTCGGCTTTTGCCGCCCCGTTCGACCCCGAGCAGGGCCTGATAAGCCTGGCTCGCCACCTGTTTGAGCCTGGGCTCGGGCTTGCAGCGCACCGACTGATAGCCGCTGATCTTGCCCTGCTCGTAGATGGGGGTCACATAGGCATCGACCCAGTAGTAGCGGCCATCCTTGCAGCGGTTCTTCACTATGCCGCGCCAGGGGTTGCCCTCCTTGAGGCGATCCCAGAGATCGGCGAAGGCGGCCTTGGGCATGTCGGGGTGGCGCACCAGGTTGTGATGCTGGCCGACCAGTTCATCGGCATGGTAGCCGGCGATCTGGCAGAAGGCGGGGTTGGCGTAGGTGATGACGCCCCGCAGGTCGGTGGTCGAGACCAGCTGTACGTCGGCAGGGAACTCCACTTCGCGGTCCAGGGTCTGGACATCTCTGCGGGTCATAGGGATAAGCTCCGATGTTCTTATAGGTTGTTATTGTGGTGGCAGCGGATGGAGGGCCGGGGCCGCACTTGGCGCGGTTTGAGCAGCTTCATCGGGGCCTTATTTTGCCAATAAAGGCGGATTAAAAGTAGGGGCTAGGTTGGATTTTTGTTGTTTGGTGGTAAAAAAATGGCGACCAAAAGGTCGCCAAAAAGAGAAAGATAACGCTACCTCTGTGGTGCCCGGTAACACACCTGCAACTGATCGAGGATCTGCAACTGGCCCGGCAGGCGGGCGGCGAAGTGCTCCCAATCCTTGCGAGCGGGGTCGCTCCAGGCCACCTCGGCCGTGGCCAGCATGCGTGGGAACAACATATAGTCGAGACGGTCACGAGAGGTCACCAGTTCCGACCACAAGGGGCTGAGCACCCCCAGGATGTTATCGTTGGCATGGAAATCGGCGGGCGCCGGATCGCAGGCGTAGACCTGCTCCAGGCTGAGGGGCCCGGCCCAGTAGAGGCCTGGCTCTTGCGGATCCTGGTTATAGGCCTGATCCAGATAGAGCTGCTGGGCCGGCGCCATCACCACGGGATAGCCCTGGCTGGCGGCATCCAGCCCGGCCTGGAAGTGGGTCCAGGCGAAGATGGTGGCATCCCGGCTCACCTTGTCGCCGTGCAGTATCTCCTCCCAGCCCAGCATCTGCTTGCCCTTGGCGGCCAGGTAGCGCTGGCAGTGGCGCAGCAGGTGGCCCTGTAGCTCGCGGCAATCCTGATAGCCTTCCTGCTGCATCAGCTGCCGGCAGGCGGGGCTGTCGGTCCAGACGCCGACGGGCACCTCGTCGCCGCCCATGTGCACCTGCTCACCGGGGAACAGCTGGCACACCTCGTCGATCACCTGCTCCAGGAACTGGTAGGTGCCGGGCAGAGCCGGGTTGAGCACGTTGTCATCGAAATATTGCACCGACAGGTAGCGGGAGTGATCCGCCTCTTCCAGCAGCAGCGCCGGCAGCGCCTTGATGGCCGCATGGCAGTGGCCAGGGATGTCGATCTCCGGGATGACGGTGATGCCGAGCCCGGCGGCATAGGCCACCAGTTCGCGCACCTCGCTCTGGGTGTAGTAGCCGCCGTAAGGATCGGCGCCGCCGCTGAGCTGGGGCCCGACCGCCAGACCATGACCGCGCCAGGCGGCCACCTCGGTCAGCTGCGGGAAGGCCTTGATCTCCAGGCGCCAGCCCTCGTCATCGGTCAGGTGCCAGTGGAAGCGGTTGAACTTGTAGAGGCTCATCTGCTTGAGCAGGCGCTTGATGGTGGCGATGGGCTGGAAGTGGCGGGCGCAGTCCAGGAAGATGCCGCGAAAGCCGAACCGCGGCGAATCCGTCAGCTCGATGCAGGGCAGGCTCTCCCCATGTTGCAGGGCCCACTGGGCCAGGCTGACCAGACCGTGGCGCCAGCCCGCCTCGCCGGCCGCCTGGATGCGGATCTCCTCCGGCGTGATGGATAGCCGGTAAGCCTCGGGGGGGAGGGGGGTCTCGACCAGCTGGATGCTGGCGTCGTGATCCTGCGCCAGCGCGAGGCCGGTCAGCTCGTTGAAGTGGGCAAGCAGGCTGGCCAGCGAGCCCGGGCCGCTGACATGGGCCCGCTCCGCCATCCGGAAGTTGCCCTCGGGCAGCAGCAGATGGGCCGGTTGGGGTACTATGCCGTTGGCCGGCTCCACCTCGGGCAGCTCGGGGGCCTGGCTGGCCAGGGGCGGCAGGCCGAGCTCCTGGCCGGCCAGGGACACCGGCAGCAGGCGAGGGCCCGTGCTGCCGGCCTCGGTCAGGCTCAGGAAGAAGCCTTGCGGCAGGTCGGAGACGCGCTTGATGGGGGTGTTGCGACAGCAGAAACGCAGCTCGCTGGCGCCAGCCTGGGGGCTCAGCACCTTGTAGCTGCCGCTCTGGCGGAGGAGCTCCCCTCCTTCCAGCGAGCTCGGGTCAATGTGGCGGGCCAGGCAGAAGTGCAGCTTCCAGGGGGTGGCCGGCAGCTGGCTCAGGCTGAAATGGAACCAGACATCATCACCGTCACGTCGGTCGACTTGGGTATGGATCAGGGGTGCAGACATGGGTATTCCTCTGATTGGGCAAATAATATCGCTCCCTCCAGCGCATCGGCCTTAGGGTGGGCAAGGTTGAGGTGGGCCAGGCGAGGGGCGAGGCGCATGCCGACCCCGCCCAGCAGGGCAATCTGGTCGGCTCCCTGCCGCCGCATCCCCGCCAGCAGGGTCTGCAGCTGGGCGCAGGTCTCGTCCAGCAGCTGGCAGGCGAGGGCATCCCCGTCCCCGGCGGCGTCAAACACCCAGGGGGCGAAGCGGCCGTAGTCGGCGGGAATGGCCCGGCTGGCCCAGCGCACCACCTCGGCCTGATCCCCCTTGAAGTGATCGAGCAGCCGCCCGGCGAGCAGGCTGGGGGGCAGGATGCCGTCGTGGCAGAGCAGCGCCTGCTGGAGGGCACGCAGCCCGAGCCAGGCGCCGCTGCCGAGATCCGAGATGGGGAAGCCGCGCCCGGAGCAACTGCGCAGCCGGCCATCCTGGTAGATGAGGCCGGCGGAGCCGGTGCCGGCGATGAGGATGGCGCCCTCATGGCCGCCGAAGGCACCGAGACAGGCACCGAAGGCATCCGAGGTGAGCCGGACGCTGGCGAAGGGGAAGGACATGGCCAGCAGGGCCTGGTAGCAGTCGGCCAGCTCGGCGGAGGCGAGCGCCAGCCCGACCCCCATCCGCTGCTGCGCCTCGCCGCCCAGGCCCGCCTCGGTGCTGGCCTGGGCGATGGCGGCCAGCACGTTGGCGTGCGCCCGGTCGATGCCGAGCTCCAGGTTGGATCCCGCCGCCCGGCCCTCACCCAGCAGCCTGCCAGCCCGATCCCGAAGGCGGGCGCGAGTGTGGGTGCCGCCCCCGTCCACCCCGACCCAGTACTCAATCATGCTTGGCTCCCAGGGTGCTCTGCCAGCAGATGGCCAGCGCAAACCAGGCGGACTGC
Source organism: Aeromonas sp. sif2416 (assembly GCF_019218665.1). Lineage (NCBI taxonomy): Bacteria > Pseudomonadati > Pseudomonadota > Gammaproteobacteria > Aeromonadales > Aeromonadaceae > Aeromonas > Aeromonas sp. sif2416. Next base: position 406,957 of record NZ_JAHUXC010000002.1, read on the forward strand.
ATGGAGGATCCACTGCTCTCCCCAGTGCCAGTTATGATCGAGCCGATCCTTGTACGTCTCAATCATGGGAGCCTCCGGGGGCGCTCTGCCAGCAGATGGCCAGCGCAAACCAGGCTGCGTGGGGGATCCACTGCTCCCCCCAGCGCCAGTTCTGATCCAGCCGATCCTTATACTGCTCCGGGATGAAGGCGATATCCGCCTCATCCTCGAAACCGGCGGTGATGCCGTTGCAGATCCCGCCGAGGGCATTGGGGTAGCCGGCGGTGTAGCTCGGGTTGTTGATGCCGTGCCCCGCCAGCATGCAGGCGTTGAAGGGGTTCTGCCCCAGGATCCAGTCGAGCTGGCGCTGGCCGAACGAGAGCAGGGGCTGGTGCTGCAGCGGCGAAGGCAAGGACCGGGCGGCGGCGAAGGCCATGGCGGCGAGGGACGCCAGCCGTGCGTTCTCCCCCTGCCACCAGTAACCCGACTCGTTGTGGTGGGGCATGAAGAAACTCACCCTGGGCGCCTCATCCACCCCTTTCACGTATTGGCGGGCGAGGGCGAAGGGGTTGCCGGCCTGGGCGGCGAGGGCCAGCTCGGCGGCGAGCGCCTGCTGCACCACGGCACGCACCCTGGCCTGGTGCGCCGGATCCGGCTCGATCGCCAGGTACTCCAGCAGCGCCAGCACCGGCAACCCGGCCTCGGCGGCGTGGTAGTAGGGGCGTGAGCCGTCGTCGTTGGCACCCCAGTAGTGGCCGAGATCCGGGTGCGGGCGCTGGCGGGCGCAGAGCCGGCCGGCCCTGTCTCTCGCCTCGGCTAGCCACTCCGCTCCCAGCGTCTTGGTCAGCTCGACGGCGGCGAGCAGGGCGCAGTAGTCGTCGATGATGTTCTCGCGGCCGTCGTCCAGATAGGCGAGGTTGTGCTCGCGCAGGTGCAGGTAGCCGCTGCTGGCCGCGTTGGCATAGCGGCTGGCATCGAAGTCGCCGGCCATGGATTCACGGGCGGCGCGGGCCAGCGCGGCTATGGCCAGGCCGCCCCCTTGCCTAAAACCCGCCTGCCAGTCGCTGGACTTGCGCCCCTGCTGGGTGGCGTAGGCGCACAGCTCGCGCTGCTCGGGATCCTTGCTCCACTGATCGAACAGGGTCATGTAGAAGAAGCCGCTCTCATCCTGCATCCGGCAGAGGAAGTCGGCGCCGTGCAGCGCCTCGTCGTTGAGCCGCTTGCACAGGTTGAGGCCGTCGATGTCGCCGCGCGGTGCCAGCAGTTCCCGGCACTTGAGCAGGGACCAGACCACCATGGGGGTCTGCTGGGGATTGAGGTAGTTGGCGTAGGAGAGGTGGCTCAGGTACTTGCTCAAGTCGCCGCTGGCATCAAACCAGCCGCCGTGCACATCCCGTCGCTGCTCACGGCCAAACAGCCGGGCGGCGCGATCGGCCCGATCGAAGGCGCCGCTGGCGCGCTGGCCCTTGAAGTAGTGGACCACATCGGAGAGACAGGTACGGCAGAGCAGCTCGGGACCGATGGCGAAGCGGGGGGAGCGGGTCAGGCGCGGGCTGGCGGTGGCGTCGCCCCGCTCGGTTGTGACGGCCTCCAGCCGGTACTGGCCCGCGCGGGTGACGGCGCTGAAGTCGGCGCGCCAGAAGGCGCGGCCCTGCCAGCCCGGCACCCGGCCGGCGGCCTGCAGCTGGGCCTCGAACAGGATCTGGCCGTCATCCTCGCGCAGCAGCCGCACCCGACCGCTGAGGTCGGCGTCGGCGGCGGTCTGCAACAGGGCAATCTTGTGGCCGTCACAATCGTAACCCACCTGATTGATCAAGAGTTCCATCAAGCTCTTACTCCCTCGGTCTGCCGGCATGGGCGAGACGGTTGGCGGGCCTAACGCTAAGGCCCGCATGGATGTGCGTGGGCGGAGGATGCCGCCCGGCTCACTCGTGCAGGTAGCAGCGCACGAAGTGGTTGTCGGCGAGCCTGGTCACGGGGGGCAGGCTCTCCTTGCAGCGCGGCATGGCCTGGTTGCAGCGTCCGGCGAAGGGGCAGCCGTAGGATTGGGGTGTCCAGAGCGGGATCTCCCCCTTGCGGCCTCCCTCCAGCTCGGCGTGGATGCTTTTCTCCGGATCCGGCACCGCCGAGATGAGCAGCTGGGTGTAGGGGTGCTGCGGGTGGTGCAGGATCTCGTCCACCTCGCCCCACTCCACCATGTGGCCCACATACATCACCGCCAGATCCTCCGCCACATAGCGGGCGGTGGCGATGTCGTGGGTGATGTAGAGCATGGAGACGCCGAGCTCGTTTTTCATCTGCTCCATCAGGTTGAGGATGCCGATGCGGATCGAAACGTCGAGCATGGAGGTGGGCTCGTCCGCCAGCACCACTTCCGCCTCCACCGCCAGGTTGCGGGCGATATTGACCCGCTGGCGCTGGCCGCCAGAGAGCTGGTGCGGATACTTGGCGGCGGTGGCCTTGGCCGGGGTCAGCCCCACCTTCTCCAGCAGGGCATGGACCATGTCCGGCAGGTCTTTCTTGTCGATCACCTTGCTGTGCAGCAGCAGGGGGCGGGCGATGTGGTGGTAGATGGTGTGGGTCGGGTTGAGCGAACCGAAGGGATCCTGCCACACCATCTGCACGCTCTGGCGATAGTCGAGCAGGGCGGTGCCCTTGTTGAACTCCTCCAGATCCCGGCCGCGATAGAGGATGCGGCCGCTGGAGAGCTTGTACATCTTGGCGATGATCTTGGCGATGGTGCTCTTGCCGGAGCCCGACTCCCCCACCACAGCCAGGGCGCGGCCCCGGTGCAGGTTGAAGGTGATGTCGGAGAGCGCCCGCATCTTGCCGCTCTTGATGGCGTTGGAGTTGACGGAGAAGTCCTTGTAGAGATGCTGGACCTCGATGATGGGCGCGTCGGTTTGGGCGATTTGCATGACAGACATCCTTAACAGCCAGCGGCCTTGTCCAGGTAGATCGGAAGATCCTGTTGTTCCTCTGCCATGCCATAGAGGTGGCAGGCGGTCTGTTGTCCCGGCCGGATCTCGGCGAGGGCGGTGTACTCCTGGCGGCAGCGCGCGTGGACCTTGCCGCAGCGGGCCTGGAAGCGGCAACCTACCGGCACCTCCAGCAGGTTGAGCGGGGTGCCGGGGATCCCCTCCAGCACGGTTTTCGGGCCGTGCAGGGGCGGGAAGGAGTTGCCGAGCCCCCTGGTGTAGGGGTGCAGCGGCGCGGTCAGGATCGCCTTGGCCGGTGCCACCTCCACCAGCTCACCGGCATACATGATGCCGATGCGATCGCAGAACTCGACCATCAGCGAGAGATCGTGGGTGATGAACAGGATGGAGAAGTTGTACTTCGCCTTCAGGGCATAAACCTTCTGCAGGATCTCCCGCTGCACCACCACGTCCAGCGCCGTGGTCGGCTCGTCCATGATCAGCAGCTCGGGGTTGAGCGCCATGGCGATGGCGATCACCAGCCGCTGGCGCATGCCGCCGGAGAACTGGTGCGGGTAGTCCCGCAGCCGGCTCGGGTGAATGTCGACTATCTCCAGCAGCTCCTGGGCACGCTTGATCGCCTCGTAGCGGGTCAGCCCGGGATTGTGGGCGATCAGCACGTCGCAGAACTGCTCCTCCATGCGCAGCACCGGGTTGAGCGCGTTCATGGCGGACTGGAACACCACGCTCGCCTGACGCCAGCGGTAGCTGCGCAGCCGCGCGTCGTCGAAGCCGAGGATGTTCTCCCCCTTGAACAGGATCTCGCCGCCGCTGATGTAGGCGGGCGGCTTGTGCAGCCGGGCCACCGAGAAGGCGACCGTGGACTTGCCACAGCCGGACTCGCCGGCGAGGCCGAACACCTCCCCCGGCATGATGTCAAAGCTGACCGAGTTGACGGCGCGCACGTCGCCGCTCTCGGTGATGTAGTCGACGCAGAGCTTGCGCACCGACAGCAGGGGTTGTTGCGGGCTCATGCTGTCTTCTCCTGAGCGGCGGTGACGGGAACGGGGGCGGCCAGTTTCTTCCAGCGACGGAGGCCCTTGTGGGAACGCAGCTGCGGGTTGGCTATCTCGTCGATGGCGAAGTTGAGCATGGCGAGGCCGGCGCCCAGGATGGCGATGGCGAAGCAGGGGGCAAGGATCTCCCACCAGGCGCCCACCAGGATGGCGCTCGAGGTCTGGGCGTTGTAGAGCATGATGCCCCAGCTGACCACGGTCGGATCGCCGAGTCCCAGGAACTCCAGGGTCGCCTCGGTGACGATGGCGTAGATGATGGAGCCGATGAAGCTCACCCCTATGATGGAGATGAGGTTAGGCAGTATCTCCACCAGGATGATGCGCCAGGCCGGCTCCCCCAGCACCTCGGCGGCGATGACGAACTCTTTTTCCCGCAGCGCCAGGGTCTGGGCGCGGATGACGCGGGCGCCATAGGCCCAGGAGGTAAAGCCTATGATGAGCGCAATCACCGTCGGTGACGCCTCCCCGATAAAGCTTGCCAATACCAGCAGTAGGGGGAGGTTGGGGATCACCAGCACCACGTTCATCAGGAAGGTGAGGCACTCGTCGATCACGCCGCCGAAGTAGCCGGCGGTGATGCCGATGCTGATGGCCAGGGCGCAGACCAGCAGGCCGGCCCCGAAGCCCACCAGCAGCGAGATGCGGGCGCCATGGGTGAACTGGGACCAGAGATCGTGGCCCATGCGGTTGGAACCCATCACCAGCTCCATGCTGGGGGGCTGGTGGGGGCGGGCGACCCGCTTGGTCGGTTCGTTGCTGGTGAGCAGCGGGGCAAACAGCGCCATCAGCACGAAGGTGACCACGATGGCGAGACCGAAGGCGGCTTTCTTGTTGCCCAATAGGATCTTGAGGATGGTCGGCATGCGCATCTTATTTGCCTCCTGTACGCAGACGGGGATCCAGGAAGACATAGAGCATGTCGGCCAGGAAGTTAAAACTGAGCATGGTGATGGTCATGATGAGCAACTGCCCCTGGATCAGCGGGTAGTCGCGCGCCAGTATGCCTTGATAGAGCGTCAGCCCCAGCCCCGGGTAGTTGAAGATGACCTCGGTGATGAGGGAGCCGCCAATGACGAAGCCGAGCGCCATGGAGAGCGCGGTGACACTGGGCAGCACGGCGTTGCGGGCGCCGTAGTTGAAGATGACCCTGTTGTTGGAGAGTCCCTTGGCCTTGGCCATGGTGATGTAGTCCTCCCCCAACAGGTTGATCATGTTGTTGCGCATGGTGATGAGGAAGCCACCGATCTGCACCAGGGCCAGGGTGCCGACCGGCATGATGGCGTGCAGCATGATGCTCTTGATGTGCTCCCAGCCGAAGTCGGCGGTGATCTCCGGGCTGTAGGCGTAGCCAATGGGCAGCCAGCCGAGGCTGACCCCGAACAGGAACAGGGCGAGCAGGGAGACCACCACCGGCGGTATGGCCTGCATCACCAGGGTGAGCGGCGAGAGGATGCTGTCCATGCGTCCCCCCCGATACCAGGCGGCGAAGATGCCGACGATGGAACCGATGGAGAAGCTGATGATGGTGGAGGTGCCCACCAGGAACAGGGTCCAGCCGATGGCACGTCCGAGCACATCGGCGACCGGCTGTGGGTAATAACGCACCGAGGTGCCGAGATCCCAGGTGAAGACGCTCTTCACATAGGCGAGAAACTGGGTGCTGATAGGGCCGTCAACGAACCCGAAGGTGGCCTTGAGGGCCTCCAGGGCGGCGGGTTCCATCATGGCGCCGGCCCGAGCGAACATGACGGAGACGGGATCCCCTGGCATGGCTCTGGGTAGCAGGAAGTTGATGGTGGCGGCCACCAGGAAGGCGACCAGATAGAAGGAGAAACGTCTCAGTATAAATCCCATGGTGATACCTTTTACTGCAAGCCTGCCCCGCGCCGGGCAAAGCTCCCCCAACCCCGAGCGATACGGGGGATGGAAGACATGGCGGGGAAGAGGGCCCCCCGCGGGGGGCCGAGGTGGTTAGCTGTTTGGCTTGAGTGACAACACGTGCAGCAGACGCTCCGGGGTGTCCGGGTGGAGCTGCGGCTTGGCGACCGGGTTGTCGGCACTGAACCAGCCATTGAAGCGCTTGGTGCTGTATTCGTACCAGGTCGGGTTGTTGAACACCGGGATGATGGTCTGGTTGGCGCCGACGCGCTCCTGGATGGCGAACATGATCTCCTTCTGCTTGGCCGCATCGGCGGTCTGGGTGAAGTCATCGATCAGCTTGTCGAGGGCCGGATCCTTGTAGCGTGGCGCCGCGAAGCGGTTGCCGCGCTCACCCATGTTGCGGGAGTGGAAGGCGGTCTCGAAGTACTTGTGCGGGTTGGCACCGGCAAAGTAACCCTGCAGGGCGACGTCGAAGTCACCGGTGATCAGGTTCTCGGTCCAGACGGTGGCTTCCGGGGTGGAGGTCTTGGCGTTCAGGCCGAGCGCCTGCAGGCCTTCGACCCCGATCTGGACTGTGTTGACCCAGTCGGTCCAGCCGTTCGGTACCAGCACCTTGAACTCGATCTTCTTGCAGCTCGGGGTGTCGAGGAACTTGTCGCCGTCACAGTCCTTGTAGCCAGCCTGTTTCAGCAGTGCCTTGGCACCTTCCAGGTCGAACTTGTTGAACTGGCCGTATTTCTTCTCGACATCCGGGTTGTCCCAGGAGGCGAACGCCTTGCCCAGACCCGACGGGTATTCGTTGACGGTCGGGTAGCCGTAGCCCGCGATGTCCACCATGGACTGGCGGTCCATCGCCATGGAGAAGGCGCGGCGGAAGTTGATGTCGTTGAAGGCTTCGTGGTTGCCCGGGTTCTTGCTCTGGAAGTTGACGTTGAACGCCACTGTGCCGGAGGCGGGGAACCAGTACTTGTTGTTCTTCGGATCGTTGCCGACGTAGAGGCGCTCGATGTCCGGCACGAAGGAACCGAACCAGTCCACGTCACCCTTCATCACCGCGGCCAGTACCTGGTCGTTGGTGGCCATCTGCGGCATGCGGATGCAGTCGATGGCGAGGTTGGCGTTGTCCCAGTAGTGCGGGTTGCGGCACTGGGTGTAGAGCTGGGCGGAGAAGTTGTCCACCTCGGTGAAGGGGCCTGTACCGACCGGCTTGTCGTTGGTGAAGGCCACCGGATCCTTGACGGACTTCCACTGGTGCTCGGGCACTATGGGCACCAGCACTATGTCGTTCACCACGTTGGTGTTGACCTCGGTCAGGTCGAACTTGATCTTGTGTTCACCCAGCTTCTCGATGCTCTTGATCTGAGTCCAGATGGAGCGCTCATCCAGCGCCTTGTTGGCCTTGACCAGGTTGAAGGAGAAGATGACGTCGTCGGCGGTGAAGGCTTCACCATCGGACCATTTGACCCCGTCGCGCAGATCGAAGGTGACCGACTTCAAGTCATCGCTGAAGGCGTAGTTGGTGGCCAGACGATAGACGGGTTTGCCACCCTGCATATCGTTGAAGATCACCAGCGGCTCATAGATGAAGTGACGGGTGGTGTGCAGCAGACCGGCCTGCAGGAAGGGGTTGAAGTTTTTAACCCATGCGGTTTCCTGTTGCGCGACCAGGGTCAGCACCGTCTTGTTCTCGGCGGCCATGGCGGTGCCGGCGGCACCGGCGAGCATCAGGGTCCCCAGCATGACTGAGGTAGCGATTTTGGATACTTTGGCAAGCATATTTTGTCCTTTCTTATTGGTCTTCCATGTTTGGAATGGAGCGCCGAGATCGCATGCTTGGATATCGGCCCTCTATGTTGGTCAGGTTTTGCACCCTTGTAGTTGTGTCATCCAACGCCCTTAGAAAAGCAGAATTAACAGGAAAACAACAACTCTTCATTTCGTCGATATCGTAAAAACTAGAGCCGCCTCGTCATTATCGTCAATTTGTATTTTTAAACCTTTAAAATTATATAGTTGCATTAATTCTCAGGAAACACCAAGTCACCCTTTATGACAGTTCGAAGACGATACTGTGAACTGGATCGTGCTCGATTTTTATCCTGGCAGTTGGCTTTTTTTTGTACTTGAAACAAGAAGCGGGTATTCGGTCGAGGACGTGATCGGGCTCACCGAGGCGAAGCTTGTGCCGGCAGGGGAGGAAAAGGGCGCAGCCGCCGCTGGCATGGTCCCGGATCCTGCCGGCGCCATGCTTCTTTCTCTTGGTTATGGCGCCAGAAATAACAGGCATAAAAAAAGCCAGTCGGCGTGCGCCGACTGGCTTCTCGTGGGCACCGGCATGGCCGGCAGCCGGGTTGCGGCAGGGCTTAGCCTACCAGGCTGGCCCACAGATCGTATTCGTCCGCCTCATCGATGCGGACCTTGACCAGGTCGCCGGGCTTGAGGCCGGTCTCGCCGTTCAGGTAGACCAGGCCGTCGATCTCGGGGGCATCGGCGAAGGAGCGGCCGGTGGCACCCTCTTCGTCCACCTCGTCGATCAGCACCAGCATCTCCTGGCCGACCTTGCGGGCCAGCTTGCGGATGGAGACCCGCTGTTGCAGCTCCATGAAGCGCTGGAAACGCTCTTCCTGAACGTCTTCCGCTACCGGATCCGGCAGCTCGTTGGCCTTGGCGCCTTCCACCGGGCTGTATTTGAAGCAGCCGACCCGGTCCAGCTCCGCCTTGTCGATGAAGTCCAGCAGCATCTGGAACTCTTCTTCGGTCTCGCCGGGGAAGCCGACGATGAAGGTGGAACGCAGGGTGATCTCGGGGCAGATCTCGCGCCACTTCTGGATGCGCTCCAGGGTGCGCTCGACGGTGCCGGGGCGCTTCATCAGTTTCAGGATGCGAGGGCTGGCATGCTGCAGCGGGATGTCGAGGTAGGGCAGCACCTTGCCATCGCGCATCAGCGGGATGACGTCATCCACGTGCGGGTAGGGGTAGACGTAGTGCAGGCGCACCCAGATGTCGAGCTTGGCCAGCTCCTCGCACAGGGCCACCATGCTGGTCTTGACCGGCATGCCGTCGTAGAAACCGGTGCGGTGCTTGACGTCCACGCCGTAGGCGGAGGTGTCCTGGGAGATCACCAGGATCTCCTTCACGCCGGCCTCTTTCAGGCGCTTGGCCTCGGCCAGCACCTCGCCGATGGGGCGGCTCACCAGATCCCCGCGCATGGAGGGGATGATGCAGAAGGTGCAGCGGTGGTTGCAGCCCTCGGAGATCTTCAGATAGGCGTAGTGACGGGGGGTCAGCTTGACGCCGTGGGCCGGCACCAGGCTGGTGAAGGGGTTGTGATCCGGCTTGGCCACGTATTTGTGGACGTGACCCAGCACCTCTTCGTAGGCGTGGGGGCCGGTGATCTCGAGCACCTTGGGGTGGATCTCGCGGATCTGGTTCTCTTTGGCGCCGAGGCAGCCGGTGACTATCACCTTGCCGTTCTCGGCGAGGGCCTCGCCGATGGCTTCCAGAGACTCCTGTACCGCGCTGTCGATGAAACCGCAGGTGTTGACCACCACCAGTTCCGCATCGTCATAGCTGGGCACCACGTCGTACCCTTCGGTACGCAGCTGGGTCAGGATGCGCTCGGAATCGACCAGGTTTTTGGGGCAACCCAAGGAGACGAATCCTACTTTGGGGGCCTGTTTTATGTTGGACATCGCTCAATCACTCTTAGGTGGCTCTCTTATAAGGGCGCGGATTTTACCGGAATGGCTAACCAAAAACTATACAGCCAGTGAAACGGAGCGGAACAATCTTTGTGGTGGTCGGCGTGCTGGCGTTCGAGTGAGAGGATCCGGCTACTCATCGGAGGCGGGAATATGAAGGGGCCGCTTCTGCCTGCCGGGCACGCTGGACGGCGGGCAAGGGCCTCAGGGCTGATGGCGGCGACAGGCACCGGGGCTGGCATGGCCACGGGGTGCACTGCGATCCGATGAGGCGTTCCATGGCGACGCCAGACTGGCATCAGCCAACCCTATATCCACCGGCAGAAAACGGGGCCATAGGCCCCGCTTGTTCAGGAATGGCACGCCTCAGAAGGGGAGTAACCACTGAGTGAGGCATCCCATCAGTATGGCCATGCTCAGGATCACGGTCAGAAATGCCAGGATCATGGGGGTTCGGAATATCGACTTGAGCAGGATCACCTCGGTCAGGCTGGCGCCCGCACTGCCAATGATGAGGGACATGACGGCGCCCATGCCCATGCCTTTGTCCAGTAATACCGACGCAAGAGGGATCACCGCCTCGGCCCGGATATAGAGCGGAATGCCCACGACCGCACTGAACGGAATGGCCAGGGGATTGGCGGCCCCGGCATGGGCGGCTATCCACTCGGCAGGGATAAAGCCATAGATAAATGACCCTATCAGCACTCCCAGCAGCAGGTAGGGCAGGACCTCTTTGAATTGCAGCCAGGCATCGGAGCGCGCCTTGGCGAATGCCGTGGGGATCACCGGCGCCTGAGTCAGGGCCGCAGTGCCGTCGGCGCAGCAGGAGATGCTCGCGGCTGCCTCTGGTTGCGGGGCGCAGCAGTATGGTGCCGCGTTGACCGGTTTGAGCGACTTGATGGGGCCGTTCGCACCGCAAGCGGCGGCCTTCACACCGGCTGACTCAGGGATTGAGGCGCCGCCATTCGTGGCACAGCCGTCTTGCTCAGCATATTTGGGGTCTATGACGTGGCGTTCGAACCCCAGGTTGTCCAGCAGCATGCTCGCGAGCACTGAGACACCGGCTGCGATGACGGCATACAGCAGCGTCACCTGCCAACCGAAGGTGGCCCACATCAGACCGACGATGATCGGATTGAGCAGCGGCGAGACAAACAAGAAGGTCAGGGTTGGCCCAAAACCGGCTTTGGCTGACAAGAGTCCGCGCAACATGGGGATGGTCGAGCAACTGCAGAAAGGGGTCAACGCCCCCAGCGCCGCCGAAATCACATAGCCCCTGCCTCTTCGTGCCCCCAGCATGGCCTGGATCTTCTCGTCGGGGAGCCTCTGGCGTATCAGGCTGACACCGGCACTGATCACCAGAAACAGCACGGACAGCTCGACGGCCAGCAACAGAAACATCCAGGCGGACTGCGCCAGCATGGCAAACCAATCGTTCATCGCAATTTTCCTCTTCTCGTCATTAAAACTATATTTCTAAAATATTCGAAATATAGAAGTGATCAAGATATTTCTGGTATTGTCGAAATATCTGTCGAGCCGGAGTGATGCGTGATGCAGTTGGAAGAGGTTGCCAAGGCGTTGAAGGAGTTGGGTCATCCCACCCGCCTGTTTATCTTCAAACACCTGGTCAAGGCGGGTGAGCAGGGATTGCCGGTGGGCGAGTTGCAAAAGCAGCTTGGGATCCCGGCCTCGACCCTGAGCCACCATGTCGCGGCGCTGGTGTCGGTGGGGTTGGTGGTGCAGATGCGGGAGAGCCGTACCCTCTACTGCGTCTCGCAATACGGGGTGCTGGAGGGGATCATCCAGTTCCTGCAGGAAGAGTGCTGCGTCAATGGTGCTCATCCGGCGACGCCGCACGCCTGATCGCGGACAGCGGCTCCTGCGGAGGAGTGATCTTGATCATTTCAATAGTTCTTGTATAGTTGAAATTATGAGTCTTGCAAGGGGATGAACATGAACGGCATGAACAAAGAGACGGCCACCAGGGTCTTCGAATCGCTCTCTTCCGGCATTCGGCTGGATGTGTGGCGACTACTGGTGAAGGCGGGACTGGAGGGGCGGGTGGCAGGGGAGCTGTCAAGCGAGCTCGACATCGCCCCCAACACCCTGTCATTTCACCTCAAGGCCATGCTCAATGCCGGGCTGCTGTCGGTGGCGCAGGAGGGGCGTTTTTTGCGTTACCGCGCCAACATTCCCCTGATGCTGGGCCTGATCGGTTATCTCACCGAGGAGTGCTGCGCCGGCCACCCCGAGGCGTGCGGCATGATGCGCGCCGAGTCCGCCTGCTCTCCCCATGTTCTGCCCGCGCAGCCCTGCTGCAACAAGGAGTAATGCCATGTCAGCCATTCAGATTTTTGATCCCGCTCTCTGTTGTTCCAGCGGTGTCTGCGGTACCCAGGTCGAGCAGGCGCTGGTCACCTTTGCCGCCGATGTGGCCTGGGCCAAGGAGCAGGGGGTTGTCATCGAGCGCTTCAATCTGGCCCAACAGCCGATGCAGTTTGCCGAGACGCCGGCCGTCAGCGCCTTTCTGACCCACGCAGGGGAGGAGGGGCTGCCGCTGGTGCTGGTGGAGGGGCAGGTGGTGCTGACCGGCCGCTATCCGAGCCGCAGCGAGCTGGCCCGCTATGTGGGTCTGCCCGCGCCGCAGGCGGCCATCAAGGGGATCGTCAAGGGTGATTGCTGCTCCGGCAGCGGTTGCTGCTGATCCCCTGCGTCAACCCAGATAGCCCTGCCGGGCTCGCCACTCTGTCGACAGGAGTTCGTCATGTTTCAGTTTCTGACCGATCCGCCCCCCTTTCTCTTCTTCACCGGCAAGGGCGGGGTGGGCAAGACCTCGCTGGCCTGCGCCAGTGCCGTGGCACTGTGCGATGCCGGCAAGCGGGTGCTGCTGGTGAGCACGGATCCCGCCTCCAACGTGGGGCAGGTGTTTGCCACCACCATCGGCAATCACATCACCGCCATCGCGGCTGTGCCGGGATTGTCGGCGCTGGAGATAGATCCCCCCGCGGCGGCCAGGGCTTATCGGGAGCGGATCGTCGGGCCGGTGCGCGGCAAGTTGCCCGAGAGCGTGGTGCGCAGCATAGAGGAGCAACTCTCCGGCGCCTGCACCACCGAGATCGCCGCCTTTGACGAGTTCACCGCCCTGCTCACCGACCAGGCGTTGCTGGCCGAGTATGACCATATAGTGTTCGATACGGCACCCACCGGCCACACCATACGCCTGCTGCAACTGCCGGGGGCCTGGAGCGAGTTTCTGGAGCAGGGCAAGGGGGATGCCTCCTGCCTTGGACCGCTGGCGGGGCTGGAGAAGCAGCGCAGCCAGTACGCTGACGCCGTCGCCGCACTGGCGGATGCAGCCCACACCCGGCTGGTGCTGGTGGCTCGCGCCCAAAGTTCCACCCTGCGGGAAGTGGCCCGCACCCACGAGGAGCTGGCCGCCATCGGGCTCATGAATCAGCAGCTCGTCATCAATGGCCTCTTCCCCGAGTCTGCCATCGCCGGTGACGGGCTGGCCCAGGCCCTCTGGCAGCGCGAGCAGCAGGCCCTCTCTACCATGCCGCTGGCCCTCAGGGCCCTGGCGCAGGATCCGATCCCGCTGCTTGCCACCAATCTGGTGGGCGTTGAGAGCCTGCGTCAGTTGCTGCAACCCTGTGCATCCAAAGGGAGTCAGGTATCCGTTGCCCAGCCCCATGACAGTGTGACCCAACCCGATCTGGGGACGCTGGTGGACCAGCTGGCCGCCAATGGCCACGGCCTCATCATGCTGATGGGCAAGGGCGGAGTGGGCAAGACCACCTTGGCGGCCGCCGTGGCGGTGGAGCTGGCCAGTCGCGGCCTGCCGGTGCATCTCACCACCTCGGATCCCGCCGCTCACCTGAGCGAGACGCTGGCAGGTAGTCTGCCCCATCTCGAGGTGAGCCGCATCGACCCCCACGCCGAGACCGAGCGTTACCGCGCCCAGGTGCTGGCCACCAAGGGGGCGGCGCTGGACGAGCAGGGGCGGGCGCTGCTGGAGGAGGATCTGCGCTCCCCCTGTACCGAGGAGATCGCCGTGTTTCAGGCCTTCTCGCGCATCATACGCGAGGCGGGCAAGCGCTTCGTGGTGATGGATACCGCCCCCACGGGCCACACCCTGCTGCTGCTCGATGCCACCGGCGCCTATCACAGAGAGATCGCCCGCCAGATGGGCAGCAAGGGGCTGCACTTCACCACCCCCATGATGCAACTGCAGGACCCAAAACAGACCAAGGTGCTGATCGTCACCCTGCCCGAGCCCACGCCGGTGCAGGAGGCTGCCAATCTGCAGGCCGACTTGCGCCGCGCCGGCATCGAGCCCTGGGGCTGGCTCATCAACCACAGTCTGCAGCAAGCCGCGGTCAGCTCGCCGCTGCTGCGACTGCGGGCCGAGCGCCAGCAGCCCCATATCGAGGCGGTCGAACAGCTGCACGCCAGCCGCCATGCCGTGGTGCCGCTGCTCGCCGAGGAGCCGGTGGGGCCGGACGCCCTGCGTCGCCTCTGCCAGCACCATTGAGTCGCCGCCCCGGCCCGCTGCCGGGGCGGCTTGAATGTGCCGTCAACTTGTTATGAACCCTTGTTTTTAACCTTTTTTTGAATCTTGTTTTGAACCTTTTGTTGAACAAATAGGAGATGCGGGATTACTCCGCATCGGGAGCTTTTATGTCTGCAACCTGTGATGCCAAGGCAGTCCCTGCCATCGGCTTTTTTGAACGTTATCTCACCGCCTGGGTCGCCCTCTGCATTCTGGTGGGCATTGGACTGGGGCAGGGGTTGCCGGATCTGTTCAAGGCGATCGGTGCCATGGAGGTGGCCAAGGTCAACCTGCCGGTGGGGCTGCTCATCTGGGTGATGATTATCCCCATGCTGCTCAAGATCGACTTTGGCGCCCTGCATCAGGTGAAGGGTCACCTCAAGGGGATTGGGGTCACCCTCTTCATCAACTGGCTGGTCAAGCCCTTCTCCATGGCCTTCCTCGGCTGGCTGTTTATCCGCGTGCTGTTTGCCGACTGGCTGCCGGCGGATCAGCTGGACAGCTATGTGGCGGGGCTGATCCTGCTGGCAGCCGCCCCCTGCACCGCCATGGTGTTTGTCTGGAGTCGCCTCACCAACGGCGATCCCTACTTCACCCTGTCGCAGGTGGCGGTGAACGACCTCATCATGGTGTTCGCCTTCGCCCCGCTGGTGGCGCTGCTGCTCGGGGTCTCCAGCATAGTGGTGCCCTGGGATACCCTGCTCACCTCTGTGGTGCTCTATATCGTCATCCCGGTCGTGATTGCCCAGCTGCTACGCAAGGCGCTGCTGCAAAAGGGGCAGGCCAGTTTCGATGGTGTCATGGCCCGCATCCAGCCCTGGTCGGTGGCCGCTCTCCTGCTCACTCTGGTGCTGCTGTTTGCCTTTCAGGGCAACGCCATCATAGAGCAGCCGCTGGTGATTGCCCTGCTGGCGGTGCCTATTCTGATCCAGGTACTGTTCAACTCGGGGCTGGCCTACTGGCTCAACCGCAAGGTGGGGGAGAAGCACTCGGTCGCCTGTCCCTCCGCGCTGATCGGGGCATCGAATTTCTTCGAACTGGCGGTGGCCGCCGCCATCAGCCTGTTCGGCTTCCACTCAGGCGCGGCGCTCGCCACCGTGGTCGGGGTGCTGATCGAGGTGCCGGTCATGCTGCTGGTGGTGCGCGTGGTCAACGCCAGCAAACCCTGGTACGAGGCGGGACTGCGCCACTAAGGTTTGCTATCCACTTTTTTATTCACTTAAGCCATGAGAGACACGCAAAATGAGTGCAATCACCATCTATCACAACCCGGAATGTGGTACCTCCCGCAACACCCTCGAGCTTATTCGCAACAGCGGCGTGGAACCCACCGTCATCCATTATCTGGAGACCCCCCCCTCCCGCGACCAACTGGTGGCGCTGATCGCCGCCATGGGGATGCCGGTGCGCGATCTGCTGCGCAAGAACGTGCCCCCCTACGAGGCGCTCGCTCTGGCGGAAGATCGCTTCAGCAATGATGAATTGATCGACGCCATGCTGGCCCACCCTATCCTGATCAACCGCCCCATCGTCGTGACACCGCTTGGCACCAAACTGTGCCGCCCGTCGGAACTGGTGCTCGATATTTTGCCCGATCAGCAAAAAGGGGCCTTCGCCAAGGAGGGTGGTGAGCAGGTGGTGGATGCGAGCGGCCAGCGTCTGCGCTGATGGCGGTGGACTACCCATGCACCTCGGTGGTGAGGAGCTGTATGAGCGCGAACTATCTGCTAAGGTGGCCCTCAGCCGATGAGAGATGATAAGGAACATATTATGAAGACCCAATCCTGGATAGTTGTCGCCACCCTGGTGCTGGCCTCTACCCCAAGCCATGCCGACTGGGCGAAGCTGAAGGAAGCCGCCGCCGATCTGGGGACCGCGGTGAGCGAGACCGGCAAGGAGGCGTGGGCGGGCATTACCGACTTCTCCAAGGCGACCTGGGAGTCGGTCTCCACCTGGGGGGCCGATGCCTACAACAAGACGGGGGCCTGGACGAAAGAGAGCGCGGCCACCGGCAAGGAGTGGCTGACCGCGGCGGACAAGAAGCTCGATACCATGCTGGAGCCCAAGACGCCGACCGAGGCGCGCACCGCGCTGGATACCATGGCCGACACCGCGCTGGTACGGCTGTTCAACGAGCAACCCTCGGCCAAGCTGTTGTTTGACAAGGCCTATGGCTATGCGGTGTTCGACTCGCGCAAGTTCTCCCTGATGATACACACCAACCAGGGATCCGGGGTGGCGGTCAACCGCTCGAGCGGCAAGCACACTTACATGAAGATGTTCGGGGCTGGCATGGCGGCCGGCTTCGGTGGCAAGTTCTATCAGCAAGTGATGTTGTTCGAGACCAAGCAGACCTTTGACAACTTCGTGAACAAGGGCTGGGAGGCGACCTCGGAGGCGGGCGTCGTGGCAGGCAAGGAGAGCGCATCGCTCGATGGCGGCTACAACGGCGGCATGGCCATCTACCAGCTTGGCGAGCAGGGTCTGATGTACGGCGTCAGCATCACCGGATCCAAATACTGGATCGACGAGGATCTGACCCAGTAAGCGTCAGGATCTGTTGTTATCGTGGCCCGCTCGATGCGGGCCATTTTTTATGCCGCATCCGGGTGCCATCGTTACCGGCTGCCGGGGGCTAGGCCCGAAAAGGCGACCCGATGCGCACCGTTCCCTTCCTTTTTCACCGCGCCAGCCCCGGCCCCTCAGCGGGCTGGTTTCGTCTGAATGATGACCAGTCGCCATCGCTGGTCGCAGGATCCGTCTTCATTGGCACCCTAATTGCTTACAGCCTGTCAGCGTCAATGATTTGTCTGGGGATGAAGATGGAAATAAGTGCAAGCAGCCTGATGCAAGAGATGCAGGCGCTCAAGGTCGAAGCCGGCGCCACGCCGCTGAGCCAGCCCGGTCGTCAGGTCAATTCGGATTTTGGCCAGATGCTGCAACAGGCCCTCAACAACGTCAACGAGCTGCAGGGTGGTGCCAACGATCTGCGCACCCGCTTCGACATGGGCGACAAGTCGGTGGACCTGTCCGAGGTGATGATCGCCGGGCAGAAATCCTCTATCGCCTTCGAGGCGACGGTGCAGGTGCGTAACAAGATGGTCGATGCCTACAAGACCATCATGAACATGCCGGTATAAGAAACCCATGGCGACTGAGCATCATGAAGATGTCAGCAATAAGGACATAATCCGTGGCTACTGATCAAAACGGCGATCTGCTGATCAACAACGACGGGGCTGCGGCCCTCGATGAGCACGAGCAGAAGAGCTCGGCGCTGGGCTTCCTGTCCAACACCGACGTGCTGCGGCAGATCACCCTGATCCTGGGGTTGACCATCTGTCTGGCCATTGCCGTCTTCATCCTGTTGTGGGGCAAGGAGCCGGAGATGCGTCCGCTCGGCACCTTCAGCACCCAGGAGCTAGTCTCCACCCTCGACTATCTGGATCAGCAGAAGATCCCCTATCAGGTCGAGGGCAAGAGCGTGTTGGTCAGCGCCGAGAAATATGCGGACATCCGGCTGGGCCTGACCCGGGCTGGTCTGACCGGCAACGGTGATGTCAGCAACGATGGTGAGTCCATCCTGCTCAAGGACTCCAGCTTCGGCGTCAGCCAGCGCATGGAGAACGAGCGCCTCAAGCTCAGCCGCGAGCGCCAGCTGGCCAGCGCCATCGAACAGTTCCAGAACGTGGCCAAGGCCCAGGTGCTGCTGGCCATTCCCAAGGACAACGTGTTCGCCCGCAACGAGCGCAAGCCCAGCGCCACCGTGGTGCTGAGCCTGAGAGGCAGCGCCCTCGGTCAGGGAGAAGTGGACTCCATCGTCGACATGGTGGCCTCCGCCGTGCACGGTCTGGAGCCGACCCGCGTCACCGTCACCGATCAGAACGGGCGTCTGCTCAACTCCGGCTCCCAGGATCCGCTCTCGGCCCAGACCCGCAAAGAGTTTGCGATGCAACAGAAGCAGGAGCTGGAGTACAAACAAAAAATTGACGCCATCCTGATCCCGGTATTGGGGGCCGACAACTATACGGCGGAGGTGGATCTCTCCCTCGACTTCTCCCAGCAGGAGCAGACCCGCAAGACCTACAACCCGGACTTGCCGGCCGTGCGCTCCGAGATGACTGTCGAGGAGAACAGCGCCAACGGCGGCAATGGCGGTGTGCCAGGCGCGCTCTCCAACCAGCCACCGGCCGCCTCCAGCATTCCCCAGCAGGCGACCGGCGCCGATGCCGACGCGAGCGCGGCGAGTGGCCGCTCCCGCAAGGAGGCGACCCGCAACTTCGAACTGGACACCACCGTCAGCCACATCCGGCGCCAGCAGGGCGGCATTCGTCGCATGACGGTGTCGGTGGCGGTGGATTACAAGGCCATCCCCGGCGCCGACGGCGCCGTCACCCGGGAGGCCCGCAGCCAGGCCGAGATCGACACCCTGCGCCGGCTGCTCAGCGGTGGCCTCGGCTTCGACGTGACCCGGGGGGATACCCTGGAGGTGGTCGCCATCCCGTTCAACCGCCCCGAGCTGGAGGCTGTGGCCGACATGCCGCTCTACGAGCAGCCCTGGTTCTGGCGCGCGGTGCGCATCGCCGCCTCCGTGCTGGTCATCATAGTGCTGATCGTCACCGTGGTGCGGCCCATGCTCAAGCGCCTGCTCTACCCGGATGCGAGACCGGAAGGGGAGCTGGACTTCGACAACCACACCGTGCTGGGTGGGGATGACGAGCTGAGTCTGCTGGCGGCGCAAGCCGAGGCCGAGCCCGTGTTCGGGGTGCGCGACGGTCACCTGAAGCTGCCGGATCTGCACCGGGATGAAGACTTGCTCAAGGCGGTGCGTGCGCTGGTGGCGAATGAACCGGATCTGGCCGCTCAGGTCATTAAAGAATGGGTAACGAACAGAGATGCCTGAAGACAAGAAGAATCAAGTCACCGGTAACGACATTACCGACGTGCAGCGCCAGATCCTGGACCAGATGGCCGGGATGGAGATGGCGGCCGTGTTGATGCTGAGCCTCAACGAAGAGGATGCCGCCCAGATCTTCCGCCATCTGGAGCCCAAGCAGGTGCAGCGGCTCGGCATGTCGATGGCCTCCATGTCGGACTTCAGTCACGATCGGGTGGCGGCGGTGCATCGTCAATTTATCGACGACATCCAGAAATACACCAACATCGGCATCGGCAGCGAAGACTTCGTGCGCAAGGCCCTGGTGGCGGCGCTCGGCGAAGACAAGGCCAGCAACCTGGTGGATCAGATCATCCTGGGATCGGGGGCCCGCGGCCTCGACTCCCTCAAGTGGATGGATGCGCGCCAGGTGGCCAGCATCATCCAGAACGAACACCCGCAGATCCAGACTATCGTCCTCTCCTATCTGGAGCCGGAGCAGTCCGCCGAGATCCTGAGCCAGTTCCCGGAACAGGTGCGGCTGGATCTGGTGATGCGCATCGCCAACCTGGAAGAGGTGCAACCGGCGGCGCTGCAGGAACTGAACGACATCATGGAGAAGCAGTTCGCCGGTGCGGCCGGGGCTCAGGCCGCCAAGATGGGTGGCCTCAAGGCCGCCGCCAACATCATGAACTACCTGGATACCAACATCGAAGGCCAGCTGATGGACTCCATCCGCGAGTCGGACGAGGAGATGAGCCAGCAGATCCAGGACTTGATGTTCGTGTTCGAAAACCTCATCGATGTGGACGATCGGGGCATCCAGACCCTGCTGCGGGAAGTGCCTGGGGATCTGCTGCAACGGGCCCTCAAGGGCTCGGACGATCAGATGCGCGAGAAGGTATTCAAGAACATGTCCAAGCGGGCCGCCGAGATGCTGGCGGACGATCTGGAGGCCATGGGGCCAATCCGGGTCTCCGAGGTCGAAGCCGCCCAGAAGGAGATCCTCTCCACCGCCCGCCGTCTGGCGGATGCGGGCGAGATCATGCTGGGTGCCGGCGGTGGCGAGGAGTTCCTCTAAGCCATGGATCAGCAACAGCGTGATGATGTCAGCCTTGGCCAGGAGCGCCTCTAGAGCATGAATAACAACAAGCAACGGGGTTACGTCAGACCCGAGACGGACGAGAGCCAGGTGCAGACCTGGGGCTGGCCCGAGATGGAGGTGATCTCCGAGGTCGAGCGCAATGCCCTGGGGCTCAGTCCGGATTGGTACCGGCAGGAGCAGGAGGCCGAGGCCCCCGCCCCCGAGCCGGAGGAGGAGCCGACCCCCAGCATCACGGCGGAAGAGCTGGAGGCGATCCGCCAGGCCGCCTGGGAAGAGGGCATGGCCGATGGCCGGGAGGCCGGTTTTGCCAAGGGGCTGGAGGAGGGCAAGCTGGAGGGCTTGCAGCAAGGCCATCAGGCGGGTCTGGAGCAGGGCAGGGAGGAGGGGCTGGCCATGGGGCGCGAGCAGGTGGAGCAACAGATTGCCCACTGGCAGACGCTGGCCGATCGCCTCGCCAACCCCCTCAGCGAACAGGATCAGGCGGTGGAGCAACAGCTCATCGCCCTGGTGCAGCAGCTGGCCCGCGCCCTCATCCGCCACGAGGCCGAGACCTCCCCCCGGCTGCTGCTGGAGGCGCTCAAGCAGGGGTTGGCCCTGTTGCCTGCCGCCGAGCAGGGGGTCACCCTGCTGCTGCACCCGGACGACGTGGCCAGGGTCGAGCAGGCGTTCGGGGTGGAGGAGTGCGCCAAGCGCGGCTGGCGGTTGCAGAGTGACCCCACCCTCTCCCCCGGCGATCTGCAGCTGGCTACCAGCCTCTCCAGCATCGATATGGCCCTGTCGGGACGCATCGATCAGCTGCTGCGCAATTTCCTGCGCGACAATGCCGACTAATCCCCTGTCTCGGATCGTCATGGTGGCATCGCATTGCTGCGCACTGTCTCCCGGCGGCGTGGCAATGCCGACTGACCCTGAGTCTCGGCCTCTTTTTCTTCTATCTCTGGAGGCGCGATGACTGCGTCCTTGCTCAAGCGGCTGCAAGGCTACCGGGTGCGTGATCTGGCCCCCATACCCCCGGTGGCGGGCAAGCTGACCCGGGTGGTGGGGCTGACGCTGGAGGCCATCGGCTGCCGCGCCGCCATCGGCGCCCTCTGCCGCATCGACACCCAGGATGGCGTGCTGGAGGCCGAGGTGGTGGGCTTCTCCGGCGATCGGCTGTTCCTGATGCCGAGCGAGCAGCTCAAGGGGGTCATTCCCGGCGCCCGGGTGGTACCCATCACCGAGGATCACGGCATCCCGGTGGGCATGAACCTGCTCGGCCGGGTCATCGACGGCATAGGCCAGCCCCTTGACGGGCTCGGCCCCATCATCGCCTCCCAGACGGTGCAGTTTGCCCAGCATCGCATCAACCCGCTCTCCCGCCGCCCTATCCATAAGCCGATGGACGTCGGCGTGCGCGCCATCAACGCCGTGCTCACCGTGGGCCAGGGCCAGCGCATGGGGCTGTTCGCCGGCTCCGGCGTGGGCAAGTCAGTGCTGCTCGGCATGATGACCCGCGGCTCGGTGGCGGACGTGGTGGTGGTCGGCCTCATTGGCGAGCGGGGCCGGGAGGTGAAGGAGTTCATCGAGGAGATCCTGGGGGCCGAGGGGCGCGAGCGCGCCGTGGTGGTGGCCGCCCCGGCCGATGCCTCGCCGCTGATGCGCCTCAAGGGCTGCGAGACGGCGCTGGCCATCGCCGAGTATTTCCGCGATCAGGGGCTCAACGTGCTGCTGCTGATGGATTCGCTCACCCGCTACGCCCAGGCCCAGCGCGAGATCGCCCTGGCGGTGGGGGAGCCCCCAGCGACCAAGGGCTACCCGCCCTCGGTGTTTGCCAAATTGCCGGCGCTGGTGGAGCGGGCTGGCAACGGCAGCGACGGCCAGGGCTCCATCACCGCCTTCTTCACCGTGTTGACGGAGGGGGACGATCTGCAGGATCCCATCGCCGATGCGGCGCGGGCCATCCTCGACGGCCACATAGTGCTGGCGCGGGAGCTGGCGGATGCGGGCCACTATCCGGCCATCGACATCGAGAAGTCCATCAGCCGGGTCATGCCCATGGTGACCTCCCCCGAGCACATGGAGCTGGCGCGCACCTTCAAGCAGTTTTACTCCCTCTATCAGCAGAACCGGGATCTCATCACCATAGGCGCCTACAGCCAGGGCTCGGATCCCCGCATCGACAGGGCCATCATCCAGAAACCCTATCTGGATCAGTTCTTGCAGCAGAAAATGCGCGAGGTGGTTCCCTACGACGAAGGCCTGCAATCCCTGCACATGGTGGCCATGCCACTGATGCGCTGATGCCATGAATCTGGAGTGCGACTATGAGTAAAGGATTGGAGTTGCTGGCCGGACGGCTGGTGGAGGCCGAGCAGCAGGCCGCCCTGGCGTTGGCCAAGGCCCAGCAGGATCTGAAGCTCTTCATGGATCAGCAGAACGCGCTCAACCAGTACCGCCAGATCTATCACCAGCAGTGGACCGACCGTGGCCTGCAGGGGATCACCCCCCAGCAGAACAGCCAGTATCACGCCTTCATCAACAAGCTGGAGAATGCGGCGACCCAGCAGTACCAAGGGGTGTTGCAGGTGCGCGAGGCGCTGGCCCAGTGCCGCACCGACTGGCTGGAGGCCCAGCAGCGGCGCAAGGCCGTCGAGATGCTGCTCGACAAACAGGCGGGGCGCGCGCGCCAGAAGGCCCAGCGTCAGGAGCAGAAGATGCTGGATGATTACGCCATCTTGCGGCGCTATCACCATTCTGGCCTGTAATTTGCTTCCTTCTGGCGAACGCCGCCGCATAGCCTGAATACCTCCCGCTCGGGGTGGGTAACAGCACAGGATTCTCGGGACCCAGCATGATACAGACCCAGTTGATCAAGGCCACCGCCACTCAGACCACGCCAGCCGACGCTCGTCTGCCCCTCGGCACGGGCGAAGGCGCCGGGTTGCCCTCGCTGGACGAGGCCAGGGCCGCCTTTGCCGACGCCATGGCCAAGGCGCAGCGCACCGAGATCAGCCCCTCTGCCAGTCAAGGGGGTGACGGGGAGAGCCTGCTGCCGGAGGCGGATGCCAAATCTTTGGCGAGTTCGCTGGACGAGTCCCAGGCCGGCCATGACAAGCCCGTCAAGGGCGAGGCCGTCGAGGCCGAGCTCCCCCCCGCCGATTTCTTGCAGCAGTTGCAGGCCTCCCTCAGGCAGGATGCCGGCCTGTCCACGCCCCCCGTCGTGGCTTCTGTGCAGAGCGAACCCACGGTCGAGCCTTCGGCGCAAGGCAGCCTCCTGGTCGATCCTTCGGTCGAGCCTTCGGCACAAGGCAGTCACCCTGTTGCTCCTCCGGTCGAGGCGTCGGCACAAAACAGCCTCCCTATCGCCCCTTCGGTCGAGCCTTCGGCGCAAGGCAACCTCCCGGTCGCCCCTTCGGCCCAGGCCTCGCTCCCCGTCGTCGCCTCGGCGCCTGCCGTGCCAGCTCCCACGGACGGCAACAGTTTGCCGCCCGAGTCGCAGTCAGCCAGCCGGCTCGAGGTTGGCAAGCCCGCTGGGGTGAATGCCCTGCCAGCGACCGCGCAGCCGAGCGAGGCCCTGATAGGGGGAACTCTGAATGCTGAGGCAGTGGAGGGCGCCGATGCCATCTCCGACGTTATCTCCACCGCAGGCACCGCCCGGGTCGACGGTTTGCCAGAGGCAGAGACAGCGGCCACCGGCTCCCAGCACCCGGACAAGGGCGGCAAGCCGGCGCTGGAAGAGGTGGCGGAGCAACCGCCATTGTCCGCAAGGGAGCGGGCCGCACTGCTGGCCAAGGTCTTGCCGCAGACGCCTCAGGTGGCGGCCGAGCCGGTACCAGAGGGCGGCGAGCCGACCCCGGTGGGCAAGGCCGAGCAGCCGGCCTCCCCTGAGCCGGCCGCGAAGGTGGCTCACACAGCACAAACCACCCACAGCGGGCCATCGGCGCAAGGGAGTGCGGCCAGGGCCTTCGGTGAGGGGCAGACCAAAATGGAGATGACCACGGGGACCGAGCCCACAGCTTCCGCCGAGGATGGCGCCAAGCCTGATACGGAGACTGAGGCGCAGCAGCTGAAGCCGGCCCAGGCGGCCAAGGCCGAAGCGGGTGCCGCCGTGGCGAGCAACGCCGCACCCCAGCTCGCCACCCCGGTCACCGAGCCGGAGCTGACGGCGCCACAACAGATACTGGCGAGCCGCGAGCCGCAGGGACCGCAAGCCTCGCTGGCGTCCCTGTCGGCCGGCATCCAGCAGATGGAGGCCGAGCCCGCGGTGGCGGTCAAGGTGGCCGCCGAGCTGAAGCAACTCGATACGAAACAAAAGCCGGGGGAACTCGGCAAGCATGGCGGGCTGGAGGTCGGTGCGACCGAGCAGAGCGAGGCGAGCCCCTCCGCGCAGCCTGCCCAGCAGGCCAGCCCGACAGCCGAGCACAGGCCCGCGGCCGAAGTGGCCGCCAGACGGGACGCCCAGAGCCTGCCGCACCTGCGGCTGGCCACCCCGGAGGCGCCGGCCCAGCTGCACCAGAAGGTGAACCTGATGCTGGCGGACAAGCTGCAGCAGGCGGAGATCCAGCTCGATCCCCTGGGGCTCGGCAAGATGAAGATCCAGATCCAGATTGACGCCTCCAACCAGGCCAACGTCCACTTCGTGGTACAGCATGGCCAGACCCGGGAGATGCTGGAGCAGGCCATGCCCAGGCTGCGCGACATGCTGGCGGGGCAGGGGATCCAGCTCGGCCAGACCCTGGTTCAACAACAGCCGCAGCAACAGCAGTCCCAGGGGCAATCCCCCTTCAGCGGTCAGGGCCAGCAGGGCCAATCCGGGGGCGGCACCTTGGGCGGCCGTGAGCCCGCCGAAGGGGAGGTCACCACCAGAACCATGAGTCTGCTGGTGGAATCGGCAAACGAGGCCGGAATTGATTTCTATGCTTGATGCCTGCCTGAGTAAGTTTATGATACCGAACAAGTTTGAGACTAGGGTGGACAAGGGATGGCAGACGATAACGAACTGACGCTGAAGGACCCGGCGGCAGCCAAGAAAAAGAAGCTGATCATGGTAGTCGCCCTGGCCGTCATCGTGCTGGGGGCTGGCGGGGCCGGCACCTGGTTCATGCTGGCCGGCGGTGACAAACCGGCGGCCGACGCGGCCGAGATCGCCAAGGCCGAGGCCAGCGCGCCGCAGCCTTCGCTCTACGTGGGCATGCCGCGCCCCTTCGTGTTCAACGTGGCGGGCGGCCAGCGGGATCGGCTGGTACAGATCAAGATCCAGCTGATGGTGCGGGGTGCCGCCGACGAGACCCTGGCCAAACAGAATATTCCCCTGATCGAAGGGACACTGCTGCGCGTCTTCAGCGCGGCCACCGCCGAGCAGCTGATGACCTTCGAGGGCAAGGAGAAGCTGCGCCAGGATTCACTGGAAG
Organism: Aeromonas sp. sif2416; assembly: GCF_019218665.1. NCBI lineage: Bacteria > Pseudomonadati > Pseudomonadota > Gammaproteobacteria > Aeromonadales > Aeromonadaceae > Aeromonas > Aeromonas sp. sif2416. Next base: position 432,438 of record NZ_JAHUXC010000002.1, read on the forward strand.
AGTGTCGCCGGGTGCTCAATGACCTGGTCTCTTCCCCCGTAATAGAACAAGTGCTGTTTACCGGCTTTGTCATGCAATGAAAGGTGAAGCGTGAGCGATCTGTTAAGTCAGGACGAAATTGATGCCCTGTTGCACGGTGTCGATGATGTCGAAGAGGAAGAGCTAGGCGCGGCCGGGGATCCCGGCATTGCCCAGTTCGATTTTTCCTCCCAGGACCGCATCGTCCGTGGCCGCATGCCGACCCTGGAGCTGGTGAACGAACGGTTCGCCCGCCACATGCGCATCAGCCTGTTCAACATGATGCGGCGCACCGCCGAGGTCTCCATCAACGGCGTGCAGATGCTCAAATTCGGTGAGTACGTGCACACCCTGTTCGTGCCGACCAGCCTGAACATGGTGCGCTTCCGTCCGCTCAAGGGGACGGCGCTCATCACCATGGAGGCCCGCCTGGTGTTCATCCTGGTGGAGAACTTCTTCGGCGGCGACGGCCGCTACCACGCCAAGATCGAGGGGCGCGAGTTCACCCCCACCGAGCGGCGCATCATCCAGATGCTGCTCAAGCTGGTGTTTGAGGATTACAAGGATGCCTGGGCCCCGGTGATGGACGTCGGCTTCGAGTACCTCGATTCCGAGGTCAACCCGGCCATGGCGAACATCGTCAGCCCGACCGAGGTGATAGTGGTCAGCTCCTTCCACATCGAACTGGATGGCGGCGGTGGCGACTTTCACGTGGCCATGCCCTATTCCATGCTGGAGCCCATCCGCGAGCTGCTCGATGCCGGGGTGCAGAGCGACAAGGGCGATACCGACGTGCGCTGGAGCAAGGCGCTGCGTGACGAGATCATGGACGTCAAGGTGGAGCTCAAGGCCAAGTTGCTGGAGACCGAACTGACCCTGCGCGATCTGATGGAGCTCAAACCCGGTGACATCATCCCGGTGGAGATGCCGGAGAACCTGCTGGTCTACGTGGAGGATCTGCCGACCTTCCACGCCAAGATGGGGCGCACCAAGGAGAATGTGGCGCTCAAGATAGTCGACAAACTCAAGCGCCCTGACGGGGTCAAGACAGAGATGCATCTGGTGACCCGGGGCGGCGTACGCATCGATGGTGAGGCCGAGCTGGAAGAGCTCGAGCGCAGCATCGAAGACAAACACTCCTAACAGACCCGTCGTGTCAGACGCGGGTCACGAAGCAGCATGAGGAAGCAAGATGAGCGGAACCGATGACGAGCAGGATTTGATGGCGGATGCCTGGGCGGCCGCGCTGGAGGAGCAGGTCACGGCGGAGGCCAAGCCGGCCCCGCTGGAGGAGCTGAGGGACGATGCCCCCATCAGCGCCGAGGAGCGCCGCAAGCTGGACACCATTCTGGACATTCCGGTGACCATCGCCATGGAGGTGGGTCGCAGCCAGATCAGCATCCGCAACCTGCTGCAGCTGAACCAGGGCTCGGTAGTCGAGCTGGACAGGGTCGCCGGTGAGCCGCTGGATGTGCTGGTCAACGGCACCCTGATCGCCCACGGCGAGGTGGTGGTGGTGAACGACAAGTTCGGCATCCGCCTGACCGATGTCATCAGCCAGATAGAACGGATCAAGAAGCTCAAATGACCAGAACCATTGCGCTGACCGATGTCATCATCAGTCAGGCCGAAAGGATCAAAAAACTCAAATGATCCGCGTCCTTGCTTTAATGCTGTTCGCCGCCCCCGCACTGGCCGAGGGGGCCAACCCGCCCAGCATCACCTCCTGGCTGCTCTCCAGCCTGATGGTGATCGGCCTGATCCTGGTGCTGGGCTTCCTGCTCAAGAAGAGCAAGCTCACTCAGGTCATGGGGGGCGGCCAGATGAAGGTCATCGCCAGCCTGCCGGTGGGCTACAAGGAGAAGCTGATGGTGGTCAAGGTGGGCGAGCAACAGCTGCTCATCGGGGTGACGCCGCAGCAGGTCAACTTCCTCTACCGCCTGGAGCAGCCGCTGGACGAGAGCCAGCCCCAGGCGTTCTCCCAGCAGCTGGGCAAATTGATGGGCAAGCATGAAAAGAGCTAACTGGATAGGGCTGCTGGCGCTGGTGTCGCTGCTGCTCTCGCCCCTGGCACTGGCCCAGGACGGCATGTCGGCGCTGACCGTCAAGACCATGGCGGATGGCAGTCAGGAGTACAGCCTGACCCTGCAGGTGCTGGCGCTGATGACCGCGCTCTCCTTCCTGCCAGCCATGGTCATCATGATGACCTCCTTCACCCGGATCATAGTAGTGCTCGGGATCCTCAGACAGGCCATAGGCCTGCAGCAGAGCCCGTCCAACCAGGTGTTGATCGGCATCTCCCTGTTCATGTCCTTCTTCATCATGTCGCCGGTGCTGGATCGCATCAACGACGAGGCGCTGCAGCCCTATCTGGCGGAGACCATAGGGCCCAAGGAGGCGCTGGAGAAGGCCGAACAGCCCATCCACCAGTTCATGCTGGCCCAGACCCGGGTCAAGGATCTCAACACCTTCATGGAGATAGCGAACGTGCAGGTGGAGAAGCCGACCGAGGTGCCGCTGCGGGTGTTGATCCCGGCCTTCGTCACCAGCGAGCTCAAGACCGCGTTCCAGATAGGCTTCATGCTGTTTCTGCCGTTCCTGGTGATCGATCTGGTGGTGGCCAGCATACTGATGGCCATGGGGATGATGATGCTGTCGCCCATGCTGGTCTCCCTGCCCTTCAAGCTGATGCTGTTCGTCATGGTCGATGGCTGGAACCTGATCCTGGGCTCGCTCGCGAACAGCTTCGGGCTGGGCGCCGGCTAAGCACAAGGAGCCGATTACATGAGTCCGGAAACCTTTGTCGACGTGTTTCGTGAGGCACTCTGGCTGGTGACCATCATGGTGTGCGCCGTGATCCTGCCCAGCCTGATGGTGGGGCTGATCGTCGCCATCTTCCAGGCCGCGACCTCCATCAACGAGCAGACCCTGAGCTTCCTGCCCCGTCTCATCGTGACCCTGTTCGCCCTGGGCGCCGGGGCCCACTGGGGCCTGCAGAGCCTGATGGACTTCTTCATGCTGATGGTGAGCCAGATACCCGAGGTGGTGGGATGACTCATACCATGCTGGCGCAAGCATCATCGTCTGACGTCCTGCTGATGGCGGTATGTCAGGGCTCCCCCGAGGTGATGGATTGATCATTCGGGTGGCGGCATGACCTATACCACCACGCTCATCATGGAGTGGCTGGCGTCCATCCTCTGGCCGCTGGCACGGGTGAGCAGCCTGCTGATGGTGATGGCGGTGTTTGGCAGCCGGCTGGCGCCGGCGCACATCCGCATCGGCCTGGCGCTGGCCATCACCCTCATCATCGCCCCCCTGTTGCCACCCATGCCCAAGATAGAGCTGTTCTCCGTCGGCAGCTTTCTGGTGCTGGGGCAGCAGATGCTCATCGGCATCGCACTGGGTCTTATGACCCAGTTCCTGCTGGAGAGCTTCGTGATGGCGGGCCAGATCATCGCCATGCAGACCAGCCTGGGCTTCGCCACCCTGGTGGATCCCATGAATGGCCAGTCTGCCCCCGTGGTGGGGCAGTTCTACCTGATGCTGGCGACCCTGGTTTTCCTGGCGGTGGATGGTCACCTGCTGATGCTGCGGATGGTGGTGCTGAGCTTCGAGACCCTGCCGGTCTCGGACAGCGGCCTGACCCTGCCCGCCATCCGCAGCCTGGTCAGCTTCCTCGGCGTCATGTATCAGGCCTCGCTGGTGATGGCGTTGTCGGCCATCATCGCCCTGCTGCTCATCAACTTCGCGTTCGGGGTCATGACCCGGGCCGCGCCCCAGCTCAACATCTTCAGCATCGGCTTCGCGGTCAGCATGATGTCGGGTCTGTTCATCCTCTGGCTCACCATTGGCGGCTTCATGGGCCACTTCGACGCCATCTGGGAGCGGGTGCAGGAGACCAGCTGCGAACTGATCAACACCCAGTGTTTCGGTGGCCAGAATGGCTGATACCGATCAGGCAAATGGCACCGAGCAACCCGGCGGGTTGGCACCGTTTCAGGTTATCGGTGCGATGATCGACCGCCTCCGGCCAGTCGGAGGTCTGCATGGCTGATACCGATCAGGCAAATGGCACCGAGCAACCCGGTGGGTTGGCACCGTTTCAGGTTATCGGTTGGATGATCGGCAGTCTCCAGCCAGTCGGTGGCCAGAATGGCTGATACCGATCAGGAACGTACCGAACAACCCACGGGCAAACGACTGCAACAGGCCCGGGAAAAAGGGCAGATTGCACGTTCCAAGGAGCTGGGAACCGCCAGCGTGCTGCTGGCGACCGTGTTTGGCTTGCTGATGCTCAAGGAGAGCCTGGCCGGTGCCATGGTCAAGGTGCTCACCATGGGCTTTACCCTGGAGCGGGATCAGGCCTTCGATCCCAACGCCATGGGGGCCATGGTGCCCACCCTGCTGGCCGAGCTTATCCAGCCCCTCGGCCTGCTGTTCCTGCTGGTGACCATCGCCGCCTTCGTCGGCAACACCCTGCTGGGAGGAATGAATTTTTCCTCCGAGGCCATGCTGCCCAAATGGAGCAAGCTGAGCCCCTTGAGTGGTTTGAAGAGGATGTTCGGGGTGCAGTCGCTGGTGGAGCTCATCAAGTCCATCGCCAAGGTGGTGTTCATCAGCCTGTTCGCCTGGTGGATGCTGTCGAGTCAGTTCAACCACCTGCTCAACCTCTCCCTCGAGGGCTTTCCCGGTGGCATCATAGACGCGCTGGACCTGCTGCTGTGGATGCTGATCATCCTCTGCTGCTCCCTCATTCCCATCGTCGCCATCGATGTGCCCTTCCAGACCTGGAACCACAATCGTCAGCTCAAGATGACCAAGCAGGAGATCAAGGACGAGTTCAAGGACAGCGAGGGCAAGCCCGAGGTCAAGGGGCGGATCCGCCGCCTGCAGATGGAGATGGCGATGCGTCGCATGATGGGGGATGTGCCCAAGGCGGACGTGATCATCACCAACCCGAGCCACTACTCGGTGGCGCTGAAATACGACACGGGCAAACCCGGGGCCGCCCCCAAGGTGCTGGCCAAGGGGGTCGACGAGGTGGCGATGAAGATCCGGGAGATAGCGCGGGAATACGAGATCCCCATCATGCCGTCCCCGGCGCTCACCCGCGCCATCTATCACTCCACCGAGATCGGTCACGAGATCCCGGAGGGGCTGTTCGCCGCCGTGGCCCAGGTGCTGGCCTATGTCTATCAGCTCAAGAAGTTCCGCCGTGGCCGTGGCCGGCGTCCGACCCCGGTCGCCAAGGATCTGCCCATCCCGCCTGAGTACCGCAAATAACGCCCCGGCTCCTTGGGCGCATCGGCTTGTCGATAGTGGCTGAATCTGTCTCAAGCTGGCTTTGCCGCCCTGGTTCAAACACTGGCCCATGTCTATCGGCTCAAGACGTTCCGCCGTGGCCGTGGCCGGCGTCCGACCCAATCGCCAAGGATCTGCCCATTCCGCCTGAGTACCGCAAATAACGCCCTGGTTCCTTGGGCACATCGGCTTGTCGATAGTGACTGAACCTGTCTCAAGCTGGCTTTGCCGCCTTGGTTCAAACACTGGCCCATGTCTATCGGCTCAAGAAGTCCCGCCGTGGCCGTGGCCGGCGCCCGACCCCGGTCGCCAAGGATCTGCCCATCCCGCCTGAGTACCGCAAATAACGCCCCGGCTCCTTGGGCGCACCGGCTTGTCGATAGTGGCTGAATCTGTCTCAGGCTGGCTTTGCCTGCCTGGTTCAAGTGCTGGTCCATGTCTATCGGCCCGGAACCTGTTGCTGCGGTTGACCCCGTTCTCTTCAGTCCCGACCAGCCTAGGTTCAGTGTGACCCGCCAGACTTCTGACAGCTTTAAAAATAAAAACCTTATATATCAGCATATTGAATTGTTGGCTTGATGTTTGCTTTAGTCCAGCACTGGCAGTTGATAATTGAGCATAACGATGGGATTCAAGGCAGCATTGGGCCGTTTAACAGAGTACAGGTGGTTGCTCAGCAAGGGGGTCGGGACCCCGCTGCTGGTGCTCGCCTCCCTCGGCATGGTGGTGCTGCCCATCCCGCCGCTGATGCTGGATATCCTGTTCTCCTTCAACATAGCCCTCTCCATCGTGGTGCTGCTGGTGGCCGTCTATACCCGCCGGCCGCTGGAGTTCGCCGCCTTCCCGACCGTGCTGCTGATCGCCACCCTGCTGCGCCTCGCGCTGAACGTCGCCTCGACCCGGGTCGTGCTGCTGGAAGGCCATAACGGCAGCGCGGCGGCCGGCCATGTGATCGAGGCCTTCGGCAACGTGGTCATAGGCGGCAACTATGCGGTCGGTATCATCGTCTTCATGATCCTGGTGATCATCAACTTCGTGGTGGTCACCAAGGGGGCGGGCCGGATCTCCGAGGTGAGCGCCCGCTTCACCCTGGACGCCATGCCCGGCAAGCAGATGGCCATCGATGCGGACCTGAACGCCGGTCTCATCAATCAGGAAGAGGCCAAGAAGCGGCGCCAGGACGTGACCCAGGAAGCCGACTTCTACGGCTCCATGGACGGTGCCTCCAAATTCGTGAAGGGGGATGCCATCGCCGGCATCATGATCCTCTTCATCAACATCATTGGTGGCTTCATCATCGGCATGATGCAGCACCAGCTCAGCTTCGGTGAGGCGGCCCAGATCTACACCCTGCTCGCCATCGGTGATGGCCTGGTGGCCCAGATCCCCTCCCTGCTGCTCTCCATCGCCGCCGCCATCATAGTGACCCGCCAGAATACCGATCAGGACATGGGCACGGCGGTGCTCGGCCAGCTGTTCGAGAATCCCAAGGCGCTGGTGATCTCCGCCGGCATCCTGCTGATGATGGGCAGCGTGCCCGGCATGCCGCACCTGGCGTTCCTGAGCCTGGGGGCCATAGCGGCGGTCGGAGCCTGGTGGCTGCTGCGCCGTGAGAAACAGCGCGCCGCCAAGGTGGCCAAGGGCGAGCTGATGCCGCAGAGCTCGGATCAGCCTCATGAACAGAAAGATCTCAGCTGGGACGATGTGATGCCGGTGGACATCATAGGGCTGGAGGTGGGTTATCAGCTCATCCCGCTGGTGGACAAGAGCCAGGGCGGCGAGCTGCTCAACCGGATCAAGGGGGTGCGCAAGAAGCTCTCCCAGGAGCTCGGCTTCCTGGTGCCGGCCGTGCACATTCGCGACAACCTGGATCTCGCGCCTAACCAGTACCGCATCACGCTGATGGGAGTGAGTACCGGCGAGGCCACCGTCTACCACGACAAGGAGATGGCCATCAATCCGGGCCAGGTGTTCGGCCAGGTCCAGGGCATCGCGACCCAGGATCCCGCGTTCGGGCTGGAGGCGGTGTGGGTCGCCAAGGATCAGGTCTCCCACGCCCAGACCCTGGGTTACACCGTGGTGGATGCCGCCACCGTGGTGGCCACCCACCTGAGCCAGATCCTCTCCAACCATGCCGCCCTGCTGCTCGGTCACGACGAGGTGCAGCAGCTGCTGGACATGATAGGGAAGCATCAGAGCAAGCTGGTGGAGGGGCTGGTGCCCGAGGTGATCAGCATGGGCAACCTGGTCAAGGTATTGCAAAATCTGCTCAATGAGGGCGTGCCAATTCGCGATATGCGCACTATTCTGCAGACCCTCGTGGAATATGCGCCGCGCAGCCCGGATCCGGAAGTGCTGACGGCCGCCTGTCGCATCGCCCTGCGCCGATTGATCGTGCAGGAGATCGCGGGTCCCGATCCCGAGCTGCCGGTGATCACCCTGGCGCCAGAATTGGAACGTATATTGCATCAATCCTTGCAAGCAGGTGGGGGAGATGGCGCCGGTATCGAACCGGGACTGGCGGAGCGGATGCAGCGTTCGCTGGTGGAAGCCACTCAACGACAAGAACTGGAAGGCCAGCCGGCCGTGCTTCTGACATCGGGGATATTGCGCAATACCCTGGCGAAATTTGTCAAGAATGCCATTCCTGGATTACGCGTTCTGTCTTATCAGGAAGTGCCTGATGACAAGCAAATCCGCATCGTCAGTGCGGTAGGACAGGGCTAGTTAGCGGAGATGACGGGTGAAGATTAAGCGTTTTTTTGCCAAAGACATGCGCACGGCCCTGGCCGAGGTCAAGGAGACACTCGGGCCGGATGCTGTCATCATGTCCAACAAGAAGGTCACCGGTGGGGTGGAGATAGTCGCCGCTGTCGATTATCAGTCCCAGGTGCCCGGACCCAAAGATGCGCCGGTTCGCCGTCAGTTGAACGATGAGAGCGTCAATATCTCGTCTGCGGGCAAGCAGATGACACGCCCTGCGCCGCCCAAGGAGCAGAACGAATACTATGCCGACACCCTGGCGGCCCTGCTGGCACGCCAGCAGAAACTCAACCCCGCCAATCCGGCGGCGAGTGGCAATCAGTCCGCCGGTCTGGTGTCGGCCAATACGGCGCCCAGAACCCTGGCCGAACAGGGTCAGTGGGGCTCCGCTCCCGAACCCGTCAAGCCCAAGGCTCGTCCTGCGCCCGGTCCGCGTCCTGCCCAACCCGCCCAGCGGGATCAGGAGATGGAAGGGATGCGCAAGGAGATGGTCAGCATTCGCAAGCTGCTCGAGCACCAGATCTCCGGCCTGATGTGGCAGGAGGTGGAGCGCCGCGAGCCGATGCGGGCGCTGCTCATCAAGGAACTCAAGAAGATGGGGTTCGATGATGCCTTCGCCGACCAGCTCGCCGGGCTGATCCCGGAGGAGATGCCCATTCATCAGGCCATGGCCCAGCTGGCCGAGGTACTGACGGCCCAGCTCAAGATCAGCGAAGACGATATCCTGCGCCAGGGTGGTGCCGTGGCGCTGCTCGGCCCGACCGGGGTGGGCAAGACCACCACCATCGCCAAGCTGGCGGCCCGCTTCGCCATGAAATACGGCGCCGAGCAGGTGGCCCTCATCACCACCGACAACTACCGGATCGGGGCCCACGAGCAGTTGCAGACCTATGGTCGCATCATGGGCTGCCCGGTGCGCCAGGTGAGGGACGCCGAGGAGCTGGCCAATGCGCTCTATCAGTTCCGCAACCGCCGGCTGGTGCTCATCGATACCGCCGGGGTGGGTCAGCGGGACATCCGCCTGACCGAGCAGCTCGACACCCTGGTCAAGAACGCCAAGGTGCGCATTCGCAGTTATCTGGTCATGTCGGCGACGTCCCAGCGCCGGGTGATGCAGGAGGCGGTGGATCACTTCCGGCGCATCCCGCTCTCCGGCTGCATCCTGACCAAGCTGGACGAGAGCCTGAACCTGGGTGAAGTGATCAACGTATGCATCCAGAACGCGCTGCCCATCAGCTACATCACCGATGGACAGCGGGTGCCGGAAGATATTCAAGTTGCCAACGCGGCGCTGCTGGTCGGTGCCGCCATGGGTTCGCTGGAGCGGGAAACAGAAGATCCCTACTTCTGGGGTTCAGGTTTTGGCGAGGCCGAAGATTCGGAGTTTTATGAGTAACATCTATATGGATCAGGCGAGTGGTCTGCGCAAAATGCGTCAAAACAATCGAGTTAAAGTGATCGCCGTGTCCGGAGGCAAGGGGGGCGTGGGCAAGACCAACGTCACCCTGAACGTGGCGGGAGCCATGGCCGCCCAGGGCAAACGGGTGTTGGTGCTGGATGCCGACCTTGGCCTGGCCAACGTCGACGTCATGCTGGGGCTGCGGGTGCATCGCAACCTGTCCCATGTGCTGGCCGGGGAGTGCACCATAGACGACATCATCGTCGAGGGGCCCTACGGCATGATGATAGTGCCGGCCACCTCGGGTACCCAGTCCATGGTCGAGCTCTCGCCGGTGCAACATGCCGAGCTCATCCGTGCCTTCAGCGAGATGAAGACCCAGGTCGACGTGCTGCTGGTGGATACGGCGGCGGGGATCTCCGACATGGTGCTGAGCTTCACCCGTGCGGCCCAGGACATCATGGTGGTGGTGTGCGATGAGCCCACCTCCATCACCGATGCCTACGCCCTCATCAAGATCCTCTCCAAGGATCACGGCGTGTTCCGTTTCAAGGTGGTGGCCAACATGGTGCGCTCCTTGCGCGAGGGGCAGGAGCTCTTCGCCAAGCTGACCCGGGTCACCGACCGTTTCCTGGATACCTCGCTGGAGCTGGTGGCCTGTGTGCCCTACGACACCAACCTGCGCGCCGCCGTGCGCAAGCAGAAGCTGATCGTCGAGGCCTTCCCCAAGTCACCGGCGGCCCTGGCGTTTCGCGCCCTGGCCAACAAGGCGGCGAGCTGGCCCATTCCGCATCAGCCAGGGGGTCATCTCGAATTTTTCCTGGAAAATTTATTGCAAAAGCCGGTCATAGCACAGGAAGACTCCCGTGAATAAAACCCAAGCATACTTGCGTCATCAGGATTCCTATGTGCTGGTCGAGCGTCATGCTCCGCTGGTTAAACGGATCGCCCAGCATTTATTGGCTCGCCTGCCAAGCAGTGTCTTGCTGGATGACCTGATCCAGGCAGGTATGATTGGGCTGCTCGAAGCCTCCCGCAATTTTGACGGCAGCAAGGGCGCCAGCTTTGAAACCTATGCGGGCATCCGCATCCGCGGTGCCATGCTCGACGAGATCCGCCGTGGCGACTGGGTGCCGCGCTCGGTCCACCGCAACAGCCGCGCCATCGCCGAGGCCATCGAGAACGTGGAGCAGGTGCACGGTCGCGATGCCAGGGACACCGAGGTGGCGACCCAGATGGGCGTCTCCCTCGGCGAGTACCACGCCATGCTGCAGGACGTCTCCTGCGGCAAGATCATCGGCATCGAGGATCTCGGGGTCAGCGAGGATGTGATAGGGCATCCCGATGACGCCAGCGGTCATGGCGGCTTCGACGATCTGGCGGCCGAGCGTTTCCAGGGCGCCCTGGCCGAGCATATCTCCCGCCTGCCCGAGCGCGAGGCGCTGGTGCTCTCCCTCTATTACGACGAGGAGCTGAACCTGCGCGAGATCGGCGAGGTGTTGAGCGTGAGTGAGTCTCGGGTGAGCCAGATACACAGTCAGGCCATGCACAGATTGCGTGCCCGCCTGCGAGATTGGAATTTATAAGTGGTTGTACTGGCTACACTGGAACGCAACTCTAAGGCATAATTCGCAGCATAAAACCTGCATTCTGCATCATGTAAGTGAGCCGTTTTTGCGGCTATTTAGGAGGGAATTTTGGACAAGAACATGAAAATCCTCATCGTGGATGATTTTTCAACGATGCGCCGGATTATCAAGAACTTGCTGCGTGACCTGGGATATAACAATACCCATGAAGCAGACGATGGCAACACGGCGCTGCCGATGTTGAAAAATGGCGACTTCCAGTTTGTGGTCACCGACTGGAACATGCCTGGCATGCAGGGCATCGACCTGCTCAAGGCGATCCGTCTCGATGACAAACTCAAGCACCTGCCGGTGTTGATGGTGACTGCCGAAGCCAAGCGCGAGCAGATCATCGAAGCCGCTCAGGCCGGGGTAAATGGCTACATCGTCAAGCCGTTCACCGCCGCCACTCTCAAAGAGAAGCTCGACAAAATCTTTGAACGCATCGGCTAAGGAGTGGCAGGGATGACGGCCAAAACGAGTGCCATGATCTCGCTCGAGCAGGCAAGGATGCTGGTTGCCCACCTCGAGCAAGGTGAATTTGAACAGGCCGATACCATCCTCGCCGATGTGTGTGCCCCCAATGCCGCCGCCCTGTTTGACAGGGTCGGCCAGCTTACCCGCCAACTGCACGACTCTTTACAGGACTTTCGGCTGGATCCCAGGATCCCCGACCTGGCCACCCACGAGATCCCCGATGCCCGGGAGCGCCTGAGCTATGTCATCGACATGACGGACAAGGCCGCCAATCGCACCATGGATGCGGTCGAGGCCAGTCTCCCCATTGCCGATCGGCTCAATGACAACATCCAGCTGGTGATGCCCAATTGGAATGCCTTGATGAGCCGGGATCTTGAGCTGGGCCAGTTCAAGGCACTCTGCCATCAACTGAATGATTTTATTAAGGCTTCGGAGACGGATGCCGATAAGTTACGACAACTGCTGACGGAAATCCTGATGGCACAGGACTTTCAGGATTTGACCGGCCAGATGATCCGCAAGGTCATCAAGCTGGTGCAGGAAGTTGAAACGAAGTTGATAGAGATGCTGACCATGTTTGGTGAGGCAGCCATCGAGCATTCGGTGCGCAGCTTGCCGGCAAGCGGCATCGAGGCAGAAGGTCCCATCATGAACCCTGAGACAAGGTCTGATGTGGTCAATGGCCAGGATGATGTGGACGATCTGCTGTCTAGTCTGGGATTCTAATGGAGTGACGCATGGCCTTCGAAGTTGATGAAGACATACTGCAAGACTTTTTGGTCGAAGCATCAGAAATATTGGAACAGTTGTCTGAACAACTGGTCGACTTGGAAAAGCGACCCGATGACAAGAATCTGTTGAATGCCATCTTCCGCGGCTTCCACACCGTCAAGGGCGGAGCCGGTTTCCTCTCCCTGACCGAGCTGGTGGATGTCTGCCACGGCGCCGAGAACCTGTTCGACCTGCTGCGCAACGGCAAGCGGACCCTGAGCGCCGAGCTGATGGATGTCATTTTACAGGCGCTGGATGCCATCAACGTCATGTTTGCCCAGGTACAGAACCGGGAGCCGACCAGCCCGGCCTCTGCCGATCTCCTGCACGACCTGCACGAGCTGTGCAAACCCGAAGGGCAGGAGCAGCTGCGCACCGTCGCCGCTGCGGCCATAGTCCCGCCGCCTGCCCCCGAGCCGGTGAGCATACCCGCCAGCGTCCCCGCCGCCGTGAATGGCGGTGGCTCCATCGATGAAATTTCCGCCGATGAATTCGAGCGCCTGCTGGACGAACTGCACGGTGCCGGCAAGGCGCCGACGGTCTCCGCCGCGCCGGTGTTGAGTGGCTCCGGCGACATCACGGACGACGAGTTCGAGGCGCTGCTCGACCAGCTGCACGGCCAGGGTCAGCACGGTGGTGCGCCGGATCTCTCCCCGCTGCAATCGGTCCAGCAAGAGGTGGACGCGCTCATCGACGATGACGAGTTCGAACGCCTGCTCGATGAATTGCACGGCCGTGGCCAGGCGCCCCAGCACAGCATGGCGTCCCCGATGACGCCCCCGGCTGCCCCGGCACCGACTCCGGTCCAGCCCAGTGCGCCGGTCGCGGCCAGCCCAGCGCCCGCCAAGCCAGCACCGGCCCCCGCTCCTGCCAAGCAGGCGGCTCCCGCCGAGAGCGGCAATGCGATGCAGAACGACACCACGGTGCGGGTGGATACCAAGACCCTGGACGTCATCATGAACATGGTGGGTGAGCTGGTGCTGGTGCGCAACCGCCTGGTGAGCCTCGGCATCGCCAGCAACGACGAGGAGATGTCCAAGGCGGTGGCCAACCTGGACGTGGTGACGGCGGATCTGCAGGGGGCGGTCATGAAGACCCGCATGCAGCCCATCAAGAAGGTGTTCGGTCGCTTCCCCCGGGTGGTGCGCGATCTGGCCAGGACCCTCAAGAAAGACATCGAATTGATCATGGTCGGGGAGGAGACGGATCTCGACAAGAACCTGGTCGAGGCCCTGGCCGATCCCCTGGTGCACCTGGTGCGCAACTCCTGCGATCACGGCGTCGAGATGCCGGATGTGCGCGAGAAGGCGGGCAAGCCCCGTCAGGGCACCATCACCCTGAGCGCCTCCCAGCAAGGGGATCACATCCTGCTCTGCATCGAGGATGACGGCGCCGGCATGGATCCGGAGAAGCTGAAATCCATCGCCATCAGCCGCGGCGTGCTCGATGCCGACAGCGCGGCGCGCATGAGCGACAACGATGCCTACAACCTGATCTTCGCCCCCGGTTTCTCCACCAAGTCGGAGATCTCCGACATCTCGGGCCGTGGCGTCGGCATGGACGTGGTGAAGACCAGCATCGTCAGCCTGAATGGCTCGGTGCACATAGATTCGACCTGGGGCAAGGGCACTCGCCTCGAGATCAAGGTCCCGCTCACCCTGGCCATACTGCCGACCCTGATGGTGGAAGTGGGGGCTCAGACCTTCGCCCTGCCGCTCGGCTGCGTGAACGAGATTTTCCATCTTGACCTGAAGAAGGCCAACGTGGTGGACGGCCAGCTCACCATCATAGTGCGTGACAAGGCGATCCCGTTGTTCTACCTGCACAAGTGGCTGGTACGCGGCGCCGGCAAGACGGCGCGCCAGGACACCGGCCACGTGGTCATAGTTCAAATTGGTACCCAGCAGGTGGGCTTCGTCGTGGACAACCTCATCGGTCAGGAAGAGGTGGTGATCAAGCCACTGGACAACCTGCTGCAGGGCACCCCCGGCATGGCCGGCGCCACCATCACCAGCGACGGCGGCATCGCCCTCATTCTGGATGTACCCAGCCTGCTCAAGGCCTATGCGCGCCGGCACTGATCGTTCCGACCCGAGGAGTTAGAAGAATAACAATGGCAGTCAAGGTATTAGTGGTCGACGATTCGAGCTTCTTCCGCCGCAGGGTCAGCGAAATCATCAATCAGGATCCCCTGATGACGGTGATCGACACGGCCCAGAATGGACGGGAGGCGGTGGACAAGGCGCTGCAGTTGCGGCCCGACGTCATCACCATGGACATAGAGATGCCGGTACTCGACGGCATCAGCGCCGTGCGCGAGATCATGGCCAAGTGTCCCACCCCCATACTGATGTTCTCCTCGCTGACCCACGACGGCGCCAAGGCGACCCTGGATGCGCTGGATGCCGGTGCCCTCGACTTTCTCCCCAAGAAGTTCGAAGACATCGCCCGTGACAAGGACGAGGCGGTCAGGCTGTTGCAGCAGCGGGTCAGGGAGATCGCCCGCAAGCGCTTCCTGATGGCGGCTAAGCCCAGGGTGGCGGAGCCCGTGGTACGGCCCGTCCTGGGTAGCACCACGGCTCGCCCCGGCGAGCGAGCGCCCGAGCCGGTACGCGCGCCGAGCGCCCCCGCGAGCTTCAAGCGCAGCGGCAAGAGCTATCAGCTGGTGGCCATCGGCACTTCCACCGGCGGACCAGTGGCGCTGCAAAACGTGCTGACCAAGCTGCCGGGGGATTTCCCTCACCCCATTTTGCTGATCCAGCACATGCCGGCGACCTTTACCGCGGCCTTCGCCGCCCGTCTCAACGGCCTATGCCTGATTGGGGTCAAGGAGGCGGAGGACGGCGACGTGGTGAAACCGGGTCAGGCCTACCTTGCACCGGGCGGCAAGCAGATGCTGCTGGAAGGGCGCGGGCCAGGGGCACGCATCCGTATCATAGAGGGCAATGACAAGGTCAACTACAAGCCCTGCGTCGACATCACCTTCGCCTCGGCGGCCAAGATCTATGGCGACAAGGTGCTCGCCATCGTGCTGACCGGCATGGGCGCCGACGGCCGGGATGGCGCTCGTCTGCTCAAGGAGCAGGGGTCCACCATCTGGGCGCAGGATGAAGCCTCCTGTGTCGTCTACGGCATGCCGCAGGCGGTCGCCAAGGCCGGCATCGCGAGCGAGTCGCTGCCGCTGGATCGGGTGGCGCAGCGCATCCTGGTCGAGTTGGGCCGCTAACCGTGGGCATCCTCGGTCTGTTGCTGGCGTTGGGGGCCGTGGCCGTTGCCCAGTGGTGGCACGGCGGTACCCTGCTGACCCTGCTGGACGGCCCGGCCTTCGTCATAGTGGTGGGCGGCACCTGGGGCGCGGTGATCCTGCAGACGCCCCGCAAATACCTGCTGGCGGCGCTCAGGCAAGCCGGCTGGATGCTGTTCCCCCCGCACTGGGATCTGCGTCAGCAGGCGGAGCGGCTGCAGACCTGGGCCGTCTTCGCTCGCCAGCAAGGCTTGCTGGCGCTGGAAGACCAGGCCGACGCCGAGGCCGATCCCTTCACCCGTCAGGGCCTGACCATGATAGTGGACGGGGTCTCCATCGAAGACATCCGCATGCTGCTGGAGGCGGACATCGACATCGAGCAGGAGCGAAACGAGCACGCCGCCAGGGTGTTCGAGGCCATGGGGGGCTACAGCCCGACCATCGGCATCATAGGCGCCGTGATCGGCCTCATCCAGGCCATGTTTCACCTGGATGATCCGAACACGCTCGGCGCCGGCATCGCCATCGCCTTCGTCGCGACTATCTATGGGGTGGGCTTCGCCAACCTGCTCTATCTGCCGGTGGCCAACCGCCTGCGGGCGTTCCATTACCAGTACGGTCTCTATCAGGAGATGACCCTGGAGGGGCTGCTGGCCATCGCCCATGGCGAGAATGGTCTGCAGGTTGAACGGCGGTTGAAGGCCTATCTGAAAGGGGAATAGCCATGCGCAAGCGTTACCGTTTGCATCTGCAAGGGCGAGAGCATCTCGACCGCTGGCTGGTTTCCTATGCCGATTACATGACGCTCATCTTCGCGCTCTTCGTGGTGCTCTACTCCGTGGCCATCGTCAACAAGGAGAAGTATCGCGCCGTCATCGATGGCATGACCCAGGCGTTCAACCAGCAGGTGGTGCCGCGCAGCGACGGCTTGCTGGACGGGCAGGGCAAGTCCCTGCTGAATCAGCCGGTGTCGGCCGCCCCCTCGCTGCTGGAGAGCACGGCGTCCCCGTCGCCTTCCCTTGCCCCCATCTCCGGCGTGCCCATCCAGCAGGACGGCACGGCCCTCGCCACCATCGATCTGCAACTGCAGCAGTCCATGGGCGCGCTGGTCGAGGCCGGGGTGGTCAAGCTGGCGCAGGATGACAACTGGCTGACGGTGGAGCTGAGCTCTGGGCTGCTGTTCAACAGCGGTAGCGCCTTCCTGGGGGCCAATGCCGCCCCGGTGCTCGATACGCTTTCAGGTATTCTGAAACCGGTCGATAACTACATCAGGGTGCGGGGTTATACGGATAACCAGCAGATAAACAATGAAATTTTTCGCTCCAATTGGGCACTGTCCGCCGCACGGGCCGAGGCCGTGCTCGGCGCCCTGGTCGCCAAGGGGATAGCGCCCCAGCGACTCGCCTACGAGGCCTATGGGGAGTTTTCGCCCTTCGCCGATAACGGCAGTGAACAGGGGCGGTTACAGAATCGCAAGGTCGTGGTCGCCATCTCAAGGTTCGCCTGGGTGTCGCCACCGGCTCCCGTCAGACCCGTGACGGAACCATCTGTCCCGGCCGCGCAACAGGCGGCGGAGGCGGAGGACGTCAGGGTAGTGACGCTACCCGGTGGTGGCATACGAATAACAACAAGACAGGATTGATACATTGATTGTTTGGACGGTTGCCAATCAGAAAGGTGGAGTCGGTAAAACCACCACAGTGGTCTCCCTCGCGGGCATCCTGGCCCAGCGTGGCCAGCGCGTGCTGCTGATCGACACCGACCCTCACGCCTCCCTGACCTCCTATTTCGATTTCGATTCGGACCGGCTGGACGGCACCCTGTACGAGCTGTTCCAGGCGGCCAAGCCGAGCAGCGATCTGGTCAACCGGATGACGCTCAAGACCCGGTTCGAGAATATTCATCTGTTGCCCGCCTCCATCACCCTGGCGACCCTGGATCGGGTGATGGGCAACCGGGAGGGCATGGGGCTGGTGCTCAAGCGTGCCCTGCTGCGGGTGCAGGATCAGTACGACTATGTGTTGATCGATTGCCCGCCGGTGCTGGGGGTGATGATGGTCAACGCCCTGGCGGCCTGCGATCGGATCCTGGTGCCGGTGCAGACCGAGTTTTTGGCCCTCAAGGGGCTGGAGCGGATGATGAAGACCTTCGAGATCATGCAGCGATCCAAGCGGGACAAGTTCCGCTATACCGTCATCCCGACCATGTTTGACAAGCGTACCCGTGCCTCCCTGATGACCCTGCAGTCCATCAAGGAGCAGTATGGCGAGGCGGTCTGGAATGCCGTCATCCCCATCGACACCAAGTTCAGGGATGCCAGCCTGCTGCACGTTCCGCCCTCCATCTACGCGCCGGGCAGCCGTGGCACCTATGCCTACGAGACCCTGCTCAACCATCTCGATGCCCAGGAGCGTCAACGGCGCCAGGAGGTGAAGCCATGAGAGACAGCACCCAGGTTAGGGCCATGGATGATTACTTCCACTCCCTGCTGCTGGACGACGTCCTGCTGCGGGAGAGCCTGGATGAGGAGGCGCCGGCGGCGGACCTACCCCTGCTGCGCCAGGCTCAGCCCATCGTGCAGCCCGAGGCGATCGTGGCGCCCTATCTCGAGGCCGATCCGCGGCTCGAGCAGCTGAGCGAGCTGCTGGCCCAGGTAAGCCAGGTACGGGACGAGATGGATGTCCTCAGCCATGAGGAAGTCCGGGTCGAGCCCCTGCAGATCGAGGTCGAGGCGAGCGAGCCCGAGCTGAACGACTGGGTGGTGCCAGAGATGGTGCCCGAGCCCGCCGAACCGGCGACCCTGCTGCTCACCGAGCCGGCGCTGGCCTTGGCCGTCGAGGCGGAGCCCGAGCCCTCAACTTGGGAGAACCTGGACACCGGCAACGAGTTTCAGGCGCTCTTCTTCGACGTGGCCGGGGTAACCTTCGCGGTGCCCCTGACCGAGCTCGGTGGCATTCACCAGTTGGGGGAGGTCACCTCCCTGTTTGGTCAGCCGGCCTGGTATCGCGGCATCATGACCTCCCGGGAGCAGAAGATGAACGTGGTGGACACGGCGCTCTGGGTGATGCCGGACAAGACGCTGGACGTCACCGATTACAAGTACCTGATCATGCTGGGAGAGTCCCCCTGGGGGCTGGCCTGCCATCAGCTGAAGGGCACCGAGCTGCTGCGCCGGGATCAGGTGAAATGGCGCCATCAGGAGGGCAAGCGCCCCTGGCTGGCGGGCATGGTCAAGGAGAAGATGTGTGCCCTGCTGCACGTCAGGGAGCTGCTGGTGCTGCTGGGGCGTGGCGTGAACATAGAAGGTCGCTGATTACATCGGCACTGCCGTGATTTTATTGCTAATTTTACCCGTTGACGGGTTCATAAAAGGATTAAGAAGATGACAGAAAAGCGCAATATCGCACAGAATCTGGCCGAAGACGAAGTGCTGCAGTGGGTGACCTTCCAGCTGGAAAACGAGACCTATGGCATCAACGTGATGCAGGTGCAGGAGGTGTTGCGCTACACCGAGATAGCCCCGGTCCCGGGCGCGCCCGACTATGTGCTGGGCATCATCAACCTGCGCGGCAACGTGGTCACCGTCATCGACACCCGTTCCCGTTTCGGTCTGCCAGCGGGGGACGTGAGCGAGAATTCACGCATCGTCATCATAGAGGCGGAGAAGCAGGTGATCGGCATCATGGTCGACAGCGTGGCCGAGGTGGTCTATCTGCGCTCCTCCGAGATCGATGCCGCCCCGGCGGTGGGCACCGAAGAGAGTGCCAAGTTCATCCAGGGGGTGAGCAACCGCGACGGCCAGCTGCTGATCCTGGTTGACCTCAACAAGCTGCTCTCGGACGAAGAGTGGGACGACATAGGTTCCCTGTAACGGCGCGTCAAAAAGTGATACAACAGCGGTCCCGGATATGCCCCGCGGCGATATGATGCCGAGCGGGACCCTGTGATGAGGAAGGTGACAGTTTGATGATTGAATTCGCAGCCTTGGGGTTGTCCTTGTTGGCGCTGGTGCTGGCCCTGATCGGGCTGTTGGGCAACCGCCGGAGCCGACGAGAGTCCGAGGCCAGGGTAGAGACGCTGCAGGAGCAGCTCGAGAGTCTGCGCAGGCAGATGATGGAGCTGCACACCGGGGCCATCGGCATGGGCCAGCGCCTGCAGTCGGCGGAAGGGGCCATGCAGCAGATCCACGATCGCCAGCAGGAGCTGACCCTGCAGGATCCGGAGCGCCGCCTCTACAGCCGCGCCGCCAAGATGGTGGAGCTCGGCGCCGGTCTCGACGAGCTCATGAGCGAGTGCGAGTTGCCGCAGGCCGAGGCCGAGCTGCTGATCTCCCTGCGCAAGGGACGCTCCTGACAGCTGGTTCATGACGGAGGGGGAGGCGTCTACTCCCCTGTTTTCCCTGCCATATCTTCCCCCGCCAGGGCGCGATCTTCCCCACAAATCCTGCCGATTATTGGCATCTTTGAAAAGACGGTCCCGGATCCTGTGTTAATATGCAGGCCGCCTCATTCGACTGATTAAATCCTCATGCTGCTTCAAGCCAACAATCTGAGCTGCGTGCGTGAAGATCGCACCCTGTTTGAACACCTCTCCTTCGCGGTGGCGCCTGGCGATCTGGTGCAGATTGAGGGCCCCAACGGGGTCGGCAAGACCAGCCTGTTGCGCCTGCTGACCGGGCTGTCCCAGCCCTTCGCCGGCGAGGTGTGCTGGAACGGGGAAGATATCCGGCGTTGTCGCGATGACTATCATGCCAGGCTGCTCTATCTGGGCCATCAGCCCGGCGTCAAGGCGACCCTGACCCCCCTCGAAAACCTCGACTTCTATCAGAAATTGCACGGTACGGCCGCCGCGGCCGTGGATCTGTGGCAGGTGCTGGCCCAGGTCGGCCTCGCCGGTTTTGAGGACTATCCCGCCGGCCAGCTCTCGGCCGGTCAGCAGCGCCGGGTGGCGCTGGCCCGGCTCTGGCTGTCGGACAGGCCGGCCCTGTGGATCCTGGACGAGCCCTTCACCGCCATCGACAAGCAGGGGGTCAAGGTGCTGGAGCGCCTGTTTCTGGCCCACGCGGATCGGGGTGGCATGGTGATCCTCACCACCCATCAGGACTTGACCCTGATGCAGGGGCGCCTGAAGACGCTCTCCCTCACCCCCTTGCGCCAGGAGTAACCCGATGCCGAGCACCGAATGGCCTCCGATGCCGCGCCCCCTGATCCAGCCGATGGCGGTAGGTGGCTCATGCTGAGCGCCGTGCTGACCCTGATCCAGCGCGAGCTGCTGATGGCGCTGCGCCAGCGTGCCGACATCTTCAACCCGCTCTGGTTCTTCCTCATCGTCATCACCCTGTTCCCGCTTGGGATAGGCCCGGAGCCCCAGCTGTTGGCCCGCATCGCCCCCGGCATCATCTGGGTGGCGGCCCTGCTGGCGGCCATGCTCTCCCTTGAGCGGCTGTTTCGCGATGACTTCAGTGACGGCGCCCTGGAGCAAATGATGCTGATGCCCCATCCGCTCGGGCTGCTGGCGCTGGCGAAAGTGGTCGCTCACTGGCTGCTGACCGGCCTGCCGCTGCTGCTGGTCTCCCCCCTGCTCGCCATCCTGCTGTCGCTGGACCTGAAGACCTATCTGGCGGTGGTGGCCACCCTGGCGCTCGGCACCCCTGTGTTGAGCCTGCTCGGGGCGGTCGGGGTCGCGCTGACGGCGGGCCTGCGCAAGGGGGGGGTGCTGCTCAGCCTGCTGCTGCTGCCGCTCTATATCCCGGTGCTGATCTTCGCCACCTCCGCCATCGAGGCGGCCAGCATGGGGTTGCCCTATGCCGGCCAGCTGGCGATTCTGGGGGCCATGCTGGTGGGGGCGCTGACCCTGACGCCCCTGGCGATCTCGGCGGCACTGCGGGTCAGCGTCAACTGATTAATTATCATAAAAAGCCTCCTTTGAGGCTTTTTATGGAAAATATAATTGAGATAGATCAAGGGGATGGCCGCTTATTGCTTTGGGGGGATATGATGTTTCCCGGCAGTGGGTATGGTAGGCCTCGCCACTATAAAATTAATAACTGAAAGGTCTGTGAGCTATGTGGAAATGGTTGCACCCTTATGCCAAACCCGAGCGCGCCTATCGGCTAGCGGGATCCCTGCTGCCCTGGTTCGCGGTGATCAGCCTGCTCGCCTTCATCATAGGCACCATCTGGGGACTGGCGTTCGCCCCCGCGGATTACCAGCAGGGGGACTCCTTCAGGATCATCTATATCCATGTGCCCGCCGCCATCCTCTCCATGGGGGCCTACTCCACCATGGCGGTCGCGGCCTTCATCGGCCTGGTGTGGCAACTGCGCATGGCCGACATGACGGTGGCCGCCGTCGCCCCTGTGGGCGCCGTGTTCACCTTCATCGCCCTCTTTACCGGTGCCGCCTGGGGCAAGCCCATGTGGGGCACCTGGTGGGTCTGGGATGCCCGTCTCACCTCTGAGCTGATCCTGCTGTTCCTCTACCTCGGCGTCATCGCGCTCTACAACGCCTTCAGCGACAAGGTGGTGGCGGGACGCGCCGCCGGCATACTGGCGCTGGTGGGGGTGATCAACCTGCCCATCATTCACTACTCGGTGGAGTGGTGGAACACCCTGCACCAGGGCGCCTCCATCACCAAGTTTGACAAGCCCTCCATCTCGGCCGAGATGCTGTGGCCGCTGCTCATCATGATACTGGCGTTTGCCACCTTCCTCGGTGCCCTGACCCTGATGCGGTTCCGCAATGAGCTGCTGATGCGGGAGTGGCAGCGCCCCTGGGTCGCCGACATCGCCAGACAGGAGAAGTAAGCATGCACTTTGCCTCATTCAGTGACTTCATGGCGATGGGCGGTTACGCCTTCTATGTCTGGCTCTCCTTCGGTCTGACCGGGTTCTGCCTGGTCGGCATCGTCATTTCCACCCGGTTGAAAACCCGCAGCCTGCTCAACGAGATGCGTAACAAGCAGGTGCGCGAGGCCCGTCGCAAGGCGGCCCAGCAGATGGAGAACACCCTATGACCCCGAGACGCAAGAAACGCCTCACCATCATATTGGCGATAAGCCTCGGCCTCGCCGCCGTGATCGGCCTGGTGCTCTATGCCCTCAGCCAGAACATCGATCTCTTCTACACCCCGAGCGAGCTGGTGGAAGGCAAGGGGCCGGACAAGATCAAGCCGGAAGAGGGCCAGCGGCTGCGCATCGGCGGGCTGGTGGTGCCGGGGTCGGTGCAACGGGATCCCCAGAGCCTCAAGGTGGCCTTCAAGCTGATAGACAACGGTGGCCATCTGGTGACGGTGGAATTCGATGGCATACTGCCGGACCTGTTCCGCGAGGGGCAGGGCATAGTGGCCCAGGGCACCCTCAAGGACGCCACTACCGTGGCCGCGTTTGAGGTGCTGGCCAAGCACGATGAGAACTACATGCCGCCGGAAGTGGCCGACGCCACCAATGGCATGCATTTCAAACCTGAATATACCGAGGCGCAGTTGAAGGGAGCCCAGCAATGATCCCGATAGTGCTCGCACCATCTTCTTCCCCGCAGCCTGCCCTTGCTGGGCCAGCGCCATCGAAAGGAGATCGTTCATGATCCCTGCTGTATTGGCGCAATTTTCACCGTCTCATGCCTGTGCACCGGTTCTGGTCGCGGCGCAATTGAAAGGAAGTCAGCCATGATCCCTGAACTGGGGCAATTCGCACTGATCCTGGCGTTTGCCACCGCCCTGCTGCTGGGGAGCTACCCGCTGCTCGGCGCCAAGCTGGGTCGCCTCGGCATGATGTCGGCGGCCCGCCCGCTGGCCTATACCCAGTTCCTGCTGCTGCTGCTGTCGTTCCTCTGCCTGACCTGGGCCTTCGTCGACAACGACTTCACGGTGCAGTATGTGGCCACCAACTCCAACAGCCTGCTGCCGCTCGCCTATCGCATCTCGGCAGTGTGGGGCGCCCACGAGGGCTCCCTGCTGCTGTGGGTGCTGACCCTGGGAGGCTGGACAGCGGCGGTGGCCCTGTTCAGCCGTAGCCTGCCGCTCGATGCGGTGGCGCGGGTGCTCGGCGTGCTGGGGCTGATCTCGGTCGGCTTCACCGCCTTCGTGCTGTTCACCTCGGATCCCTTCACCCGCACCCTGCCGTACTTCCCGGTGGATGGCCGCGATCTCAACCCGCTGCTGCAGGATCCTGGGCTCATCTTCCATCCCCCCATGCTCTACATGGGCTATGTGGGCTTCTCGGTGGCCTTCGCCTTCGCCATCGCCTCCCTGATGACGGGACGGCTGGACGCCACCTGGGCGCGCTGGTCCCGTCCCTGGACCATGGCGGCCTGGGTCTTCCTGACCTTGGGCATAGTGCTGGGCTCCTGGTGGGCCTATTACGAGCTCGGCTGGGGCGGCTGGTGGTTCTGGGATCCGGTGGAAAACGCCTCCTTCATGCCCTGGCTGGCGGGCACGGCCCTGCTGCACTCGCTGGCGGTGAG
This sequence comes from Aeromonas sp. sif2416, assembly GCF_019218665.1. Lineage (NCBI taxonomy): Bacteria > Pseudomonadati > Pseudomonadota > Gammaproteobacteria > Aeromonadales > Aeromonadaceae > Aeromonas > Aeromonas sp. sif2416. The sequence goes on from NZ_JAHUXC010000002.1 coordinate 456,506, forward strand.
CGAGAAGCGCGCCACCTTCAAGGCCTGGACAGTGCTGCTGGCGCTGTCCGCCTTCTCCCTGAGTCTGCTCGGCACCTTCCTGGTGCGCTCCGGCGTGCTGGTGTCGGTGCATGCCTTCGCCTCGGATCCGACCCGCGGCCTGTTCATCCTGGGCTTCCTGCTGGCGGTGATCGGCAGCTCCTTGCTGCTGTTCGCCTTCAAGGGTTCCCAGGTGAAGAGCCATGGCAAGCATGAGCTGTGGAGCCGCGAGACCCTGCTGCTTGGCAACAACATCTTGCTGGTGGCCGGACTGTTGACCGTGCTGCTCGGCACCCTGCTGCCGCTGGTACACAAGGAGCTGGGGCTCGGCAGCATCTCCATCGGCACCCCCTTCTTCAACCACATCTACAGCTGGCTGATCATCCCGTTCGCCCTGCTGCTGGGGGTAGGCCCGCTGTTCCGCTGGCGCCGCCAGGAGCTCGGTGAGCTCAAGGGCAAGGTGGTGCTGGCGCTGGGACTGAGCCTGGTCGCCGCCTTCGGGCTGCCGCAGCTGTTTGCCGGGGAGTTCAAGCCCTGGGCCGCGCTCGGCATAGGTCTTGGCAGCTGGATCATCATCACCAGCGTGCAGGAGACCTGGGTGCGTGCCACCCACAAGCACAGCTTCAGCACCGGGGTACGCCGGCTCGGCAACAGCCACTGGGCCATGATCCTGGGTCACGTGGGGCTGGCGGTCAGCATCATCGGCATCGCCTGCACCCAGAACTACAGCATCGAGAAGGACCTGCGCATGCAGGCCGGTGATCGGGTGCAATTCGCCGATTACGAATTCGTGTTCACCGGGATCAGCGAAAAGAACGGCCCCAACTACGATGGCTTCAAGGGTGTGCTGGAGGTGCACAAGGATGGCAAGCAAGTCGCCCTGCTCAAGCCCGAGAAGCGGATGTACAAGGTGAGCCGCATGCCGATGACGGAAGCGGCCATCGACGCCGGCATTACCCGGGATCTCTATGCGGCGCTCGGCGAGCAGCTCGACAACGGCGCCTGGGCGGTGCGGATCTACTACAAGCCGTTCGTGCGCTGGATCTGGTTCGGCGGCGTCTTCATGGCCATCGGCGGCGTGCTGGCGATGCTGGACAAGCGCTACCGTTTCGGCCGTCGTGAAGAGGAGGCCAAGCCATGAGCAAGAAGACCTGGTTGTTTCTGCTGCCCTTCATCATCTTCCTGCTGGGGGCCGTGTTCCTGTTCAAGGGGCTCTATTCCGACCCCACCAAGCTCGAATCCGTGATGGTGGACAAGGAGGTGCCGGTGTTCACCCTGCAGGATATCTATGACCTCAACAAGCAGCATGACAGGAGCATCCTCAAGGGGCGCCCCATGCTGCTCAACGTCTGGGCCACCTGGTGCCCGACCTGCTATGGCGAGCACACCTACCTCAAGCAGCTGGCGGGGCAGGGCATCTATATCGTTGGCATGAATTACAAGGACGAGCGCGACAAGGCCATCAAGTGGTTGGCGGAGCTCGGCAACCCCTATCAGATCAACCTCTATGATCCCGATGGCATGCTGGGGCTGGATCTGGGGGTCTACGGCGCACCCGAGACCTTCTTCATCGACAGCCAGGGCATCATCCGCTATCGCCATGTGGGGGATATCAACCCCGATGTCTGGGCCTCGACCCTCAAACCCATCTTTGATGCCATGAAGTGAGGGCGCCCCTGATGAAAACGCTTATTGCGTCTCTGTTGCTGCTGGCGGGCCTGTTCGGTGCCGGTCAGGCCCGGGCCGCCATCGACGTCTATAGCTTCGACAGCGATGCGCAGGAGCAGACCTTCCGCGAGCTGACCAAGGAGCTGCGTTGCCCCAAGTGTCAGAACCAGGACATCGCCGACTCCAATGCTGGGCTGGCCAAGGATCTGCGCGACAAGACCTACCAGATGGTGCGCGAGGGCAGGGACAAGCAGGAGGTGGTGGATTACATGGTGGCCCGCTACGGCAACTTCATCCTGTATGACCCGCCCATGATGGCCTCGACCCTGATCCTCTGGCTAGGCCCGCTGCTGGTCATCGTCATCGGCGCCACCACTGTGGTGGTGCGCAGTCGCCGCCGTCCCCTTGCCGCCAAACAGACCGAGGGCGCCCTGAGCGCACAGGAGCAGGCCCGGCTGGCCGCCCTGCTCAAAGAGGAAGAGAAACAATGACCGCATTTTGGATACTTATCGCGGCCCTGCTGGTGCTGGTGAGCCTGGCCCTGATCCTGCCGCTGTGGCGCGGTGAGGGCAGCCAGAGCATCAGCCGCTCGGCGCTCAACAAGCAACTCTATCGCCAGCGCCTGCTGGAGCTCGGTGAGGAGCGTGAGCAGGGCATACTGGCCGAGGAGTCCGAGTCGGTGGTGGAGCTGCAGCGCAGCCTGCTCGACGACATCCCCGACGTGGAGCAGAGCGCCCGTGGTGGCAAGAGTCTGGTCTGGATCCCGGGGGTGCTGGTGCTGGTGGTGGTGAGCCTCGGCCTCTACTACCAGCTCGGCGCCTGGCGAGAGGTGCAGCGCTGGCAGGATGCCAGCAGCCGTCTGGGGGAGCTGAGCAACCGCATCCTGGTGGAGCGCGATGCCGAGGTGACCGAGCAGGATCTGCTGGACTTCACCTTAGGCCTGCGCACCCGCCTCAAGGATGAGCCGGACGACTATCGTGGCTGGCTGCTGCTGGGTCGCCTGACCCTGGATGGCAACGACCCAGAGATGGCGCGCGAGGCGCTGGAGCGGGCCTATGAGCTGGCGCCGCAGAAGGCCATGGTGGCGGTGCCCTATGCCCAGGCACTGATGATGACGGGGGAGGAGGCGCAGGCGGATCAGCTGCTGCAGGCGGCCATCGCCCAGGATCCCGCCAACATAGAGGCGCGCTCCGTCTACGCCTTCATGGCACTGCAGAAAGAGGACTTCCAGACCGCACTGAGCCGCTGGCAGGCGATGTTGCCGCTGCTGGAGCAAGGCTCGACTCGCCGTACCATGGTGGAGCGCTCCATCGAGTATGCCGAGCAGCAGCTGCGTCAGCGTGGCATCGCGGTGATGGCCGCGCCGGCCGCTCAGGGCGAGCAGGGCAATGCTCAGACGCAGGCCCAGGTCCTGGCGGTGAAGGAGGGGGAATTCCCGCTGCACATCACCCTGGCTCCCGGCATTCAGTTGCCGGAGGATGCCCATCTGTTTGTGTTTGCGGTGATCCCCAACGGCCCGCCTATGCCCATCGCGGTCAAGCGTATTCCCGGCCCCGGTTTCCCGCTGACTCTGTCGCTGGGTGACGGCGATGCCATGCTGGAAGGCAGCAAACTGGCCAGCTATCCCGAGCTGCAGTTCAAGGCCCGCCTCTCCCGTGGCGGCAACGTCATGAACAAGGAAGGCGCCTTCGAAGGGGTCTCAGTAACCGTCCCCACCACCTCAATTCCTGCGGCGCCGATTGACATCCGCATCGATCACGCCCTCTAATACTCCCTTGGCCCGCCCCTGGAGGGGCGGGCCGCCTATAATTCAGACTGATTCAAAATAAAAAGCTTAGGACTTTCATATGTATCTGCGTTCAGGAGCATTGGCAGTGGCACTGCTATTGGGGGGCTGTGCGGGTGGCCCTCCCAAGCCGGGCCCAGAGAGCCTGGATCTCGAAGAAACCCCGAACCGTCCCGAGGCGACCAGCACGGCCAGCGATCCTCGCGATCCTTTCCAGGGCGCCAACCGAGCCATGTGGGCGGTCAACTATGACGTGCTGGAGCCCTATGTGGCGCGCCCAGTGGTGCATGGCTATGCCCGCTATGTGCCGCAGGGGATGAAGGATGGCATCGACAACCTGGTGGAGAACTTCGACGAGCCGAGCAGCATGGTCAACCACCTGATCACCGGTGATCTCAAGGGGGCGGGGACCAACCTGGGCCGCTTCACCCTCAACACCACCATAGGTCTGCTCGGGATCTTCGACGTGGCCAAGCACGCCGGCCTCGAGCGCAACATGCTGGAGATGGACACCGTGCTCGGCAAGGCCGACATCGGGGATGGGGCCTACATCATGGTGCCCGTCTACGGCCCGACCACCACCCGGGAGCTGGTGGGTGACACCATCGATACCATCTACTTCCCCTATGCCCTGCTGACCTTCCCGTTGCGGGTGGTGCACTGGGCGCTGGATGGGCTGGGTACCCGTGCCAAGCTGATCGATCAGGAGCGGATCATCGACAACGCGCTCGATCCTTATGCCCTCACCAAGGACTTCTACCTGCAGTACAACGATGGCAAGGTGACGGGTCGCCAGCCTGAGCTGAAGCAGCAGAAGAAGCAGGAAGACGACAGCAATCTGGATGAGTATCTGGACGAGATCGACCAGTAATCACTCGTTGTGAACATAAAAAGGCGCCTGCGGGCGCCTTTTTATGGTGTTCCGGCCATAAAAAACGCCCCGCGATGCGGGGCGTTTTGGCAAGAAGGGGCTGATTAGGCAGCCAGGTTCTTGGCCACGAATTCCCAGTTGACCAGGGTCCAGAAGGTTTCCATGTACTTCGGACGCAGGTTGCGGAAATCGATGTAGTAGGCGTGCTCCCACAGGTCGACGGTCAGCAGCGGGGTGGTCCCGGCTTCGGTCAGCGGGCAGCCGGCGTTGGAGGTGTTGACGATGGCCAGGGAGCCGTCGGCTTTCTTCACCAACCAAGTCCAGCTGGAACCGAAGTTGCCGATGGCAGACTTGGTGAACGCATCCTTGAACTCGGCGAAGGAGCCGAACGCCTTGTTGATGGCATCGGCCAGGGCGCCAGTGGGCTCGCCACCGCCGTTCGGGGAGAGGCTGTGCCAGTAGAAGGTGTGGTTCCAGATCTGGGCGGCGTTATTGAAGATGCCACCAGTGGAGGTCTTGATGATCTCTTCCAGAGACTTGCCTTCAAACTCGGTACCCGGCACCAGGTTGTTCAGGTTGACCACGTAGGTGTTGTGGTGCTTGCCATGGTGGTATTCCAGGGTTTCCTGGGAGATGTGCGGTTCCAGAGCATTGATTGCATAGGGCAGAGCGGGAAGTTCGAATGCCATTTTCTACTCTCCATTGGCTGGACCGTGCGACAGCGACGGTTGCAAGACATTGCGTACTCTTTTCTATTTTGAAAAGAATTGTTCTTGAAATGATAAGGCCTGTGGCCCAAAGCCCGTCGATTGTAGCAGTATCAAAGATGGGCTAACAACTCTTGATTCTCGCCATGACTTGGATCAAGCTGCCGCCTGTTGACCCGCCCTATCTTGCACTTCCCATGGTTTGCCAGTTTGTGGTCTGCCTGGATTGCAGTAGAATGGCCGCCGAAATCGCTCTAGTGAGGCATCTATGGAAACTATTGAAAAGATCAAACAGCAGCTGGCTGACAATCCCATCATCCTTTACATGAAGGGTTCCCCCAAGCTACCCAGCTGCGGTTTCTCTGCCCAGGCTTCCCAGGCCATGATGTCCTGCGGCGAGCCGTTTGCTTACGTCGACATCCTGCAAAACCCGGACATCCGCGCCGAGTTGCCGAAGTTTGCCAACTGGCCCACCTTCCCCCAGCTGTGGGTGGAAGGGGAGCTGGTCGGCGGCTGCGACATCATGATCGAGATGTTCCAGGCCGGCGAGCTGCAGACCCTGATCAAGGAAGTGGCCGCCAAGCACAAGCAGGATGACGCCGTCGCCGAATAAGGTCGCAGCAGCATCATGCAAAAGGGGGAGCCAATGGCTCCCCCTTTTTTATTCAGGCCGATGGATCAGCCGATGCGCTCGATGCGCGCCATGTAGAAGCCGTCGAAGCCGGTCTCGGACGGGCTGACGGTGTGATCGTCACGCAGCCGGTAGTTGTCGTTGGCGGCCAGGAACTTGTCCACCTGCTGGCGGTTCTCCTGGGGCAGGATGGAGCAGGTTGCATAGACCAGCAGACCACCGACCTTCACCATCTGGCTGTAGCGCTGCAGGATCTCCTCTTGCAGGGCGACCAACACCGGCAACCGCTCGGCGGTGTCGCGCCACTTGGCATCCGGATTGCGCTTGAGCACGCCGAGGCCGGAGCAGGGCACGTCCAGCAACACCCGATCGGCGGTGCCTTTCAGGCGCTTGACGGTCTTGCTGCTCTCGATGACACGGGTCTCCACGTTGTGGGCACCGGCACGGCGCGCACGCTGCTTGAGGCTCTCCAGCTTCCACTCTTCTATGTCCATGGCCAGCAGGCGGCCCTTGCCGCTCATCAGGGCGGCGATGTGCAGCGTCTTGCCACCGGCACCGGCGCAGGCATCGATGACGCGCATGCCGGGGCTGACCTCGAGGGCGGCGGCGACCAGCTGGGAGCCCGCATCCTGCTGCTCGAACCAGCCATCGGCAAAGGCCTTGGTGCGGAACAGGGCGGCGTCAGTGGTAACCTGCAACGCGGTGGCGACCCCCTCGACCGGAATGGTGGAGACGTGCTCCTTGGCCAGCACGGCCTGCAACTCTTCCCGGGTGCCCTTGAGGGTGTTGACCCTCAGGTAGCGCTTGGGCATCCAGGCCAGGGCGGCCCGCTCGGCAGGCCAGGCCTCGCCCAGCTGCTCGCTGCCCAGCTGCTCCAGCCAGCTCGGGCAACCATCCATCAGCACCGGATTCTTCTTGGCCTCGGTGAGACGACGGCGGAAGGCCTCTTCATTGAAGCGATCCAGGCTGGGATGGTTAGACTGGGTTATCTTGTGGAAGGCGTGCCAGCTGTGCAGCAGCGGCCAGACGTTCTTGGCGGCCTGACGCACCTGAATGCCGGTGAGGAAGCAGTAGAGGCTGAGGCGGCGCAGCAGATCGCCGGTGACCAGGGCAATCCTTGCCTGTTCTTGCGGTTTGAGTTCGATGCCGGAGAAGTGACGGGCATAGGCTCTGTCCAGGGTGAGACCCTGAGCCAATACATCGTCAACGATGGCAACGACCAGATCCCCGGAACGGGGCAACAGTGGGGACTTGAGCATGAGATTAACCTTGGCCAAATAAAGATGAACCGACGCCGGATCGGCTGGGGTTCTGAAACTGACAAATCCGCGCAATGATAGGGGCTAGACCGAGTTGGCGCAACCGTCCCCATACGGGGAATGTACAGCGGATGGTGCTGGACTTATCGCCACAGCAGGAAAATGATGCCGGGGCAGTTCGGGCGAACGCATTCAAAAAAGGAATTAAAAAAGATGCAGGTGATGAAATTTTCCCCGCTGGCCCTGATGGTGGCCGGTCTGATGGCCTCCGGCGGCCTCGCCGCCAAGGAGTGGGACACCGTGCTGGCCCGCGGTGGTGCGGCGGATGGCTATGAGGTGCGTGCAACCCAATACCGCGTCGCCAGGGTTCCCGCCGACTACTTCGCCGGCCTGCAGGTCGGTGAACGCCGGCTGACTCTGCCCCTGCCGGACGGCGATGAGGTGAGCTTCACCTTGCGCCCTTATGATCTGCTGCCGGCGGACTTGGCCGCCAAGTATCCCGGCATCTTGACCTTCAAGGGCCACAACCTGGCCGCGCCGGCGGAGACGGGGCGCTTCGATCTGGGACCCCAGGGCTTCCACGCCATGTTCAGCCACCAGGGCAAGACGGTGTTCGTCGATCCCCTGCGCAACGGTGAAGGCTACGCCATCTATTACCAGCAGGACGCCCACGGCCGGCTGGATGAGGAGGCGGACAGGGTCATCGGCAGCGAGGCCAGGAAGCTGGCCCGTCAGGTGTTGGTGGCGGGCAACGAGCGCAAGCGCTACGTCATCGCCGTCTCGGCCGCGGGGGAGTACACCCAGTATCACGGTGGCACCGTCGAGGGCGGGCTGGCGGCCATCACCACCCTGCTCAACCGGGTGAACGAGGTGTATCAGCGCGACGTCGCCGCCGAGTTCCAGCTCGCCAGCGGCAACGACACCATCATCTTCACCGATCCCGTCACCGATCCCTTCTTCAATGGTGAGGACCCGTCTGGTTCAGGCCTGACCGATACCGACGTCAACATGAAGGTGCAGGCCGACGCGCTGGCCAAAGGGCTGGGCCCCTTCGATATCGGCCACGTGGTCAACACCGGCGGCGGTGGTCTGGCGGGGTTGGGGGTGCTCTGCACGGCGGAGAAATCGGCCGGCATGACGGGCTCGGCCACGCCGGAGGGGGATGCCTTCTTCATCGACTACGTGGCCCACGAGATCGGCCACCAGTTCGGCGCCGATCACACCTTCAACGGCACCAGCGGCAGCTGCGGCGGCGGCAACCGGGAGGCCAGCCAGGCCTGGGAGCCGGGCAGCGGCAGCTCCATCATGGCCTATGCCGGCATCTGCGGGGAAGAGAACCTGCAGGCCAACAGCCTGCCCTATTTCCACAGCAAGTCCATCGAGCAGATGCGGGCACACATGGGGACAGTGGCCAGCTGCGGCACCCGGCTTAGCCTCACCAACAACGCGCCCCAGGTCGCCGCCGGCGCTGACTACGTCATCCCGGCCAACACCCCCTTCGTGCTCAAGGGGGCCGGGGCCGATCTGGATGGCGATCCCCTGACCTACAACTGGGAGCAGATCGATCTGGGCACCGAGTCCTTCAACGCCGCCAGCATGATAGACGACGGCACCCGCCCGCTGTTCCGCTTCGTGGCACCGACCGCGCTGCCGGAGCGCACCCTGCCAAGCTTTGCCTCCCTGCTGACCAACACCCTGGCGAAGGGGGAAACCTGGCCCGCCACCAACCGGGATCTCAACTTCCGGCTCACGGCGCGGGATGGCAAGGGCGGCGTGACCAGCGACGAGATGAAGGTCCAGGTGATCGATACCGGCAGCGCCTTCCGCCTCACCAGCCCGCTGGTGACCCCGCTGGCGGCCGGCCAGAACCAGACCATCGGCTGGGATGTCGCTGGCACCAGGGAGGCCCCCATCAACTGCAGCCGGGTCGACCTCTCCATGACCCGGGACGAGGGGGTGAACTGGACCCTGCTGGCCAGCGGCCAGCCCAACTCGGGGTCGGCGAACGTGGCCATCCCCGCCGGTGAGGACGGCACCGCCCGCCTGAAGGTCGCCTGCAGTGACAACCTCTTCTTCGCCATCAGCCCGCTCAAGCTGTCGGTGACCCAGCGTGCGGCAGAGGGCGGCGGTGGTGGCGGTGGCTCCCTCGGATTCGGCACCCTGGCATTGGCCCTGCTGGGCTGGGTGCGGAGGCGGGCATGAGGCTCGGTTACGCCCTGTCGCTGATGCTGCTCGCGGGCTGTCAGGCCGATGCCGGCACCCTGGAGCAGGCGCTCGATGACAGCCTCGCCAGGCAGGATTATCGGCTGATCGTGCGGGCGGGGCGCGGCGAGGTGGCCCCCGGCATACAGCAGGAGGCGCAGCTGGAGGCCAAGGCGCGCTGTGGGGTGCGCTACCTCGAGGGGCTGGGGGATGTCATCAAGCCGGACCAGCAAGAGGCGTATGCCAAGCTCAGCGCCTATGCCGCCGAGTACAACCGGCGCATGCTGGCGCACTGCCCGCCGGCCGCGGTGCCCGCGAACTGAGGTGGCAGCCAGCCATGACGCAACCAAGGGAGGCCTAGGCCTCCCTTCGCTTTTTGGGGTTTCCCATTTGCGCGCCGCCGGACTTGTACCCATGGCCCGCTCGTCGCACAATGCCTTCATAGCCGCCTTGGCGGGAAAGAGAGAAGGAAAATCAAGATGATGGATGTTGCCGATCTGCGCCGCGAATACACAAGGGGCGGATTGCACCGGGCCGATCTGCCGGCCCTGCCGCTGGAGTTGTTCGAGAAGTGGCTGGCTCAGGCGTGCGAGGCCAAGCTGACCGACCCGACCGCCATGGTGGTGGCGACCGTGGATGCCGAGGGGCAACCCTGGCAGCGCACCGTGCTGCTCAAGCACTACGATGCCCAGGGCATGGTGTTCTACACCAACATGGGCAGCCGCAAGGCGGCGCAGCTGGAAGGCAACCCCCGCATCAGCCTGCACTTCCCCTGGCACACCCTGGACCGCCAGGTGCACGTCACCGGCCGGGTGGAGAAGCTCGGCACCCTGGAGGTGATGAAGTATTTCCACAGCCGTCCCAAGGACAGCCAGATAGCGGCCTGGGTCTCGCAGCAGTCATCACGGATCTCCGCCCGCGGCGTGCTGGAGGCGAAGTTTCTCGAGTTGAAGCAGAAGTTTGCCAAGGGTGAGGTGCCGCTGCCGAGCTTCTGGGGCGGCTACCGGGTGGTCATCGATACGGTGGAATTCTGGCAGGGTGGTGCGCACCGGCTGCACGATCGCTTCTACTACAGCCGGGAAGGAGCTGGCTGGCATATAGAGCGGCTGGCGCCCTGATGAACATAGCCCGGCTCAAGAACTTCACCGAGATAGTGAAGAACAACTTCAACATCTCGGCGACGGCGGAGAAGCTCTACACCTCCCAGCCGACCCTCAGCAAGCAGATGAAGATGCTGGAAGACGAGCTGGGGCTGGCGCTCTTCACCCGCAAGGGCAAGAACCTGATCGGCCTGACCCGGATGGGGGAGCAGGTGATGGAGCTTGCCAAGGGGGTGGTGGCCCAGGTCGATCAGATAGGTCAGCTCTCGGTGCGGGAACAGCTGGCCACCAGCGGCGTGCTGCGCATCGCCACTACCCACACCATGGCGCGCTACAAGCTGCCGGCGGTGATCACCGAGTTCTCCCACCGCTATCCCGAAGTCAGCATCCACCTGCATCAGGGGGCGCCAGCCCAGCTGGCGCAGATGGTGCAGAACGGGGACGTGGAGATGGCCATCGCCACCGAATCCATGCACCTGTTCGACGAGCTGGCCGCCGTGCCCTGCTATCGCTGGGGCCGCAGCGTGGTGGTGCCGCACGGTCACCCGCTGATCGCGTGCCAGCCGCTCGCCATGGCGGACTTGGCCCGTTATCCCCTCATCACCTATGTGTTCGGCTTCACCGGCAACTCCAAGATGGACAAGGCATTCGGCCGTCATGGCCTCAGCCCCCGCATCGTGCTGACGGCCACCGACACCGACATCATCAAGCACTATGTGCGGCTCGGCATGGGGGTGGGGGTGATCGCCACCTCGGCTTTCGACGAGGCGGACAGGGAGAGCCTGGTCAGCCTCAACATCGATCACCTGATCGCCTCCAGCACGGCCCATGTCTGCCTGCGCAGACATGCCCACCTGCGCGACTACATGTACGACTTCATCCACCTCTACGCCCCCCACGTGAGCCGCGAGACGGTGCAGCTGTCGCTCATCAATCAGCCGGCGGCGGGCAACATGGCGACCCTGCCCTGGTTGTGATGTCATGTCCGAGTGGTGACCCATAAAAAAGAGAGGCCATTGGCCTCTCTTTTTTTACATCAGTCAGCAGGTTCAGGCTGCCTTGGTCGCCAGATTGACAAATATCTGGGCCCCGATCAGCAGGCAATCATCGTCCAGGTAGTAGGGGGATTGGCATCCAGGTAGTTGCAGATCCCCCTGGCCTGGCCAGACGCGTGCTGTCGATGGTCAGGCGTTTCGGGTCGCCAGATTGACAAAGATCTGGGCCCCGATCAGCAGGCAGTCATCGTCCAGGTAGTAGGGGTTGGCGTGCAGATAGTTGCAGATCCCCTTGGCCTGGCAGCCGCTGCCGAGGAAGAACATGGCCCCCTTGCGATCCGGCGTGGCGTTGATCATGTAGCTGAAGTCCTCGCTGCCGGTCATGGGCTGGCCCTGACCGTTGATGCCCTCGGCGGGCAGCACGCTGGCGGCGGCCTGTTGCAGGCGCTGGCAGGCCAGGGCATGGTTCTCGACCGCCGGATAGCCGGCATAGACCATGCTGGTCTTGAAGCCGCGCAGCTCGCTCTGGGCGACGATGTCCTTGAAGCTGTTTTTCAGGATCTGGTCGGTCTCCGCATCCATGGCGCGGATGGTGCCACGGGCCTGCACGTGATCGGCGACCGCATTGGGGATGGTGCCGCCGTTGATCATGCCGCAGCCGAACACCGCCGGGCTGAACGGACTGGTGCGCTTGGCGACTATGTAGTCCATGTCCTCTATGATGCGCACCGCCTCGCGGATGGCGTCCAGCCCCTTGTGGGGGGTCGAGCCGTGGGCGGAGATGCCGTGCACCTCCAGGGTCCAGGCCGAGCCCCAGGAGGACATGACCCCCTGGTTGAACTTGATGGTACCTGTCTCCATGGCGCCATCGTTGTGCAGCGCGTAGATCTCGTCCACCCCCTTCATGCAGCCGAGCTCGACCATCTTCTCGGCGCCCGGCACCCGCATGTCCTCCTCGGCCATCTGGAAGATGATGCGCACGTTGTAGCGCAGCCGCTCCCTGTGCTGGGCCAGGAATTTCGCCGTGGTCAGCGCGATCGCCATGTGGGAGTCGTGGCCGCAGTTGTGGGCCATCCCCTCGTGGGTGGACTTGAACGCCACCTCACTCATGTCGTGCATCTCCAGGCCGTCCATGTCGGCGCGAAAGGCGATGGTGGGCAGGCTGGGGTCGACGGCGAGATCGCCGTGGAAACCGGTGAAGCCAGGATAGTCGGTGATCCGGTAGCCGAACTCGCTCATCAGCTCGCGGCAGTAGGCCGAGGTCTTGAACTCGGCGCCCGAGTACTCCGGGATACGGTGCAGGTGGTGGCGCACCTCGTGGCTGAAGTCACGCAGGGCAAGCAGCTCAGGTTCTATTTGGTAGTGGTGCATCAGATGATCCCTTGAATGGAGAAGCCGAGTTGGGCAACCAGCGAGGCGCCGAAGAAACAGCAGGTGGAGACGATCATGAAGATGAGGATCACCTTCCACGACATCTTCTTGAGCTCTTCGAGCTGACCGCCCACGGAGAGGCCGGCGAAGGCCAAGAGCGGCACGCAGCAGGAGAGGAAGGAGATCTTCGCCACCGCGTCGATGAACAGGCCGCGCACCGGGGTTTCCGGCAGGCAGATGAGAATGCCGATGATGGTGGCATAGGCAAAGGCCGGCAGGGAGGAGGGCAGGTAGCGCTTGGCCACCAGGGAGACGAACACCACCAGCGCCATGGCGACGAAGCTGTCACCCATCTCGTACAGGGGCAGGCCAGTGGTCAGGGTCTGGGTAAACATGGCCAGCAGGATCGCCAGGAAGACGAAGCGCATATCCATCACGATGCTTTTCATTGGGCTTCTCCTTTGGAGGACATGGCGAAGATCTTCTCGGCAAGCGGCAGCCCCAGATAGGTGAGGGAGAGCGCGCCCAGGGCGGAGGAGAGCAGGTTGGAGGCGGCGGCTATGCTCAGCACCTGTTGGGCCATCGCCTCGTCGAGGCCGTTGATGAGGGCGCCGGAGGCTGCGCTCAGCATGGAGCCGGAGCCGACCCCGGAGCCGGCGGCCAGGGCCAGCGGGTGCAGACCGGTGAGCGGGGCTATGCTGCCGAGCACGCTGAACCAGAGGGTGCCGATGACGGAGCCGCACAGGTAGATGGCGAGCACGCCTATGTACTCCTGGGAGCCGGTACCGAACTTGCCCTGGATCACCGCGACCGATGGCTCACGGCTGATGGAGGAACAGGCCCCGATGGCGCGGCGACCGAAGCCGAACTTCACCGCCAGCGGGATGGCGATGAGGATGGGCAGCAGGTTGCCGATCTCCTGCAGGAAGAGGGGCACCCCGACGCTCAGGATCAGCTTGAGGTTGGGGATGATCATACCGGCATACTGGGTGCCGAGGATCAGCAGGCTGAAGCCCACCATCTTGCCGCAGAAGCCCTCTTCCCTGGCGGTGAAGAGCTTCCTCCAGCCGGGGATGCGATCCTTGATGGGCTTGGCCGAGATGATCATGCCGATGATGACGGCGAACAGCATGGGCAGAATGGGGATGATGGCGATGCCGATCTTGATCTCTTGTTTCCCTATCAGGTATTGGGCCACGAAGATCAGCAGGGCGGTGGCCAGGGTACTGACCACCACCGTTTTGAGGGGACTGGTTTGCTGCATAGTGTTGTCTCTTGTTATGCGTTGGCTGTCATGACCGGCGCTGGCGGGTGCATGATGGGGGCATGATAGGAAGGGAGGGGGGCCATTAATGTGACGTTCATCAAGCCGGACATATGGCATTTTTTCATGGGGTATGCCGTTTAACCCTGATAAGCACATGGATTAACAGTGCATGATCAGTGAGTTGCACCGCATGAGCGAAAAGGGCGCCTGGGCTGGGCATGGCTGCCGGAGATGGGCATACTGCTGGGTTCGGATCAGGCCGGTGCGCCGGGTCGCTCGAGAGAGGATGGGGGTAGGATGGGGGTAGGATGGAGTTGTTGATCGAGGGGGAGCTCTGGCAACCCCACTGGCGGGCGCCATTGCAGGAGTGGCAGCGACAAGGGCACCGCTGGCAGCTGCTGCTCGGCAAGCGGGCCGAGCGCCAGCCCTGGAGCCTGGCCGCGCCCTGGGCGGACAGCCCACCCGATGGCATCCTCACGGCCAGTGCCTTGCTCGCGAGCTGGCTGGAGGGGGACGGGGCGGCCGTCTATGCCGACCCGAGTCGCCAGATCCTGATCAGCGCCTCCTCCGTCCTGCTGACCCTGGCCAAGGAGAGCGGCCTGCTCACCCTGGGCCCCAGCGGCGCGGATCTGCGACTGAGCGCGGACGACGAGCTGGACGATGTGCTGCAGCGGTTGCTCGCGCGGCGCCTGTGCATCCCCACATTGCATGAGCCATCGTCCGATCCGGCCTCTCGCTTGGTGCTGCGGCCACTGCGGGCCGAGGATGAGGCCGACATAGTACGCTACTGCTCGGATGCGGCGCTCGCCCGTTACACCCTCAATATCCCGCATCCCTATCCTGCGGAGAGTGCCCGCGACTGGCTCGCCCTGAGTGACCGCAAGGGGGCGCTCGGCATGGGCTGGACCTGGGCCCTGACGCTGGATCCAGAGGATGAGCTGGCCCCCCTGCTCGGGGTGATCTCCCTGCACTGGAACGGTGAGCTGGCCTGGTGGGTGGGCGTGCCCTGGCAAAACCGCGGGCTGGCCACCCGGGCGGCGCGGCTGGTCAGGGACTTTGCCTTCGAGCAGCGGCAGTTGCCGGCCCTGACCGCCCGCCACATGCCGGCCAACCTGGCCTCGGGTCGGGTGATGGCCAAGCTCGGCATGCACTATTGCGGGCTACGGCCGGGGACGGATCGCTACCCCTGCGAGCTGAGTCACTGGCGGCTGAATCGCGCCCCCCGGTTGCCCGACGACATTCGGGCGAAATTGGCGCCCTGGCTCGCGGACAGGCGCGTGGTTGTGGCCATACTGCATGGGGCCTGGGCCAGGGGGGAAGCGGGCGGCGCGCTGGAGCTGGCCCTCTTCACGAATGATCCGCGCGCGGGCGGCGAGCCTCTGTGGCAGGATGGTATTGAGCTGGTGGCCCGCCGTCACCCTCTCTCCTGGCTGGAGGGGGACCAGCTGGCGCGAGGCTCCCATCTGGGTGGGGTGTTGCTCAAGGATCGGGGGGAGCTGGGGCTCGCCTATCTGCATCGGCTTATCCGCGCGCAGATCGGTGGGAGCGGGAGCCTCCCCATATGATGCGGGAGTGGCGGTTTTGCACCGTTCGGTCCCCTCGCTAATCGTTTTCCTGAGTCCGTCCTCCCATTTTCGGACAAAGCCATTCAAAGTGGCCGCCGCTTCTGTGAAATAATGGGTGTCCTGCCGTACGAGGAGTAACGCTGTATGCTGAGAACCGAGCGCCCCGGTGACATGTTGCCGGTCTATGAGCTGGTGAGCGCCGCCTTTGGCCGTAGCGACGAGGCCGAACTGGTCAATCGCCTGCGCGAGTGTGGCGCCGCCGTGGTGACCATGGTCGAAGAGGAAGAGTATGAGTTCATGGGGCACCTGATGCTGAGCCCGATCACCATTAACGGTCAGGAAGGTCCCTGGCTCGGGCTTGCGCCGGTTGCCGTGCACCCGGACTGGCAGGGACAGGGCATAGGTTCGGATCTGGTGCGAGAGGGGCTCGATACGGCGCTCGAGATGGACTGGAAGGCGGTGGTGGTGCTCGGTGACCCGACCTATTACGGCCGTTTCGGCTTCCGGCCGGCCAGCGACTTCGGCCTGCGCTGCATCTACGAGGTGCCCGCCGACTGCTTCATGGCGATGGAGCTGCAGCCAGGTGGCCTCGCCGGCATGGAGGGCGAGGTGCTCTATCATCCCCTGTTTGATGAGGAACCGGTGGAATAACCGACGCATTCGACCTGAAAAAGGACCCGTAAAGGGTCCTTTTTCATCTTGTTCGGGGGCGCTGGTGCCGGCTCACTGGGCCAGGGATTTCAGCTGCTGCTTGTTGGGCGGACAGTTCCAGTCGATGGGGCCGTGGGTGAAGCGGTATTGCAGCCTGGGCAGGTTGATCTCCAGCCACTCCTCCCTGAAATAGTCATAGCCCAGATCCCAGTCCGGATCATTGGCCCAGCCGGTCTGCAAAAAATGGAGCCGGGTGCCCTGACCCTCCGGCACGAAGCGCAGGCTGACCAGGGTCTTCTGTTGGCGGATATGGGGAAACTGGGAAGGGAAATTCCAGCTGAAGCTGAGCAGATCATGGGGCATCACCGCCATCACCCGGCAGCCTTCGCTGCCACGCTCGCCCAGGGGCGCATCCGGTCTGAAATAGATCTCGAACGGGCCATTCGGTTCCGGGACCATCAGGCATTCCGGGGCCAGGAAACTGCGCAGGCCACTCTCGGTCGTCCAGGCCCGCCAGACGTCGTCGATGTGAGCCGGCACCAGGATGCTGCCTTCAATCTGCTTGTTATCCATAAGTCGGTAAACCTCAAATCAGTCATGGATGGAACTCAGGCAGTATAGCCCCTCAGGCGATAAAATAGGCAGCCCTGCATCACACCATCTATGTTCGAGTGGGTCCATTCCCGCCATTTGACATGGCGGCGAGATCCATCGAGAGTGGGCATCTGTGCTCAAGGAAATTAAGGAAGCCTTCATGATCAGAATGATGCGAGACACGGATGCCCCCCTGCTGGCACAGCTGTTCCTCAAGGGGCGGCGCCAGGCCTTTCACTGGGTCGAGCCCTCCCTGTTCCTGCTGAGTGACTTTGCCGAACAGACCCGGGGTGAGCAGATCTGGGTGGCCGAGCAAGGGGGCGCCCCCTGCGGCTTCATCTCCATCTGGGGCGAAGAGAGCTTCGTGCATCACCTCTACGTGGTGGCCGACTGGCACGGACAGGGCCTGGGGCGCGCCTTGCTGGCGCAGGGGTTGGCCGGGCATGCCAAGCCGGCGTCCCTCAAGGTGGCCAGCCGCAACACCACGGCGCTGGCGTTTTATCACCGCCTCGGCTGGCAGAATACGGACGAGACGGGCGACTGCGACATCACCGGGCCCTGGCGCCGGCTGGTGTTGTCAGCCGACGATTAGTCGCCGTAGCGTCTGCCACGGGTTCGCAGAAAAAAGGCCACTTCGCATGAAGTGGCCTTTTTCATTTATTTACCTTCGATCTGACGGTTTCCATTACCTGGACTCAAGGCTAGCGGCGCTAGGTGGCATCGTGCCAACCATCACCGGTAGTGAGGTGAACGCACCCGCGCCCACCTCGCCCCGGGGTCTCCCGCCTTACTGCTTCTGCAAGTCGCTGGGTTTCCACGCCTTGTCGAAGAAGGCCTTGGTCGGGCCGTACAGCCGCAGGATCACGAAGAAGCCTTTGCCGGGCAGGGTGCGGATCCAGTTCTTGCCCTCACCCGGCGAGTTCGGGCCGAAATACACATCGGTCGAGCCATCGGCATTGACCAGTGGCTTGTCCATGGCATTCAGGGAGGGGAATGGCTGGCCGTTGTCCAGGCCCGAGGCCGTGATCGAGTCATACGCGGTCACCGACCAGAACAGCGCCGCCGGAATGCCCTTGGGCAGATTGACCCTGTAGCTGTTGCTGCCCGAGAGGAACTCGCCCTTGTCATCGACGAAGGTGGCCGGGTACTTGGCCCCGACATTCTCCATGTTCGCCGCCATGCCGGGACTGGCCGAGTAGGCATTGGTGAAGAAGCCGGTGCGCGGATCTATGTAGTTGAAGGTGTCGGCGGTGAAGGTGGCGTTGCCGGGGAACACGTTCAGCCACTTGCGATCCGGGTACCAGGTGCCATTGGTCTCGATGGTTTGCGGGGTGTAGGAAATGGCGTGGCCGATCTTGCTGGCGGTTTTCGCCGCCTTGTCCAGCAGGTCGCGGGTGGCCGTATCCGGCTGGAATGGCTTGCCCTTGACGATGCCGAGCGCGGCGAGCATGCCACGCATCTCCATGTCCTGCGGGTCGACGTATTCGTGGTCGATGAAGCGCGACAGCATGTCGAACGCGCGGCCATCTGTGGGGTAGAGCATGTTGACCGGGACGTTAGAGGCGTTCGGGAACACCATCGCCTTGGCCGTGGCGGCCTTGCCGAGGGGGTAGATGCGGGTCTGCTCCATGACCTTGACCGGCCCCTCTAGCTGCTTCGGATCCTTGAAGAAGCCGCGCCAGAACACAAACACGCCGTAGGTGCGGGAACGGAAGGTCAGGTAGCCTGAGGGCACCTCGCCCTCGTAGTCTGGCGGCAGCACCAGATACTGGGCGCCCTTGCCTCCGTCCGGCCCGGGCAAGCCGACATCGCCGCACCATTGGCGGCCGTCAATCATGCCTTCCGAGCAGATCGGGCGCTGGAAGAAGTCATCGAGGATGCCCTGCAATCCAGGCGGCACCTCGATCACCATGGGGCCCTCCTTCTTCAGATCCAGATAGCCCATGGCATAGATCACGTCGGAGTTCGGGGTGGTCACCAGCGTCTTGGCGTTGAGCCTGTCCTTCCAGATAGGCAACACGTTGTAGCCGGCGCCGAACGCGTTCTCCGAGCCTTCCTTCATGGCGTACATGTTCAGTGCCGGCAGGGCCCAGATGTAAGACTGCACGGCGCGCTGGAACAGCAATTCGTTCTTGAGCTGAGCCACGCCTTCCTGGGTGGGATAACCCCCGGCGAACGGCAGGTTGGCCAGCTGTTCATAGCGGGTGGCGGCCTGGGCGGCGACGCTGGCCGAGATGCCAAGGGCCAGCGCGATGAGTGTCTTCCCTACGGTGTTCATGCTTGAGGTCCTTTTCATCAGTTGGCTTTCACCACGGGTGGCGGGGTCCATTGACCGTCGAGCGCCTCGGCCTGGGGCCAGTAGGCACGAATGTAGAGCGAGAAGTCGGCGCCCTTGGGGGCAGGCAACCAGTTGCTCTCCTTGTCCTTGCCCGGCGATGTGCTCTGCACATAGATCGTCAGCGAGCCGTCGGCATTGGCTTTCAGGGATTTGTTCTTGGTGCCGATGGAGTAGCGCTTGAGATCATTGGGCGCGAAGAAATGCTGTGCGTTGTAGAGCGTCAGCGACCAGAAGCCTTGCACCGGGGGCAGCTTGCCCTTCGCGAAGGTCACGCTGTAGCCGTGCTGGCCATTGAGACGGGTGCCCGCCTTGTCCAGATCCTGGTAGAAGTACTTGGTCTCTTTCTGCTGGTTGACGAAGATGTTCGAACGCGCCACTGCGGTACGGCTGAAATAATCGGTGCCGAACGCCGCGCCGTTGCTGATGGTGCTCCAGTGATGGGGTAGCTGCAGGCCATAGTTGCGGAACTGCAGCAGGGGGTCTATCACCTCGCTGTCGGCTCTCTTCGCCTCATCGATCATCGCCGCCTTGAGCCTGGGGTCGGCCTTGGCGATGGCCGCCAGGGCGGCCATCTGTGCGTAACGGGCCTCCTCCCCGGGCAAGGGCTTGGCGTCCTTGAGCAGGGCCGGCAGCTCGTCGAAGAACTTCTCCGGCATCACCCACTTGGTTTCACCGTTGCCTGCGGCGGCCTGGGCCGGGAATTTCGGCAGCTTGGCCCAGTCACGGCTCTTGACCTTGCCGTCGTACTTGGACAGCGGGTACATGTCGATGCCGGCCAGCGCCGGCTGTATGGCCTTGCGGTCGGCGTCGGAGTCGTCCTGGAACACCCGGGGGATCACGAAACCTGTGTTGGTGCGCGCGCGGAACACCTTGGTGATGCCGGCCGGCACCTTGCCTTGCCAGTCCGGGCCCACCAGCAGGTAGAAGCCCGGTTTTGTGTCATACATCTTGCCGAGTTCGGCGAAACTGTCGGAGCGCAGGTCCACCACCTGATACACCCAGAAGCGGCTGCCGAAATCCGGCACTTGCAGCACCACAGGCTCGAGGTCCAGGGCGATGCTGCCGGCGCCGTACACCACATCCTGGTTCGGGCAGGCCACCAGCCGTTCGGCCGGATCTATGTAGTCACTGAGCAGGGATAGCTGATTGATCGGGGCCACTGGGACTATACCGCCCATCAAGCCAGGCTCGGGCAGGTCTTTGAAGGCCTGGCGCCGATTGAAGATATTGGCCATTGGCCAGCCCCAGAAGTACGCCTCGCGGGCCATCATCCGCACGTAGGCCTCGGTCACCTTGGTATCAGCCACGGGCCCGGTCACAGGCCCGGCGGTGGCGGCTTCGGCGGCGTAGCCAGGCGTGGCCCACAAGGCCGTGGTCGTGAGCGTGGTCAGGAGGGTTAGCGCGAAGAGGGACTGGCGATGGGGCAATCGATTCATAAAGCATCCTTTCTTGATGGTGGTCACCGATGCAGGTTGGCTACCCTGTTGCTACGGACGGCTGTAATAAAATTGTTAACATCTGAGCCTGACTTGCAACTCTACGACGCATTCCTGGGTTGTGAAAGCATTCAATGTAATCAAACAGGTCTGTATCAGCCTCATCCAGTGTACGCCCTGTACAGCGAGCCGTACGCTCTCGCTTGAGTATCCACAAAGCCTTGGCCGGCCGCGTGGTGTCGTGGCATGACAGTGGAGGCAATCACAGCGAGTCGGCCGCTGAGCGGTAAGCGAGATGATGGGATAGGGGGCAGTGAGCTTATGCGGCTGGCACAAGGTGCGCGGTGGGAGGAGAGAGTGAAGATGATGAAGGGCGGGCGTTCCAGAATGGCGGTTTCAGCGTGGTCTGTTCCAAGGTGAGCCTCTCGACAGGTTGTTGGGCCCGGACCTGAAAAAACGGCCCACCAAAGGGCGGGCCGAATGCACACTACGGAGTGGAACCTGTTGTGTCTATCAGGCGGACTGGGTCGCCAGTTCGGCGGCGCGCAGTTCGCGTTTGATGCGGCGGATCTTGCGCTCCTCGGCCACGGCCACGCAGGCCATCAGCACCAGGCAGGCGGCGGCGGCCATGTCCAGAGCGGCGAAGGTGCCGGTCCAGCCGGTCAGGCCGAAGATGGGGGTGCCATCGGCGATCATGCCAAGACCCAGCTTGGCGAAGCTGTCACCGATGAGATAGGCGAAGGTGCCCTTGACGCCATCGGCCACGCTGATGCCCTGTTTCGGTACGAAGCCCACGGCGGCGACGCCGATCAGCAGCTGCGGACCGAACACCAGGAAGCCCAGGGTGAACAGGGAGCCCAGGAACATGAACTGGGTGGTGGCGTGCTGGTAGAGACCCAGGGTCGCGATGATCAGCGCCAGTGCCACGCAGGCCACCAGACCGCGGCGACCGTTCGCCAGATCGGAGAGATAACCCCACATCAGGGTACCGACCAGGGCGCCCACTTCGAAGAAGGTGAAGCCCTGGATGGCGACTTCCTTGGAGAAGCCGAGCTCCTGGTGGGCGTAGACGGTGGACCACTGGTCGATGCCGATGCGCACCACATAGAGGAAGATGTTGGCAAAGCAGAGCAGCCAGATCACCTTGTTCATCAGCACGTACTTCACGAAGATCTGACCCTTGGTCAGCTTCTGCTCCTCGGTGGCGATATCTTCTTCGCTGGCCACCTCGTCAAACAGCTCCTCCACCTTGCCCAGACCATAGGCTTCCGGCGAGTCGCTGCCGAAACGCAGGCCGACGAAGCCGACGATGAGGGCGATGATGGACGGGAAGATAAACATGCCGAGCACGTTGCCATCGAACAGGTAGTTGGCACCGAACAGCGCCACACCGGCCGCACCGGCGCCGCCCACGTTGTGGGAGAGGTTCCACATGCCGAGGTAGGTGCCGCGCTTGTTGCGGGGAGTCCACTTGGTGATGGTGGAGTAGCTGCAGGAGCCGCCACAGCTCTGGAAGAAGCCGCTCAGCGCATAGAAGAAGATCATGAAGTAGAGGCTGAACCCGGTGCCCCCCATGCTGGCACTGAAGCCGAGCATGCAGAGGGCGGAGAGGATCAGCATCAGCGGCAGGAACTGCTTGGTGTTCTTGCCGTCGGCATAGTAGGAGACGACCGTCTTGCCCACCCCGTAGGTGATGGAGAAGCCAAGGCCTATCATGCCGAGCTCGGTCATGGAGAGACCGTACTCCTGGATCATGTCATTCTGCGCAATGTTGAAGTTCTTGCGGATCAGATACATGGTCAGATAGCCAATGAATACAACCAGATAGGATTGCATAAAGGGCTTGAACCAGAGTTTGCGCCGGGCTGCGACCGGCAAGTCCAGGGTCGGGACCCGCACCTGCTTGAGAAAATCCAACATATTCATCCTCTGCGAGATAGTCGGTGTTTCCGCCGCGCCCCTCATTTGTGTATTGAAATAATTCAATCTGTTATGGGAGGTCGCGCCACGGAAAGGACAACAGGGAAGGCGCGGACTGTGCGCTTCGCCGCCCTGTCGATTGAACCCATGCCAAGCCCTGCGCCAGTGCGAGGGGCGGGTTACTACATCAGGTGAGCCGACTGTAATGAGGCGCGGCGCGGATGGCGTGAGAGCCATCCCTAGTGGGCTTAAGAAAATTTCCTAGTTTGGCGGCGGTTGACCATGAAGTGTGAAGGGGATCACGCCATCGCCGCTCTGGTGGTGACGGTTTTGGCGGTCGGGAGCATGTAAGTGCGGGGGTTCAGGGGGGCGGGGATGCAATGAAAGAGGCCACCTTGCGGTGGCCTCTTGGTTTACTCGGGGACGTCACTGAGGGCGTGACGCCCTGACTCAGGCGGCCTTGGCCAGCTGCACTTCGTCTGTCTTCTTCACCCGCAGTTTCTTGAGGGCGACGGCGGTGACGCCGGTGACGATGGCGCCGCAGATCATGCAGAGCAGCGCCAGCAGCGGCTTGTTGACGGCGCCGAGCAGGGCAACGATGGGGCCACCGTGGGCCACGCTGTTGGTGATGCCAAACAGGAAGGCCATCACGGCGGCGGTCATGCTGCCCAGTATGTTGGCCGGAATGACGGCGAGCGGGTCACGGGCGGCGAATGGGATGGCGCCTTCGGAGATCCCCACCAGGCCCATGGCACCGGCGGCCTTGCCCGCCTCGATTTCGGAGGCATCGAAGATCCCCAGCTTGCGACCGAGCACTGTGG
Organism: Aeromonas sp. sif2416; assembly: GCF_019218665.1. Taxonomy (NCBI): domain Bacteria; kingdom Pseudomonadati; phylum Pseudomonadota; class Gammaproteobacteria; order Aeromonadales; family Aeromonadaceae; genus Aeromonas; species Aeromonas sp. sif2416. The sequence continues at coordinate 479,706 of NZ_JAHUXC010000002.1, forward strand.
CCAGCGACATGCCGAGCGGTGCGGCCGGGATGGCACAGGCCATGGCGCCCATGAACTGGGTCTGGCCGGAGGCTATCATGCCGACCGAGAACAGGAAGGCCACCTTGTTGACCGGGCCACCCATGTCAAAGCCCGCCATACCGCCGAGCACTATGCCCAGCAGCACCAGGCTGCCACCGCTCATGGAGAGCAGCATGGCGTTGAGGCCTGTCATCATGTCGGCGATGGGGGCACCGATGATGAAGATGAAGACGGCGGCGATAAACAGGGAACCGACGATGGGGGCGATCAGGATCGGCACCAGCGGCTGCACCATCTTGTGGTAGTGACGGGTGGCGATCCAGCGCACCAGATAACCGACCAGGAGGCCAGCGATGATGGCACCGATGAAGCCGGTACCGGCGTCGGCGCCGTAGAAGCTGCCGTTGTTGGCGATCCAGCCACCGATAAAGCCCGGGGCCAGGGCGGGGCGATCACCGATGGCGTAGGCGATATAACCGGCCAGGATGGGGATCATCAGGGTGAAGGCGGCCACGCCGACGTTGAGGATCTGGTTCCACATGCTGCCTGCCGGGATCTGCATGCCGCTCGGGGTCGGGTCGCCACCGATGGCGAGCGCCAGGGCGATCAGCAAACCACCCGTGACGACAAACGGGATCATGTGGGAGACGCCGTTCATCAGGTAGCGATAGAGATCCGCGCTGCCGCCCGCACTCTGCTCTTCCCCTTTCTTATCCTCCTTGTCGGCCACATAGGCGGGGGCCTTCAGGGCCTGTTCGATCAGCCCCTTGCCATCCTTGATGGGAGCCTTGACCCCGGTCTTGATCAGCGGCTTGCCGTTGAAGCGGGCCATGTCCACCTGCTTGTCACAGGCCACCACGATGGCGCTGGCGCGGGCTATCTCGGCCGCGGTCGGGCTGTTCTTGACGCCGATGGAGCCATTGGTCTCCACCTTCACCTCGTACCCCAGCTCCTTGGCGGCGCGCTCCAGTGACTCGGCAGCCAGATAGGTGTGGGCTATGCCGGCCGGGCAGCCGGTGACGCCGATGATGAAGCCCTTGTCGGGGGCGGGGGCGGCCTGCTCCTCCTTGCGCTCAAGCAGCAGGGCCAGCGCCTCGGCGGAGGTCTTGGCGGCCAGCAACTTGGCGATGAAACCCTCTTCGATCAGCTTGGCGGAGAGCTCGGCCAGCACCTCGATATGGTGATTGGCACCGCCGGCCGGGGAGGCAATCATGAAGAACAGTCGGGACGGCTTGCCATCCTCGGCGCCGTAATCGATACCGGCGCGGCTGATGCCGATGGCCACCGCAGGGGTGCTCACCGCCGCGCTCTTGGCGTGGGGCAGGGCAACGCCCTCCTCGAAGCCGGTGTTGTCCAGCTCTTCCCGGGCCCACAGGTCCTTGATGAACTGCTGCTCGTCGCTGACCTTGCCCTGGGCGACCAGCAGGCGGGCCATCTCGCTGAAGACCTCTTCCTTGCGCGTCGCTTTTAAATCGAGATTGATCAGATGTTCGTTGATCAGTGTGGTGATCATGGCGCTCTCCCGCTCCTTGATGAAGCCTGTTGGCATGCCGACGCCCGTTGACGGGTCGGGGCATGCGGACAAAATTGACACTCATATTATGGCGGCACGGTGTCAACCGCCCTATCGGACAAATATGCGAATCACTGGATTTTTGTGCGGTAAAATCCCGAGTGTGAGCAGGATCTCAAAGTGATAGATTGAGCGTGAGGCGTATGCGTTTCGTATTTTTATGCATTAAATCATTAGGTTAGTCGCTGTTTTTTTGTGGTTGGATAGATGTGGCCTTACCAGTGGGAGCTGGAGAGAGAAGCCTCTTCTGTAAATTTGTGAGATGAAAGGAGTCGGCAGGCTGTGAGCCAGCGCACATAAATGACGACCATCAGGGGAGGATAGGGGAGAGCAAGCTGGAGAAAAGTCGCAGGCCATCGAGGGGATAGCCATATGGATGGCGGGTTAAAAGTAGCTGGGCGGCACACCCGCATAGTGTGGGTGTCTGAGAGAGAAGAACATGCAATCACCACTCTGGATGCGCTGATACCCCAACTTCTCGTAGTAGTGATGGTCGATATCCGCATGCAGAAAAGTGGCGATGGCCTCTGGAGCGTTCAGGAGCTTTTCTGTCACGCCGCGCAGCAGCTGGGAGCCAAAACCCTTTCCTCTCATCGCCGGATCCGTTGCCAGGGAGCCGATACCAAAACAACCCTGGCCGAGGCCAAATAGGTCGCTATAGACGATAAGGGAAGAGACCGGCTTTTCATCGACAACCAATACATACCAAACACCGGACTGGTATTTCTTGCTGCTTTGACAACCAGCAAGATATTCATCTCGAGACAGACCCTCACCCCAAACATCGAAACCCATAAGATAGATAGTATCCAGTTCATGATGGCTGGCTTTTCTTATTTGCATCTTCTCTTAATCCGTTTGTGAGAATTGTGGTGCAATGCGCTGTACTTGTTGTTCCCTGTGATGTTCTATGATTGTGTGATAATCCCTTTTCTTGTTACCCGCGAATCCCTCCATTGAGCCCCACTTTCTTTCGCTTGTTTATATGGCGATGAATGAGTCACGCCATTCTAGTATAAATAGAGGTGCAGAGAATAATAACGAGGTAGCAGCGACCGGCCTCTGACGAGAACAACCAAATATGGGAGTTATGCTAGATAAATGCAGAGAGTAGGTCGATAGGCGCCGTAATGGTCAGATCGGGTTTAAACTGACGATAAAACTATTTTCAGGTTTTTTAGTTTATTCGTGTAGGTTCATTTTAATATCGATTCGTTATGTTAATAGTTATTGTGTTGATATTTGTGAAGCTCTAAAGATGGGAGCTCATCGGCCTGGTGTTTCACGGTAAAGTTGTGCTTAGCTCGGTCAGCACCAATCTACGCAGTCTGTAAGTCGGCGCTGAGATTGTGAATAAAAATATGTGGATTTATCCCTCTCTCGTTGCTTCAACAAGAGAAAGCCAGCTAACCAGTGGCCCTTTTCTCGAGGCGTAACGAATTTGAATCCAGTCATCTTTTTGAGCTAGAATCTCTACCTTGTCATTACGAATAAGGTAGGCTTTTGTTTTCGATTTTTTTTCAGGAGAAAAGTAGAGAAAAACCTTCTCGGCTTTGATTGACCATATGAATTTCTTTCCATCAAAATCAATCGCAACCTTGTCCAGTTGCTCTCCATTTTGATTGAATGTGATCTCGTAAAGAGGGAAAGTATCTATTTCTGAATTTTGAATCTGATATTCTGTTGTTTTATATAGCCAGAGCTCACCCTGATCGTTGTATCTATATAAGTCGTAATACCAGACAGGACCTGACCGGCAGGTACTGAATAGTGTGAGGGTCTTGGGCTGAACATCTAAGTTATAAAACTCACCACAAGCTGATATAGGCTTAGTTGGATTGGCTATCTTTATTTTCTTAAACTCTTTACTTTTATAATCATAAATAAAAATGTAGTAGATATTGTTTACCATTCCGAGAGCGTTGTAGATGGAAATATCTTGGTAACCATCAAAATTATAATCTTTGATGGTGAAACCTGACTCCAGCTCATCATCAACACAGGCCAATGGTTTTTTATTTCCCTCATCTTCATGCCAATAATAACACTCTTTTTCTTTAACAATACTAACTTGCTTGCCATCAACCAGGGGTAGTGTTTTTAATGTTTTTGCATAAACAGGAAAGAAAAATAAGAACAATATAATAGAAATAAAAACGTGCATCTTGGTAACTCATATTTAAAAAGGTTTGAAGAATAGAAAGTCACGACAGCTATCTCAGTATCGTGTTATTGATCCTGAACCATTTTTATAAGCTCAAGTTTACCATTGTTGATGAGGTAAAATTTAGTGAAGGATATGAACGATTTTCCATCATTACTCTCTTGTACTTCGGTTGTTGTGAGTAGACGACTATCAATATTTGCAGTTCCAATCCATTCACCCACACGAATATCATCGCCGCTAATCGTGTCCTGTACATTATAAGCACTGAATGTTGTCTCAAGTACCTTACCGGTGCGCTTGTTTAAAAGTACTTCATAATAGCAACCGGAGGAACCACATCCCCAGCCAGTCCTGACATATTCCCCAGCATAAAATGGATCTTGTGACAAGGCTGCTGTAAGTCTGGTGCGAAATGTCTTAGCCAATTCCGAATCAAGCGACAGTTTTGCCGGTTTACCTTTATAAATAGGTGGTGCAGGATAGTCCTCGGAGTGAGGTTGTGTGATCAAGTTCTGCGTTTGAGCAACATTGGTGTTTATTTCGTTTCCTAGCGAAAAATAGCTGTATCCCGACAATATCAGAAAGCATGTAGTGATTAATGTTTTGTTCATTAAGAGAGTCTCATTTTGTATATTATTACTTATGTACCTGCGATGCAGTTAATATGTGAGAAATGGATTTAACTTCGTTCAGAACCAACGCAAATAATTTATGTATTGGGCTTGAGAAGCCCAATACACGAGACTGGCAAGAGTCGTAGGTTCGATTAGCGCAGCGTAATCGGACTTTCGCGAAGACATATTCAAGACCTTCACCTTTTATCAGACTAAGCTACCGCCCCTGGATCTCAGCCTCCAACTTGCTGCTTTTCATCTGCGATTGACCTGAAATGGCGTAATAGATCCGTGTCATGGATGCGACTCCACAAAGGCATTGGTAGCCAAGTGGAACATCTTAATCAAAGCGGTGCGGTAGCAACACAGGGAACCGATAAAAACCGGCTCGGGATCAACAAATGGCTTGTTCAGGGGGGCGGCCAGCGCGGAATTGGCGGGGCTGACTCGAGTTACCGCAGAGGCGCCAGCCGCTCAGCGATCCGGCGCTAGGAACAGGGCTCAATACTCGAGAAATTTCTCGCCGCAGCGCTCGCAGATAAGGTGGCGCACATGGGTGGTCTGATAGGCCAGGGTCGAGCCGAATGCCCAGTTGGTGAGGGTGCTGGTGCGAAAGGCTTGCCAGAAGGCCTTGCGCGGGTCTTTGGGCATGATGTCCTGACTGTGGTCGCGGGCGACCAGCACCACTATATGGCGGGTGCGCTCACCGCACTTGTCGCAGCGATGGATTTCGCTCTGCTCCTGCTGTTCACTCTGTTTTTGCTGTTCACGCTGGGCTGTCACAATGCGCTGGCTCCTGTTCTGGATGGTGCGCCCATCATATTCCTCTCCACTTGGCTCTCATACTCCCCATACGGAGTTCTGCAATCGGGAGCGGGCTCACTTTTTATCTGCCGGGGGAAAGGGCGGCAAGTTTCCCTGATTGAAATCAGTATCATCTGTCGGGGCAAGGGGCGTCACTGGCTAAAGCCTGCCGCATCACGCCGCGCCAGCGCCCGCTCCACGTAGAGATAGCCGATGCCCATCACCTGCTGGGCGCGGTTGAGCTCGCCGAAGCGCAGCTGGGTCGCATTGACCGCATCGCTGCAATCGAAGGGGTTGGCGCCGGTCTGGCTGATGATGGTCTGCAGCCAGGGCTCGCCGAAGTCGCAGCTGCGGCCATACAGGTAGATGCGGTTGATGTTGAGGATATTGAGAAAGTTGTAGAGGCTCAGGCCAATGGCGCGGGCCCCTTCGTCCACCAGGGCGCGGATCATGGCATCCCCCTGATGGTAGAGCGCGAGCAACTGGGCCGTGTCGAGCTCCCCGCCCGCCGGCGCCGGGTTGTCGGCGCTGGCTTGCTGCTTGAGAAAGACCCTCGCCCGTTTCTTGATGGCAAACAGCGAGGCGACCGTCTCCAGGCAGCCGTAGCGGCCACAGGCACAGGCGCTGCCATCCGGGTTGATGATGGTGTGACCTATCTGGCCGCTGCCAAACAGGGCGCCCCGGTAGATCTGGCCGTTGATGATGAAGGCGGAGCCGATGCCGTAGTCGACGTTGATGACGCAAAAATCCCCGCTACTCTCCCGGCCCTGCCACTTCTGGGCCAGCGCCAGCATGATGCAGTCGTTGTCCACCATCACCTCGCAGCCGAGGCGCTCCTCCAGCAGGTACTTGAGCTCGACCGGCGCGTGCCAGGGGGCCTGCGGCATGGTCTGGGAGACCCCGGTGGCCGGGTTGACCTGGCCGTGCACCGCCAGCGCCAGCCGGATCGTCAGGCCCTTGTGACGGCGCTTGTGCTGGTAGTAGTGCGCCTCGATCAGGCGCAGCAGCTCATCCGGGGTCTGCGGCGCTATCTTCTGGCCACTGAACTCATCCAGCGGGGTGATCAGGTTGTCCACCAGTATGCTCTCCAGGCTGGTGGGGCTGATGTTGAGGCAGAGGATGGCCCCCTTGCCGCTGGCGATGCGGTAGCTGCCGCCGTTGATGCCACGCAGGGAGAGGTTCTGCTCGCTGTGGCTGATGGCGCCATCGGCCACCAGCTCGTCGAGGATCTTGCTGACCGCCGGGATGGAGAGCTCGCAGTGGCGGGCCAGGGTGGACTTGCTCGCCTCCTTGAGCTGGTAGAGCAGCGCCAGCAACACCTGTTTGTTGTGGTGGCGGACTTTCTGGTTGTTCAGGCCGACGATCATCTGTTCACTAAACTCCGCTTACTGTATTGCGTGATCTTTAAGCAAAAATCGCTGTAATGACCATTCTAAACTGGCCTCATCCAAACGTTTACTAATAAATGTTGAATGAGGCGAGATTGATGAGAGCTGATGTAAGAGTCTGGGTCGAAGCCGTCACCCTGCCGACCTACGAGGTCGGTGCCGAAGATCCCAACCCCATGTTTCTCGAGAAGCGGGTCTATCAGGGCTCCTCGGGGGCCGTCTATCCCTATGGGGTGATCGACACCCTCACCGGTCAGAAGCAGATGAAGTCCTATCAGGCGGTCTGGCTGGAGAACGACTTCATCAAGGTGATGCTGCTGCCGGAGCTCGGGGGTCGCATCCACCGCGCCTACGACAAGGTGATGCAGCGCGACTTTGTCTACTACAACGAGGTGATCAAGCCGGCGCTGGTGGGGCTGGTGGGGCCCTGGATCTCCGGCGGCATCGAGTTCAACTGGCCCCAGCACCACAGGCCCACCACCTTCATGCCGGTGGATGTCAGCATCCAGGAGCGGGAGGGCGGCGCCAAGACCGTCTGGCTCGGCGAGGTGGAGGCGATGCGCGGCCTGCAGGTGATGGCCGGCTTCACGCTCTACCCGGACAAGGCGCTGATCGAGATCACCGGCAAGGTGTTCAACGGCAACGACACCCCGCGCCACTTCCTCTGGTGGTCCAACCCGGCCGTCAAGGGCGGGGACGATCACCAGAGCGTCTTCCCGCCGGATGTCACCGCCGTCTATGACCACGGCAAGCGCGACGTGAGCGCCTTCCCCATCGCCCGCGGCACCTACTACAAGGTGGATTACTCCGCCGGGGTCGACATCTCCCGCTACCGCAACATCCCGGTGCCCACCTCCTACATGGCGGACAAGTCCGACTACGACTTCGTCGGCGCCTATTGCCATGGCGAGCGGGGCGGCCTGCTGCACGTGGCGGATCACCACGTCTCCCCCGGCAAGAAGCAGTGGAGCTGGGGCAACTGCGACTTTGGCCTGGCCTGGGATCGCAACCTGACCGACGACAACGGCCCCTACATCGAGCTGATGACCGGGGTCTACACCGACAACCAGCCTGACTTCACCTGGCTGGATGCGGGGGAGGAGAAGGTGTTCGTCCAGAACTTCCTGCCCTACAACACCCTGGGCACCCTGCAAAACGCCAACACCCGCGCCGCCATCAAGCTCGAGCGCACCGATGACGGGCTGCTGTGCGGCGTCTACGCGGTGGCGCCGCTGTGCGGAGCGCGCTTAGAGGTGAGTGACGAGGGCGGTGTGCTGCTCAGTCAGTCCCTCGATCTGCAACCGGGTCAGGCCTGGCTTGAGCCGTTCGCCCTCACCGGTGAGGGGCGCCTGCAAGTGCGCCTGCTGGATGAGCAGGGCCAGCCGGTGCTGAGCTATCTCGAGCATCAGCCGGCCGGCGAGGCCTTGCCGGATCCGGCCTCGGCGCCCTTGGCCGCGGCGGATCTCGACTCGGTCGATGAGCTCTACTTCATCGGCCAGCACCTGGAGCAGTACCTGCACGCCAGCCGCTCCCCCTTTGACTACTACCTGCGGGCGCTGGCGCTGGACGGGGGCGACTATCGCTGCAACCTGGCGCTGGCGACGCTGGAATACAACCGCGCCAACTATGAGCAGGCGCTGGCGTATGCCAACCAGGCGCTGACCCGGGCCCACCGCCTCAACAAGAACCCCCAGTGCGGCAAGGCCAGCCTGCTGCGCGCCCATATCGAGGAGCGCCAAGGCCTGCTGGACGCCGCCTTCGACGACTTCCACAAGGCGACCTGGAGCGGCAACGGCCGGGATGCCGGCTTCCTCGGCCTGGCCCGCATCGCCATGGTGCGCCGCGATCCGGTGCAGGCGCTGCAATTTGTCGAGCGCAGCCTGGCGGTCAACGGTACCCACTACGGCGCCATCGCCCTCAAGGGGCTGGCGCTGCTGGAGTGCGGCGAGCGGGAGGCGGCCCTCGCCTACATAGACGAGCAGCGAGTCCGTTACCCGCTCCACTATCAGCTGGCCTTCCTGCGTTGGCAGGGGAGCGAGCAGGCGGTGGATCTCGAGGCGCTGCGGGCCCTGTGCAATGGGCGTGGGGTGAACCTCTGCTTCCTGGCGAGCAACCTGCTGGAGCTGGGTCGTCCCGAGCTGGCGATGGCGCTGCTGGTGGCACTGCCGGTGGAGGAGAGCCTGCCACTGCTGTTCCAGGCCAGCCTGCTGCCGGCAGGGGAGCAACAAGAGGGGCTGCTGCAACGGGCCGAGCGGGCCTTTGCCAGCAAGGTGCGCTTCCCCAACACCCTGGGGGAGGTGGCCATGCTCGAGCGGCTGCCCCACAGCGGTTTCGCCCGCTACCTGCTCGGCTGCTTCCACTACAGCAAGCGCCGCTATGAGCCGGCCATCGCCCTGTGGCAAGGGGTATGCGAGCAGACCCCGGGGTTTGCCCCTGCCTGGCGCAACCTCGGCATTTATCACTTCAACAAGAGCGGCGATCTGGCGGCGGCCGAGCAGTGCCTGAGTCGCGCCTTCGCGCTCAAGCCGGACGATGCCCGCCTGCTGTTCGAGCTGGATCAGCTGCACAAGCGCCTGGCCATGGCACCCGCCGAGCGGTTGGCGCTGCTGGAGGCACACCGGGAGGTGGCCCTCAAGCGCGACGATCTGACCGCCGAGCTACTCAGTCTCCAGCACATCGAGGGTCGACTGGAGGCGGCGGCCGAGATCTTGCGGCTGCGCCAGTTCCACCCCTGGGAAGGGGGAGAGGGCAGGGTCACCGGCCAGTACCTCATCAACCAGCAGCGCCGGGCACTGGCACTGATGGCGCAAGGGCAGCATGAGCAGGCCATCCCGCTGCTGCAGCAGGCGCTGCACTATCCCCTCAACCTGGGAGAGGGGCGCCTGGTGGGGCAGAGCGACAACGACATCCACTACCTGCTGGCGCTCTGCCACCTCGCCTGCGACCAGCAGAGTCTGGCCGAACAATGCCTGCATCAGGCCTGCCTCGGCCAAGGGGAGCTGGGGGCCAGCCGTTACTACAACGATCAGCCGGTGGATTACCTCTTCTATCGGGGCATGGCGCTGGCCCGCCTCGGTCACAAGCAGGAGGCGCAGCGTCTGTTTGAGGGCATGGTGGCCTGGGCCGGGCAGGCCATGGACGAGCGGGTCGGGGCGGATTTCTTCGCCGTCTCCCTGCCCGATCTCATCGTGCTCGACGACGATCCCCAGCACAAACACCGCCAGCACTGCCTGCTGGTGCTGGCCCTCGGCCAGCTGGGGCTGGGGGAGCAAGCGCGCGGCGAGCAGAGCCTGCGCGAGCTGCTCGCCCTGAACCCGGCCCATGACAAGGGGCACCTGTTCAGCCTGCTCTGCCGCCAATCTCAGCTCCACTCATAACAAAAACCGGCGCTCCGCCACGGTGCGGAGCGCCCCAGTACCCTACAATCACAAGATAGCGAGAGTGAGTCATGAAAAGTTCGCGAAATCAAATGGATACGGGTGGGCTCAATATGGGCTACATCTGGATGATCTGCCTGGTGGCCGCCTGCGGTGGCCTGCTGTTCGGCTACGACTGGGTGGTGATAGGCGGGGCCAAGCCCTTCTATGAGGCTTATTTCGCCATCACGGATCCGGCCCAGTCCGGTTGGGCCATGAGCTCGGCGCTGGTGGGCTGCGTGCTGGGGGCCGCCATCTCCGGCTGGTCGTCCGATCGCTTTGGCCGCAAGAAGCCGCTGATCCTGGCGGCCGTCCTGTTCACCATCTCGGCCTGGGGCACGGCCGCGGCCGGCAACTTCGATCTGTTCGTGGTCTATCGCATCATCGGCGGCATCGGGATAGGTCTCGCGTCGGCGCTCTCCCCCATGTACATCGCCGAGATAAGCCCGGCCGACAGGCGCGGCAAGTTCGTGGCCATCAACCAGCTCACCATCGTCATCGGGGTGCTGGCCGCCCAGCTGGTGAACCTGATGATCGCCGATCCGGTGGCCAGCAGCGCGACCCAGGCCGATATCTTGGCGACCTGGAATGGTCAGTCCGGCTGGCGCTGGATGTTCGGCGCCGAGCTGGTGCCCGCCCTGGCGTTTCTGGTGCTGATGTTCTTCGTGCCGGAATCCCCCCGCTGGCTGGCCAAGGATGGGCAGTATGAGAAGGCCTCCCGCATGCTGAGCAAGATAGGCGGCGATGCCTATGCCAAACAGACCCTGGACGAGATCCGCCAGACCCTGGTGGGGGAGACCCACAAGGTCTCCCTGGCGGAGCTCGGCAAACCCTCGGTGCGCCCCATCCTCATCATCGGCATAGTGCTGGCGGTGTTCCAGCAGTGGTGCGGCATCAACGTCATCTTCAACTACGCGCAGGAGATCTTCGCCTCCGCCGGCTTTGACATCGACAGCACCCTCAAGTCCATCGTCGCCACCGGCCTCATCAACCTGCTGTTTACCCTGATAGCACTGCCCATGGTGGACAAGATCGGCCGCCGCAAGCTGATGCTGATCGGCTCCGCCGGCCTCACCATCATCTACGGCATGATGGCGGCGGCCTACGCCAGCGGCGTGTTGGGCCTGCCGGTGCTGTTGCTGGTGCTGGCGGCCATCGCCATCTATGCCCTGACCCTGGCGCCGGTCACCTGGGTGCTGCTCTCGGAGATCTTCCCGAACCGGGTGCGGGGTCTGGCCATGTCGGCGGGCACCCTGGCGCTCTGGATCGCCTGCTTCGTGCTGACCTACACCTTCCCGCTGCTCAATGCCGGACTGGGGGCCGCGGGTAGCTTCCTGCTCTATGGCCTCATCTGCTTCGCCGGCCTCATCTTCATCTACCGCAAGGTGCCCGAGACCAAGGGCGTGACCCTGGAGGCGCTGGAAGCCCAGCTGGCCCAGGGCAAGGTGGAGCTGACCCAGGCTAAGGCGAGCACCTCTGCATGAAGGTGCACAACCTGAACAACCCGCATCTTCGGATGCGGGTTTCAACCCAGGGGGCCTGCCTGCTGGGGCTGGAGGATGACAAAGGGCGCCCGCTGCTGCGGGACACCGACCCCGAGGCCCCCTGGCAGCCGGGGCAGAGCGCCCTGTTTCCCATGTTGCCGCTGGCCAACCGGGTGGCGGGCAATGGCTTCGAGCTGTGGGGGGAGGCGCAGCCCCTGCCCGAGAGCGACGCCGATCCCGACTTCTTCCTGCACGGGGAGGGGTGGCTGCGGCCATGGCAGACGGTGGCGCAGACCGGCAGCTCGGTGACGCTGCAGCTCACTGGCCATAACGGCCCCTTTCACTATCTGGCGGAGATCGACTATCGCCTGCAGGGGCCTAGCCTGGTGGCGCGCATCGGCTTGACCCATCTGGGGGAGGCGCCCTGCCTCTATGGCGCGGGCTTTCACCCCTTCTTCTGGCGCGATGAGCAGACCCGGCTGCGCTTTCTGGCGAGCGGGGTCTGGCAGGAGGGGGCGGATCACCTGCCGACCCGCTGGAGCAGCGCATTGGCGCCCAACCTCGACTTTCGCCAGTGGCGGCGGCCACAGGGGTGGCTCAACCACTGTTATGGCGGCTGGCGCGGGCAGGCCGAGATCGAGCATCCCGCCCGCCGGCAAGGATTGCAGATCTCCAGCGATGGCGGCTTCCTGATGCTCTATCAGCCCGACGAGGGCAGCGGCTTCGTCTGCCTTGAGCCCCAGAGTCACGCCGCCAATGCCCACCATATGGCCGGTCACCCCGGCCTGCGGCTGCTGGCGCGCGGCGATCGCATGAGCCTCGGCATGACCATCAGCCTGCTGACGACGCCATGAGTCGGCGCCTCGTCCCATCCCTATTTCGAGGCCCGCAAGGGCCTCAATCTTTGGGGCCGACGCGGGGGCCAGGGTGGGCGCTGGGCGAGCCGTCAGCGGGCTGCCGCGCCAGGCGCAACCTTTTGTTGACGCTTTCTTAACGCAGCCTGTATCTGCCGTGGCTTTCGGTGGACGACGACAGGCCCCGTTGCTCTACTCCGCGCCAGGTAAAAACAGCCGCGGTGACCAGCGGCCCCGGCTCACCCTGAGTGGTCCGGGCAAGGGAGTGATAGAGGAAGGAGTGGCAATGAAGTTGGCTAAGTGCTTGATGATAGGATTGGCGGCCCTGGCGCTGCTGGGTTGTGGTGATGACGATGAGGGAGGCTCCACGGGGGATGGTCATCCCCTCTCTTCGTTGCAGATAAGCCCGGGGGAGGCCAGGGTCCCCGTCGGTTTCGAGCAGCAGTTCCAGGCGCAGGCGACCTGGGAGGATGGCTCGGTGCAGGACGTGACCCAGCACCCCGACGTCGTCTGGAGCAGCAGCGATGCCGCCGTGGTGACAGTGGATGAGCATGGCCTCGCCAAGGGGATCAGCCCGGGCACGGCGGTCATCACCACGACCGCCACGGTGAACAGCGAACCCTACAGCGCCACCGCCAGGGTGGAGGTCATCGACACCTATGTGACCGAGCTGCAGCTGACCCCGGCCAGCGCCACTGTGCCGGTGGGCTTGAGCCAGGCCTTCGTGGCCACCGCCAGCTTCTCAGACGGCCAGTCGCGGGATGTGACCAACGCCTCGGCTCTGAGCTGGTACAGCAGTGACGACAGCCTGGCGCAGGTCAGCAACGAGGAGGGCAGCAAGGGGCTGGCCACCGGGTTGGCGGTCGGGGCACTGACCCTGGAGGCCGTCGCAACGGTCAATGGCGAGCCAATCCAGGCCTCGGCCCCGCTGGAAGTGACGGATGCCCTGATCACCGGGCTGGATATCCATGCCCCGCAAGATCCGCTGCCGGTGGGGATGAGTGCGCAGCTGAGCGCCTTCGCCAGCCTGTCGGATGGCAGTGCCCCCATCGATGTGACCGAGCATGAAGCCCTGAGCTGGAGCAGCAGCGATCCGGCGGTGGCGAGCATCAGCGACAGCGGGCTGGTCACCGGACTGGCGCAGGGCGGCAGCACCATCAGGGTGAGCGGCACCATCAACGGGGTACCCCTCGATGCGACCGAACAGCTCAGGATAAGCTCGGCCTTCGTCACCCGGCTCGAGCTGCAACCGATGGAAGGGACAGTCCCGGTGGGGCTGCAGCTCGCCTTCACCGCCACGGCGCATCTGTCCGACGGGACATCGTTCGACGTCACCGACAACCCCCTCGTCCAGTGGCACAGCAGCCAACCCGAGATCGCGACCGTCAGCAACCTCGAGGGCAGCAAGGGGCTGGTGACGGGACAAACGGCGGGCGTTGCCACTATCACGGCGAGCGGTACTGTCGAGGGCATGCCGTTCAGTGCCTCTGCCCCGGTGGCGGTGTCATCCTCCGTGGTGACCAGTCTGGCTGTGACGCCGCCAGCGGCGTCCTTGTCCATCGGGAACCGGCTGCAGTTCCAGGCCATAGCGACCCTGTCCGATGGCAGCAACCGGGATGTGACGGGCGATGCCACCACCATCTGGTACTCCGATGCCCCCACTATCGCGACCATCAGCAATCTGGATGGCAGCCGGGGAGAGGCCCACGGCCTGAGCGAGGGGCTGGCGCTCATCACCGCCAGCCTGGCCGGCGTCACCAGTACGGCGGCGCAGCTCACTGTGATGCCGGTAGCACCCGTGGCACCCATCGTCATAGAACCGCGGTATAACCAGATCGCCTCGTTGCAGCTGAGCCAGGCGGAGTTCGCATTCTGGAATGCGACCTCCATCAACTCGCCCGAGGGACAGAGCGCCCTCAAGGCGCTGAGCGGGCGGGTCTACGAGCAGTTCCGGGACGAGTTCGACTTCATCACCGTGGTGATGAACAACGAGGAGGTTCCCACTACCCCTGTAGATATGCCCACCGGCGAGTACGCCCACGTCAGGAACGATGTGGCGGGCATCGGCCTTGGCATGTTTGATAGCTCGGCGGAGTTTCACTCGGATGGCAAGTTGCAGGGTATCTGGTTTTTGTACGCGAAAAGGTACCTGTCGACCTCGACCTACGGCCCCATACTGCACGAGATGGCCCATCGCTGGGCAAACTGGGTGGTGCCGCCGGCCACCGGCCACTGGGCGCCCTGGCTGGGCATCGTCGGGCAGCTTAACAACGCGAGCGCCAATTTCGCCGACATCGAGCTCTACCTGATGGGGTTGATGGAGTCGTCCGAGATGACGGACCCCGCCAGCCTGGCCGCCTACGCGCTGATCCCGGCCGACCAGAAGCCCAGGGTGCCTGACGCCGCGAGCGCGCAGAAGGAGTTTCGTACTCTGCTGCTGATCCTGTCGGATCGGGCGCTTACCGCCACCGAGATCCAGAACTACAACAACGGTGCCACCTTGCTGGCCCGCACCGACAACCCTTCCCAGCAGGGCACCAACTTCCACAAGATGACGGGAGGCAGGGGCACCCTGGTGGTAAGCGGACTCGATACCCTGGTCAAGCCGGCCCCCTGATCCGGCACCGGGTGGGATATCCCGAGGGAGCCACAGTCAGCATCATGGCGGGCTCGCGGTACGCTGACATACAAGAAGGGGCCCTGAGGCCCCTTCGTTTTTTTCATCTGCAGTCAGTGCCAGTCTCGTCAGGCTACCTTGCTGCTGCCTGCCAGGGTGCGGGCCAGCAACCCTTCCGGATTGTGGATGGCCTCCTTGGTCTTCACATCGATGATCTCGATGTCCTTGAATCGCTCCCGGTTCTTGATGGCCACGTCGTGGGCCAGGATGACGTAGCGCGCGTTGGCCACGTCTTTGGCGGTGATGCGGTTGATGATGCCGTTGGCGCCCTGGGTCTCGACTTTCAGCTTGATCCCCTGTTTGGCGGCCGCCTTTTGCAGGCTCTTGGCGGCGAGGAAGGTGTGGGCCACGCCGGAGGGGCAGGCGGTGATGGCGAGCACGTCCGCCTCACCCTCGGCCTCGATGGCCTGGTAGTCGCTGTCGGGCTGGCTCACTTCTTCATCCTCGGTCACCGGCTTTTTCAGCAGGTTGACGATGAGGGCCGTGGTCAGGGCGCCGAGCACTGTGCCCAGGATGTAGCCCATCTTGCCTTCCACCACCGGCAGCACTATCCAGCCGCCCCAGGGGGCGTGGTTGATGCTGTGCATCATGAAGCCGGTGATGTTGCCGACGATGCCGCCCGCGACGATTGCCGGGATGACGCGCACCGGGTCGGCGGCGGCAAAGGGAATGGCCCCCTCGCTGATGCCGATCATGCCCATGATGGCGGCCGCCTTGCCCGCTTCACGCTCCTCTTTCTTGTAACGACGGGGCGAGAGCAGGGTGGCCAGCGCCATGCCGAGTGGCGGCACGCAGATGGCGATGCCGACGCCGCCCATCAGCCAGGGTTGGGTGTTGACCTGGGTCTGGGCGAACAGGGTGGCGACCTTGTTGACCGGGCCGCCCATGTCGAAGGCGGTCATGCCGCCCAGGATGGCGCCCAGCATCACCTTGCCGGAGCCTGCCATGCTGGAGAGCCAGTGGTTCATCCCGTCCATCATGGCGGCGATGGGGGCGCCTATCACCCACATCACTATGCCGCACACCAGGAAGGTGCCGATCAGCGGATAGATGAAGATGGAGCCGAGCGAACTCATGGAATCCGGTAGTTTTATGCGTTTGAGCTGATTGACGATGAGGCCTGCGATGAAGCCCACCAGGATGGCGCCGAGAAAACCGGTGTGGAATTGCTGTACCGCGATCCAGGAGCCGATCATGCCCGGAGCCAGGCCCGGTTTGTCTGCCATGGAGTAGGCGATGTAGCCGCCGAGCACGGCGGTGAAGAGCGTCAGCCCCGCGATGCCCATGTCGGCCATGTCCTTGAGCACCCCGGCCTCGGGCACCGCGCCCTTGCCGCTCATCATCACCGACAGCGACAGCAAGACGCCCCCCGCGACGATGAAGGGGATCATGTGGGAGGTGCCAAACAACAGGTGCTGCTTGAGGGTGCCGAGCTGGGCCTTGATGCTGCGATCCTGGGGCTCAGGCACGCTGGGCTTCGCCAGGGCTTTGGCTTGTGGCCGCGGCTTGGGGTCGGGCTGGGCGCTGGTCAACAGGCTGAGCACCTCGGCCTTGCTGCTGGCCGCTTGCATCTGCGGGATGAAGCCTGGCTCAAGCAGCTTGGTGGAGAGCTCGGCCAGCACCTCGATATGGTGGTTGGCGCCCCCCGCCGGGGAGGCAATCATGAAGAACAGCTTGGAGGGCTGCCCATCTTCGGCGCCGTAGTCGATCCCCTGGCGGCTGATGCCGATGACGATGGCGGGGTGGAGTACTACCTCGCTCTTGGCGTGGGGCAGGGCGACCCCCTGCTCGAAGCCGGTGTTGTCGAGATTTTCCCGTGCCCAGAGGTCGCGCACGAACTGATCCTGATTGGCAATCTTGCCGCTGGCCTTGAGCCGGGCGGCCAGCTCGACAAACAGCCCCTGCTTGTCTTTGGCGGCGATGTCGAGGCAGATCAGTCCTTCATCTATCAACGAGGTGAGCATATGTGTCTCCTAGCTCCTTCGTGGAGCCGTTGCGATGGGTAACAATTGACCCGTCTATTGTTTCGCCCTTGCCGGCTCATCGAAATCGGACATATGTGCCCTTTACTGGATTTTTGTGTCAGTGCGCCGGGCCTGTGACCCTGCTCGCATTTTGGTTTCGAGAGGGGAGTCTGCTGGTCCGCATTTAATATCATTTAAAAACATATGGTTATTGTGGTTTTTTGAATAAGAGCCAAGAGGGGAAGGTGCCATCTGTCTCGCCGGTCAGCCACGGGGGATGGAGATTTGTGTGCTATTGCCACCCCCTGAAATGTGAGCCGTCTGGCAAAAATGCGGCTGGCGGGGGCGAGGGAAGGCGACTGCCGTCGCGGTTTGAGGTGGCCAAACCGGAGGCGTGCACGGGCCAGCAGCAGGGGAATGGCGGTGAGAGCCGTGGGGATAGGTGGCTGATATTGCTGCGCAATTGGAACGGGCAGGGGTGGCAAGCGCCCTTACTCTGGCCCTGTTGGCCTGCTTGCAGGAGAGTCTTCACCCAATTTTTAGATTGGTTTACGGATAATCAATCGTTTATTTCGTTGGACAGTTGGGGGGATAGTGGTGTCACACTCTGTGAGCAGGTTGGCCAACAGTGCCGTCAGCCAGTGTGTAACCCTATTGATGTAAGGAGACATCCTGATGGAAAAACTTGACCAAGAGATCGATACCATGCGCCATGAGTTTGAGTCACAAGGGCAGAAGCAGGCCCATGACAAGTGGCAGGCCAGGGTCGATGAACTGCAGCGGGAGCGTACCGAGGTTCCCCAGCCGGAAGCGGCAGAACACTAGCCTGCCGACGGCCATCATGGCTACCGGTTGCGCAGATAATCAAAAACCACCGCCCCGAGACAGGGCGGTGGTTTTTTTTCAAGCTTATCTCGGCCTTGCTCGGCTCTCTCAGACCGCGGGCCGGCAATGCCGGGCGGGGTCAGGCCGGGCTCGACTGCGGTTGCCGCCACATGCGGTACATGGTGTGGCAGTTGACGAACAGGAAGCTGACTTCGATCAGGCTGCCCCCGATGGAGCCTATCAGTATGTTGTGGCTGGTCCAGCACAGGCCCCCCGCCAGCATGCTCAGCCGCAGCGTGATGCCCTGGGCGCGAAACAGTCCCCAGGTGCCTATGGTGGTGCCTAGGATGGGCAACCACTGCACCGGGTTCGTGATCTGGGGAATGCCGAGCGCCCAGACCAGGATCAGGAAGAACAGCATCACCCAGGGGCTGCGGGTGTGCCCCGAGGCGGTGGTTCGAATGCAACTGAGACCTGCGCTGAGGGCCGCCGTGCTGGCGCCCATCAGGAAGAAGTGGAGGGCGATGGCCGCCTGATAGAGGCAAAGCCGCAGTCGAAAACGCCCGTCGTCCCGTTGCCTAAAGGCGCTGATCCCGACCAGCATGGCGGCAAGGCCTATGCCCTGCGCCAGGGGTTGTTGCTGGAACAGCGTCCAGAGCGGCATCAGCCCGCTCGGCTCGGCGCTCACAGGAGAGGACCCTTGCAGAGCAGCCTTGGCTGGCAGTCATTGTGTTGGCTGTGGGTCGGCTTGCCGCAGGCGAGCGCGATTGTGAGCGCAACGGATCGAGTCAGGGGGTCATTCATGGGGAGCTTCTATCAGGGGGCCGTGGCCGGTGCGGAATCGTACCATGTGACGGCCGGCGCCCGTCAAGGCACCGCGCTGCGGGAGGGCCAAGAGAGGGAGGCCAGGTCGGGATCTGGCACCAATGACAAGGGCCATCGATGATGGCCCTTGTCCGGTTATCGCTTTAGCAAGACAGTCGTCAGCAGCGGTTGCCGGCGCGGGCGACCCGGCCCTCGGCCAGCAGCCGATAGTGGCCGGTGGCGGCGGGGACGAAGGCAGACTGACCCTTCTCCAGCCGCAGTGTCTGCTCACCCTGCCTGAGCGTCACAGTGCCATCGATGGCAAACAGGATCTCGGCGCTGGCGGTAGTGAGGGCATGCTCACCGGCCGGGTAGACGCTGAAGGTGAAGTCCGGCACCGGCACCTCGAAGTGCTGCACCTCGCCCTTCAGGCGGGGAGCAAGCAGGATCTGATCGTCGGGTTTGGCGACGCAACGGGTGCAGTCCAGCAGTTCGGCCACGTCTATGTACTTGGGGGTGAGACCGGCGCGCAGCACGTTGTCGGAGTTGGCCATGATCTCGAGGCCGGTGCCGCGCACATAGGCGTGGGGGGTGCAGGCATCGAGGAACATGGCCTGGCCCGGCTTGAGGGTCACAACATTGAGCAGCAGCGGCGAGAACAGCCCCACATCCCCCGGGTACTGGGCGGCCAGGCTGGTGATCAGCGCGAAGGTCTCCTCGTCCCGATGCTCGGCGGCATAGGCCAGCAGCCCCGCCAGGGCTTCCTCCTTGCGTGCGCCTGCCAGGATCAGCAGCTGGTGGAAGAAGTGTTGCAGCCCCGCTTCGCTCTGGTTGGCGGCGAGGGCCGCGACCAGCTCGGCCAGGGCCGGCAGCTTGACCCGCTCGAACAGTGCCAGGATGGCGGGAATGGCGCGAAAACCGTTCATCGCCTGATAGGGGGTGAGGGCAAACACCAGCTCCGGCTTGTGGTTCGGATCCTTGTAGTTGCGATTGCTCGCCTTGGCGTCGATGCCGGCGGCCTCTTCCCTGGCAAAACCGGCTTCAGCCTGCGCCTTGCTGGGATGCACCTGGATGGAGAGCGCCTTCTCGGCACAGAGCACCTTGAACAGGAACGGCAGGCTGCCGAAGCGGGCGACGGTGGCCTCGCCCAGCACGGCGCTGGGGGCGGCCTCGATAACGGCGGAGAGCTTCTGTGCACCGCCCGCCAGGTTCACCTCGGAGCAGCCGTTGGGATGGGCGCCCATCCACAGCTCGGCCTGGGGTTTGCCGTCCGGATTGGGGATGCCAAACAGGGTGGTGAGGGCGTCATGGCTGCCCCAGTCATAGCCTTGAATCGGGTTTTGCATCAACAGAAAGGAGGGCAGATCTCGACTGCTCATAAGGGACGCCTCATTGAGTTTGAAGAAAGTGGTTTGCAGAAAAGGGTGGAATTGACGGTCCGGCCCGGACTATAACATGGGCGACCTTTGCCGCCGCAATCGCTTGCCTCTCTCTTGATCGGGATCATCATGTCACTCATCTTCAGCCAGCTGCTCGACGGCGCCCTCCACGAACAGGTTCCTTTCGAGCAGATCTGGTTCGCCAGCGAACAGGGGGTTCCACCCGGCTTCAGCTATCAGGTCAACTTTCCCCGCCTCGAACTGGTGTTCAGCGGCGAATACCACAACCAGGTCTGGGACAAGGAGCTGGGCTGCAAGGAGATCAGCGTACTGCCGGGGCAGGCGCTCTACATTCCCCCCAACGGCTGGAACAAGCCGCAATGGACCACCGACTGCTCGGTGCTGAGCCTGCTGTTTGGCAAGCGCCAGCTTGGCTTCAGCCTGGTGAGCAAGCGGCGGGAGGACCCCGACTTCTTCGATGTGCAAAAGCACAGCATCATGGCCAGGGCCGGCCATGTGCTCGAACACATCTTGGCGGCGCTCAACGTGCTGACCGAGGATCCCGGCCGCTCCCCCACCGACAACCACCTGCTGCAGGCGCTGCTCACCAGCGCCCGCCAGCTGCTGGCCGAGTCCGCCGCCGAGCGGCCCAGGGGGGCAGATCTGTTTCACGGCATCTGCATCTACATTCAGGAGAATTTTCACCGCCCCGTCACCCGGGACTCCATCGCCCACCGCTTCAACGTCTCGGCCAGCCATCTCTCCCACCTGTTTCGCGAGCAGGGCCACATGCGGCTGGCGGATTACATCAGCTGGGTGCGGATCGACAGGGCCAAGTTCATGCTGAAAAAGTACCGCTTCCGGCTGGAGGAGGTGGCGAGCCGCTGCGGTTACGGCGATGTGAACTATTTCTGCCGGGTGTTCAAGCAGAAGACCGGGCTGACCCCGTCCCAGTACCGCTCCCTGAGCCAGCCCCAGGGGCAGCCGGAGGACCTGGCGGGATGAGGACGGATGCCATTGGACCCGCATCGGCGCTGGCGCCGGCGGGCCTCGCCGTGTGCCGGATGCGCACGGACAGAGCGCACTGTGATCCAGTACTCGACTATGGTCGGACATGCACGCTCGCCATTTGATTATGAAAATGGATGGGCTAAGATGGCCGCGCGCAACGATCAGATTTATAACAAACGGAAGTTAGGAGATGCCGATGGAAAGCAAAGTAGTTATCCCGACCCAGGGTCAGAAAATCACAGTCGATGCCAACGGCAAGCTGAAGGTTCCCAACAACCCGATCATTCCGTTTATCGAAGGGGATGGCATCGGTGTGGACGTGACCCCGGCCATGTTGAGTGTGGTGAATGCCGCGGTCGAGAAAGCCTACAAAGGCGAGCGCAAGATCGCCTGGATGGAGATCTATACCGGCGAGAAATCGACTCATGTCTATGGCGAAGGTGCCTGGCTGCCGGCCGAAACCCTGGATTTCATTCGTGAATACTGCGTGGCCATCAAGGGCCCGCTGACCACCCCGGTCGGTGGCGGTATTCGCTCCCTCAACGTGGCCCTGCGCCAGGAGCTGGATCTCTACATCTGCCTGCGCCCGGTCCGTTACTACGAAGGGACCCCGAGCCCGGTCAAGCGTCCGGATCTGACCGACATGGTGATCTTCCGCGAGAACGCCGAAGACATCTACGCCGGCATCGAGTGGAAGGCGGACAGCGATGAAGCGAAAAAGGTCATCGCCTTCCTGCAAAACGAGATGGGCGTGAAGAAGATCCGCTTCCCCGAGTCTTGTGGCATCGGCATCAAGCCCATGTCCAAGGCCGGGACCGAGCGTCTGGTCCGTGCCGCCATCGAGTACGCCGTCGACAACGATCGTGACTCCGTGACCCTGGTGCACAAGGGCAACATCATGAAGTTCACCGAAGGTGCCTTCAAGGATTGGGGCTATGCCCTGGCCCAGAAAGAGTACGACGCCCAGTTGATCGACGGCGGCCCCTGGTGCTCCTTCAAGAACCCCAAGACCGGCAAGACCATCATCGTCAAGGACGTCATCGCCGATGCCTTCCTGCAACAGATCCTGCTGCGCCCGGCCGAGTATGACGTCATCGCCTGTATGAACCTCAACGGTGACTACATCTCCGACGCCCTGGCCGCTCAGGTCGGTGGCATCGGCATCGCCCCCGGCGCCAATATTGGTGACGGTGTGGCCCTGTTCGAGGCGACTCATGGCACCGCGCCCAAGTATGCCGGTCAGGACAAGGTCAACCCGGGTTCGCTGATCCTCTCCGCCGAGATGATGCTGCGCCACCTGGGTTGGGTCGAAGCGGCCGACCTCATCATCAAGGGCATGGAAGCGGCCATCGCCAACAAGACGGTCACCTATGACTTCGAGCGACTGATGGAAGGCGCCACCCTGCGCTCCTGCTCCCAGTTCGCCCAGGACATGGTCGACCAGATGTAATCGGGTTTCCCAAAAGCAAAACCGGCGCCATGAGCGCCGGTTTTTTTATGGGTGACAGACGAAGGCTCTTGCCTTATTGCGCCTGCTCTATGTGTTGTTGATAACGTTGCTGCCACTTGCTGCTCTCGGCTTCGTCGCCCTGGGCCTGCCAGAACTCGCAGATGGAGTTGGCGAGTTCGGAGGCCATGGCGTGATCGCCATCGCGACGGCTCATCAGATATTGTCCCAGCCAGCTTTGATACTGTTTCATTGCCCGATCTCCTTATCTAAGGTGCCCTTGGTGATTGCCCTCTGGCCGAGCGAACTCGCCAGATATGACTCAACCAGGTCACTTGTTGTGCTGCGCGACTGCTCGTTGTTATCACCGGATTGGGTAGTGATCTCGCCGGATATGGGCGTCAACGGGGCGCAGATGTCAAAAAACGGCCCCTATCGTATCACAAAATAACCAACTTGGGGGGATTGACGGCTGGGGGAGGGGCGTGGGTGCCGGCAGAGCTTGGGTAAAGAGCATGCCATCTTGCTGATCCCAGAAGAGAAAAACCCGCCAGGGTGGCGGGTTTTTCGGCTTAAAAAAAGATCAGATGTTGGCGGTGGCGAGGTATTTCTCCATCTCCTCCGCCGGCACCATGCCGCCGCCGGTGGCCCACACTAGGTGGGTGGCCTGTGCCATGCGCAGGGCATCCAGACCGCGGGATGCCTGCCACTCGCCATCGGCGCTGACCCGCCAGGGGCCCGGCATGCCGGCGAGGGCGGAGGGCTCGAGGCGGATCTGCTCGTCCCGCGCCAGCAGCCCCAGCAGATCGTACATCTCCTGATCGCTCAGGGTGTAGAAGCCATCCAGCAACCGCTCCATGGCGCGGCCGACGAAACCGGAGGCGCGCCCCACCGCCAGGCCATCGGCGGCGGTGAGGTTATCGATCCCCAGATCCTGCACCGCGATCTGATCGTGCAGGCCGGTGTGCACCCCGAGCAGCATGCAGGGGGAGTGGGTGGGCTCGGCGAAGAAGCAGTGAACGTTATCCCCGAATGCGAGTTTCAGGCCAAACGCCACCCCGCCCGGACCGCCGCCCACTCCGCAGGGCAGGTAGACGAACAGCGGGTGTTCGGCATCCACCTCGATGCCCATCTCATCGAATTGCTTTTTCAGCCGCTCGCCCGCCACCGAGTAGCCGAGAAACAGGGTGCGGGAGTTCTCGTCATCGATGAAGAAGCAGTTGGGATCGCGCTCGGCCTCCTTGCGCCCCTGCTCCACGGCCACCCCGTAATCCTCGGCGTATTCCACTACGATGACCCCGTGTTCGCGCAACTTGCGCTTCTTCCACTCCCGCGCATCGGCGGACATGTGCACGGTGACGGTGAAGCCGAGCTTGGCGCTCATGATGCCGATGGACATGCCGAGGTTGCCGGTCGAGCCCACGGCGATGCTGTATTGGCCGAAGAAGCGGCGGAACTCATCGCTGAACAGCTTGCTGTAGTCGTCGTCTTCGCGCAGCAACCCGGCCTTGATCGCCAGCTGCTCGGCGTGGGTCAGCACCTCGTAGATGCCGCCACGGGCCTTGATGGAGCCGGAGATCGGCAGGTGGCTGTCTTTTTTCAGCAGCAGCCGGCCGGTGAGGTCAACGCCGTAGCGCTGGTTGAGGGTCGCTTGCAGGGCGGGGATGGCCGCGACTTCGGACTCCAACATGCCCTGCATGGCACGGGTCTCGGGGAAGGCCTGGCACAGGTAGGGGGCGAAGCGGGCCAGGCGGGCTGAGGCGTCCGCGACGTCGCGTTGTTCCAGCCCCACATGGGGCAGGCCGGCCGCCAATGTGGTGGCATTGGGGTTGAACCAGGTCACAGGCTCGAGAGAGATCAGCGTCTGAACCAGCGGGTACTGAGCGATGAGCTGCGCAATGTCGGTATTTTTCATGGGATGTCTCTGTCTTTTACACGATATAGGAGAGCAGGAAGGTGCCGGCCAGCGCCATCAGGGAGGCGAGGAGGGTGGCACTGGTGTAGTACTTGAGCGTTTCGTTCAGGGTAGCGCCGCAATACTGCTTCACCAGCCAGAACAGGGAATCGGTCACCATGGTGCAGCCGATGGCGCCTGAGCCGATGGCGAGGGTCATGATCTCCGGGCTGATGTTCGGGTAGTGCACCATGATGGGGGCGACGATGGCGGTGGCCCCCATCATGGCGACGGTGGCGGAGCCGACGGCGGCGTGCAGCACTATGGCCACCAGCCAGGCCAGCAGTATGGGGTGCATGTCCAGCTGGGAGAGGATGGTGGCGAGGCTATCCCCCAGGCCACTGGCCTTGAGCACGCCATTGAAGGCGCCGCCGGCCCCGATGATCAGCAGTATGTTGGCGATGGAGGAGAAGCACTGCTCGGTCTTGTCCAGCAGCCCTTCCATCTTCATGCTCTGGCGGATCCCCAGCACGTAGTAGGCGGTGAAGGCGGCGATGAACATGGCGGTGATGGGGTTGCCGATAAACTCCAGCAGGGTATAGAGGATGGAGCTCTGATCCATGTTCAGCTCGGCCACCGTCTTGGCCAGCATCAGCAGTATGGGCAGCAGCACGGTGAAGAGGGAGGCGCCGAGGGAGGGGAGCTCGGCCTCATCGCGCGCCTCTATATTCGCAAAGGCGGCGGGCACGCTCTTGAACGGCACCCGCTTGCCCAGCAGCTTCAGGAACAGGGGGCCGCCGACCAGGGAGGCAAAGAGCCCGACCGCGAGGCCATAGACGATGACGGATCCGATATCGGCTCCCAGCTGATTGGTGACATAGAGCGCGGCCGGATGGGGCGGCACTATGCAGTGCACGGCCATCAGGGCGGTGCAGAGCGGGATGGCTAGCGTCAGCAGCGAGGTGTTGGTCTTGCGGGCGATGGAGAAGGCGAGCGGGATCAGCAACACCACTCCCACCTCGACGAACAGGGTGATGCCGCACACCAGGCCGACCAGCACCATGATGACCTGAGGCGAGAGCCAGCGGCACTTCTGCAGGGTGAGACCGATGCGCTCGGCGGCGCCCGATACCTCCATCATCTTGCCGAGTATGGTGCCAAGGCCGATGACGGCGGCGAGGAAGCCCAGGGTGCCGCCTATGCCTTCTTCCATGGCATTGACCATCTTGACCGGGTTCATCCCCATCATGGTGCCGACGTAGAAGCTCGCCAACAGCAGGGCGAGGAAGGGGTGGATCCTGCCCTTCACTATGGTGAAGACGATCAGGATGATGCTAGTCAGCAAGGTACCGACGACCCACATTTCAGAATTCATACTGCGCCTCGACAAGGGTGATAAGAGATGAACGATGGGCCTATTGAACGGGAATGGCGCCGGGCTGACAAATGATGAAAATGGCGTCTTGGATGAGCTGGGTTGATGCAAAGGTGCCACATTCATCACATTTAGCTGTGGATCTGTGACTTGGATTCGGTTGCTTCATCCTAAAGCGGGCTTTCCGGGATATCATGACGGCGATCTTTAGCCGGTGATGGGGAAGGCGGATGTATACCGAAGACAACTATGTATCGAGAAACAAGCTGCTGAGCGGCTATCAACTCTCCAAGCTGCACACCTTCGAGGCGGCGGCCCGTCACTGCTCCTTCGCCCTGGCGGCGGATGAGCTGGCGCTCAGCCCGAGCGCGGTGAGCCACCGGATAGGTGCGCTGGAAGAGGAGCTTGGCTTCAAGCTGTTTCAGCGTTTTCACCGCAAGGTGATGCTGACGGCGGAGGGGCAGCGGATCTTCTGGGCGCTCAAGTCCTCGCTGGAGTTCATCAATCAGGAGATCCTGGAGATCAAGAATCAGGAGCTGTCCGGTTCCCTGACCGTCTACTCCCGCCCCTCCATCGCCCAGTGCTGGCTGGTGCCGCGGCTCGCGGACTTCTCCCGCCTGCATCCCCAGATCGATCTCAACATCATGACCGGCAACGAGAACGTCAACCTGCACGGTTATGGCATCGATCTGACGATCTATTTCGACGACAAGATGCCGGAGCGGCTCGCCATCCACCCGCTGATGGATGAATACATGGTGCCGGTATGCAGCCCCGACTATGCCGAGCAGCATGGGCTGCTGGATAACCCTGACAACTTGTCTCGCTGCCGCCTGCTGCACGACAGGCAGGCCTGGGGGTACGACTCCGACACCGACGAGTGGTGCAGCTGGGCCCGTCAGGCCGGGATCTCCCTCGACGGCTGTCAGTCGAGCATGGGCTTCGATCGCTCCGATCTCGCCATCATCGCCGCCATGAATCACGCCGGGGTGGCCATGGGCCGCAAGAACCTGGTACGCCAGCGGCTGGAGCGCAACGAGCTGGTGGAGCCCTTCCCGGGCAGGGAGGTGCGCTGCGAGCAGCGTTACTACATGGCGACGCTCCCCAACCGCCAGTGCCCCAAGATCCAGGCCTTCATCGACTGGATAGGCGCCCAGGCCGCGATGGCGTGCTGAGTCGGAGGGCTGCAAGGCGGGGTATTCCTGTGGCGGGGCTGGCTGGCTCACCGCGGCTTATTTTATCCGGTGAGTGGATAATGCCCTTGGTATTCGCAGTGGATGGCAGACTGACATGAGTCGGGAGAGATCTGGTGTTTTATCATCCCCCGGTGCTTGGATGACTCCATGCTCATTTATCGGGTCGACGAATATCCTGGCTGAGGATCTGACCGTGATTAACCAAGGCTGAAGAAAATAATGTCTAGCTGCCCTCTTTTTCAATAACGACAACAGTGTGAATTAACGGCAACGAATAATGGTCATGATGTTGTCAAGCCTCCTGCTGGCACTATAAAATCATTATGTTGTTATCGAGCGGACATGCTATTCTCAAACTGTGTTATCCCTGTGACATACAAAAATAATTCTGTGAGGAAGTAATGAACGAGTTTCTGAAAGTTCTACTGAACATTCGCAGCTTGCGTGCTGCCATTCGTGAACTGCCGTTTGAGCAACTGCAAGAAGCGAAAGAAAAGTTTGATCTGGTATATAACGAGCGTGCCGAGTCTGTTGAACAGGAACGTGCCGAGCAGGAAGAGCGTCAGCGCAAGCTGAGCGAATTTACCGAGATGCTGCAACAAGCCGGTATCGACCCGCGTGAGCTGATCGGCAGCGTCGCTGCCCCGGCAGCCGCTGGCGCAGCCAAGAGCAAGCGTGCTCCGCGTCCTGCCAAGTACAAGTATCAGGAAGATGGCCAGGAGAAGACCTGGACCGGTCAGGGCCGTATGCCGAAAGCCATTGCCGAGCAGGTTGCGCTGGGCAAGGATCTGAACGACTTCTTGATCTGATTGTCTGGATCCGCTTGTCAATAATGCCGCCCAATGGGCGGCATTATTATTTTTGGGATAATACAAAATCACCCCCATGGCGCCGCTGCGCTATTTGCGCCGGCATATCTGGATCTGCATGATCATCTCGATCCAATAAAGAAGATTCCTCCTGCTGGAAGCAATGGGATCAACCTTGACCCCATCATTGCCGGCGACTCAACGCTGGACTCATACAGCCCATTTATTTTCACCTATGAAACTCGCAGAACCCTGTGACGGACCCCCTCATCGAGGAAATGAGAGGGCACTCTTTCAGTCAGACTTCTTCGTTCTCCCCGAGATGCTGTTCGCGTGGCCATAAAGGCATTAACTCATGTCGGGTTATTTAACTCGGGTTATCGCAGGTCTATTTGACCCTCGGCGACTGGCGATATGCTCAGTGCGTCTGGGGGATAATGATGGCGGCTATTTAATGCAGGGATCTGGAGCGATCCCTGGCATTAACAAATAAGCGGTCGATTAACTGACCGGCAACGCCTCTTCGCGGCGGGTCGACGGCGAGCTTGTCCCCTGGGATTGCCGGCGAGCCTCGACGGCATCGGCCAGCATGGCCAGCAGCGTCTGGCTGTCATCCCAGCACAGACAGGCGTCGGTGACCGACAGGCCGTACTGGAGTTCACTCAGGGGGGCCGGTTTCTGGCTCCCCCCCTGCAGGAAGCTCTCGACCATGACGGCGGCGATGGCCTCGCTGCCCTCGCTCAGCTGGCGGCAGAGCTCCCCGGCGACCCGGATCTGGTTCTTGTGCTGTTTCTGGCTGTTGCCGTGGCTGCAATCCACCATCAGCTGATGGTTGAGCCCCTGCCGTGCCAGCCGCTCGGCGGCATCCATCACATCGCTCTGGTGATAATTGGGCAGGGTGCCACCGCGCAAGATGATGTGGCCGCTCGGATTGCCCTCGCTCTTGATCACCACTATGCCACCCTGGCTGCCGGGGGCGGTGAACAGATGGGAGGCCTCGCTGGCCTGGATGGCATCGATGGCCACCCGGATATTGCCATCTGTGCCGTTCTTGAAACCGACGGGACAGGGCAGGGCCGAGGCCAGCTGCCTGTGTACCTGGGACTCGGTGGTGCGTGCCCCTATCGCCCCCCAGCTGATGAGATCGGCCAGGTAGAGGAAGCTGGTGGTATCGAGAAACTCGGTGGCGGTGGCCAGTCCCAGCCGGTTGATGTCGAGCAGCAGCCGGCGCGCCAGGCACAGACCCAGGCCGATGTCGTTGCTGCCATCCAGATGGGGGTCGAATACCAGACCCTTCCAGCCGACGGTGGTGCGTGGTTTCTCGAAATAGGTGCGCATCACTATCAACAGCCGGTCCTGATAGGCCTCGGCGAGGCGTGTCAGGCGCCGAGCATAGTCGAGCGCGGCGAGGGGATCATGGATGGAGCAGGGGCCGATCACCACCAACAGGCGATCGTCTGCACCGGTCAGGATCTGGCGAACCTGGTGACGGTGCTGGTCAATCTGCTCCGCCATCTCGGCAGGGCAGGGATGCTGTGCCAACAGGTCGGCAGGAGTGGGGAGCGCCTCCACCGCGAAGGCGCGCATTACCGAATTCAAAACTGCCATCTGGGATTACCTTGCTGTGCAAATGGGGTCGATGAGGTGTCTGCGAAACCCGGATGCCGGATCAGGCGGCGAGGGACGCTGACACATCACCCATTGTTGAGAGTGATTATCATTATCTTGTTGTCAGTCTCAAATGCAAGCACTAGAACGAGGATCACCAGAATGGGGGGTAGGGGGTAAAAAGGGCAGAAACCGGATTGCAATCGGGCCAGATCCCGAATGGGAAAAGGCCCGATAACCATAATAAAAATAAGGCGTTATCAGCTATCCATCACGACATGGCGATCCTGATGGTAGGCGTCCTCATCCTTGCCGTGGCGCCAGTAGGGCACCGCATAGACCTGGGAGCGATCCACCTCCAGCGCGCGCCTGACATGACGGCGCAGCGGCACCACCAGCCCCTCTTCCCCACCGAACCAGAAATAGCTCTGCTCAGAGGCCATGGGCAGGGCCGTGAAATGGTTCACCAGGGGCTCGGTCTGGTCGGGAGTACCGACAAACCAGCGCAGGCTGACACCGACGGGCAGCGACAGATCCTGCACATCTTCTCTATGGGGCACCAGCAGCGCGATATGGCCCCGGGCTTCGGCCGGCATCACCTCTGCCATGGCGCTGATGGCTGGCAGGGAGGTGAGATCCCCCGCCATGTAGTAGTGCAGGGCCGGCTGCAGCATGGGATCCGGGCCGCCGGGGCCTGAGATGGCGAGCAGATCGCCAGGCTGGACCCGCAGGGCGAAGCGGCTGGCCGGGCCGGTATCGCCGTGCAGGGCGAAGTCGATGTCCAGCTCCAGCGCCTCACGCCGGAAGGCGCGGATGGTAAAGGTGCGGAGGATGGGTTTCTGGCTCGGGTCTTCCCAGCGGGGCCCCTTGGGGGTAGGGGTCGGCAGCACGGCATGGGGCTGGCCCGGCTGGGGCAGCATGATCTTGACATGGGCGCCGCCACAGCTGAAGGGGTAGTCGGCCAGCTCAGGGCTGGTCAGACAGACGCGGCGCAGATGGGGGCCCACATCATGGACCTGTTTGACTGTGAGCAGGCGAGGGCGATTGACCGGGGCGGGCTGTGACATTTGAGTACTCCTGACAGGCAATGGCGCTCATTCTTCATCAAATGAAAATTATTATCAATTGGTTTGTGGGTGAGAAGGGGGCCACGGCCGGGAGGGATATTTACCCCGGCCGTGGCACAGAGAGGCGGCTGACTAGCCCCGATCGCTCCCCCCCAGCGCCTGGTAGATCCCGGCCATGGTGTTGAGCTGGCTCTGCTGTTGGGTCAACAGGCTGAGCTCGGCATCCCACAGCCGATTCTGCTCATCCAGCCAGGGCTGTACCCCGGTGGCACCGGCCTGGAAGCGGGCCCGGGCTAGCCGCTCGGCCTCCCTGGCATAGCTCAGCTGTTGCCCCAGATAGCGCAGGCGTTGCTCGCCCTGATGGCGGGCGGCCAGCCCATCCTCCACCTCCAGCAAGGCGCCGTAGAGCTGCTTGCGAAACTCGGTCTCGGCGATCTGGTAATCGACCTCGGAGCTGGCGATGGAGAGCTTGGTCTTGTTGTACTCGAGGAAGGGCAGGGCCAGGGTGGCCCCCAGGGTCCCCACCGGATTCTGCAGCACCTGGGTCAGGGTGTCCGAGGTGGTGCTGGCGCTGCCGGTCAGGTTGAGGCTGGGGTAGAAGCTGGTGCGGATCTCGTCCCCCCTGGCCAGCGTCTTGCGCAGCCGCAGCTCGGCGGCCCGCACATCGGGGCGCCGGGCCAGCACGTCGGCCGGAATGCCGACCGCCAGCGATGGGATGGGGCTGGTCGTCAGGGCGGCCGGGGCAAACTCCAGCGGACCGCTGCTGCGGCCGAGCAAGAGCCGCAGGGCATTGCCAGCCTGCTCCCGCAGCAGGACGAGGGAGGCGAGCTCCGCCTGCTTGCCGGCTTTCTGCTGGCCGGCCTGCACCAGATCGAGCCGGGTAACGGCACCGGCGTCATATTTGGCGCGGGTCAGCTGCTCGGCGCGGCTGTAGTTGGCGAGCTGGCGCTCGCCGAGGGAGATGGCCGAGCCGAGATAGGCCAGCTGCCAGTACTGCTCCAGCGCCTTGCCGATCAGCATCAGACGGGTGGCCGCCAGATCCTGCTCGCTGGCCTGGGCCTCCCAGCCGGCCTGATCCCGGACCGAGGCGAGTTTGCCCCACAGATCCACCTCGTAACCCAGGTTGAGGGAGGGGCCAAGATTGCGGCTGGTCACGCCGGTGCCCATGTTCTTGTTGCCACTGACCCCTATGCTGGCGTTGACCGAGGGGGTGAGATTGGTGTCGGCCAGATCGGCGCCAAGCAGGGCGTTCTTCAACCTGAGCCCTGCCACCTGCATATCCGGGTTGGCGGCCAGCACGGCATCGACCAGCCGGTCGAGGGCGGGATCCTTAAACCCCTGCCACCAGAGGCCCGCCTGCTGCTGGGTGAGCCCCTCGTCGGCCTGCTGCCAGCTCGGCGCCACGACCAGATCCGGTTGGTGATAGGTACTCTGCTGACTGCAGGCGCTGAGGACAAGGCCGGCGGCGAGGCAGAGCGCTGGTCGCGATAAGAGGCTGCGGCCCTGTCTGGATAAGAGGCGGCGCCTCTGTCTGGACAACTTGTGCATCATCATTCCCTCGCCAGCGCCTCGACCGGATCGAGCCGGGCCGCGTTGCGGGCAGGCAGGTAACCAAACAGGATCCCGATGAGCGAGGAGCAGCCAAAGGCCATCAGGATGGAGAAGAGTGAGAAGTGCATCTGGAAGCTTTCCACTATCAGTGAGAACACGAAGCCGATGAGCAGGGCCAGGCCGATGCCGAGCAGGCCGCCCAGCAGGCTGACCATCACCGCCTCGATCAGGAACTGTTGCAGTATGTCGGACTGACGGGCGCCGACCGCGATGCGGATCCCGATCTCCCGGGTGCGCTCCACCACGGACACCAGCATGATGTTCATCACCCCGACGCCGCCGACGATGAGGGAGATTACCGCGATGGCGGAGACCAGCAGGGTCATGGTGGCGGTGGTCTTCTCCACCGACTTGATGATGCTGTCGCTGCTGAAGGTGAAGAAGTCTTTCACCCCGTGGCGTTGGGTCAGCAGCGCCACGGCGGCCTGCTCGGCCAGGGCGGGCTGGATCCCGTCCTTGACCCGGATGGTGATCTGGCTGAAGTGGTTCTGGGAGATGAGACGGCTCATCACGGCGCTGTAGGGCAGCCAGACGGTGACCGACTGGCTGCTGCGGCCAAAGCCGGTCTCCTGCGCCACCACGCCGATGATGCGCACCGGCAGGGTGCCGACCAGCACCACCTGGCCGATGGGGTCCTCCTTGCCGAGCAGGCTCTCTATGGTCTTGCCATCCACCACGGCCACCGCCGTCCGGCTCTGGATATCCCGCTCATCGAACAGCCGGCCCTGGGTGAGCGTCATCCCCTTGACCCGGAAGAAGTCGCTGCCGACCCCGACCACGTTGCCGCTGCTGGTCTTGTTGCGATAGCGCAGCTGACCCGAGGTCGCGATCTGGGGACTGGCCCCCTCCAGATAGGGCTGGCCGAGCAGGGCGTCGAGATCCCGCTCGTTCAGGGTCTGGATGCTGGCCGCCTTCTCATCCCCCCAGTCCTTGCCGGGGAAGATGTCGATGGTGTTGGTGCCCATGGCGTTGATGTCATTGATCACCTTGGCGCGAGCCCCCTGGCCGAGGGCGACCACGCTGACCACGGCGGCGATGCCGATGATGATGCCGAGCATGGTGAGGAAGGTGCGCATGCGGTGTGCCAGCATGGCGTGCAGGGCCATGCGGCCCGCTTCCCGGTAGCGATCCCAGCCCTGGCTGCCCCGTTTGGCGATGGATGCCGCAGGCTGGCTGGCGGCGTGGGTCGGCGTGGGTTCGCGCTTCTCCACCGGCTCTGCGGGCAGGGGGAGGCCTGGTTCGGCCTGGTCTGTGGTCGTCGTCGCGGGCTGGCCACTGTCTTCCACTACCCGTCCATCGCGCAAGGTAATGATGCGATCGGCGTGGTTGGCCACCGCCATGTCGTGGGTCACCAGGATGATGGTGTGGCCCCGGCCATGCAGCTCCTTGAGGATGGCCATCACCTCCTTGCCGCTGTGGCTGTCGAGGGCCCCGGTGGGTTCGTCGGCCAGGATCACCTCGCCGCCATTGGCCAGCGCCCGGGCTATGCTGACCCGCTGCTGCTGCCCGCCGGAGAGCTGACCCGGCCTGTGGTGACTGCGATCGCTCAGGCCGAGGCGGGACAGCAGGGTGCGGGCCCGCAGCTGGCGTTCGGGGCGCGAGGTGCCGGCGTAGATGGCCGGGATCTCCACGTTGGCGGCCGCATCCAGATGGGGCAGCAGGTGATAGCGCTGGAAGATGAAACCGAAGTGATGGCAGCGCAGACGGGCCAGGGCGAGGGCATCCAGCTGGGCGGTGTCCTGCCCGCGGAACAGGTACTCGCCCGAGCTGGGGCGGTCGAGGCAACCCAGCAGGTTCATCAGGGTGGACTTGCCGGAGCCGGAGGCGCCGACGATGGCGACCATCTCCCCCGCCTGGATGCAGAGATCCAGCGGGTGCAGCACCGTGACCTCCTGCTCCCCGCTCTGGTAGCGACGCTCTATGCCCTTGAGCCGGATCAGGGGCTCGCTCACGGCCTCATCTCCCCGTCATCGTCCTGGACGGGCTTGCCCTGCTCCAGGGTGACCTTGTCCTGCTCGTTCAGGCCGCTCACCACCTCGATCTTGATGTCGTCCTTCATGCCGGTCTTGATGCGGCGGGTCTCTTTCTGCTCGTCCTCCTTGAGCAGGCTGACCTCATATTCGTTGTCCCCCAGCTTCTTGCCGAGGGCGGTCTGGGGGATCGCCAGCACCTGCTTGCGTTCACCCAGCACTATGGTGACCTGGGTCGTCATGGCGACCCGCAGCTGATGGTCCGGGTTGGGCACATCGAACAGGGCGTAGTAGTAGACGGCCGCGTTGCTGGTCGCCGTGCTGCTGGCGGTCTGCTCGTTGATGTTGGTGGGGGCCAGCTCGACCGTGCGCAGGGTGGCGTGATAGCGGGTATCCGGATCCCCGATCAGGGTGAAATAGACCGGCATGCCAGCCTTGACCTTGGTGACATCGGCCTCCGAGATCTGGGCCTTGACCGTCATGGTCTCCAGGTTGGCGAGCTTGAGCAGAGTCGGCACCGTCTGGCTGGCGGCCAGGGTCTGGCCCTGGCGGGTCACGATGGAGACGACTGTCCCATCCATGGGGGCCTGAATGCGGTTATAGCCCAGCTCTGTCTTGGTGCGATCCACCTTGATCAGGGCGCTGTCGACGTCGGCCTGGGCACTCTGCAGCTCGGCCCGGGTGACCGCCAGCTGCGCCTCGGCACTCTCCAGATCGGCCCGGGAGCTCGCCTCCTGCCTGAACATCTGCTGCTGGCGGCGCCAGGCCAGCTCGTTCTGCTTGAGCTGCGCCTGCTTGATCTTGAGCTGAGCACGGCGGCTGGCCAGATCCGCCTCGGCGGTCTTGAGGTTGTTCTGGGCGATCAGGGGATCTATCTCCGCCAGCAGGTCTCCCTGCTTGACGTGCTGCCCGGCTTCTACGGCCAGGTAGGTTACCTGACCCGAGACCTGGGCACCCACATCCACCTGCTCGATGGCTTGCAGGACACCGCTGGCCAGCACGGTCTGCTCCACGTCCTGGCGGATGACGGAGGCGGTCAATACCGGGGCCTGCGTCTTGCTGGGCCAGGCCAGCCAACCGATGATGGCCAGCAGAATGAGGACGAGCAGGACGAGCTTGCCCTGCTTGGGGAGTATTTTCATTTATCACCTGAACGAAACGTGCGAAGCCGTGCAAGGGCAATATCCTGCAGCAAACAGCGCTGAAAAAACAGCGAGCAATATGTAAGAAATCATGTGGATGGACTTGTCAGTAACGCTGTGGCCAGCGGGCAGTCACGTCCCGAGCGGGTGCCATGGCACCGGGTTGAGCGGCGCAGGGAAAAGGGGAGGGGAACAAAAGAGCGCCCACCCCAGGGGCGGGCGCTCGAGGGATCAGGCGACGGCCTTGCTCTGCTCGGCATAGGGTTCGTGGCAGATCTGGATATCGATGGGAAGCTTGTAGATGAGCAGGCGCGCCAGGGAGCCTTCCATCCAGTGGTGACGGCTGCCGACCAGCAGCAGTTGGGTCGGGTGTGCGGCCAGCCAGCGTCGCAGATCCGACACCACCTCATTCACCACCAGGCACTGGTAATCCACCGGATGCCGCAAGGTGGTGATGAGCTCGCTGATGACGGCCTTGGCGTCCAGGGTGCCCTGGGCACTGCGCTCCTCTTCCGACAGCGACAGGCTGTCACGCCGGGTCTTGCTACTGTGGGTCAGGTGCAGCAGGGTCAGCGTGCAACCCATTCCCTGCGCCAACTGGCTCGCCTTGGCCAGCGTCTCCTGCTCGTAATCCTTGCCTTCCAGCAACAGCACTATATTGGTTGGGGTCATAAGCAGT
Source organism: Aeromonas sp. sif2416 (assembly GCF_019218665.1). NCBI lineage: Bacteria > Pseudomonadati > Pseudomonadota > Gammaproteobacteria > Aeromonadales > Aeromonadaceae > Aeromonas > Aeromonas sp. sif2416. The sequence goes on from NZ_JAHUXC010000002.1 coordinate 515,485, forward strand.
TCTCCTTGGCATGTGCGGGTCATGGAGGACAAGACGGCTGTCCCTTCCCATGGCGATCCCGCGAGATGTCACATCGAGCGAACCATTGTGCGTCGCCGCGCATCGGCTCGCTTAACACATCATAACAAATTGAGTTGAATGGAAAATGAAGGGGATTGTGAGGGGGATCGCGAACGGGCTCGATGCTGGATTGGGTAGCCCCCATGCGGGCTGGCATGGGGGCTAGGGCAGTGATGAGGGGGGTATGGGGTGCTCGGCGCTCAGGCGAAGTGTCTGGCGAGCCAGGGCAGTCCTTCCTTCTTGCGGCTGACGGCGCCGGCAAGGTGGACGGGTTCGCCCGGCAAGATGCCGGCACTGGCGAAGTGGAGCTGGCTGTCCCCCTTGGCCAGATCGGTCAGCATCAGCACATAGGCATCGAGTTTGTCTCGCCCAAGTCTCTCCTGCATCGCCTGTTGCAGCTCATCCTGCCGGGCCAGGATCTCGGCCGGGTTCATCACACAGATCTGGCTGACCATCAGGGAGTGGCCCGCGATCTGATAGGCCTTCTCGTCGGCGGTGAGCAACTCGCTGAGCGGCGCGTCGCCCAGCTGGGTGCGGCGCTCCAGCAGGGTCTGGGCGAAGGGGGCAAGCGCCAGCTCGGCGATGGGGAGCAGCCGGTCGACCGCGACCCTGTCCTGCTCAGTGGTGGTGGGGGAGGTAAAGTTGAAGGTGTCGCTGACAATGGCCCCCAGCAGCAGGCGGGCCTGGGCGCGGGACAGCTTGTCATAACCCATCAGCTCAAGCAGCACTGTGGCGCTGCAGCCGACCGCCCTGATCCAGGCATCGAGCGGACCACGGGTGATCAGGGTGCCGATGCGGTGGTGATCGATGAGGCCTTGCACATCGGCATCGGCCAGCCCTTCCGGCCCCTGCTCCAGTTCGCTGAAATCCACCAGAAAGACCGGCTTGTCGGCCACGCTGCCCGTCAGCACGGGCGGCGCCTCGACCCCCGCCGTCTCCAGGATAAAGCGGGTCTCGGCGATGGGGCTGCCCAGCGCGAAGGCCTGGGCGGGGCGGCCCTGGCCATTGAGCCAGTCGGCGGTGACCAACGCGGTGCAGATGCTGTCGCTGTCGGGATTCTTGTGGCCAAAGACATGAAGCATGGGGTGTTCCTGATGTGGGGTGGTGGCCGCGGTGCCAGGCCATGAGAGAGAGGGCCTTGGGCCCGAGTCGGTTCAACTCTACTGCGTGGGGGCCGCGGGGGCAATCCTGGTCAGCCCCGGCCGGGGCAAAGGGGCGCAGGCAGAGCCCGGTGGCAGCCAGGTGGGGGCGCCAGCTGGCTCGCTGGCAGGCAAGGCGCGGTCAAGTGGGCGGCAAGGGGGCATCCCCCCCTTGCCGCCCCGGGCTCAGCAGGCGAGCAGCTCGCGCGCGTTGGCCAGGGTATTGTCGGTGATCTGATCCCCCCCCAGCAGGCGGGCCAGCTCGTTGAGACGGGCGCCCGGGTTGAGGGCCTGCATCTGGGTTTCTGTAGTCTTGCCATCGGTATGCTTGCTGACCACCATGTGCTGGTGACCCTTGCCGGCCACCTGCGGCAGGTGGGTGACCACCATCACCTGGGTGGACTCGCCGAGCTGGCGCAGCAGACGACCGACCACGGCCGCGGTCGGGCCGCTGATCCCCACGTCCACCTCATCGAAGATGAGGGTCGGCGTCGACACCTTGCGGGCGCTGATCACCACTATGGCGAGGCTGATGCGCGACAGCTCCCCGCCGGAGGCGACCTTGCCGAGCGGCTGGATCGGTTGACCCGGGTTGGTGGTCACCATGAATTCCACCCTATCGATGCCGAGGGGGGAGAGGCTGCTCTGGGCATCCGGTCGCACCTCTATGATGAAGCGGCCATCGGGCATGGCCAGCTCGTGCATGCTGCTGGTCACCTTGGCACCGAGCTCTTCGGCATAGCGCTGGCGGCTCTGGCTGAGCACCTCCGCCGCCTGCACGAAGGCCAGGCGGGCCTGGGCCAGCTCGTCTTCCATGCCTTCGAGACGTTCCTCATCCGAGTTGAGGCGGGCGAGATCGCTGGCGAGATCCTGATGATGCAGGGCCAGCTCGGCCGGTTTGACATGGTGTTTGCGGGCCAGGTTGATGGCCTTGGAGAGGCGGGCCTCCAGCTCGTTGAAGCGCTCGGGATCCAGCTCCAGCAGATCGAGGTAGCTGCGCAGCTCGCTGTGGCTCTCCTGCACCCCGATCAGGGCCTCGTTGAGCATCCCCAGCACGTTGCCGAGACGGCCATCCATGGCGACCAGGGTCTCGGCCCTGTCCACCGCCACCTGCAGCAGGCCGGCGATGGTGGTCTCCTCGTTGTCATAGAGCAGATCGAGGCATTGGCCGCACTCCTGCATCAGCTCGGTGCCGTTGGCGAGCCGCTGATGCTCCTCTTCGATGGTTTCAAACTCCCCCGGTTGCAGGGCGAACTCATCCAGCTCCTGCACCTGGTATTCGATCAGCTGGCGGCGTGCCTCCCGCTGCTGTTGCTCGGCCTTGAGGCGGTTGAGCTCGTTTTGCAGCTGGCGCCACTGCTGGTAGTGCTGGCGCACCTCGTCCAGCAGCAGATGGTGGCCGGCGTAGCCATCCAGCAGGGCAAGTTGATAGTCGGGCTTGAGCAGCATCTGGTGGGCGTGCTGGCCGTGGACGTTGACCAGCAGCTGGCCAAGGCTGCGCAGCTGCACCAGGGGAACGGGCACCCCGTTGATGTAGCTGCGGGAGCGCCCCTCGGCGGAGAGCACCCGCCGCACTATGCACTCCCCCTCGTTTTCGAGCTCGTTGGCGGTGAGCCAGGCGCGGGCGGCCGGGTTGCCATCCAGCAGGAAACGCGCGCTGACCTCGGCCTTGTCGCTGCCCGGTCGCACCATGCTGGCCTCGGCCCGCTCGCCGAGGCAGAGGCCGAGCGCATCGATGGCAATGGATTTGCCTGCGCCGGTCTCACCCGTGATGCAGGTCATGCCGGATTGCAGATCGAGTTCGAGAAACTTGACGATAGCGAAGTTGTTGACGGTCAGCTGGGTCAGCATGGTCTCATCCTGTATGGGCCAACATTACTGTGTATGCATCCAGTATATACTGGTTTTCCATACAGTAAAGTGTCGACCTCACACAGGCTGTCTGACCGGCTTAGAACAGCTTGCTACCCCAGCCGAGCTTGTTGCGCAGCACGTGGAAGTAGCTGTAATCGAGGGGATGGACCAGGTGCAGCTTGTGGCTGCTCTTCTTGATGAGGATCTCGTCACCCGGGTGCACCGCCAGGGTCACCTGGCCGTCGCAGCTCACCTGCATGGCGTCATCCTGGTTGTCGGGGGAGACCAGCAGGCGCACCTCGCTGTCCGCATCCAGCACTATGGGGCGGCTGCTCAGGGTGTGCGGAAACATCGGGACGAGCGTGATGGCGTTGAGCTTGGGGGTGAGGATGGCGCCCCCCGCCGACAGGGAATAGGCGGTCGAGCCGGTGGGGGTGGCGACTATGATGCCGTCCGAGCGCTGGCTGTACATGAAGCTGCCATCGATGTAGACCTCGAACTCGATCATGTGGGCTATCTTGCCCGGGTGCAGCACCGCCTCGTTCACCGCCAGGTTGCTGGACTTGCGCTCACCGTGGCGATAGACGGCGGCCTCCAGCAGGAAGCGATGCTCGCTCTTGAAGTGGCCGGAGAGCACCTGCTCCAGCGGCGGCAGATAATCCTGGGGTGAGAGATCCGTCAGAAAGCCGAGGTTGCCCCGGTTCACCCCGATCACCGCCACATCGAAGCGTGACAGCACCCGGGCGGCCCCCAGCATGTTGCCGTCGCCGCCGACCACTATGGCGAGATCCGCCTGCTCCCCGAGCTGCACCAGATCCATCACGTCATCGCAGAGCACGCCCAGGGTGTGGGCGACCCGGCTCTCGAGCAACACCCGAAAGCCGCGACTTCTCAGGTATTGATAGAGGCCGCTGAGGGTCTGGTTGGCACCTTCATGATGGGGTTTGCCGATCAGGGCGATGGTTTTGAACGGAGAATCCATAGGTTATCGGGTCTGGGGCTGAGTATTGAGGGGAGTATACCGCGCTTTGGTGGGGATTTGTCTGCTGCCATGCCCGGCGGGCGGATCCGGCCCGGAAAAGCGGCAAAAATGCCGGTTGGCTCACTTCAATTGGCCATGAGAAGGCCCTTTTCCCCTTGAAAGCCGGGGCGACGTCCCCATAATAGCGCCAACATAGGGTCTGTTGATGTTTCGTCGCGACCGCGACGGAGTCAGTTTTTGCGCGGAGCTAGGCGCGAGACGCGAAGTTTGGTCATCCAAATGAGCCGTCGAGTAACGACGTTACACGCAAAAACTGACCCGTCCCTGCGGGTTGCGCCGCAAATGAGGTCATGCGTTGTTGCGGAACTTGCCAAGGGAACAACCATTGCCAGCGTTTCGCGCCTAGCCTGACGTCATTTGTTGCAGCAACGCGGCTTGCGCCTAAACGTCAACAGACCCTAACAAGTAACCCTGAATATTGGAGATGTCATGAACCACGAAGAACAAAAGGTTGAAGCGATGGAGCAAGTGGAAGTCCAGCCAGTCGAGCCGACCGATGTAGACAGTGAAGTGACAGCCGAACAGGCCCGCATTGCCGAGCTGGAAGCCCAGCTGGAAGCTGCCCAGCAGGCCGCTGCCGACGAGCGCGAGCGCGCCATTCGCGCCGCCGCCGAGATGGAAAACCTGCGTCGCCGCGTCGCCCAGGATGTGGAGAAGGCACACAAGTTCGCGCTGGAGAAGTTTGCCGGGGAACTGTTGCCGGTGCTGGACAACCTGGAGCGGGCCATCGAGCTGGCAGACAAAGAAGACGAAGCCCTCAAGCCGATGATCGAAGGGGTCGAGCTGACGCTCAAGTCCATGCAGAGCTCGGTGGGCAAGTTCGGTCTGGTCGCGCTGGATCCCCTGAACCAGCCGTTCGACCCCAATGCCCATCAGGCCATCAGCATGATCGAGAATGCCGAGCTGGCACCCAACACCGTCATCGCCGTGATGCAGAAGGGCTACGAGCTCAACGGTCGGGTCATTCGTCCGGCCATGGTGATGGTCTCCAAGGCCCCTGCCTGAGACGCATCCCCCCATTGAGCCCGCCGCTCGGCGGGCTTTTTATTGGGATCCGCGGCGAGTGGGTGAAAATGTGGCCGCTGACCGACAAGTTGGTACGGTTTTTTATGCGCAGGGCTTGAAGCTCAACATCGCGGCCCCATATAGGTGGCAAGGCCACGGCGGCACAGACTATTGCACTGCACAGTGGCAAGAATTTGATGTCGGGAGCTTGAAAGCCACAGTGGCAGCCCCCACCTAGCCGTTAACGTATTAAGGCGAGCACCTCGCCAGTTTATTCAAAGTATTTGGAGATTCGTCAAATGGGTAAAATCATCGGTATTGACCTGGGTACTACCAACTCCTGTGTTGCTATTCTGGATGGCGACCATGCTCGCGTGATCGAGAACGCGGAAGGCGACCGTACTACTCCGTCCATCATTGCCTATGCCGATGACGGCGAAATCCTGGTTGGTCAGCCGGCCAAGCGTCAGGCCATCACCAACCCGAAGAACACGCTGTTTGCAATCAAGCGTCTGATCGGCCGTCGTTTCGAAGATGAAGAAGTACAGCGCGATCTGAAAATCATGCCGTACGCCATCGCCAAGGCCGACAACGGTGACGCCTGGGTAGAAGTCAAAGGCAAGAAGATGGCACCGCCGCAGATCTCTGCCGAAGTGCTGAAGAAGATGAAGAAGACCGCCGAGGATTACCTGGGCGAGCCGGTGACCGAAGCCGTCATCACTGTACCGGCCTACTTCAACGACGCCCAGCGTCAGGCCACCAAGGATGCCGGTCGCATCGCCGGTCTGGACGTCAAGCGCATCATCAACGAACCGACCGCTGCGGCCTTTGCCTACGGCGTGAACAAGGTCAAGGGTGAGCGCAAGGTTGCCGTATACGACCTGGGCGGTGGTACCTTCGACATCTCCATCATCGAGATCGACGAAGTCGAAGGGGAAACCACCTTCGAAGTACTGGCGACCAACGGTAACACCCACCTGGGTGGTGAAGACTTCGACAACCGTGTCATCAACTATCTGGTTGACGAGTTCAAGCGTGAGCAGGGCATCGACCTGCGCAACGACCAGCTGGCTCTGCAGCGTCTGAAAGATGCCGCCGAGAAAGCCAAGATCGAACTCTCTTCCGCGCAGCAGACCGACGTGAACCTGCCGTACATCACCGCAGATGCCACCGGTCCCAAGCACATGAACATCAAGGTGACCCGCGCCAAGCTGGAGTCCCTGGTGGAAGACATGGTGAAAGACTCCCTGGAGCCGGTCCGTGTCGCCCTGAAAGACTCCGGTCTGGCAGTCGGCGAGATCGACGACGTCATCCTGGTGGGTGGTCAGACCCGTATGCCGCTGGTGCAGAAGACCGTGGCTGACTTCTTCGGCAAAGAGCCGCGCAAAGACGTCAACCCGGACGAAGCCGTGGCTATGGGTGCTGCCATTCAGGGCGCGGTACTGTCCGGTGAGAAGACCGACGTGCTGCTGCTGGACGTGACTCCGCTCTCCTTGGGTATCGAAACCATGGGTAGCGTGATGACTGCGCTGATCGAGAAGAACACCACCATTCCGACCAAGAAGTCCCAGGTGTTCTCCACTGCCGAAGACAATCAGTCTGCCGTGACCATTCACGTGCTGCAGGGTGAGCGCAAGCGCGCCAGCGACAACAAGTCTCTGGGCCAGTTCAACCTGGAAGGCATCCGCCCGGCACAGCGCGGTCTGCCGCAGATCGAAGTGACCTTCGATATCGATGCCAACGGCATCCTGCACGTCTCCGCCAAGGACAAGGAGACCAACAAGGAGCAGAAGATCACCATCCAGGCTTCTTCCGGTCTGTCCGACGAGGAGATCGAACGCATGGTACGCGAGGCGGAAGCCAACGCGGCCGAAGACAAGAAGTTCGAGGAGCTGGTGCAGACCCGCAACCAGGCTGACGGTCTGGTCCACTCGGTCCGCAAGCAGATCACCGAAGCCGGTGACGCCCTGCCCGCTGACGAGAAGACCAAGATCGAAACCGCACTGAGCGAGCTGGAAGCCGTCATCAAGGGTGACGACAAGGCAGCCATCGAAGCCAAGCAACAGGCTTTGCTGGAAGCGTCCCAGAAGCTGATGGAGCTTGCCCAGCAGCAGTCACAGGGCGCTGGCGCCGATGCCGGTCAGACTTCTTCTGCCAAGGCCGAAGACGACGTGGTCGACGCCGAGTTCGAAGAAGTGAAAGACGACAAGAAATAAGCCATACCCAGCTGGGCAGAGTTCGCTCTGCCCATTGGCTTAGTCACTGAATTTGCGGGCGTTGGGTGACCAACGCCCGTCTGCATAACTGTTTAAGTAGCAACAGGATGAGTATGTCGAAGCGCGATTTCTATGAAGTGCTCGGGGTGTCGAAAGGTGCCGATGAGCGCGAGATCAAGAAGGCGTACAAGCGTCTGGCGATGAAGTATCACCCGGATCGCAACCAGGGTGATGCCGCATCCGAAGAGAAGTTCAAAGAGGTCAAGGAAGCCTACGAGGTGCTGACCGACGAGAACCTGCGCGCCCGCTATGACCAGTACGGTCATGCCGGGGTGGATCAGAGCCAGGGTGGCGGTGGTCACGGCGGCTTTGGCGGCGGCGCGGACTTCGGTGATGCATTCGGCGATATCTTTGGTGACATCTTCGGTGGCCGCAGTGGCGGTGGCCGGCGTGGCCCGGCCCGTGGCTCCGACCTGCGCTACAACATGGAGCTGACCCTGGAAGAGGCGGTACGCGGGGTCTCCAAGGAGATCAAGATACCGACTCAGGTCCATTGCGAGGTCTGTAATGGCTCGGGTGCCCACACCGGCAGTCAGGCCCATACCTGTCCGACCTGCCACGGTGCGGGTCAGGTGCAGATGCGCCAGGGCTTCTTCGCGGTGCAGCAGGCCTGCCCGCATTGCCACGGTCGTGGCAAGATCATCAAGGATCCGTGCCGCAAGTGTCACGGTGAGGGCCGCTACCAGAAGACCAAGACCCTGTCGGTCAAGATCCCGGCCGGGGTCGATACCGGTGACCGCATCCGTCTCTCCGGTGAAGGGGAAGCGGGGGAAGCGGGGGCCTCGGCAGGGGATCTGTACGTACAGGTACACGTCAAGGAGCACGAGATCTTTGTGCGTGACGGCAACGATCTCTACTGCGAAGTGCCCATCAGCTTCACCACGGCGGCGCTCGGCGGCGAGATCGAGGTGCCGACCCTGGATGGTCGGGTCAAGCTCAAGGTCACGGCGGAAACTCAGACCGGCAAGCTGTTCCGTCTGCGCGGCAAGGGCGTCAAGTCCGTGCGCTCCGGCCAGGTCGGCGATCTGATGTGCAAGGTGGTGATCGAGACCCCGGTCAAGCTGACCGAGACCCAGCGAGAGCTGCTGCGTCAGCTGGACGAGTCGTTCAGCGGTGCCGCCGCCAAGACCCACAAGCCAAAATCGGAAGGTTTCTTCGAAGGGGTGAAACGCTTCTTCGATGACCTGACCAAGTAATCACCGCAAGCGTGATGCAAGCCGGCCTCTGTGCCGGCTTTCTTTTTGCCTGCGATTTAGCCTGGATCCCCGCTATTGAGTGGATCCCGATGAGGGATCCTCCTCACAACTCCCGCCAGTTTTCCCTGTACAAATGTTATCCCGCTCACATTGTAGCTGAAACGGTTTAGCTGCCATATTGAGTTGGCTAAAGCGGTTTAGCTATGCTCTCTTCGCCGATAAAAACAGAGCCCGATCGGGTAACACACGACAGGTGAGGAAGATGACGATGTTCAAGAGCAAATTGGCGTTGGCAGTGGCGCTGGGATTGGGGATGAGCGGCCCGCTGTGGGCGGCCGAGGGCGGTATAGAGGCGCGTCTGGCGGCGCTGGAGGCGCGGGTGCAGGCGGCAGAGTCCCGCGCCGCCGCTGCCGAAGCGCGGGCTGACCAGGCCGAGAGCAAGGCGAGCGAGGCCCGGGAGACAGCCGTGGTGGCCAAGGCTCAAAGCGAGAAGGTGGACAAGCAGACCGCCGGCGCCCAGGGCTTCGAGTTTCACGGCTACGCCCGCTCTGGTCTGCTGGCCAACAGCAACGGCAACGGGGGGCGTGGCGGTCCCTACATCACGCCAGCCGGTTCGGTGGGGGGGGCTGTAGGGAGGTTAGGCAACGAAGACGACACCTACATGGAGGCGAACCTGCTCAAGACCCAGACCTTCGCCGATGGCAGCTGGGCCCGCTACAAGCTGATGCTGGCGGATGGAGTCGAGACCAGCAACGACTGGACCGCCAGCGATTCCAGCCTCAACACCCGCCAGGTGTTTGCCGAAATCGGCAATCTGGCGAGCTTCAGCGGCCCCTTCCAGCACTCGGTGCTCTGGGCGGGCAAGCGCTTCGATCGGGACAACTTCGACATCCACTGGCTCGACTCCGACGTGGTCTTCCTGGCCGGGACAGGTGGCGGCGTCTACGACGTGCAGCTGGCCGACAGCTGGAAGGCGAACTTCTCCCTCTACGGCCGCGACTACGGCGACATCAGCGCCAGCGGCCTCTCGGACATAGAGAGCTACATCCTCACCATGAACAACAGGTTCGGCAACTGGCAGTGGATGCTGAACGGCCTCTCGGCCAAGGACAACGAGGCGCGCATCAACGACGGCGGCACCGGCAGCGAGGCGGCGAACAAGGGGGCGCACACCCTGGTGGCCTACCATGGCGACAGCTTCTTTGGCATCAATCCCGGCTTCTCCAAGGCCGCGGTGCTCTACGGCCATGGCCTGGGGGCCGAGCTCAAGGGGTTGGGCTCCGACAGCGAGCTGCTGCCCGATGCCGACGCCGTACGGGTCGCCGTGTTCGGGGCTACCGATATCGCTCCGCGCTGGCGGCTGGCCCCGGCCCTGCTGGCGGAGCAGAGCCAGGATCGCTACGTGAAGGGGGACGAGTATCAGTGGCTGACCCTCAACACCCGGGTGGCCCAGGTGCTGAGCCAGAACGTCGAGCTGGTCTACGAGGCCGCCTGGCAGTACATGGACTTGGATCCCAAGGGCTACAAGGGACGCCAGGCGGTGAGCGGCAACTTCACCAAGCTCACCTTCGCCCCCACCTTCAAGGCACAGACCGCCGGCTTCTTCGAGCGGCCCGAGCTGCGGGTATTCGCCACCTGGATGGACTGGTCCTCCGAGCTCGACAACTACGCCAGCACCGATGCCATGGGCCAGAGCGATTTCACCGCCGGTGGCGAGTGGAACTTTGGCGTGCAGATGGAAACCTGGTTCTAGTTCGTTATCCCGATCACAAAAATGGCAGCCGACGCCGGGATCTGTTGGTTAGCTAAAACGGTTTAGCTGATAATGCCGACCAAGAGAACAGAGCCCGGCTCTGGCAGTGGATCCGATGCAGCAGTGGAGTAGCAAGGTGGGGAATCGTGTGTGGGTAATGGGGGATGCGGTGGTGGATTTGATCCCGGAAGGGGAGCTGCACTACCTCAAATGTCCGGGCGGTGCGCCCGCCAACGTGGCGGTGGGGGTGGCGCGGCTCGGCGGTGAATCGGCCTTTATCGGCCGGGTCGGCGCCGATCCCTTCGGCCGCTTTATGGCCGATACCCTGGTGGCAGAGGGCGTCGATATCCGTCATCTGACCCAGGATCCGGCCCACCGAACCTCCACAGTGCTGGTGGAGCTCGATGAAGAAGGGGAGCGCAGCTTCACCTTCATGGTGCGCCCCAGTGCCGACCAGTTCCTCGAACCGGCAGACTTGCCCCGCTTCGAAGCCGGGCAGTGGCTGCTGACCTGTTCCATCGCGCTCGCCAACGAGCCGGTGCGCACCAGTTGCCTGCAGGCCATGGCCGCCATCAGGGTGGCAGGGGGACGGGTCTGTTTTGACCCCAACCTGAGGCCCGAGGTGTGGGGCAACCCGGCCGAGATGCTACCGGTGGTGCGAGACGCCATCGGGCTGGCTGATGTGGTCAAGCTCTCCATCGAGGAGCTGCAACTGCTAAGCGGCCATCAGGATCTGGTTGCCGGTCTTGCCACCATCGATGGACCCGCTCTGGTGCTGGTGACCCGCGGGGCGGCTGGTGTGGTCGCCCGGCTCGATGGCGAGCGGCTGGAGTGGGTGGGGCCCAAGGTGGCGCCGCTCGACACCACGGGGGCGGGGGATGCCTTCGTCGCCGGTCTGTTGGCCGCGCTGGCCCAGGGCGAGCGCTTGCCCACTATGGGCGAGCTGCCCGCCATCCTGGCCCAGGCCCATGGCTGCGGGGCGCTCGCCACCACCGCCAAGGGGGCCATGACGGCGCTGCCGACCCGCACTCAACTGGATGTGTTTTTACGATCTGGTCTTAATCACGTATGACAAGGGCCCGCCAGCATGGCGGGCCATAAGAGGAAGAGTATGAATATCAGTGCGATAGCCAAGGATCTGGTGCCCCTGCTTGGGGGCCGTGAGAATATCGTCAGTGCTGCCCATTGTGCCACCCGGCTGCGGCTGGTGCTGGCGGATGACAGCAAGGTGAACAAGGCCGCCATCGACAAGCTGGACGGGGTCAAGGGCTGCTTTAGCAACGCGGGTCAGATCCAGGTGATCTTCGGCACAGGGCTGGTCAACAGGGTCTACGCCGAGTTTGTGGCTCTGACCGGGACCGGCACTGCCAGCAAGGCGGAGCTGACCGACATGGCCAGCGCCAAGCTCAATGTGGCCCAGCGTCTGGCACGCACGCTGTCCAACATCTTCGTGCCTATCATTCCGGCCATAGTGGCCTCCGGTCTACTGATGGGGCTGCTCGGCATGGTGCGCACCTACGGCTGGGTCAATGCCGACAGCGCCCTGTTCGTCATGCTCGACATGTTCAGCTCGGCGGCCTTCATCATCTTGCCGATCCTCATCGGCTTTACCGCGGCGCGGGAATTTGGCGGCAACCCCTATCTGGGCGCCACCATGGGGGGGATCCTCACCCATCCGGCGCTGACCAACGCCTGGGGGGTGGCCGGTGGCTTCAAGACCATGGACTTCTTCGGGCTTGATGTGGCCATGATCGGATATCAGGGCACCGTCTTCCCGGTGCTGCTGGCGGTGTGGTTCATGTCTCATCTGGAGAAGCAGCTGCGCAAGCGGATCCCGGATGCGCTGGATCTGATCTTGACCCCCTTCCTCACAGTCATCATCACCGGTTTCGTGGCGCTGCTGTTTATCGGCCCGGCCGGGCGGGTGCTGGGGGACGGCATCTCCTTTGGCCTGAGTGCGCTCTATGAGCAGGCGGGCTGGCTGGCAGGGCTGGTGTTTGGCGGAACTTACTCGCTCATCGTCATCACCGGCATCCACCACAGCTTCCACGCCATCGAGGCGGGACTGCTCACCAATCCGGCCATAGGGGTCAACTTCCTGCTGCCCATCTGGGCCATGGCCAACGTGGCGCAGGGCGGGGCTTGTCTGGCGGTCTACTTCAAGACCCGGGATCCGAAAATCAGGGCCATTACCGTGCCGGCGGCCATGTCCTGCCTGCTCGGTATCACTGAGGCGGCGATCTTTGGCGTCAACCTGCGCTACATCAAGCCCTTCCTGGCCGGCCTGCTCGGCGGTGCCCTGGGTGGCGCCTATGTGGTGGCGGCCAAGGTGGGGATGACGGCGGTGGGCCTGACCGGTATCCCGGGCATGGCCATCGTCCAGCCCATGAGCCTCATTCACTACGTCATCGGGCTGGTGATCGCCTTCGGTGCCGCCTTCGCTGCCTCCTGGCTGCTCAAGTACAAGGTGGAGTGATGAAGGAAAGCCATCTCCTCAATCAGATTGTCCGGTCGCTATTGGCCGGACAGCTCAAGGCGGCGGCCGATCCCCATAGGCCCCGCTGGCATCTGGCAGCCCCGGTGGGGCTGCTCAATGACCCCAACGGCTTTATCGAGCACGACGGACGCTACCACCTCTTCTACCAGTGGAACCCGCTTGGCTGCAGTCACAGCAACAAGTGCTGGGGCCATGTCAGCTCCAGCGATCTCTTGCACTGGCAGCACGAGCCCATCGCGCTGCTGCCCACCGAGGACTATGAGAGTCACGGCTGCTATTCGGGCTCGGCGGTGAACGATGAGCAGGGGCACCTCACGCTGCTCTACACCGGCAACGTCAAATACCCCGATGGTAACCGTACCGCCTTCCAGTGTCTGGCACGCGGAAATGGGGTCGGGGGCTTCGAGAAGCTGGGCCCGGTGCTGGATTTGCCAGAAGGTTACAGCGGCCATGTGCGCGACCCCAAGGTGTGGCACGACGGGCAGCAGTGGTTGATGGTGCTGGGGGCCCGCACCCTGGATGATAAAGGTGAGGTGCTGCTCTATCGCGGTGAGACCCTGCACGACTGGCAGTGGATCGGCCCCATCGCCGGCAGCGGGCGCGGTGGGCTCGGCGACTTTGGTTATATGTGGGAGTGCCCGGATCTCTTTCCGCTAGCGGATCGCCATGTGCTGATCTGCTGCCCACAGGGCATTGCCCCTGAGGAGGATGACTATCTCAACCTCCATCAGTGTGGCTGGCTGGTGGGCACTTTCGACGGGACGCAGTTTGCGCACGGGGATTTTCATGAGCTGGATCGTGGCTTCGAGTTCTACGCGCCGCAGACGACACAAGACGGTCAGGGTCGCCGCCTGCTGTTTGGCTGGTTGGGGTTGCCGGAGGAGAACGAAATGAGCCAGCCGACCATTCCCTATGGCTGGCTTCATCAGATGAGCTGTCCGCGGGAGCTGTTCTGGCAGGATGAGTGGCTCTGCCAGCGACCAGTGGCCGAGCTGGCCGCCCTCAAGGGGGAACTGACCCGCTTCGAGGGGGCGCTCAGGGAGTTTCCGGGGCTCGCCATCGACTCGGCCTGGCTCGATCTGGATCTCTGTGGTGAGGGGAGCCTCTGGTTTGGCACAGTGGCCGAGCTGGTGTGGCAGCCGGGGCGTATCACCCTGCGCCGCCAGAACTGGCAGAGCGGGGTGTGGGAGACGCGATCCGCCCCCTGGCTGGGTGGGCGGATCACAGTGCTTTGCGATCGCTCCAGTCTGGAGTATTTCATCGATGGCGGCCGCCACAGCCTGTCAGCCCGCTACTTCCCCGGGGAAAAGCCTCAACTTTCATCGGGTAACGGCGATGATGGCAGCAAAATTTGCCTTGATCACTGGCCGCTGGCGGCTTGCCTAGTACAATAGCCCGTTGCTAGTCAGCCGGGAGGCCAGGTGGAGAAGAAGAAACGGATCACTATTGCCCAGATAGCCGAACTGGCGGGGGTGTCCAAGGCGACCGCCAGTCTGGTGCTCAACGGCAAGAGTGCGGAGTACAGGATTGCCGACGATACCCGCAAGCGGATCCAGGCGGTGGCGGATGAGTGTCACTACCAGCCGAGCTTTCATGCCCGCTCCCTGCGCGAGACCCGCAGCTACACCTGGGGGCTGGTGATCCCCGATCTCACCAACTTCGGGTTTGCCAACATAGCGCGCGCCCTCGAGGCCCACTGCCGGGAGGCGGGCATCCAGCTGCTGATCGCCTGCTCCGAGGATGATCCCACCCTGGAGCAGACGGTGGTGGACAACCTCATCAGTCGTCAGGTGGATGGACTCATCGTTGCCTCCAGCGGCCACAGCGATGACATCTATGTCCGCATCCACGACCGTTTACCGGTGGTGCAGCTGGATCGCCACATCGGCGAATCGCGCCTGCCCATGGTGATCTCGGACGCCTGCAAGGCCACCGCCGAGCTGGTGCATCAGATGGCCAATGAGTGTGGGGATGAGGTCTACTACTTCGGCGGTCTGCTGGATCTCTCCCCCAGCCGCCACCGGTTGGCAGGTTATGAACTCGGTCTGTACCGGGCAGGGCTGGAGGCCAATCCTGCCCGGGTGCGCCATCGTGACTATCAGCCAAGCTCGGGTTATCAGCTGATGGCCGAGTTGGTCACCGAGCTCGGGGCACCGCCCAAAGGGCTCTTTACCGCCTCTTTCACTCTGCTGGAGGGGGTGCTGCGCTATCTCAACGAGGCGGGGCTGATGGAGACGGGGATGCGCCTCTGTACCTTCGACGATCACGATCTGCTCGACTGCATTCCCATGCGCATCGATTCGGTGGCCCAGGATTGTCCGGCCCTGGCCCGTGCCGCCTTCGAGCTGATGCAGCAACTGATTGCAGGCAATCCCCCCGCACAGACCGCCCAGGTGATCAGCCCCAGGGTGCGCTGGCGCAGTCGCCGCTAACTAGGCCGGTTGATTCAATATAAAAAGCCCCTGCCTGTATTGGCTGGGGCTTTTTTCCTATTGGGCCATTTTCATGACTAATGGCACCATCGAATTCAAGCTATCAATCCGTGATGCTGGTGCGCCAGAAGATCTGCCGGATGCAGGGGTGCTGCCCCAGGGTCTGCATCAGGGCATCCAGCTCGACGCCGTCGATGGAGGTGGCCAGCAGCACCGCCGAGATCTCCAGATCCTGCTCCCCGAAGGGTTCGATATCCAGCTCGCTCAGGGGGTAGTTGGCCTGATCCAGCATCTTCTCCAGCCAGGGCAGTACCTCCTTCTGGTGCTCGCGCCGGATGAGGGCGGTGACGCGATAGGTCACCTCGGTGTCGGTGTTGTCCACCGGCCGGCGATTGATCTGATTGACCAGTGGCCGCAGCAGGGTGTTGGCGGCCAGCACGAACAGGGCGCCAAGCACAGCCTCCATGGCCAGCCCGGCACCGCAGGCGGCTCCGACCGCGGCCACGCCCCACAGGGTGGCGGCGGTGTTGATGCCGCGAATGTTGCCGGACTCGCGCATGATGACGCCAGCACCGAGGAAGCCGATGCCGGAGACGATGTAGGCCACCACGTGGACCACGTTGTAGTTGCCGCCGTGCAGGTCATAGATGCGCTGGGCCAGGCTGACGAACAGGGCCGCCCCCACGGCGACCAGCACGTTGGTGCGCAGGCCGGCGGTGCGCTGGCGGTACTGGCGCTCCAGCCCGACCAGGCTGCCCAGCACGAAGGCCAGCAGCAGGCTGGCCAGGGTGTCGAGCAGGGAAATCATGTCTAGTTGTTGCCACATTCTCATGGCGTACTCCTTCTGGTTGAAGATGGCCTTCGGCATGGATGAGGGGGCCGTCGGATGCCCCGATAAATGGCGTCTGAGCGGTGAAGGCCATCATGATGATGGAAAGCGGGCGCACAGGCCGAGCCGGCCCGTGTTTTCAGACCGTCGGCGGGCGGGCACTAAAGTGTGATTGAACGGGGCCAACCAAGTTGGCCCCTTTTTCATTTAATTGAGCCGGGGCTCGGTGCCTCGCCGCGGGTGCAGCTCCCAACGAACGGGGTGAGCGACCCCGACCTGATGGACGAACTGCACCAGGTAACGGCGCTGGGACGGGGTGCAGCTCAGGTTGAGCACCAGCTCCCGACCATCGCCGCGGCCCGGCCGCAGCGACTGCATGGGGTGCAGCCCGGCCGGTTGCAGGCTGTGGGCCACCATGCCCAGCACCAGCTCCATGTCGGCGCGATCCTGACAACGGATCTGCAGCCGGTAGTGGTGCTGGCGCTGCTTGCCGCGCGGCCAGCGTGGCAGCAAGCCCAGCCTGCTCAGCAGGGGACGGGTCTGAGTTGAGGTCAATAGGGTTGAAACAAAGCGCATAGCAGCCTCCTTGTGGGAAGCAGAAACTATGCAGGCAAGGTGGCCGCCGACATGGACAGGGGCTCACCTGACGTCAAGTGTAAAACGAGAGAAGAGGGGAGTGGATTTCCGCTTCTCGCAGGTTTGCGAGAGGGCGGCAGAGGCAACGCTGCGGCTATCTCGCGACCTGGGTGCCGACGTTCAGGGTCGGCCTGTCACTGTCACTTGATGAATTGCCCACTGATGGTCTCCGCTGTTGATGGACGGCCAGATGGTACCCATCCGCGGCGCCGAGGTAAAGCCCTCTCCTAACGCGGCAACATTCGGAAACAAGTTCACCGACCCGGCACCCTCAAGGGCGACGCCACCACGGCAGGGTGCGCCTGCCGCCGGCAGCGGCTATAAATTAGCGGTTGCTAATGTTTTCTCGGATCGTAGAATGGCCAAACATTAGTAATCGCTAATTTATGAATAATCCCCGTCGGCGTTGTGGGCGGGGTCAAGCCACGGGGCCCGCCTGCCAGCAGGCTGAGCCCGTTACCGGGAGTGCCTATGTTTGAGAGCCAATGGCTGTTTGCACTGGGGGGCGGCATGCTGATCGGAGCCGCCGCCCTGATGTTGTTGCTGTTCAATGCCAAGGTGGCCGGCATCAGCGGCATCCTGGCCGGCGCCCTGCAGCAGACGGATGCCTGGCGCTGGTTGTTCCTGCTGGGGCTGGGCGGCGGGGCGCTGCTGGCGTTTCGCCTGGCGTGGGTCCCCATGCCGAGCTTCGCGACGCTGCCGGCCTGGCCGCTGGTGCTGCTGGCCGGGCTGCTGGTCGGGATGGGCACCCGCCTCGGCAATGGCTGCACCAGCGGTCACGGTATCTGCGGGGTGGGGAGGCTGTCCCGTCGCTCCCTCGCCGCCACCCTCACCTTCATGGCCACCGGTGCGCTCACCGTGTTCGTCAGCCACCATCTGCTGTAAGGAGATCCGGAATGAAACTGCTGATCAGTCTGTTGTCCGGCCTGCTGTTCGGGCTCGGCCTCGCCCTCTCCGGCATGGTGGATCCGGCCAGGATCCTGGGCTTTCTCGACGTGGCGGGGGCCTGGGATCCCAGCCTGGCGTTCGTGATGGGCGGGGCCCTGCTGGTGTTCATGCCCGGTTACTTCCTGCTGGTCAAGCCCCGCAGCCACGGCTTGCTGGGTGACAGCATCTGCGCCTTGCCTGCCCCCGTGCTGGATGCGCGTCTCCTCGGCGGCTCGGCGCTGTTTGGCATCGGCTGGGGCATGGCCGGGATCTGCCCAGGCCCGGCGCTGAGCCTGCTCGTCAGCGGCCAGCCCATGATAGGGCTGTTCGTGGCCGCCATGGTGGCCGGTGTCCTGCTCATCGATCAAACGCTGCCCTGGCTGCAGCAACGCAACCAGC
This sequence comes from Aeromonas sp. sif2416, assembly GCF_019218665.1. NCBI lineage: Bacteria > Pseudomonadati > Pseudomonadota > Gammaproteobacteria > Aeromonadales > Aeromonadaceae > Aeromonas > Aeromonas sp. sif2416. The sequence continues at coordinate 533,530 of NZ_JAHUXC010000002.1, forward strand.
CCTGATGTCTCCCGGGCCTATCGCGCCGCTGGCTGGCGCGACGGCTCCCTCCCGGGGCTGAAGGTGGTAACATCGGAGCCCCGTTGTTTTGACAAGGCTTGCCCATGCTGCCCCTGCGCCTGCTTATCTCAGATTCTCACGATCCCCTGTTCAACCTGGCGGTGGAGGAGTGCATCTTCCGCCAGATGGATCCCGCCCAGCGAGTGCTGTTCCTGTGGCGCAACGCCAATACCGTGGTGATCGGCCGCGCCCAGAATCCCTGGAAGGAGTGCAACACCCGCCGCATGGAAGAGGATGGGGTGACCCTGGCCCGCCGCAGCAGCGGGGGCGGGGCGGTGTTTCACGATCTGGGCAACAGCTGCTTCACCTTCATGGCCGGCAAGCCCGGCTATGACAAGAGCCTCTCCACCGCCATCGTATTGTCAGCCCTGAAACAGCTCGGGGTGGAGGCCTGCGCCTCCGGTCGCAACGATCTGCTGGTGGCGACCCCGGACGGGGATCGCAAGGTCTCGGGCTCCGCCTATCGAGAGACCCATGATCGCGGTTTTCATCACGGCACCCTGCTGCTGGACGCTGACTTGAGCCGGCTCGCGAACTACCTGAACCCGGATCCCAAGAAGCTGGCGGCCAAGGGGATCACCTCGGTGCGCAGCCGGGTCGCCAACCTCTGCGAGCTGCTGCCGGGAATCGATCATGAGCGGGTCGTCCAGACGCTGACTGATGCCTTCTTTGCGCATCATGGTGCCCGGGTCGCCCCGGAGCACATCTCCCCCGAGCGACTGCCGGACTTGCCCGGCTTCGCCGAGACCTTCGCCCGTCAGCGCAGCTGGGAGTGGAACTTCGGCCACGCGCCTGCCTTCAGTCACCAGCTGGATGAGCGCTTCGGCTGGGGCGGGGTCGAGCTGCACTTCGACGTGGAGAAGGGGCTCATAGGCCGGGTGCAGATCTTCAGCGACAGCCTGGATCCGGCGCCGCTGGATGCGCTGGCCGAGCGGCTGCCGGGCACTGCCTATCGACCCGAGGCCGTCGGGACCTTGCTGCGCCAGCTGGGGCTGGCGTTTCCGGCCCAGGCCCATGAGCTGGCGGAGCTCGAGGCCTGGCTGGTGGCGGCGCTGCGCTGAGGCGGGCATGACCCGGATCACGAAACGGCGTCGGGCCGGCCGGGGGCGGTTCGCCGCCAGCCCTTGGCCCGCCGCTGCCATGATAAAAAGTAGGGCAGGCCATTAGATATTGTCGCTGTCTCAAACGCGGCCTCAGAGGTATAACCGGGGCACCTTTGCAGTACTAATGGTCTAAAAATGAGCGATCTGGTTTATCTGAAAGATGACGGCGTCAATGCCGTCTCCCCCGCATTCGAACGTCGTTTCGCCACCGTCAAAGCCCACTACTTCTCCCGCAATCCCGAGCTCTGGCCGGTGTTCCGCGAACCCGGTTTCGCCACCCTCAACGAGTTTCGTGCCCGTGGCCTGGCCCCGGACGCGCGGCTGAACGCCTGGCCCGATGGTCGGGCCCGCCTCGCGGATCTGTGCGAGACCATACCGGTGCCCCAGGTCATGCGTGCCCCGGGCGAGCCCATGGCCGAGCTGCTGTTTGCCGGCGCCCTCTCCAAGGACTGGGAGAATCCCTCCAGCGTCGAGAACGTCATCACCATGTCGGCGGATCCCGCCATCTACGGCGCCCAGCTCGGCATCCTGGCCAACCCCAACCTGGTCTACTCCGAGTATGCCGGGGTGGCCGAGGAGCTGGAGAAGAAGGTGGTGCGCCAGATAGCCCTGCTGGCGGGCTACGATCCGGCCCGCGCCACCGGCATCTTCACCCAGGGGGGGACCTTCTGTAACCTCTACGGCTACCTGCTCGGCATCCGCAAGAGCCTGCCCGAGGCCAAGCACAAGGGGCTCGGCCACTATCAGGATTACCGCATCATCAACTCCCAGGGCGGCCACTACTCCAACATCACCAACCTCTCCCTGCTGGGGGTGGACATAGAGCACAAGACCATCCGCATCCAGGTCGGCGAGAACAACGACATCGATCTGGTGGATCTCGAGCGCACCCTGACCGCCTGCTTCGCCTTGAAGCACGTGGTCCCCACCATCATGCTCACCATGGGCACCACAGACACCTTCGGGGTGGATCAGGTCAAGCCGGTGGTCGAGCTGCGAGATCGGCTGTGCGAGCGGTTCGAGGTGGCGGTCAAGCCCCACATCCACGTGGATGCGGCCATCGGCTGGTCGATGATCTTCTTCCTGGATTACGACTTTGGCGCCAACCCGCTCGCCATCAACGCCGCCACCCTGGCGGGGATAGAGCGCAACGTGGCGCGCTTCGCCGAGCTGAAATACGCCGACTCCTTCACCGTCGACTTCCAGAAGTGGGGCTATGTGCCCTACACCTCCAGCCTGGTGATGATCAAGGAGCAAGAGGATCTCAAGGCGATGGAGAACGATCCGGAGAACTTCTCCTACTTCGAGCGGGACATCCAGGGTCAGACCCACCTGCAGTCCACTATCGAGTGTTCCCGGGGGGCCAGCGGGCTGTTCGGCGCCTATGCGGCGCTCAACTACATGGGGGTCGAGGGCTATCGCACCGTGCTGGCGCACTGCCTGCAGAATGCCAACTACTTCCGCTTCCGCCTGAGCCAGCTCGGCAACGTCAAGCTGGTGGCCCAGGAGAACCAGGGGCCGAGTGTGGGCTTCAAGATCTACAACCCTGAGTGGGTGCAGGATCCGGAGGCCGAGTTCGCCTTCGAGCTGGCGCGCACCTCGGATGCGGCCTACAAGGCGCGGCTGGCGCGCAACACCGACTATCACCGCAGCCTGTTCAAGGGGCGCGGCAAGGTGGGGCTGTTCACCAACTGGGTGGAGGCGGTGGCGCGCTCGGACTATGACGCCCGCGGCAAGTACTCCTACATCGCCGGCGAGAAGGCGGTGTTCATGAACCCGGCCTGCGGCCGCGAGCAGATCGACGCCTTCATCGACCATATTCGCGGCTGAATCAGGCCGAGAGAGCAGATAAAGAAACGGCGGGCCCAGTGCCCGCCGTCTTCTTATCCGGTGCGTATCTTACTGTTTCTGCAGCCGGGTGATGGTCAGCTTGCCGGCCGGGTTCTCGGCGTGGAAGCCGACCGCATCCCCCACCTGCAGGCCCTTGAGCAGGGCCGGGTCGGCCAGCACGAACACCATGGTCATGGCGGGCATCTTGAGGTTGGCGATGGCCTCGTGCTTGATCCCGACCTTCTGGTTCGCCTCGTCGATGCGGCTGATGACCCCCTTGGTCATCACGATCTCCTCTGTCGGTTTCATCTCCATCCCCTCCATCTGGGACATGTCGTGCCCCTCGTGGCTCATGGTCATCTCGGCCCGGGCCTGGAGAGAGGCGAGGCCAAGCAGCAGGGTCAGGGTCAGCGTCTTGTAGTTCATGGTGTTTTCCTTGAAGTCGTTGAATTTGTATCGGTTGTAAATTCGGATCAGTCGGCCTGCCCGGGCGCAAGGCCACGGCGGCGCCACAGATAGAAGGCCGCGGGCAGCACCAGCAGGGTCAGCACCAGGGCCGTCACCATGCCGCCTATCATGGGCGCGGCGATGCGCTGCATCACCTCAGAGCCGGTGCCGTGGCTCCACATGATGGGTAGCAAGCCGGCGATGATGGTGACCACCGTCATCATCTTGGGGCGCAGCCGCAGGGCGGCGCCCTGGATGACGGCCTGATGCAGGCCGCGCAAGTCGGGTTTGCCACGGGCCAGCAGATCGTCCCAGGCGTGGTTGAGGTAGACCAGCATCAGCACGCCTGTCTCCACCGCCACCCCGGCCAGGGCGATGAAGCCCACCCCCACCGCCACCGAGAGGTTGAAGTCCAGCAGCCAGACGGTCCAGATACCACCGACCACGGCGAGCGGCAGTGTGGTGAGGATCAGCAGCACCTCCTGCATGCGGCGGAACGCCAGATAGAGCAGCAGCACTATGATGGCGAGGGTAAGCGGCACCACGTAGGCGAGGCGCGCCTTGGCCCGCTCCATGTACTCGTACTGACCGGACCAGGTGAGGGCGTAGCCCGCCGGCAGCACCAGCTGCTTGTCCACCTGGGCCTTGGCATCGGCCACGAAGGAGCCGATGTCCCGCTCGCGGATATCCACGTAGACCCAGCCATTCAGGCGCGCGTTCTCGCTGCGCAGCATGGGGGCCTCGTCGCTGATGTAGACGCGGGCCACGTCCGCCAGGGCGATCCGCTCCCCCTTGGGGGTCACCAGCGGCAGCAGCTCCAGGCTGCCTACCGAGTCGCGGTAGCTCTGGGGATAGCGCAGGTTGATGGGGTAGCGCTCGCGGCCTTCGATGGTCTGACCCACGTCCATGCCACCGACCGCGGTAGCCAGCACCGCCTGCACGTCGGCGATGTTGAGGCCGTAGCGGGCCGCCTTGAGTCTGTCTATGTCCACCTTGACGTAGCGGCCACCGGCCACCCGCTCGGCATAGACCGAGGCCGCCCCCTCCACCTTGCCGACGATCTGCTCGAGCTGCTGGCCGAGTCGCTGGATCACCTTGAGATCCGGCCCGGCTATCTTGATGCCGACCGGGGTCTTGATGCCGGTGGCCAGCATGTCGATGCGGGTCTTGATGGGGGGGACCCAGGCGTTGGTGAGGCCAGGGAACTGGATGAGGGAGTCGAGCTCCTCCTTCAGCTTCTCCGGGGTCATGCCGGGGCGCCACTGGTCGCGATCTTTAAGCTGGATGCTGGTCTCCATCATCACCAGATCGGCAGGGTCGGTGGCGCTGTCGGCGCGCCCCGCCTTGCCGAACACGTTCTGCACCTCGGGCACGGTGCGGATCAGCTTGTCGGTCTGCTGCAGTATCTCCCTGGCCTTGCCCACCGAGATGTTGGCCGCGGTGGTGGGCATGTACATGATGTCCCCCTCATCGAACGGCGGTATGAACTCGGACCCCAGATATCTGAGGGGCCAGAAACCGATGACGGTCACCGCCAGCGCCAGCAGCAAGGTGGTCTTGGGGCGGGCCAGCACGGCGTTGAGCAGCGGGATATAGCCCTGACTGAGCCAGCGGTTGAGGGGGTTGGCCTGTTCCGCCAGCACCTTGCCGCGGATAAAGTACCCCATCATTACTGGAACGAGTGTGATGGAGAGCCCGGCCGCCGCCGCCATGGCGTAGGTCTTGGTGTAGGCGAGGGGATGGAACATACGCCCCTCCTGCGCCTCCAGCGCGAACACCGGCAGGAAGCTCATGGTGATGATGAGCAGGGAGAAGAAGATGGCGGGCCCCACCTCTATGCTCGCCTCGACGATCACCTGCCAGCGGTTCTTGTCGGTGAGTTCGGTGCGCTCCATATGCTTGTGGACGTTCTCTATCATCACGATGGCGCCATCCACCATGGCGCCGATGGCGATGGCGATGCCGCCAAGGGACATGATGTTGGCGTTGATCCCCTGCAGGTGCATGACGATGAAGGCCACCAGAATCGCGATGGGCAGGGTGATGACCACCACCAGCGAGGATCTCAGGTGGAACAGGAAGGCCAGACAGACCAGCACCACCACCGCGAACTCCTCGATCAACTTGCCGGAGAGGTTGTCGATGGCGCGCTGGATGAGATCGGAGCGGTCGTAGACGGTGACCACCTCCACCCCCTCCGGCAGGCTGCTCTTGAGATCGCGCAGCCGCGTCTTGACCCCGTCTATGGTGCGCTGGGCGTTCTCGCCGAAACGCATGACGATGATGCCGCCCACCACCTCGCCCTCGCCGTTGAGCTCGGCGACGCCGCGCCGGCTCTGGGGGCCGGTGACCACATCCGCCACGTCTCCCAGCAGCAGGGGGGCGCCCCGCACCTGGGTGCCGAGGGGTATCTGCTTGAGATCTTCGACGCTCTTCAGATAGCCGTTGGAGCGCACCATATACTCGGCTTCCGCCATCTCGATGACGGAGGCGCCGGTCTCCTGGTTGCCCTGCTCGATGGCGGTCTGGATGAGGGAGAGCGGGATGCCGTAGGCGCGCAGCTTGTCGGGATCGACCCGCACCTGGTACTGGCGCACCATGCCGCCCACGGTCGCCACCTCCGAGACCCCGTTCACCGTCTGCAGCTCGTATTTCAGGAACCAGTTCTGGAGCGACGTGAGCTCGCTCAGATCGTGCTTGCCGCTCCTGTCCACCAGGGCGTATTGGTAGACCCAGCCCACCCCGGTGGCGTCGGGGCCGAGCTGGGGCTGCGCCGAACCGGGCAGGCTCGGGGCCACCTGGCTCAGGTACTCCAGCACCCGGGCCCGGGCCCAGTAGAGATCGGTGCTGTCGTCAAACAGCACATAGACGAAGGAGTCGCCGAAGAAGGAGTAGCCGCGCACCGTAGTGGCGCCCGGCACCGCCAGCATGGCGGTGGTGAGCGGGTAGGTGACCTGATCCTCCACCACCTGGGGCGCCTGGCCCGGGTAGGAAGTCTTGATGATCACCTGCACGTCGGAGAGATCCGGCAGGGCATCGACCGGGGTCTGCTTGACCGACCAGAGCCCCCAGGCGGTCAGCATGAGGGTGAGCAGCAACACCAGGAAGCGGTTGCCGACGGACCAGCGGATGACAGATGGGATCATGGCTTGACTCCTCTCGCTTGGCGCGCAGGCAGCAGGACTCGGTTGCCGGCAAAGCGGCAGATGATGGAAGGGATCATGGCTTGTCCCCCATCTGGTGCTGGCTGTGGTCCATGCCTTCCATGCCCTTCATCTCATCCTTGGCGGGCGCGGTCTGGCTGGCGGGGGCATCCTCGACATGGATGTTGACGATGCGGTACTCATCCCCCTGCTGCTCGACCTGCAGGTGCAGGCGCTGCCCCTGGGCGAGCTTGCTCATGTCGACGCCATCTGCCACGGCGAAGTCCATCTCCATGGCGGGCCACTGCCACTCGGGGATCGGCTGGTGGGCGACGGTCAGGGTGCGGCTCGCCAGATCCAGCGTCTGGATCTCCCCCTGGGTCCAGATCTGCTGCGGCCGCACCGCCGTCATGCGCTGGAAGTCGGAGTCGATGCTGGATTCGGAGTCGAGCAGGAACTGGGCCGAGGAGACTATGTTGTCCCCCGGCTCGACCCCGTCCAGGATGGCGACCCTGTCACCGAACTGGGCGCCCAGGGTGACCGCCACCGACTTGAAGCCGCCATCCCCCAGCGCCAGCACCAGCCGGTTCTGACTGCCGGTGCGGATCACCGCCTCACTCGGGACCACCATCTGGGGCTCGCCCTTGCCGCTGCGAATGCTCACCTTGGCGAACATGTTGGGCTTGAGGAACTCGTCCGGGTTGTCGAAGCGCAGCCGCACCTTGAGGGTGCGGGTGGCGGCGTCCAGGGTGGGGTAGAGGTAATCCACCTTGCCCTGCCAGCGCCGGCCGGGGGCGTAATCCAGGGTCATGGTGACAGGGTCGCCCACCTTCAGCTGGCCGGCCTGGCGCTCAAACACTTCGGCGCTGACCCACACCTGTTGCAGGGTGCTGATGTTGAACAGGGCGGCGGCGGGCTCCACGTACTGGCCCTCGCGCACCTTGAGCTCGGAGACATAGCCGCTGCTCGGGGCATAGATGCGCACCGTCTCGCTCACCTGGCGGGTGCGCTTGAGGGTGGCTATCTGATCCGCCGGTACCCGCAGGGACTTGAGCTTGCCCTCGGCGGCGCGCAGCAGCAGCGGGTTGGCAGTGTTGAGGGCCAGCAGGTATTCGTGCTGGGCGTTGACCAGATCCGGCGCGTAGAGATCGTAGATGAAGCTGCCCTTGGCGATGCGCTGGCCCTCGTTCTTGATGGCGAGGGTGCGGATCCAGCCCGCCATGCGGGCGTTGATGGCCTCCAGCCGCTCCTCGTCGTAGCCCACGTAGCCGACCGTCTCGATCTGCTGGTGGAGGGGCAGGCGCTCTACCTTGGCGAGCCGTACTCCCAGGTTCTGCTGGATCTCGGGGCTGATGGTGACGGTGCCGGGGGAGCCGCTCTTCTGCTCCTCATAGACGGGGATGAAGTCCATCCCCATGTTGTCCTTGGCGGGGGCGTCGCGCCTATCGCGGGGATCCATGGGGTTGACCCAGTAGAGCGGGGCCTTCGCCTCAGGCCCACTGCCGGCGGTCTGGCTGGCGGCCCAGTAGCCGCCGCCGGCGCCGAGGGCGAGCAGCAGCGCGGACATCAGCAGGCTCTTGTTCATAGCAAGCCTCCGGCGCGGATCTGCATGCAGAAAGTGCAGGAGGACGGGGCGCCCGGGGAGGCGACAAAGTTGGCTGGTGACATGGTACATCTTCTCTCGTGTCGGGCCGCCGGGTCGTCGTCGGAGTGCGGGTCTCTCAGACCCGGACAGGCGTGCCCGCTTGGGCAGGCTTGCCTCTCACAACGTACGAACGGGGCGGCAAACGGAGCACCGCCGACGGATCAGCAGGTGCACGGCACAGCGTGCAAGGTCGGGCCAGGCCACTTCCTTGCAGGGGGAGAAGATCGCGCTAATGGCGCAGCACAGAGAGCATCAGATGCCGTCTGGGCCAGGAGGGGGGATGGGTGCCACGCAGGCGCAGCAAGGGATCCCGCAGCCACTGATCCAGCAGTGACGCGGCGGCGCCCGGGCGGGGCATGAGCAACAGGGGCAGGGCAAACAGGGTCAGCAGCGCCGCCAGCAGGGGAATACCCATCCCACCCTGCGAGGTGAGGCCGCCGTGCATCTGGCAGTCTCCCTGGCTCATGCTGGCGCCGGTCATGCCGTTGCCGGCATCGTGGCAGGGCAGTCCCTGCATGGCGGACGACATCTCTGCGGCGTCGGTCATGACCAGGGTGTCGGTGGCCATGGCCATCTCTGCCGTCGCCGCGCCATGCCAGCTGATGCAGAGCGTGAGATTGCAGACGAGCACCAGCGCCAGCAACAGCCGGGCGATGAGCTCTGTGGGCAATCTCGATGACAACATGGATGCTTTCCCTCTGACGGATAGGTGAAATGTAAACCTTACCTACAGGAGAAGGTCAAGGTATGGCGGCAGTGGAGCGGCAAATAGGTGATCCGGAAGGGGAAATGGCGAGGGGCAGATAAAAGGGGCAGACAAAAAAGCCCCCGCATCGGCGGGGGCTCAGGGTCAGGGTTTGGGGGGCTGGGCTCGCGACTCCGATCGCTTCATGATGAGGCGGAAGAAGAGCGGGATGAAGAAGGTGGCGATGAAGGTCGCCGCCAGCATACCGCCGATCACCGGCCAGCCGAGGGCATGACGGCTGGCGGCACCGGCGCCGCTCGAGGTCACCAGCGGCACGCAGCCGAGGATGAAGGCCAGCGAGGTCATGATGATGGGGCGAAAACGCAGTCTCGCCGCCTCCAGCGCCGACTCGATCAGGCTCATCCCCTCCTCGTGCTTCATCACCGCGAACTCCACGATCAGGATGGCGTTCTTGGCGGCCAGGCCGACCAGGGTCACCAGCCCTATCTGGAAGTAGACGTTGTTGGTGAGCCCCACCGCCCAGGTGGCGAGCAGGGCGCCGAACAGGGCGAAGGGTACCGCGGTGATCACCGCAAACGGCAGGCTCCAGCGCTCGTACTGGGCGGCCAGGATGAGGAAGATCATCACTATGCCGAAGCCGAACGCGGTGCCTGCGCTGCCGGCGGAGGCTTTCTCCTGGTAGGCGGAGCCGGTCCACTCCAGCTTGGCGTCGTTGCCCAGGGTGTCGTTTGCCACGACTTCCAGTGCGGCTATGGCCTGACCCGAGCTGTAACCCGGCGCCGGTTGCGCCATGATCTTGGCCGCCTGGAAGATGTTGAAGCGCTCGACCAGCTCGGGGCCGGTGGCGTCACGCACCGTCACCAGGCTGCTGAGCGGGATCATCTCCCCCTTGTTGGAGCGCACATAGACGTTGCGGATGTCGCTCTTCTTGGCGCGGTAGTCCGCCTCGGACTGCAGCTGGACCCGGTAGGTGCGGCCGAACTGGTTGAAGTCGTTGACATAGACCTGGCCGAAGGTGGCCTGCATGGTGTCAAACACCGCGTTGATGGGCAGCCCCAGCGCCTTGGCCTTCTCCCTGTCGAGATCCAGGTAGACCTGGGGCACGTTGGCGCGATAGGTGCTGGTCACGCTGGCGAACTCGGGACGCGCCTTCGCCGCCTCGAGGAAGCGCTGCACCTCGGCCGAGAAGGCCTGGGCATCGCCGGTGCTGCGGTTCTGCAGGTAGGCCTCCAGCCCGCCGGTGGTGGACATGCCGGTGATGGGAGGCGGGTTGAAGGAGGCGACGAAGCCGTCCGCCAGCCCCATCAGGCTCATGCCCTGGAGGGTCTTGGCCAGGGAGAAGGAGTCCTGCCCCTCGCCCTGGCGCTCGCGCCAGTCCTTGAGGGTGATGAAGCTGATGCCGCTGTTGCTGATGATGGCGTTGGAGAGGATGTCAAAGCCCGAGAAGGTGATGACGTCCTTGATGTTGGGGTTCGCCATCGCCATGCGGTCGAAGTCGTTCGCCACCGCCTGGGTGCGGGTGAGGGCGGCCGCGTCCGGCAACATGATGGCGGAGAGCAGGTAGCCCTGATCTTCGTTCGGCACCAGCTCCCCCGGCACCTTCATCAGCAGGCCGTAGATGGAGACCAGGATCAGCGCGATGATGGTGAACGCCACCCCGACCCGGCGGTTGAGGAAGGCCACCCCGCGCACGTAGCGGCGGGTCAGGCCATCGAAGGCGTTGTTGAACCAGACGAAGAAGCGGGCCGGCTTGTGATGGCCCTCCTTCAGCAGCACGGCGCACAGGGCCGGCGACAGGGTCAGCGCCACCAGGCCGGAGATGGCCACCGACACCGCCACCGTGATGGCGAACTGCTTGTACATCACCCCCGTCATGCCGCCCATGAAGGCGACCGGCAGGAAGACGGCGCACAGCACCAGCACGATGGCGACCACCGGGCCCGACACCTCCTGCATGGCGAGGATGGCGGCCTCCTTGGGCGAGCACTTCTTCTCCTGCATGATCCGCTCGACGTTCTCCAGCACCACGATGGCGTCATCCACCACTATGCCGATGGCGAGCACCATGCCGAACAGGGTCAGCAGGTTGATGGAGAAGCCCAGCAGCAGCATGCCGGCGAAGGTGCCGATCAGCGACACCGGCACCGCGATGCAGGGGATCAGGGTGGCGCGCAGGTTCTGCAGGAACAGGTAGACCACCACGAACACCAGCACTATCGCCTCGAACAGGGTGTAGACCACCTCCTCGATGGAGATCTTCACGAACTCCGTGGTGTCGTAGGGGATCTGGTACTCGATGTCCTGGGGGAAGCGCTCCTTGAGTCGCGCCATGGTGGCATGCACCTGATCCGCGACCGCCACGGCGTTGGCGCCCGGCTGCAGATAGGTGGCGATGCCGATGGCGGGCTTGCCGTTGGCCTTGGCCAGCAGGTCATAGTCCTTGCCGCCGAGCTCGACCCTGGCCACGTCCTTCACCCGGATCTTGGAGCCATCCGGCATGGAGCGGATGATGATGTTCTGGAACTCGCGCACATCCTCGAGCCGTCCCTTGGTCTGCACCGTGTAGGTGAAGTCGACCGGGGCCGTGGTGGGTTGGGCGCCGATCTTGCCGGCCGCGAACTGGGTGTTTTGCTCGCGGATGGCGCCGATCACGTCGCTCGGGGTCAGCTCGAGCTGGGCCAGCCGGTCCGGCCGCAGCCAGATGCGCATGGCGTAGTCGGTGCCGCCGAACAGGGTGGTGTCTCCGACCCCGGGGATGCGCTTGAGCTCATCGATGATGTTGAGCAGGGCGTAGTTCGACAGATAGGTGGTGTCGAAGGTGCCGCCTGGGGATTGCAGCGTCACCACCTGCAGGATGGAGGTCGACTTCTTCTTGACCGTCACCCCCTGCTTCTTCACCTCTTCCGGCAACTGGGCCATGGCCGCGCTGACCCGGTTGTTGACGTTGATGGTGGCCTGATCCGGATCCGTGCCTATCTCGAAGTAGACGTTGAGGTTCATCTGACCGTTGGAGGCGGAGCCGGACTGCATGTAGAGCATGTCCTCTACCCCGTTGATCTGTTGCTCGAGGGGCGCCGCGACCGTCTGGGAGATGACCTCAGGGGTGGCCCCGGGGTAGAAGGCGGTGACCGAGACCACCGGCGGGGTGATCTGCGGGTACTGCTCTATGGGGAGCGCTCGCATCGCCGCCAGCCCGCCCAGCACTATGATGATGGAGATGACGCTGGCGAAGATGGGGCGTTCGATGAAGAACTTGGAAAACATACGAACTCCTTACTTGGCCGCGATCTGGCTGACCATCTTGGCGTTGATCGCCTTCATCTCGGCGGCCGAGACCGGCTTGACCACGGCGCCCGGGCGAGCCTTCATCAGCCCCTCGACGATGTAGCGTTCACCGGGCTCGAGGCCGCTGTCGATCAGCACGCCGCTGTCCACGCTCTGGCCGAGCTTGACCGGCCGCGGCACCACCTTGTTGTCGGCATCGATCACCATCACCATGCGGTCGGCCTGGGACTGGACGATGGCGCGCGGCGGCACCACTATGGCGTGCTTGCGCAGGCCGAGCTCTATGGTCATGCGCACGAACTGGCCGGGCAGCAGCTTGCCCTCCTGGTTATCGAAGATGGCGCGGGCCCGGATGGTGCCGGTCTGCGGATCGACCCGGCTGTCGGAGAAGTTGAGCTTGCCCGCCTGCGGGTAGACGGAGCCGTCGGCGAGACGGATATGGGTGCGCCAGTTGGTGGCATCCCTGGCTTCGATCAGCCCTTTCTTCACCGAGTTCTCGAAGTTCAGGCGATCCTGCTCCGAGTAGGAGAAGTTCACGTAGAGCGGATCGAACTGGGTGATGGTGGTGAGCAGGCCGCTGTCACCGCCGGTGGCGATGAGGCTGCCCTCGGACTGGGAGCTCTTGCTCGCCATGCCGCTGATGGGGGCGGTCACCTGGGTGTAGCTGAGGTTGAGCTGGGCCTCCTTCACCTTGGCCTTGGCCGCCTGGTGGCTGGCCACGGCCGCCTCGTAGTTGGCGATGGTGGTGTCGTAATCCTGCCGGCTCACCACCTGGCGCTTGTAGAGCGGGATGATGCGATCCCGATCGGCGTGGGCCTTGTTGAGGCGCGCCTGCTCCTGGGCCAGGGTGCCTTTGGCCTGCTCCAGCGCCACCTTGTAGGGTTCGGGGTCGATCAGGAACAGGGCCTGACCGGCGGTGACCGGCTGACCCTCGATGTAGGTGCGCTGCAGCAGGATGCCGTTCACCCGGGAGCGCACATCGATCTCACGAAAGCCGGCGGTCTCCCCCACCATCTCGGTGGTGAGCGGGACGTCGGTCAGCTTGACCTCGGCCACCACCACGGGCACCGGGGGCGGCGCCTGGACCTGGCTGGCGGCGTCGTCGCCACAGCCGGTCAGGGCGCCGGCCAGCGCCAGGGCGATGCAACCGCGTCGCAATACTCGCAGCCCGTTGGGGTGATCCTTCACTCCTACACGCTGGCTGGACGGGCCGCGACGGCCCGCTTTTTCGTTGTTATTAACAAACCTGGACAACATCATGTTTACAAACTCAACATCTTGATATATGCGGGTTTTTTAATAATAAAGTGACAAAGTTGAACTGGAGCTGCTCGGCAGGGGAAGTTGTCGGCTCCATACAGGATCTACAGGGGGGAAAGCGGGAGGATTACGACAATCCCTGACGAGGGGAGGTCGGGAGTCAGGCGGGAAGCAGTGGGGGCAGGGCGCCCCCACTGGCGAGGGGTCAGGCGAAGCAGGCCCAGATGGGGGCGTGATCGGACGGCTTCTCGATGCCGCGCAGCTCGTAGTCGATGCCGGTCTCGGTCACTTTGTCCTTGAGCGCATTGGACGCCATGATGAGATCGATGCGCAGGCCGCGGTTCTCGTCAAAGCCCTTGGAGCGGTAGTCAAACCAGGAGAAACGCTCGCACTCTGTGGGGTTGGCGGCGCGGAAGGTGTCGGTCAGCCCGAAGCCTTTCAGACGCTCCATCCACTCCCGCTCTATGGGCAGGAAGGAGCACTTGCCATCCCGCAGCCAGCGCTTGCGGTTCGCCTCGCCGATGCCGATGTCGAGATCGGTGGGGGAGATGTTCACATCGCCGATCAGCACCAGCGGATCGTCCGGGGTGTGGTGGGTCTCCAGGTAGTGCTGCAAGTCCTCATAGAACTTCTGCTTGGCCGGGAACTTGGTCTCGTGATCCTGGCTCTCGCCTTGCGGGAAGTAGCCGTTCATCACCTTGATGAGGGAGCCGTCCTCGCGTTTGAAGCTGGCCATGATCATGCGGCGCTGGGCATCCTCGGGATCGGTCGGGAAGCCTTTTTGCACCTCGAGGGGCGGCTGCTTGCTCATGATGGCCACCCCGTAGTGACCCTTCTGGCCATGGAACACCACGTGATAGCCCATGGCCTCCACGTCGGCCACCGGGAAGGCATCGTCGTGTACCTTGATCTCCTGCAGGCCGATCACATCCGGCTGGTGCTTGTCGATGATGGCTTGCAGCTGATGAAGACGGGCGCGCAGGCCATTGATATTGAAAGAGATGATCTTCATGTCCGGGATGCTCATGTCGTTTTTATTAGTCGCTATTGGACTAGGAATCCGGTCTGGATGCAAGTTCAGGGGCCGAGTGGATGCGGCTTGTCCGGCCGCGGCCGATCGGGTCGGCCATCGGCGCCAGGGGCTGGCTTCCTCAGCGGGTCATCTTCTTGACAAACACCACCACAAACAGCGCCAGCGTGAAGCTGCCGGTGAAGGCCTCGAAGGCGGCAAAGATCCGCGACAGGCCGATGGGGGTGAAGTCGCCGTAGCCCAGGGTGGTGAAGGTCACCACGCTGTAGTAGAGGCACTCCAGCAGGAAGATGGCGTTCTGCTCGAGGGACGCCTCGGGGCGATAGATGAGGTGGTTGCCGTTGAAGCTCAGGCCGAAGAAGAAGTAGAAGATGCTGCAGATGAGGATCAGCAGCAGGGAGAACAGCACCACCCGCATCGGCGCCTCGCCGTAGCCGCAGAACAGATCCACTATCCAGGAGGCGAAACGCTGGTAGGAGCAGAGCGGCAGCTGCAGCCGGCGCATGGTCAGCTCCTGCTGGATGTAGCGGCCGGACATGGTGAAGATGCCCTGGGCCTCCGAGGCCTTGCGCAGATCCCGGTAGGTCTCCTCCGCCTCCTTGAACCAGATGCGGGCCTGCGCCGGATCCCGCTCCTTGCGCCCCTTGCGGTCCTGCATCAGCCGCTTGCCGGTATCCAGATTGTCGAGCCGGGTATTCTTCCAGCGCAGGCCGAGCAGGTTGATGTCGTGCAGCTGGGCGCAGTGCAGGTTGGCGTCGCTGAGATCCGCCTTCATCAGGCTGCCGCCGCGAAAGCGGATGCCGTAGAGGTGGGCGCCCCGCAGGTTGGCGCGATAGAGGTTGCACTGCTCCAGCAGAAAGCCCTGGGGATCCTGCTTGTTCACCAGGTTGAGGCCGGCCAGCTCGGCGCGGGCCAGTTGCAGGCCGTGGCAGAGCCCGCCCTGGCGAACGTAGTTCTCCAGCGCCTGGGCGGTGTCGGGGGATTGATGATCTGCCTGGGGGTCGTGCCAGCGGCACAAGTCGTGCTCCCCCGCCTCTTCGCTGCAGTGGCGGCCATCCGCCACCAGATATCGGCACATCGCCATGCTGTCGCCTCTCCTTGCTGAGTCTGTATCAGCATAGGTGAGGCGTCGGCCCGGCTGGCTAGTTGAACTGGTTAAATTCCTGGCGCAGCTTGCGGAAGCGATCCTGCTGGGCGGGATTCAAGGGGATGCCTTCCAGCACCTCCAGGGTCTCCTTGCACTCGGCGCCGAACTCCGGACTCTTGCGGTTCTTCTGCATCAGCTGCAACAGCACCTGGATCTTGTTGAGGGCGGCGCCGGTATTGGCGGGGGCCCGGCGCAGCGCCTCGCGAAAGTGGCCGAGGGCCTGCTCCAGCTCCCCGCCCTGATAGGCCTTGATACCAAGGTCGTTGAGCTGCTGATAGCGCTGGCGCCGCTCCTGCACCGTCTTGTCGTCGCGGGTCACCTGGATGCAGGTGGTGAGCAGCCGATCCTCATCCTCCGCCAGCAGCGCCTGCAGGCTCTCGGCGTACTCGAACTCGCCGAGCTGGTAGAGCGCCAGTATGGTCTCGCCGAGCAGGGCGGGGGGCATGGTTTCCGGCCGATCCAGCCAGTTCTGGTTGGCGCGATAGAGCATCTTCTTGCCCTTGAGCAGCTCGCCGAGGGCGATCTGCACCCTGGCCTGGCAGATCTGCTCGAACACCGGGTAGTTGAACTCCGCCATCATCAGCGAATCGCGAATGCGTGACAGCGCCGAGTTCACCTGCTTCTGCAGGTTGGCGATGTGGTAGCTGTCGTTGCTGTTGAGGGCATAGAGGGTGAGGGTCTGGATGTAGGCCCCCAGGTAGTGCGGGGTGCGGTGGATGGAGTTGCGCGACAGATCGATGAGGGAGAGCAGTACATCCTTGGCCTGGCCGTAGTCGTGGCGCAGCAGACACACCTCCGCCAGGCGGCGGGAGAGCTGCACCGACTGGGGCGAGATGTCCACCGCCCGCCGCAGCTCCTGCTGGGCGAGCTCCCCCTTGCCGAGCGCCAGCTGGGATTCCGCCAGCCAGAGGTGGGCCTCCACCATCAGCGGGGTGTTCTTGAGGGTCGCCAGCAGGTGGCTCACCGCCTCCTCGTGCAGCCCGAGCGTGTGACAGGCTTTGCCCAGGGTCAGCCTGGCCCAGCTGTTCTCCTGCCCGGCCAGCAGTTGGCGCATCAGGCTGCGCGCCTCCCTGGCCTGGCCGAGCTTGAGCTGGGTGTCGGCCTGCAGGCAGCGGCAGAAGTTGGCAAAGCGTGGCACCGTATCGGCCTGGGCGGCGCAGGCCTCGATGAGCGCCGATGGATCGTCCTTGGTGAGGGCGATAAAGACGCTCTCCAGCGCCTGACGGCGGGCGAGGGCGCGTTTGAGACGAAACGAGAACTGCTCCTGGGAGAAGGGCTTCATCAGGTATTCGTCGGGCTCGGCCTCGAGGGCGCTCAGCACCATGGCGCGAGAGCCGTCGCTGCTGACCATGATCACCACGCTCTGGGGCGGGATCAGCTGCTGATCCCGCAGGCTCTCCAGCAACTGGCGGCCGTTCTCACCGGCCCCCAGCTCGTAGTCGAGCAGATAGATGTCGAAGCTCTCCTTCTGGCAGCGGCGCCGCGCCTCGTCGGCCGAGTTGACATAGGTGATGCGGTTGATGCCGATGTTGATCAGCATCGCCTTCATCATCATCTGGAAGGATCGCTGTTCGTTGACCAGCAGGATGCGCCTGGATTTGGGCTGGGCTTTCTTCTCTGGCTCGGGAGTCTGCATCTGCTTGGGTCGGGGCGCTGCGGGCGGGTGACTGAAGTGTGCCACCAAAGTCCGCAGCCAGGCAATTGAACATGGGGTGGCGCCGCGGTTTTTACGTAAAGCCCCGCCGTTCATGATTTCTTCTGGACCAGGTAGGGGGTGAACTGGGGGTATGGCTCGCCGCGAGCCCCTGCTCGGTCTTGGCGATGAGATAGACCGCCAGCCGGTGCGCCCTGGCGAGGCCATCGCCTCCCTGCAGGGGCGCGCCGACAAGGCCACCAGCATCGCCGAGCTGGGGATCCAGATCGCCAGCGTCTGCGGCCAGCAGGGTGCGGTATCCGATGAGCTGAGCCGCAACATCCAGCGCATCAAGGTTTCCATTTGGTGTGACGCCGGCCGGATCAGCAGCCGTCCCTCGGGGCGGCATTTTTTATGAGCGGGGATTGTGTAAATGGGTGTCTTTTGATACCAATTAATGCTTTTCCCTGCGGCTATGCTGCCATTGCGTGACAAGGAGTTCCCATGCGCCTGCCCCCCTTTCCCCCTCTGGTCTGGATCGTGATCCTGGGCACCTTCATGGTGCGCACCAGCTTCTTCATGGTCTGGCCCTTCCTCTCCATCCTGCTCTACCGGGAGTACGCGCTGTCGGCCTCCGGCATCGGGATGCTGCTGGGCGGCGCGGCTGTGCTCTCCTGCCTCATCGGCTTCTACGTCGGCTGGCTCTCCGACCAGCTCGGCCGGCGCACCATACTGCTGCTGGGCTGCGCCCTGTCGTGCGTTGCTTACCTGCTGCTCGGTTTTGGCCACTCCCTCTGGCTCATCGCCCTCGGGGTGTTTGGCTCCGGCCTCTCCTACGCCTTCATCGATACCCCGGGCAAGGCGCTGATGGGGGATCTGCTGCCCGAGAAGGGGCTGCGGGAGCTGGCCCAGCACCTGCGCTACTTCCTGCTCAACGTGGGGGCGGGGGTGGGGCCCCTCATCGGCGTGATGGTGGGGCTCGGCGCGCGCCAGGAGACCTTCGTGGTGACGGCCGTCAGCTATGGTCTGCTCGGCATCGCCTTCCAGTTCGGCTTTCGCCGCGAGTGCGCCGGCCGGCCGGATGTGGGCCTCACCCTGGGGGCCATGCTCAAGGTGGTGGGGCGGGATCGGGCCTTCATGCTGTTTATCCTCGCCAATCTGCTGATGACGCTGGTCTACGCCCAGGTGGAGTCGCCGCTGATCCAGTACCTGACCCGCGCCGGTGCCCCCGAGGTGGAGACCCTGGTGGCCCTGCTGGTGGGCACCAATGCGCTGACCATCATCACCCTGCAGTTCCCCCTGCTGCACCTGACCCGGCGCTGGCGGGTGAGCCTGCGGCTGCAGTTTTCCATCCTGCTGATGGCGGCCGCCCAGGTGCTGTTCGCCCTGTCGAGTCCGGCCCTGCTGTGGCCCTGGCTGGTGGCGGTGTTCTTGTTGAGCGTGGGGGAGGCGGTGTTGTTTCCGCTTTTTAACGTGCTCATCGACGAGATGGCGCCGGCCCACCTCAAGGGGAGCTACTTCGGGGCAAGCGCCCTGGCTGGGCTCGGTTGGGCGCTCTCACCCCTGGTGGGGGGCTGGCTGCTGCAGGTGTGGGGCGGCCCGGCCCTGTTCACCGTGATGACCGCGATTTGCGTGCTGGTGTTTGTCCTCTACGGGGCAGGCAGCCGAGCGGCGCGTCCGTCTGCCGATCCGGCCGGCTGCGGGGATTAGAAGGGGAGCACCTTGTCGGCGATCAGGGTCCCGTCGGTCCACTTGACCTCGACGGCCACTGGCTTGATGTCGCCGAAGGCGCGCTCCACCACCGGGCCGAGCAGCCCGGAGTGGCGAAGGGGGACCTCCACGTGGATGTGCACGGCAAGCTGGTGACCCTGAAGGCGGAGGTCCGCCAGCACGACAGCCAGAGCAAGGATGAACGCACCCTGGCGCTACCCAAACAGACAGTGACCCCGGCGCCCCACCGTATTCCCATCGAGTAGCACCGTCTTTAAAACAGCGAGGCCCCGCGCAGTGGGGCCTCGTTTTTATGGCTGTTTGGGGACCAGATAGGGGGCGAACTGGGGGCTGAACCTGGCCTCGAAGCCCTGCTCGGTCTTGACGATGAGATAGACCGCCAGCCGGTGCTCCCTAGCGAAGGCCAGCGCCGGCTCCGGCCCCATCACCATCAGCGCGGTGTCGAGGGCGTCGGCCTCCAGCGCGGTGTGGGTGATCACGCTGGCGGAGACCAGCCTGTGGGTCACCGGGGCGCCGCTGGCGGGATCTATGATGTGGGAGTAACGCTGGCCATCCAGCTCGTAGTAGTTGCGATAGCTGCCGGCGGTGCTGAGCGCCATGCCGTTCGGGATCACCACGTCCTCGATGGCGCCGGGCCGGTCCGAGGGTTCGACGATGGCCACCCGCCAGGGGTTGCCCTTGGCGTTGTGGCCCTCGCTGCGCACGGCCCCCGCCACCTCGATGAGGTAGTTGCTCACCCCCTTGCCCTCCAGCAGGGCGGCGAGCTCGTCCGCGGCCGCCCCTTCTCCCAGGGTGGAGAGATCCAGATAGAGATCGGGGATGGCTTTGCCGAGCAGGAATTTGCCATCCTGGGTCGTCAGGCTCAACTTGTCGATGCCGACTCGGTCGCGGGCTTTGGCGATCTGCTCCGCCGTCGGCCGCTTGACCGGGCGCTTGTCCGGCCCGAAGCCCCACAGGTTGACCAGCGGCCCCACGGTCACATCCAGCTTGCCGCTGGTGAGCTGGCCCGCGTCTATCCCTTGCTGCACTATCTTGGCCATGCTGGCCGGTATGAGCATGGGCACCCCGGCCGGCCCCTGATTGAAGCGGGAGATGATCGAGCCCGGATCATAGGTGGAGATCTCCTGATTCATGCGCACCAGCAGGGCATCGACCTCGCGCTGCAGCGCCGCTTCTCCCCCCGGGAAGGCGTCGTTCACCGTCACCACGTAGAAGGTGCCCATGGTCTTGCCCTGAATGCGAAGCTGGGTCGGGGCGGGCTGGCAGGCGGTCAGCATCAGCATCAGGCTCAGCAGCAGGCCGCGTGCGGCCAGGGTGGGGGAAGGGAACGGCATCTTGCATCCTCGCGGGAATCGTCGACGGGGGAGCAGCTTAGCCAACGGGGCCCGGCTTGACGAGCCTTCAGCCGGGCGCGGGGCGGAAAATAATTAAGCGACTCAGGCTGTTAACCCGACAGATCTGTTCCAAAGTTGAATGGTTTCGGGGGTAAACAGGTGACTTGGGCCGCAGCTTTGAGCAAAAGCCATAGTCGATTGACAACAGTTGAGTACAATTAAGATCGATTCTGACAGCATCTTTGCCCATCGCCGACGCGAGTTTCAGGCAAGCGTGTTGCCATCCACTGCCAATCAAAGGAGAAGATGATGAAAAAGGCGATTACCCTGCTGTTTCTGAGTATTTTTACTGCACTGGGCATGGCGGCACCGGCCCTGGCCGATGAGTGCGCACTGGTCATCGAAGGCAATGATGCCATGCAGTACAACCTCAAGGAGATGAGCGTGCCAGCCACCTGCAAAGAGGTGACTGTGACCCTCAATCACACGGGCAAGATGCCGGTGACGGCCATGGGTCATAACTGGGTGCTGGCCAACACCGCCGACTATCAGGCCATCGCCACCGCGGGCATGAGCGCCGGCGTCGATCACGACTACCTGCCGAAGGAAGATGCCAGGATCCTGGCTCACACCAAGCTGGTGGGGGGCGGCGAGAGCACCAGCGTCACCTTCAAGACCGACGGGCTGGCGGGCAAGGATCTCACCTTCTTCTGCTCCTTCCCGGGCCACTTCGCCATGATGAAGGGCTCCTTCAAGGTCGGCTAGACTACCTCCAGTTTTGAGAATAAGCCGGGCTTGCCCGGCTTTTTTTATGGCTCGCTCGCTCGCGCGAACCAACTGAATTCATGGCTGAATTTCATGATCTGGCGGGCGGTATCTCCTCGCCGTGACGGGGTAGAATGGGCCGCAAGCCGGGTCAGGTGACCCGGCAACGAATCCGATGAGAAGGGGCCATGAGCGCCATAAAGTGGGTCATCAGCGGCTGCCTGATGCTGGTCTGTGCCATCGCACTGGCCGCAGAGCCCCCGGTCAAGAAGAGCCGCAACGGCATCTGCCACCCCCAGGGCGGCACCTATTACAGCCGCACCAAACACTACGAACCCTACGACAGCATGCGGGCCTGCCTCGACAGCGGGGGGCGCGCGCCTAAACGCTGACCCGACGCGCTATGCGCGTCGTTGCAGGGTAAAGAAGGCGATGGCCGTCTTCTTCTGGCACTCCAGCCTGATGCTCTCCTCGCCGCTGATCACCAGGGTCTCGTTGATGGCCAGGGCCCGATCCTGCACGCTGAGCTGACCGCTCAGCAGATGGCAGAGATAGGTCTTGTCCGTCTCCAGGGTGAGGGTGAGCGGGAAGGGCAGATTCAGCACCCGCACGTTGGCGCTGATGCGCTCGGGATGATAGATGAGGCCGAGATCCGTCACCTCCTTCTTCAGCAGTTCGCAGTGGGTCTCCTCGTCACCGTCAAAGTGGGCCGCCTCATGGGTCGCATAGGGGTGACCGTTGAGCACGAAGCCGGCGCCGCTGATGGGCAGCAGGATGCGCCTGTAGCCGGGAAACGTGGAGAAGGGGCCCGCCGTCTTGATGGGGGCGGAGCTGAGACGGTAATCGAAGTCGAGCTTGTCCAGAGTCGCCCCCTTGGGGGAGATGAGGATCTGGGCCGTGGTGCCCTGCTTGTTCTTCCAGGGCATCTTCAGCTGGTCAGACTCTTTAATCAGGGTGATCACTAGGGTGCCTCGGCAAGTGGTTGGAATGAGTGGCAATGAGGCCAAGTGATACCATCCCGCACGCCGGCCCACAAGGCGATGGAGGCCGATCCCCGTCCGGTTGCCCATAATCTCGGCAGTTTGACCCCTCGGCGCAGGGTCGCCCTCTGCCGGTCAGTCAGGTGTGCCCAAGATATCGCCGGTCGATGGGGTTGAAGCAGAGCAAACTCCGAGGCTGTGATCCCTGCGCTGTTAAACGGGCGCAAGGCCGCTACACTGGCAGTTCTGTTGTATGGAGGCCCCATGACCCACAAGATCATTCTGGATACCGATCCCGGTATCGACGACGCCATGGCAATACTGTTTGCCGAGGCACACCCCGCCATCGATCTGCTCGCCATCACCACAGTGTTTGGCAATGCCACCATCGAGAACGGTACCCGCAACGCACTCTGGCTCAAGCAGAAATACGGCATGAAGGCGGACGTGGCCCAGGGAGCGGCCGCGCCGCTGCGACGCGAGCCGGTCGGGCCGACCACAGTGGTGCACGGCCCGAGCGGGCTGGGGGATGTGGAGGCGGGGGAGGTGACCATCAGCGCGGATCCCCGTCCGGCCTGGCAATACATAGTCGAGGCGGTGAAGGCCGCTCCCGGCGAGATCACCCTGGTCACCATAGGGCCGCTCACCAACCTGGCGCTGGCGCTGCGGGAGGCGCCCGAGATCACCGGGCTGGTGAAGCAGGTGGTGGTGATGGGCGGCGCCTTTGGCGTCAACGGCCATCGCGGCAACGTGACCCCCTATGCCGAGGCCAATATTCACGACGATCCCGAGGCTGCGGATGTGGTGTTCACCGCCCCCTGGCCTGTGGTGATCATCGGGCTGGACGTGACCCAGCAGAGCTTCTTCAGCAGCCGTTACCTCGATGCGCTGCGGGATGAGGCGGGCGAGCCGGGTCGCTTCCTGTGGGCGGTGAGCCGCTTCTACCTGCGCTTCTATTCCGAGCGCATCGGCCTGGATGGCTGTCATGTGCACGATCCCTCCGCCATCGCCTATGTGATCGATCCGACCCTGTTTACCCTGCGGGAAGGGCCGGTGCGGGTCATCGACGGTGGCCCCGCCATCGGCCACACCCTGCAGAAGTTCGATGACAAGGCGCATCCCCACGATGAGTGGGCGGGCTATCCGGCCCAGCGGGTCGGGGTGGCGGTACGGGATCAGGCGCTGCTGGCGCTCTATCGCGAGACGCTGGTGGCCTGGGGCAAGGATTGCTGAGGCTCGCCCGCAGGATGGACAAAGCGTGATGCTCGCCAGGTAATCACCGGCCGGCGCGGCCTATACTGACCAGAAGTTAAGCATGGGAAGGGGAAACGGATGGCCTGGTTGTCTTTGTTGGTGGCGATAGCCCTGATCTGGTGGCTGATGAAGCTGGGGCGTGGCGCCCTGTTCGAGATCCGGCTGCAACCTGGCAAGGTGCAGTTGAAGCGAGGCGCGGTGTCGCCGCGCTTCCTGGCTCAGGCCAAGCAGATCCTGCAGCAGGATCCGGTGCGGGGCCGGATCCTGGGTCAGCGCGACGACAACGGCGTCAGGCTGGTCTTCTCCCGCTCCATCCCCGAGCCGGTGGCCCAGCGGCTGCGCAACATCTTCCCCTATGGCGACTACCGTACCCCTCCCGCCGTCCCGGACGGGCGCAAGCCGCATAAATAGAGCCGGCATGCACACCCCGTGAGCCGCAGCCGGGCCAGGTGCCCGGCTGTTTATTTTCTTATTTTCGCATCCTCTCTTTCCCATCGCCCTGGCCACCTTGGCAGCAGGCGGTCAAGCCTTCCTGTCCGCCTCCTGCAGCGGCGCCATCACCTCGATCAGAAAGTCGATGAAGGCGCGGGTCTGTGGCTTCAAGAAGCGGCCACCGCGAAACACCGCAAAGATCTCGTCGTGGCGATCCTCGTAAGGGGAGGCCTGCCAGTCGGGCAGCAGCTGGCGCAGGCTGCCATCGTCGATCCCCTGCTGCACCATCCAGCTCGACAGCAGCAAGAGCCCGCATCCCGCCTGGGCCGCGCAGAGCAGGGGCGTGCCGCCGACGGAGGCGAGATTGCCCTGCACCGCGATCTTGCGCCGCTCAGGCCCGCGCTGGAAATACCAATGCTGGCGCTGACGGCCCTGGCCGCGGATGAGGCAGTTGTGACTGGCCAGCTCATCGGGATGGGCGGGCTCGCCATGCTGCGCCAGGTAGGTGGGGGAGGCGACCAGCAGGGTCCGGTTCGCCAGCAGATGGCGGGCATGCAGGCTGCTGTCGGTCGGGCGCCCGATGCGAATGGCCACGTCCACGTTGTCGGCATCGAGATCCACCAGCCGGTTGTCGAACTCGATCTCGACCCTGACCCCGGGGTAGCGGGCTAGAAACGCGGGCAGTTGCGGCGCCAGCCAGGCCGCCCCGAAGCTCTCGAACACCGAGACCCGCAATGGGCCACGGGGCGCCACGTGCAGGGGCTGGAGGGATTGCACCAGCTGCTCGGCCTCCTCCAGCAGGGGCACCGAGCGGGCGAGAAAATACTCCCCCTGCTCGGTCAGCACCAGCTGGCGGGTGCTGCGCTTGAACAGGGGCACCCCCAGCTGTTGCTCCAGGCTGTCGATGGTGCGGGTCACCGAGGAGGGGGCCAGATTGAGGGCGCGGGCGGCGCGGGAGAAGCTGCCTGACTCCACCACCTGGGCCAGGATACGAATGCGATCCAGCACGGACACTCCTTTGCGTTTAATGCAAAACTGTTGCAGGTTGTGACGGTATTCTATTCATCGGTGAGAAGGTGAACAATGCCGTCATCGCCCGAGACGGGCATAGCGCCACAGGAGCCGCACCATGTCAGACCGTATCCAGCTCGCCCAGCAGATCCCCGCCGCCATCCAGGCCATGATGGGGCTGGAGTCCTATCTCGGTGGCACCGAGATCCCCTCCCGGCTCAAGGAGCTCATCAAGCTGCGGGCCTCCATGATCAATGGCTGCGCCTACTGCATCCAGATGCACGCCGAGGTGGCGATGAAGCAGCAGGAGAGCCCGCAACGTCTGCTGGCGCTGTCCGCCTGGCGCGAATCCCCGCTGTTCGATGAGCGTGAGCGGGCCGTGCTGGCGCTGACCGACGAGGTGACTCTGATCGCCGGGCAGGGGCTGAGCGAGGAGGTCTATCGGCAGGGACTGGCGCTGCTCGGCGAGACTCTGCTGGCCCAGTGCCTGATGCAGATAGTCACCATCAACGCCTGGAACCGGATTGCCGTTGCCACCCGGATGGAACACCCGCTTAGCTGAGTCTGGAGAGGGGCATGGCCGCCCTGTCATCCAGGGAGATGAACCTGGTGTGAACAGGAGCAGGGAAGCTCGATAGAAAGGTCTCCATTGGAGGCCTTTTTTATGAGGCATGGATGGGAGGCGGACTCTAATGGCCGTTTTTTGCCGCCGTTCCCACCATGGCAGGAAGTTAATCACACAGTTGTTTGATTAATTATTTATTATTTTATCTCATCACTTACCCCGATCAGATCAAGGTTTTGTTGATTAAAAAGCGTGCAGTCAGAATATCCACCAGCAGAAAATGATGCATATTGACCATGACAACATTAAGGGGAAGTGAGAGTATTGCCCAGTTGTTGCTCGATGAGGGATCGAAATGAAAGCAATGCAGGCTGAATCAGAAATTTGTGATCGTATAAAAATCGTCACTGTCAAGCGTTTAACAAATAACGCATCTTCGCACCAAACAAAAAACAACTTCCGGATTAATTTTTCATGTTGTTCACATGCCGGTCTGATGCAATAAAATGCTGCATTTTTATTATACCAATAAGCCTTGAAACGATGAGGACATTGCATGAGACCTTTTGAAGTAAAGAGGGGCTTGGGCGCTTTGCTGTTGATTGCAACCGCTGGCTTGCTGAGTGGCTGCGACATGGCTCTGATGAGCCCCAAAGGGCAGGTTGGTCTGGAACAGAAGTCACTAATATTAACCGCACTCGGTCTGATGTTAATTGTAGTGATTCCTGTGATTATTATGACGGTGGCCTTTGCTCGTAAATACAGAGCATCCAATACCACCGCCAAATACACCCCGGATTGGTCTCACTCCAACAAGATTGAAGCGGTTGTCTGGACCGTACCCGTCATTATTGTCGCCATCCTGGCGGTGATTACCTGGAAAACTTCCCACTCGCTGGATCCTTATAAACCGCTGGAATCGGACGTCAAACCGATCCAGGTCGATGTTATTTCCCTCGACTGGAAATGGTTGTTTGTCTATCCGGAACTGGGTATCGCCTCGGTCAATGAGTTGGCCTTCCCGGTCAATACCCCGGTCAATTTCCGGGTGACCTCCGACACCGTGATGAACTCCTTCTTCATTCCGCAACTGGGCGGTCAGATCTACGCCATGGCCGGGATGCAGACCAAGTTGCATCTGATTGCCAACGAGGCGGGTCAGTACAAGGGGATCTCCGGCAGCTACAGCGGCGCGGGCTTCTCCGGCATGAAGTTCAAGGCCATCGCCACGACCGATCAGGCCGGTTTCGATGCCTGGGTCGCCAAGGTGAAGCAGTCTCCCAAGATGCTGAACACCATGGGCGAGTTCGATGTGCTGGCCAAGAAGAGCGAAAACCATCCGGTGGAGTACTTCGCCAGCGCCGATCCCAAGCTGTTCGTCAATGTGATCAACAAGTTCATGGGTGACATGAAGCCGGGTGAGCACAAAGGCATGCAGCACGAAACTGCCGCCAAGCATGACGACGGGATGGACATGGCCGACATGGATCATGGCGACATGACCTCCGCTGAGCATGCCGGGCACATGGCCATGCCGATGGATGACAAGAGTGTGAAAGCAGGATCCGAGGAATAATCGATGTTTGGAAAGTTAACACTCGACGCTATCCCGTACCATGAACCCATCATCATGGTCACGATAGCCGGTATCATATTGGGCGGGTTGGCCATTGCCGGGCTGATCACCTATTTCGGCAAGTGGGAATACCTGTGGAAAGAGTGGTTCACCTCGGTGGATCACAAGCGCCTCGGTATCATGTATCTCATCCTGGGGATGGTCATGTTGCTGCGCGGCTTCGCCGATGCGGTGATGATGCGGACCCAGCAGGTGATGGCCTCGGCCGGGGGCGAGGGCATACTGCCACCGCACCACTACGACCAGATCTTCACCGCCCACGGCGTCATCATGATCTTCTTCGTGGCCATGCCACTGGTGATCGGCCTGATGAACATCGTAGTGCCGCTGCAGATCGGTGCCCGTGACGTCGCCTTCCCCTTCCTCAACAACCTGAGCTTCTGGTTTACCGCCGCGGCCGTGGTGTTGATCAACGTCTCCCTGGCGGTCGGTGAATTCGCCCAGACCGGCTGGCTGGCCTATCCGCCCTTGTCGGGCGTGGACTTCAGTCCGGGCGTCGGGGTCGATTACTGGATCTGGAGCCTGCAGATCTCGGGTCTGGGTACCCTGCTGACCGGTGTCAACTTCTTTGCCACCATCATCCGGATGCGTGCCCCAGGCATGACCATGATGCGGTTGCCGGTGTTCACCTGGACCGCCCTGTGCGCCAACATCCTGATCATCGCCTCCTTCCCGATCCTGACCGTCACCATCGCCCTGCTCACCGCAGACCGTTACCTCGGCACCCATTTCTTTACCAATGACATGGGTGGCAACATGATGATGTACATCAACCTGATCTGGGCCTGGGGTCACCCCGAGGTGTATATCCTGGTGCTGCCGGTGTTCGGGATATTCTCCGAAATCGTGGCGACCTTCTGCAAGAAGAAGCTGTTCGGTTACACCTCCCTGGTGTGGGCCACCGTGGCCATTACCGTGCTCTCCTTCGTGGTCTGGTTGCACCACTTCTTCACCATGGGATCGGGCGCCAACGTGAATGCCTTCTTCGGCATCACCACCATGATCATCTCCATCCCGACCGGGGTGAAGATCTTCAACTGGCTGTTCACCATGTATCGCGGTCGCATCGAGTTCAGCTCCCCCATGCTGTGGACCGTCGGTTTCATCATCACCTTCACCGTCGGTGGCATGACCGGGGTACTGCTGTCGGTGCCGGCCGCCAACTTCGTGTTGCACAACAGCCTGTTCCTGATCGCCCACTTCCACAACGTCATCATCGGCGGCGTGGTGTTCGGTTGCTTCGCCGGTATCACCTACTGGTTCCCGAAGGCATTCGGCTTCAAGCTGGATGACGTCTGGGGCAAGCGCGCGTTCTGGTTCTGGATCACCGGCTTCTTCGTGGCCTTCATGCCGCTCTATGTGCTGGGCTTCATGGGCATGACCCGTCGGGTCAGCCAGAACATCGATCCCGAGTTCCACGGCTGGCTGGTCGTGGCCGCCTGCGGTGCCGGCCTGATTGCCATCGGCGTCCTGTGCCAGGTGATTCAGGTCGTGGTCAGTATCCGTGACCGCGAGAAGAACCGTGACTGGACCGGCGATCCCTGGGGTGGCCGTACCCTGGAGTGGGCCACTTCCTCTCCGCCGCCGTTCTACAACTTCGCCATCGAGCCGAAGGTGAAGGGTCTCGACGCCTTCTGGGAAGCGAAAGAGGACGGCTCTGCCTTCCAGCAGCCGGCCAGGTATGCCCCCATCCACATGCCGAAGAACTCCGGTGCCGGTGTGGTCATCGCCGCCCTCAGCGTGGTGTTTGGCTTCGCCATGATCTGGCACATCTGGTGGATGGCCATCGCCGGCTTCGTCGGCATGATCGCCACCTGGATCATCCACAGCTTCAACGAGGATGTGGACTACTACGTACAGGTTGACGAGATCGAGCGCATCGAAGGTCAGCATTTCGACAACATCAACAAGGTAGCCTGACGCTATGGCAACTGACGTTCTACATCACACTCACGGCGCCCATGACGATCATGGGCACCATGATGCCGGTGCCACCAAGGTGTTCGGTTTCTGGATCTACCTGATGAGTGACTGCATCCTGTTTGCGACCCTGTTCGCAACCTATGCAGTCCTGGTCAACGGCACCGCCGGCGGCCCGAGCGGCAAGGACATTTTCGAGCTGCCGTTCGTGTTCGCCGAAACCATGCTGCTGCTGTTTAGCTCCATCACCTTCGGTTTTGGCATGCTGGCCATGAACAAGAACAAGGTGGCCGCCGTCAACGGCTGGCTGCTGGTGACCTTCTTGCTCGGTGCCGGCTTCATCGCCATGGAGATCTACGAGTTCCACCACCTGATCGCCGAGGGCTTCGGTCCGCAGCGCAGTGGCTTCCTGTCCGCCTTCTTCACCCTGGTCGGTACCCACGGTATCCACGTGACCAGCGGTCTTATCTGGATCATCGTGATGATGGTGCTGGTAGCCAAGAAGGGGCTGACCGAGCGCAACCGTACTCGCCTGATGTGCCTGAGCCTGTTCTGGCACTTCCTGGACGTGGTGTGGATCTGCGTCTTCACCGTGGTCTATCTGATGGGGGCAATGTAAATGAGTAGTCATGCAGTCGATAATCACGGCGCCAGCCACGGCAGCGCCAAGTCCTACCTGATCGGCTTCGTGCTGTCAGTGATCCTGACCGCGATCCCGTTCTGGATGGTGATGGACGGCAGCGCCTCCCATGCCATGGTGCTGGGTACCGTGGTTGCTATGGCGGTGGTCCAGATCTTCGTGCATCTGGCCTACTTCCTGCACATGAACACCTCGTCAGAGGAGCGCTGGAACCTGGTGGCACTGGTGTTTACCGTGCTCATCATCGCCATCGTGGTGGTGGGTTCCCTGTGGATCATGTACAACCTCAACGTCAACATGATGGTTCACTAAGCGGGTTGGTGTGATGATGAAGCAATACCTGCAAGTGACCAAACCGGGCATCATCTTCGGTAACCTCATCTCGGTTATCGGCGGATTCCTGCTGGCCTCCAAGGGGAGCCTGGACGTTCCCCTGTTCATCCTGACCATGGCGGGGGTGTCACTGGTGGTCGCCTCCGGTTGTGTGTTCAACAACTACATCGACCGGGACATCGACTGCATCATGGAGCGGACCAAGAACCGCGCCCTGGTGAAGGGGCTGATCGCCCCTGGCGTGTCGCTCTGGTATGCGAGCGCGCTCGGCGTTGCGGGCATTGCACTGCTCTACTTCGCGGCCAATCCGTTGGCCGCCTTGCTGGCAGTGCTCGGCTTCCTGGTCTATGTGGGGGTCTACAGCCTCTACATGAAGCGTCATTCGGTCTATGGCACCCTGGTTGGCAGCCTCTCCGGCGCCGCGCCGCCCGTCATCGGCTACTGCGCGGTGAGCGGCCAGTTCGACTCGGGCGCCCTGATCCTGCTGGCGATCTTCAGCCTGTGGCAGATGCCGCACTCCTATGCGATTGCCATCTTCCGCTTCAAGGATTACCAGGCCGCCAACATCCCGGTGTTGCCGGTGGTGAAGGGGATCTCGGTGGCCAAACACCATATCACCCTCTACATACTGGCGTTTATGGTGCCGACCCTGATGCTGTTCCTCGGCGGTTATGCCGGTTACAAGTATCTGATCGTGGCCACGGCGGTGAGTGTCTGGTGGCTGGGGATGGCGCTGTCGGGTTACAAGCAGGCGGTCGATGACTCCCTGTGGGCCCGCAAGTTGTTCATGTTCTCCATTGTCACCATCACCTGCCTGAGCGTGATGATGTCGGTGGACTTCCAGCCGGACGCAGCGCCGGTATTAGTGAGCATGCTGCCCTGAGGCTTCGGTAAGCCGAGCCCCAGTGTTGTGATATGACACAGGAAAATCAGTAGAATCCAGAGCCGGGAACTTTCCCGGCTCTGTTATTATGTGGGCCGACCCACGTCGGGTCCGGTCCGTTTTCCCTCATATTCTCGGGCTTCGTGTAGATTGCATAATCCGCAACCTGTGATCACCCACTTCTCTTATTCATCGAGGCCATCATGAATGATTTCACGATGACAAGGGGCGAGCGCCGGGCCACCTGGGCGCTCGGCTCCGTCTTCTCCCTGCGCATGCTCGGCATGTTTATGGTCCTGCCGGTATTGACCACCTATGGCATGTCCCTGGCCGGCGCCTCCGAGGCCCTGATCGGGCTGGCCATCGGCATCTACGGCATGACCCAGGCGCTGTTCCAGATCCCGTTCGGGTTGCTCTCCGATCGCATCGGCCGCAAGCCGCTCATCGTCGGCGGCCTGCTGATGTTCGCCCTTGGGGCCGTCATCGCCGCCCTCAGCGACTCCATCTGGGGGGTCATCGTCGGCCGCGCCCTGCAGGGCAGCGGGGCCATCTCCGCCGCCGTCATGGCGCTGCTCTCGGACCTCACCCGCGAGCAGAACCGCACCAAGGCGATGGCCTTCATCGGGGTGAGCTTCGGCATCACCTTCGCCATCGCCATGGTGACCGGCCCCATCATCACCCATGCGCTGGGGCTGTCCGGCCTGTTCTGGCTGATCGCCCTCTTGGCGCTGGGGGGCATCGGCATCACCCTGTGGTGGGTGCCGGCCCCGACCAGCCACCTGCGCAATCGCGAGTCGGCGCTGGTGAAGGGGGGGATCCGCACAGTGCTCACCAACCCGCGGCTGCTCAAGCTCAACCTCGGTATCCTCTGCGTCCACACCCTGCTGATGTCGAGCTTCGTGGCGCTGCCGCCGCTGCTGGAGCAGGCGGGTCTGCCCCGTGACAGCCAGTGGCAGGCCTACCTGGTCACCATGCTGATCGCCTTTGTCAGCGTGGTGCCCTTCATCATCTATGCCGAGAAACGCCGCCAGATGAGACGGGTCTTCCAGCTCTGCGTGCTGGTGATGCTCGTCGCCGAGGTGGTGTTGTGGCAGGCCGGCCTGCAGCTCTGGGGCCTGCTCGCCGGGCTGCAGATCTTCTTCATCGGCTTCAACGTGATGGAGGCATTGTTGCCGTCCCTCATCAGCAAGGAGTCGCCACCGGGTTACAAGGGCACCGCCATGGGGGTCTACTCCACCAGCCAGTTCATCGGGGTCGCCATCGGCGGCAGCCTGGGTGGCCTGTTCTACAGCCTCGGCGGTGCGCCCCTGGTGTTTGGCAGCTGCGCCGTGCTGGCCCTGCTCTGGCTGGGGATAAGCCTCACCATGCAGGAGCCGCCCTATGTCAGCAGCCTGCGCATAGTGCTGCCGGAGGGGGTCGCCGCGACACCCGCGCTGGAGCAGAAGATCCGCGCCTGTGAGGGGGTGAGCGACGTGCTGCTGGTCGAAGCCGAACGCTCGCTCTACGTGAAGGTGGATACCAAACACCTCACGCGCAGCGATCTGGAGCGACTGGTGGCGATCTGACGGGCACTCATGCTGGGCAGCGCAGCGGGCAGCACCCCTTGCTATGCTGAGATCCTCAATAAGGAGGAGAGTGTCATGTCATATATAGATGGATTCGTGCTCGCCGTGCCCACGGCCAGCAAGCAGGCCCTGATCGATCACGCCAGGCAAATCGATCCCATCTTCCTCGAATACGGCGCCACCCGGGTGCTGGAGGGCTGGGGGGACGACGTGCCTCACGGCAAGCTGACCGACTTTTACCGCGCCGTGGCGGCGAAGGAAGATGAGTGCGTGGTCTTCTCCTGGGTGGAGTGGCCGGACAAGGCCACCCGGGATGAGGCCATGGCGAAGATAATGAAAGACGCCAGGATGGACCCGAGCAATCCCGCCAATCTGGCGATGCCCTTCGATGGTGCCCGCATGATCTTCGGGGGTTTCAGCCCCGTGCTGGATCTGCGCGGCTGAGGTGTCTTGAAAGCAGAAGAGGCCCGCCACATTGGCGGGCCTCTTCGTTATGGCCGCCAGCAGGATTTGTCCCCAGCATGGCGGCCCTGTGCATCACCCGGTGGATCTCTTTCGCTCAAGGCCGCCAGAAGGGCTTGTCCCCGAGTATGGTGGCCCTGTGCATCACCCGACGCGCCGGCAGGTAGTCGGCGTTGGCATAGTGCTGGGTCACCCTGTTGTCCCAGATGGCGATGTCGTTCTCCTGCCAGCGCCAGCGCACCTGAAATTCGGGTCGACGGATATGGTCAAACAGGAAACCCAGCAGCGCCTCGCTCTCCCGGGCCGGCAGATCCGGCAGCCGGCTGGTGAAGCCCTCGTTGACAAACAGCGCCTGCCGCCCGCTCACCGGGTGGGTGCGCAGCACCGGGTGGCGCAGGGGCGGGTTGTTGGCCACGGCGGCCTGCCAGCGCTGGCGTTCCTCTTCGCTGCCGTTGTGGCGGTGGGCCGGGAACGACTTGGTGAAGTCGTGCTCGGCCTCCAGCCCCGCCAGCAGCTTCTGCAGAGGCGGGGAGAGCGCCGCCAGCGCCGCGATCCCGCTGGCCCAGAGGGTGTCCCCGCCGCTGGGGGGCAGCTGCTTGGCGGCCAGTATGGCCAGCGCCGGCGGCGTCTCGATGAAGGTCACGTCGGTGTGCCAGTTGTCGTTGTCCGGCGGATTGTCGTCGTGGGTATCGAGCACGATGATCTCCTCGGCCTCCTCCGCATGGGGATAGACGGGGTGGATGTGCAGATCCCCGAAGCGGTTCGCCAGCGCCCGCTGTTGCCTGGGGCTGATGGGCTGATCCCGCAGGAACAGCACCTGATATTTGAGCAGGGCGCGATGGAGCTGCTCGAAGTGCTCCTGCGTCAGGGGCTCGGCCAGGGTGAGGCCGGCGATCTCGGCGCCGATGTGGGGCCCCAGCGGGGTAATCGTCAGCTTGTCGTTCATATGCTTTCTCCATGCCAAGGCGTCAGTCGACGCTGCAGGGCTCGCAAGCCCAGTTCCAATACGAAGACGATGTGAAGGATCACCATGAGGACGGTCAGCTTGTCGTTCATTGTCCTTCACCATGCCAGGGCGTCAGCCTGCGCTGCAGTGCGCGTAAACCCAGTTCCAATACGAAGGCGACCAGGGCGATCACCAGAATGCCTGCCAGCACCACGTCGGTGGCCAGAAACTCGCCGGCAGACTGCACCATGAAGCCCACCCCCCGGGTGGCGGCGATCAGCTCCGCCGCCACCAGGGTCGACCAGCCCACGCCGAGGCCGATGCGCAGCCCGGTCAGGATCTCGGGCAGGGCGCCCGGCAGGATCACATGCCACAGCACCTGCACCCTGGAGGCGCCGAGCGAGCGGGCCGCCCGCAGCCGCACCTGCTGCGCGCTCTGCACCCCGGCCAGGGTCGCCATGGCCACGGGGGCGAAGATGGCCAGATAGATGAGCAGCACCTTGGATGTCTCGCCTATGCCAAACCAGATCACCATGAGCGGCAGGTAGGCCAGCGGCGGTACCGGTCGATAGAGCTCGATCAGCGGATCCAGCATGCCGCGCACCGTGGGACTCAGCCCCATGGCGAGACCGGCTGCAATCCCGAACACCGCTGCCGCCAGCAGGGCGATGAGGATGCGCTGCAGGCTGGCCCCCAGGTGTTGCCACAGGGTGGCATCCATGAACCCCTGCGGGCCGGCCAGGGTGACGAGCTGGGCCAGCACCCGGCCGGGGGGCGGCAGGAACAGCGGATCGACCCAGCCGAGCCGGGCCACCAGCCACCACAGGGCCAGCAGGGCGAGCAGGGTGGCGAGGCTCAGGCTCAGCCGCCGTGGCAGCGGCCAGCGCAGGGCACGACCGGCGGCGGTGGATCTGGCGAGGGCGATGCTCATGCGAAGGCCTCCCGCTCGTTGAAGACCCGGCTTAGCACGTATTCGCGCCGCTCGATGAAGGCCGGATCGGACTTGATGCTGCGGCAGGGTTCGCCGGCGGCGAAGCGGCGACCAAAATCCAGGCTCAGCCGCTCCACCACCCGGCCCGGGGAGGGGGAGAGCAGCACCAGCTCGCTGGCCAGGAACACCGCCTCCTCGATGTCGTGGGTGATCAGCAGCACCTGACGACGCCCCTCATGCCACAGCCGCAGCAGCAGGGTCTGCATCTGCTCGCGGGTGAAGGCGTCGAGCGCGCCGAACGGCTCGTCCAGCAGCAACAGCTGTGGCCGGGTGGCCAGCGCGCGGGCAATGCCGACCCGCTGGCGCTGACCGCCGGACAGCTGCCAGATGGGGCGCTCGGCCGCCCCCTCCAGACCGACCTTACGCAGCAGGGTCAGTGCCTGCTCACTTCGCTCGGCGCGGGGCACCCCGGCCAGCTGCAGGCCGAGGGCGACGTTGTCTTGCACGTTGCGCCAGGGCAGCAGCCCCTCGCTCTGGAACACCACGCCGCGCTCGGCACCCGGGCCTCTCACCGGTTTGCCCTGCAGGCTTATCTGGCCGCTCTGGCAGGGCTCAAACCCGGCGATGAGGTTGAGCAGGGTGGTCTTGCCGCACCCGGACGGGCCTAGCACCACCATCAGCTCGCCCTCGGCCAGGCTCAGGCTGATGTTGTCGAGCACCTTCTTGCCGGCGTATTCGGCAGAGACATAGGCGAGCTGCAGCATGGTCTTCTCCTCAGGGTCATTGGGCCAGGGGCTTGACGAAGCGATCGGTCACGAACTGGCTGTAGTCGGGGGCGGCGCTCGGCACCTTGCCCTGGGCCTCGAGGAAGCGGGCGGTGTCTATGATGGTCTGGTTCACCAGGCTGCCGAGCTGGGCGCTCTGCTCGCGGGCGCCGAGGTAGGTGTTGCCGCGCACCAGATCGGGCACCTCGGCCACGGAGACGCCGCTCAAACTCGCCAGCTTGTCCAGATTGGCCGGTTGGGCCAGCCAGCCGGCCGGGTTGTCGAGGTAGGCCTGCTGCGCCGCCAGGTTGCTCTTGACGAAGGCCTGCACCACCTCGGGATGGGTCTTGGCAAAGTCCTTGCGCACCACCCACACATCCAGGGTCGGAGCGCCCCAGCTGCCGACCTGGGCTGAATCGGTCAGCACCGAGCCCTCCTTGGTCAGCTTGTTGAGGGCCGGGGCCCAGACATAGGCGCCGTCGATGTCGCCGCGCTGCCAGGCGGCGATGATGGCCGGTGGTTGCAGGTTCACAATCTCCAGCTTGGTGGGATCGACTCCCCAGTGCTTGAGCGCTGCCAGCAGACTGTAGTGGGTGGTGGAGCTGTAGGGCACGGCGATGCGCTTGCCGACCAGATCCTGAGGCGTCGAGAGCCCCTTCTTCACCACCAGTGCCTCGGAGTCACCGAGCTTGGAGGCGAGCAGGAACACCTCGATGGGCACGTTCTGGCTGGCCGCCACCGCCAGCGGGCTGGAGCCTATGTTGCCGATCTGCACGTCGCCGGAGGCGAGCGCCCTGACCACGCTGGCGCCGCTGTCAAACTTGCGCCAGTCCACCTTGGCGCCGCTCTCTTTGGCGAAGCTGTTGTCGGCCTGGGCCACCTTGGCGGGCTCGGCCGAGGTCTGGTAGGCCACGGTGACCTCGACCGCCTGGGCGGATTGCACGACCAGCGCCAGCGCCGCCAGCCAGAGGGAAGTTCCTTTTCCTGTCATGATGTCGTTCCTGATTTCGGGGATGGAGACGCCATCTTTCCCGTAATGACCCGCTGACTGAAGGAACGAGAAACCTGCATTAAGACGCTATGGTTCTTAGATAAATAACTGAAATGAAACAATGAGATATGGATATCTCAAATGCGGGGATACTTATTTGCTGGCTGGCAATCGAGCCGGATCATTC
The DNA here is from genome assembly GCF_019218665.1 of Aeromonas sp. sif2416. Classification (NCBI taxonomy): domain Bacteria; kingdom Pseudomonadati; phylum Pseudomonadota; class Gammaproteobacteria; order Aeromonadales; family Aeromonadaceae; genus Aeromonas; species Aeromonas sp. sif2416. The sequence goes on from NZ_JAHUXC010000002.1 coordinate 570,149, forward strand.
AGGGGCGGCAACCCAGATAGGCGGGGCTGATGAGGGGATGAGAACAGGGGGAAAACAAGATACCCGCCAAGCGGCGGGTATCTGTCGATGGGGCCAGGGGCCTAGCGTTCGATCAGCGGGGCCGAGCGGTAGCTCCACAGGCCGTAGGTGCGCAGGGCATCCCGGTAGATGCCGAGCAGCTCGCCGTCGCTCACCTTGGCCAGGGTCGACAGCGGCTGGTCCGGGTAGCTGACGCTGTCTATCTGGATCCCGGCCGGGCCGCTCTGCCAGCAGGCGATCTCCAGCAGGGTCTGGCCCCGGCGCACATGGCTGGCGGAGCTCACCAGGGTCGCGTACTGGATCTGGTGGCGGGCGAGGGCATAGCCGCTGTAGAGGGCGTTCTCCACCGTGCTGGTGGCGTAGTTCTCCTCGATGATGCGGGATCTGTCTATACCCTTCTTCACCAGCCAGTCCGCCATCAGCTTACCCTCGGTCTGGCGGTTCTGGGGCACGCCGCCGGTCAGTATGATGAGCGCGGCCGGGTTGGCCTGGGCCAGGGAGCGGGTGGTCTCCAGCCGGCCGAGCAGAATGTCGTGCATGCTGCCATCGGGGTTGAGGGCATAGCCCAAAGTGACGATGGCCCTGTTGCCCGGCTTGGGTGAGCGCTCCCCCTGCTCCTTGAGCGGGGTGGCGTTGACCCGGTCAACGGTATCGAACAGGCGCTGCAGATCGGCGGCGCGCCCGCCATTGAGCTCGCTCACCCGCTTGAGATAGGCATCAGATTTGGCCTGATCGCCCTTGAAGCGCTGCCAGGTGGCGAGGTAGCTATTGAGGTCCAAGTCGTCCGGCGCCGTGGTGAGGGCCTGCTCGAACAGGTTGATGGCCCGCTCCACGTTGCCGTTGTAGATCTGGGCGTTGGCCGCCGAGATGAGCAGATCGGTGCGATAGGGTTCGAGCTGATAGGCCTGCAGCAAGAGCTCGGTGACCCGCTCCATGTTGCTCGGCATCTTGGCGGTGAAACCGGCGGTCGAGACCCGGGCCGGTGACTTGAAGATCTGCCAGGCATCCGCCAGCAGCTGATCCACCACCTGGCGCTTGCTGATGTATTGATCGTAATTCTGCTCTTTTTGCAGGGAGCGCACCGGGGCAGCCCAGGCAGCAGAGGGGAGAAACGCCGGCAGCGCCAACAGGCTGGCCAGGGTCAGGGCAATCGCAGTTCTTTTCATCATGGAATTCCACCGAGGGTTAAGGGCGCCATGCCATTGCATTACCCGTAGGGGCTTTTTCAATAAAAACATAAACTTGGTTATTGGCGATTGTACGCCCTTTGGCAGCAAAAAAACGTGAACCGCTTCGGTTATCGGGGGACGGGCCGCCAGCCCCTGAGCTCACACCTGGCCTAGTCGCTCGCCGAGAAACGCCAGCCAGGCCTCCACCTTGGCGGGCAGATGACGGCGGCGCGGGTAGACACACCAGACGCCGTGCTCGGGCAGCCGGTAGGCGGGCAGTACGGCGACCAGCCGGCCGGCGGCGAGATCCTCGGCCACGATGAAATCCGGCATATTGCCGATGCCAAGGCCCGCCAGCAGGGCGGTGTGGATGGCGTCGCTGTTGTTGACCTCGAAGTTGCCGCGGGGCGTCACCCCCACCTCCCCCTCGGGGCCGTGCAGGCGCCACTGGGTACCGCCCCGAAACAGGGAATAAAACAGACAATTGTGGCCGCTGAGGTCGGAGGGGATCTGGGGAATGCCTGCCTGCGCCAGGTAGGCGGGGGCGGCGCACAGGGTGCTGTGGCAGGGGGCGAGGTGGCGGGCGACCAGGCTGGAGTCTTCCAGCGCGCCGATGCGCACCGCCACATCGAACCCCTCGGCGACCAGATCGCGCTGCTCGTCGCTCATCTCGAACTGCAACTGCAGCTCGGGGTAGCGGGCGAGAAAGTCGGGGATGAGGGGGGCGATATGGCGCCGGCCATAGACCATGGGAGCCGTCACCCGCAGCAGGCCGCGCGGCGCCGCCTGCAAGGCGCCGATGGCATCCTCCCCTTCGGCGGCGAGGCGTACCGCGTGGCGCACCGCCTCGAAGTAGCGCTCGCCCGCCTCGGTGAGGGTGAGGGAGCGGGTGGTGCGATAGAGCAGCTGGCAGCCGAGCAGCTGCTCGAGCTGACTCACCCGCTTGCTCAGTGCCGACTTGCTGTTGCCAAGCTGGCGGGCGGCGCCGGAGAAGCTGCCGGCCTCCACCACGGCGACGAAGGCGGGGAGCAGGGCGAAGGCATCCTGGTTCATGTTGTTCTCAAACTGGAAACAATGTTGTTCCAGAATGCTAGATTATGCTTGAACTCAAAACAATCTATCGTGCTCCTGTGTTCAAACAAGGAGTCGCATCATGCCACCCACCCTCACCGACGCGCGCCCGGCAAGGCGCGTTCATGCCGGCCAGGCCATCGGCGCCCTGGCGGCCTTTGTCGCCGGCCTGCTGCTGGCGCTGATGATTGCCCAGAACGGCGCACTGGCCCGGGCGACCGACCCTTGGCTGGCGAGCTGGCTCGCCCACGGGGTCGGGGCCATGGTGGCCGGCCTGCTGTGGTGCCTCGCCCCCAGGGTCACGTCGACCGAGGCGGTGCCGCGCTGGGCCTGGCTCGGTGGCCTGCCCGGGGCGCTCACCGTGGTGCTGGCGGCATTGTGTCTGAACTCACCGCTCGGCATGGCGGGCACACTCGCCTTGCTCTTGCTGGGCCAACTGCTGTTTGGCGCCCTGTGCGATGCCTTCGGCTGGTTCGGACTGACCCGTCGCCGCCCGGCAGGGGTGGACGCGCTTGCCACCCTGCTGGTGATGGCTGGTGCCCTGCTTATCGTGCTGCGTTAGGAGGAAACGATGACCATCCTGATCCTGCTGGGATTGCTCAATGGCGCCGCAGTGAGTCTGTCGCGCACCCTGAATGGGCGGCTGGCCAGCGCCCGTGGCGCCTTTAGCGCGTCGCTGGCCAATCACCTGCTCGGCTTCGCGCTGCTCGGCGCCCTGCTCATCGTCAAGGGGGCGCCCTGGGAGCGCCTCGCCGGGCTCGATCCTTGGCTGCTGTTCGGAGGTGTGCTGGGGGCGATCTTCGTGGCCATCAGCAGTTGGGCCATCGGTCGGGTCGGCGCCCTGGCCTGCGCGCTGCTCATCATCACCGGCCAGCTGACCGGCGGGGTGACCCTCGATGCCCTGGCCGGCAGGCTGGGGTGGAATGATCTGCTCGGCGTGGCCCTGGTGCTGGCGGGGGCCGGACTGCAACGGCTCCATAGCGGGCGAAAAAAACAGCGCTGATCGATGCCGTCGGCGGGGGCTGCATTTTGTTGCCCCCGCGAATCGTTTTACCGCTTTTTCTGTGACGGCGATCACTGTAGCATCGCCGCCCGACCTGCCAGTTGGCCGCAATTTCCTCGCGGCGGCGCTGGCGTCACCCGATACTCGCCGTCACCCGGAACGTGAATGACCCCAGGATGGGACCCGCCACTAGCCAGCAGGTGTGTGGTCTGTGTGTCGCATGGTCGGCACGCTCCCGCCTGACTGTCCCCGCGATACCTGTGTGCAGACCTGCCGTATGAATCTCCTCTCTTCATAGGTGCAAGATGACGCTGTTATTGAGTCTGGTCGGTATGTTGGCCCTCCTGTTTATCGCCTGGCTGGCGAGTGAAAATCGCCGTGCCATCCGCTGGCGTACCGTGCTGGGCGCCCTGGCGCTGCAGATCGGCCTGGCCGCCCTGGTGCTCTACTTCCCCCCCGGCCAGCTCCTGCTCGGTGCCATGAGCAACGGCGTCTCCGCCCTGCTCGGCTTCGCCGACAGCGGCATCCGCTTCGTGTTTGGCGATCTGGCCAGCAACGGCTTCATCTTCGCCGTGCGGGTGCTGCCGCTGGTGATCTTCATCAGTGCCCTCATCGCCGTGCTCTATCACTTTGGCATCATGCAGTGGGTGATCCGGGTGCTGGGGGGTGGCATTCACCGCCTGCTCGGCACCAGCCGCGCCGAGTCCCTGGTGGCCACCGGCAACATCTTCCTCTCCCAGGGGGAGTCGCCGTTGCTCATCCGTCCCTTCCTGGCTGGCATGACCCGCTCCGAGCTGTTTGCGGTGATGACCTGCGGCATGGCCTCGGTGGCGGGCTCGGTGCTGGGGGGCTACGCCGGGCTCGGAGTGGATCTCAAATACCTCATCGCCGCCTCCTTCATGGCGGCGCCCGGCGGCCTGCTGATGGCCAAACTGCTGGTTCCGGAGCAGGAGCGGGTGCGCGAGCAGGACGAGATCACCCTCGACAAGAGCGACTACAGCAACGCCATCGACGCCCTGGCGGGCGGCGCCATGGGCGGCATGAAAATCGCGGTGGCCATCGGCACCATACTGCTGGTGTTTGTCAGCGTCATCACCATGATCAACGCGGGCTTTGCCACCGTCGGGGGCTGGTTCGGCTGGGCCGATCTCTCGTTGCAACTGCTGCTGGGCTACCTGTTCGCCCCCGTGGCTTGGCTCATCGGGGTGCCGAGCAATGAGATGATGGCGGCCGGCTCCCTCATCGGCCAGAAGGTGATCATGAACGAGTTCGTCGCCTATCTGGACTTTGCCAGCATCAGGCAGGAGCTGAGCGCCCACAGCCAGATCATCATCACCTTCGCCCTGTGCGGCTTCGCGAACCTGGGGTCGATCGCCATCCAGCTCGGCTCCATCGGTACCATGGCGCCGGAGCGCCGCCAGGACGTCGCCCGCATGGGTCTCAAAGCCGTGCTGGCCGCCACCCTGGGCAACCTGATGAGCGCCACCCTGGCGGGGATCTTCGTCTCGCTGGGTTGATGCATCGATGCCCGGCAAGCCAGCCGCAGCAATAACAAGCCCCGTCTCGCTTTAAGGCAAGACGGGGCTTTTTGTCGCCAACAGATCATGACTGGGGGATGCCGGGCTTGGCGATCCCATGGTGCCGCCCGCCGGCAAGCGCCGCACAAAACAAGACACCGGCGCTAGGCCGGTGTTCTGAAATAACAGGGTCGTGCCCCTGCTCGGGGCGTCGCGGCCATACGCAGCTTAGGCGTAGAAGGCCTCGACGGTACCCTTGACGGTGATCAGCATGGGGTTGCCGTAGCGATCCTTGGCCTTGGGGGAGGGGATCTTCACCCAGCCTTCGCTGATGCAGTACTCCTCGACATTAGTGCGCTCCTTGCCGTTGAGGCGAATGCCGATCTCGTGCTCGAAACACTCCGCCACATGGTGCGGGCTGCGCGGGTTGGCCGCCAGATGGTCGGGCAGTGCTGGTTTGTTGTCGCTCATTTTATAGACCTGAGTTTGATAAAAAGTGGGTCATTGTAGGCAATGCCCGCCATGGGCTCAAGGCTGGGTTGCGTCCCATGGGGGTGGACAAGCTCCGGCTACAGTTTCAGCTCGGGCAACAGCGTCGCCTGCTCCTGAAAATGGTGGCAACGGCGCTCAACGTCGTCTCGGTAGCCTGCCAGATAAGCCAGCTCGGCGGGATTGTCTGTCTCAACCATGGCGATGGCGGCATCAAGCTGATGAAGGATGTCGTTGGCCATCTTGTGCAAGGTCTGTTGCAACAGGCGTTTGGGCAGCTCACACGCTTCGGCCATCTCCAGCAACTGCCATGCGTTGACTGCCTCGGGGGCAAACTCGTCGCCGATGGCCATGGCCAGATGCTGGTTGAACTCGGGGTAAAGCCCCACATTGACCAGATCGTACCAGGGGGTGGGCGTCAGCCCTGCCCGCGAGACGAAGAAGCTGTAGTTCTTGCCGTGGGCATCGTGATTGTTGACGCAGAGGTTGAAGAGCAGCCATTGCAGCATGTCCAGTCTGGCCTGCGCCGGATTGACACAGAGGGCGCTAAGACTGAACAGCCGTGGCAGGCTGACTCCTTCTCGAATATGGGCCACATCCCGCCCGTCACCGAAGTTGCGTTCATATTTTCGGGCGACGGGAAACCCCAGCCCCTGACAGGCATCGATCATGTGACGACGACGTACCCTCACGCCATCCTCATCGAGGCGTCGATCAAACCGTTCCACCAGCAAGCCTCGGTGGGACTTATCGCCTTGGCCGACCCTGTGCAGTTCGACCTGTGCCACCGGCATGCCCAGCAACGCGGCCAGCCGCATGGTCACAAACTCATTGATCACCAGATGAGGATGGTGCTCGAACTTGAGGAGGTGGGTGGAACAGAGCTCGCCCTCACCAAATCCCAGCGCCCCCTCGAGTCGCAGCACGTTGAGCTTGGCCTGCACACCCGCAACCGAGAGGCGGGGGCGACCATCCCAGACTTCCAGCGGCCAGATCTCGGGCTGATCGAGGCGCAGCATCAGCTCTTCTGGCGTGATGGGACGAAAGTGGGTGGGAATATCGGGCTCTGCGGGCAGGGTAAAGGTGACCGCCCCGGAGACATCGCGGCCGATGCCGTGGGTCAGGGCAAAGAGATTGCTGCGCGAAACGGAGAGCGCCTCAATCAGATGGTCCAGCCCGCGATTTTCAGGCAGCAAGTTGCCGAGATACGCCCGGACTTGGGTGCTGCTGGCTGAGCCGTCCAGCGCTAGCGGCGGTGAGAGCGGGAAGCCGCGTGCTTGCCACGCAGGTGTATAGCCGAGCTGAAACGTATCCCGGCTGGAGTCATATTCGAGATGGCCGATCAGCTGGGTACCCAGCCGAAGTTCCAGCCGATGGTGCTCAGAACCATTCATCATCACCGACCTCTGGTTGGCTGTTGCCGCTCGTTACCTGTGAGCCCGCTTCTTGCATCAGTTGCAACCTCAGCCCCAGCGCCTTCATCACCTGCAACAGGGTCGAGAGGTAGACATCCCCCCCTTTTTCAATCTTGATCAGGGTCTTCTTGGAGATGCCGCACAGTGAGGCCGTCACCTCCTGGGTCATCCTGGCTGCCTTGCGTCTCTCGCGTATCGCCAGCCCCAGCGAGGCGGGATCCAGTTCTTTCGGGCCGGTTTGCAACGATGTGTCTGCCATCATGATTACGTAAAAAGTGTAGGTTGTTACACCTTAATCCATGGTAAGGGCAAACAGCAATAAAAAGTGTACGATAGTGCACTTTTTATGGTCCTGGTACTGGTTGTGAGAGAAAAGTGTAGAGGGGTTCACTTTTTAGAACAGAAAGGTGGTCAGTGATGGTCTGGGGGATGGCCGAGGGGCAGGGAGGGGCTCGCTTGCAGAGCCGCAGTGCACTTCATGTTCACTTCACCGAACGGGATTAGGGTAAGCACAAGTTTTCAGTTGGAGCTTTACTCTATGCTCACCATAGTCACCCATGCCGCCGTACCTCTCTGCCTTGGGCTCGGGCTTGGCGGCCGGATTATCCCGCCGCGTCTGTTGCTGGCGGGGGTTGCCATCGCCATGCTGCCCGATGCCGACGTGCTCGCCTTTAAACTGGGGGTTGCCTATGGCCACGTCTTTGGCCACCGCGGCTTTACCCACTCATTGCTGTTCGCCTTTGCCCTGCCGACCCTGGTCATGCTGTTTCACCGCCAGTTTAAGGTCAGCGCCGCCACCGTCTGGTCGTTTCTGCTGGTCTCTCTGCTCTCTCACAGCCTGCTCGATTCGTTCACCACCGGCGGCAAGGGGGTTGGCTGGCTCTGGCCGTGGCGGGATGAGCGTTTCTTTGCTCCCTGGCAGGTGATCCGGGTTGCTCCCTTCAAGCTGGAGGCCTACCTCACCGCCCGAGGTGAAGCGGTAATCCTCTCCGAACTCTACTGGGTCTGGCTGCCGGGGATGGTATTGATGTTGATGTTGATGTTGATGGGGTGGCGGGTGTGGGGCAGGGCGCGGTAGTGGTGGGATTGGAAAGGGTTGTTGTATATATCGTGGCTGAGCAAAAAATCAAAACTTGGACTCCCATCTCTTGTGCTTTGGCTATGCAACCTCTTGCTCAAAAAATGGGTGTCCTGATTTTTAGATTTGGAGTGGCTAGCAAATAAAGAACCCTGATTAGGGAGTCAAGCTACTGCCTCAAAATTTACATCATTGAACCGGGAAGATCATGGATGCGAGAAAATGCTATCTCATACTCATCTGGACGTGATTCTATTAATTGTATGAATTCTTGCTCGGAGCATCCTTTGACTTATAACGCCGCCTAGTAAAATTAGTTTTTTACATTGCACTACTGTGCTTGACCTTATTAGAAGTTTTACTCACGATTTATAGCGCTCTTTTTGAAATTTGGGCCTTTTGCCACAATTAAGACACGCCAAAACTCAAAAGCTATATATAGCACGACCAAACCTGTGAGCCACAAAACAACTGAAGCCGAAGATATACCGAATGCGTAGACAATAAAACAAACGGTGTACATAATAGTTGTGTTGCTTATGCCATGAGTTACAAACCAATCAACATACGTTCCTAGATGCCCTTTCTCGTGATACCCCATATGAGTCAACACAGTGTCAGCCACCCATGTAACAAGGAAAAGCGCCAAAAAACTTGGACTTGTAACCGATATAGAAAGAACAATTAGCTTTGTTGTGTCTAAGGCCAAAAAAAGTTCTGGATTGAGCCTATAAATAAGTAAGAACGCAGGAGCAATAAAGGATACAAAAAATATGGCTAGTATCACCGCTGAATTCGCATTCAATCCTTTAACTTCTTCGATAATACTCATATCTTCCTACTTATTACTAATATTTGGTTAAGGGTGGGCTTTAGCTCGTTCCAGTGAGCGAAGCGAACGGTTTGAACTATTTGTTAGCTGTATTTGTGGAGATTTAGTAACTGATCTGCAACACCGTTGTATCCAGGGAATACTCTGGCAGAGTCGTAGCCTAGGGAGTCAAGAATTTTGCATAACTTTTCCGCTTCGGAACATGGGATTATAAATTTTTTAAATAAATTGGTTTGGTCATCACACTGTCTCACGCGCTCAAGTATTAAATTATCCAGAGATCTTCTATCTATAAGTTTAGCGTTACCAGTGGAGAAAGCTTGCATTTCAGTAATTATAGATGGACGCGATATAGGCCAGTGTGTAAATAAGCCTTTTTGCGCGTTTAGGTTTGGGTTTCCTGCGTAATGAGGGGTGATGAATTCAACGTTTATGCGATTTACTGTTGGCTTTAGAAAGGATAAGTGTTCTTTGTTTAGTGCCCATATGACCATGTTGCCCGATTTCCCTAAAGCACCTCTGGCTGCAAAATATAGTGAAACGTATAAGTCATATGTCCAGTCCAGTAGCCTTGTTGGAATTCCATAATGTTGAGCAAGGGCAGCGGTTTCGTATAGATCTGATGGAATCCAAGTATCTGGTTGATCTACTGAGCTCAAACCAAGCACATCAAATTCTTGTGCAAGATTAGAGCGGACACGAGGCGAAGTTGGCACCTCTAACCCGCGTTGGTCGGCTAGACGGTAGAACGATCTGAGGATTGTGTACTCCGCTTTTACCTGCCAAGTTTGCCAGTTGTGCTGGTCAGATATAGGCTTACCTAAGCCACATATTTTCCAAAAATACTCTGAACACTCTTGGCGAAGTGCGGTAGGTATTAGCTGGTAACTTTCTTGCGAATGCCCTCTGAAAACAAAGCCGCTCAAGTTTACGCTTTTTCCCCAAGGGGAAAGTAGATCTAGAAGACTTTCAGCATCATTAAATTCTAAAATTTCAATCATATTTTCTTATACATCCCGTATGTTGGGTTAAAAATCGTAGGTTGGTGCTGAACGAAGTGAAGCCCAACGTTTACCGCGAATATATCTGAAAATCTTTTTTCGGATCTGCCACATCCTTGTTTATCCCGATCTGGTCGGTGCAATAATGCTCGCCTGTTGGGCTTCGCTACGCTGTGCGCCAACCTACAAAAACCACGCTACCGCCCCTGAGTGACAGCCCCCAGTTCGCTGCTTTTAACCTGCGAGATTGCAACAATCGCTGTCATGGTGCACTCCCGAGAGAGGAATTGTCGTTTGGCTATCTTAAGGGCCCTGAACGAGGCATGGGAAGGGGTGGTTGATAGAAACCTGAGTTGGCTCAATTAATTAGTGAGCAATCGATATTTTAAGTGCGTCATTGCTTCAGCAGAGAGTACGGAAATTCCCCTCACCCCAGCCCTCTCCCAAGGGGAGAGGGAGCATATCTGCGGTCAGACGGGGGCTGCGGGTTGGCACGGTTTTGATCCCCCTCCGAGCCGCCGAGTCGAGCTCAATGGGTCAGGGGCGCCGTCAGGGATGACGGCGCAGCCGCAGTTGGTACAGGGATGTACCATCTGCGACGTACCGTCCGACCCAGAGAGTGAGGCGAGGGAAACCGCCGTAGGCGGGCGGCTTGGCGGGGGAGAAGACCTTTGGTGACTTTGGGTCTTTCCAAAGTCACTCGCCCAGGCCCGAAGGGCGGGCGAAACCCAGTCGAGGGCAGAGCCCTCGCGTCCCATGCGGCGCAGCCGCATCAAGGGGCTAACCGCTGGTTCGGGAATCCGGCGAGAGTCTGTCGTCGTGGAACAGACGATTTCCTGCGGTGCAATGCGCTGCGCTTATTGCACCCTACGGTGTTCCACTGCGTGGCAAAGCCACGCCATCACATCCAATCCGCGAACGTCCGAATACGCGACCCTATTCAAACCTACGGGCCCCCATCAAATCGTTAATCTTCGGGGAACCCTGACTCCCCTCACCCTGGCCCTCTCCCGGAGGGAGAGGGGACAAAGTGATAGGAAGCAAAAGAGATAAATAGAAAAGGGAGCCCAAGTGGGCTCCCATTATGCTGGCTGGCTGGCTGGCTGGCTGGCTGGCTGGCTGGCTGGCTGGCTGGCTGGCTGGCTGGCTGGCTGGCTGGCTGGCTGGCTGATCAGGGTCAACGGCATCTGACCCTATACCTGCCCCTACTTATTGGTCGCGGCCTTCATTCCTTCCACAAATTCCTTGAGACGAGTGAGCATATGCTCAGGGTTTTTGTGGTGGGTCTCGATGATCTTCACCACTGCGGAGCCGGAGATGGCACCGGCGGCACCGGCCTTGATGGCATCACGCACCTGGGCCGGTTCGCTGATGCCGAAACCGAGCAGGGCGGGGGGGGCATTGAACTCGCGCAAGGTGTTGATGAGGCCATCCACCGGCATGCCGGCCTTGGTCTCGGCGCCGGTGACGCCGGCGCGACTCACCAGATAGGTGTAACCACTGCCCAGTTCCGCCACCGCCTTGAGGGTCTCGGCATCGCCGTTCGGCGGCGCGATAAAGATGCTGTCGATGCCGTACTTGTCGGCGGCGGCCTTGTAGGGCTCGCACATCTGCACCGGCACGTCCGCCACCAGCACTGAGTCGACCCCGGCTTGCTGGCACTTCTCGTAGAAGCCGTCGATCTTGCGCACATAGACCAGGTTGGCGTAGACCAAGAGGCCAATGGGCAACTGTGGGTACTTGGCGCGGATCCGGGTCAGCAGCTCGAAGCAGCCATCCGGGGTGGTGTGGCTCGCGAAGGCACGCAGGGCCGCGCCCTGGATGGTGGGGCCGTCCGCCACCGGGTCGGAGAAGGGAATACCGAGCTCGAGGGCATCGGCGCCCCCCTCGACCAGCGCATCTATGATGGCCAGCGACAATTCGGGAGTGGGATCCCCCAGCATCACGAACGGCACGAAGGCGCCCTGATTGGCTGCGTCTAAACGGGAGAAGAGTTGTGCGTAGCGATTCATGACAGGGTTCCTTCTTTTTCGAAGATATCGGCGACGGTGAAGATGTCCTTGTCGCCACGGCCGGAGAGGTTGACGATCAGTACCTGCTCTTTCTCGGGTTCGCTGCGCGCCATCTTGAGGGCATGGGCCAGGGCGTGGGAGGACTCCAGCGCCGGGATTATTCCCTCGGATTTGGCCAGCTCCTGGAAGGCGTCCAGCGCCTCCTTGTCGGTGATGGAGACATAGTCGGCACGGCCGATGGCGGCCAGGTGGGCATGCTGCGGGCCGACGGAGGGGAAGTCCAGCCCCGCCGAGACGGAGTAGGACTCCTGGATTTGACCCTGCTCGTCCTGCATCAGGTAGGAGTGCATGCCGAAGAAGACCCCCTTGCTGCCGTGACCCAGTGGCGCACCGTGCTCGCCGCTCTCGATGCCGTGGCCACCGGGCTCGACCCCGATCAGGCGCACCGAGGGCTCGTCGATGAAATCAGCAAACATGCCGATGGCGTTGGAGCCGCCGCCGACGCAGGCGATCACGGCATCGGGCAGCCGCTCTTCTTTTGCGAAGCACTGGGCCTTGGCCTCCTCGCCGATCATCTTCTGGAACTCCCGCACTATGGTGGGGAAGGGGTGCGGACCCGCGGCGGTGCCGAGCAGGTAGTGGGCGCTGTCGTAGTTGGCAGCCCAGTCCCGCAGGGCCTCGTTGCAGGCATCCTTCAGGGTGCTGGAACCTGAATGCACCGGTATGACGGTGGCGCCCATCAACTTCATGCGAAACACGTTCGGCTTCTGCCGCTCGCAATCCTTGGCCCCCATGTAGACCCGGCACTTGAGGCCGAGCAGGGCGCAGGCCAGGGCGGTGGCGACCCCGTGCTGACCGGCGCCGGTCTCGGCGATGATCTCGGTCTTGCCCATGCGCTTGGCGAGCAGGGCCTGGCCCAGCACCTGGTTGGTCTTGTGGGCGCCGCCGTGCAGCAGGTCTTCCCGCTTCAGATAAAGCCGGGTCTTGGTGCCCTTGGTCAGGTTGCGAGTCAGGGTGAGCGGGGTCGGGCGCCCGGCGTACTCGGTCAGCAACTCCTGGAATTCGGCGATAAAGGCCGGATCTTCCTTGGCATCGACGAAGGCCTTCTCCAGCTGGAGCAGGGCGGGGATGAGGATCTGGGGCACATACATGCCGCCAAATTCACCAAAAAACGGGTTAAGCAGGGTCATGATCTATTCCTTGTTCAGATTCATTAAAAACTTAAATATCAAAAATTCAGCATCAAATTCGGTGCCGTCAATGCGGCAGGTGCGTCACAGCTTGCGCAGGGCGGCGAAGGCGGCCTCAAGCTTCTGTGCATCCTTCTGGCCCGGGGCGCTTTCCACCCCGGAGTTGAAATCGAGGCCGAGACAACCCACCTCTGCGGCACGCAGGGCGTTGTCGGGATTGAGGCCCCCCGCCAGCATCAGGCGAGATTTATCAAGGCTTGCCAGCATGGCCCAGTCGAACGCCTGACCTGTGCCGCCGCTCTGGCTGCCGACTTTCGTGTCCAGCAGCAGCCTATCCGCCGGATAGTCGAGGGCGGGCAGCGGCTCGCCGCTCGTGACACCGACCGCCTTCCAGATCTCGCAACCCTCGGGCAGCAGAGTACGCAGCGCCTCGATATAGGCGGCGTCTTCATCCCCGTGCAGCTGCACCGCGGCGAGCCCGAGGGCCTCGACCGTCAGGGCTATGGTCTGGGGCTGGGCATTGCGAAACACCCCCACATAGTTGAGCGGGGCGCCGGCCATCACGGCACGGGCGCCGGGGATGTCCACGTAGCGCGGGCTCTTGGCCACGAAGATAAGGCCGCCAAATACCGCACCTGCCTGATGGGCGGCGGCGGCATCTTCGGCGCGGGTCAGGCCACATACCTTGTTCTGGCCGAGGGTGAGCTTGCGCACCGCGGCCTCCAGATCCGCCTCCTCCATCAAGGAGGAGCCTACCAGGAAGCCCTTGGCATGCTGGCGCAGGCGGGCGACCTGACTGCGATCCCGGATGCCGGATTCGCTGATGACCACGCGATCGGCGGGAATGTCGGCGGCCAGCTGGCCGGTGCGGGCGAGATCCACGCTGAGATCGCGCAGGTCTCGGTTATTGATGCCGATCACCGGCGCCCCCAGGGCGATGGCGCGGGTCAGCTCCTCTTCGTTGCTCACCTCGGTCAGCACCCCGAGGCCCAGCGCTTTGGCAACCTTGAACAGGGCGCGGTAGCCCTCGTCGGTGAGCACCGAGAGCATCAGCAGGATGGCGTCCGCTTGATAGTGGCGAGCCAGATAGACCTGATAGGGGTCGATCATGAAGTCCTTGCACAGCACCGGTTGGCTGACCCTGGCCCGCACTCTTGGCAGGAAGGCGAAATCCCCCTGGAAGAACTTCTCGTCGGTCAGCACCGAGATGGCGGTGGCGTAACGGCCATAGACGTCGGCGATGGCCTCCAGATCGAAGTCATTGCGGATCAACCCCTTGGAGGGGGAGGCCTTCTTGCATTCGAGAATAAAGCGGGTGCCGCCGGTGCGAAGTTGCCCCTCGAAGTCCCGATCGCTTGGAGTGAGCGCGGCCTGGAAGTTCTCCAGCGGCTGTGCCTGCTTGCGGGCCGCCACCCACGCCTGTTTGGCGGCCACTATCTTGCCGAGTATGGTCTGGTTGATGGAGGCCATGTTCAGGAAGCCATGGGGGGCAATAAGGTCTGACATCTCGTTATCCTTGCGAAGCTGGCTACTGCCTTGTGGGCTCTCTTGTTGGGCGCTGTGCTGAGCGGTGACTGACATCATGCCTCCTGATGGCTCAGGGTGGCGAGTGCCTGGGCGAGCGCGCTGGTCTCGCCGCTGGCCAGCTTGGCCAGCACCAGGGCGGCGGCCTGCTTGAAGTCCGGAGCCTTGCCCGCCATCACCAGCAGCGGCGCCACATTGGCGGCGATGGCGGCGTTGTGGGCCGGGCTGCCTTCGCCGGCCAGGATGGCGGCGGTGATGGCGCGATTCTCTTCCGGCTCCCCCCCTTGGATGGCGCTGACCGGGTAGGTCTCGAGGCCAAAGTCGGCCGGGGTGAGCAGGTACTCACGGATCTCACCATCACGGATCTCGGCCACCTGGGTCGGGCCGTGGATGGCCACCTCGTCCAGCCCGGCGCCGTGTACCACCATACCGGTTTTCAGTCCCAGTGCCAGCAGGGTTTCGGCGATGGGGCGCACCAGCTCGGGGGCATAGACTCCCATCAGCTGGTAGCTGGGGCGGGCGGGGTTGATAAGCGGCCCCAAGACGTTGAACAGCGTCCTGGTTTTCAAGGCCTGGCGCACCGGCATGGCGTGGCGCACCCCGGCGTGATACTGGGGGGCAAACAGGAAGCAGATGCCGAGCTCGTCCAGACAGCGGCGGGCCAGCTCAGGGCTCATGTCGAGCCTGATGCCCATCTTGTCCAGCAGATCGCTGGAGCCCGACTTGCTCGAGACCGAGCGGTTGCCGTGCTTGGCCACTTTCAGGCCACAGGCGGCGGCGACCAGCGCCGAGGTGGTGGAGACGTTGATGGTGTTGAGGCCATCACCGCCGGTGCCGACGATGTCGCAGAAGGCGTAGTCAGGGCGCGGGAAGGGACGGGCCTCGGCCAGCAGGGCGTCGGCGGCACCGGCGATCTCCTCCGGGGTCTCCCCCTTGAGCTTGAGGGCGGTGAGCAGGCTGGCGAGGACGATGGGATCCACTTCGCCGCGTACCACCTGACCGAAGGCGTCACGGGCTTCGTCGCGGGAGAGAGACTGCCCCTGATAGAGGGTGTTGAGATGATGATGCATGGGGTCTCCTTACCGCACGTGGCTTTCTGGGCGGGTGATATGGGCGAGCGCCTGGGTGAGCAGGCGGGCCCCTTCGCTGGTCATGATGGATTCCGGGTGGAACTGGAAGCCCAGCACCCGCTCGTCCCGTTGCTCGATGGCCATGGGCATGCCCTGGTAGTGGGCGATCACCTGCAGCTCTTCCGGCACATAGGTGGCGACCAGGGAGTGGTAACGGGCCACCGGCAGCGGGCTCGGCAGGCCGGCGAAGGCGCCGTGGCCATGGTGCTCGATGAGGGAGCGCTTGCCGTGGACTATCTCCTCCGCCGCGCCGACGGTGCCGCCGTAGGCTTCGCACAGCGCCTGATGACCGAGGCAGATGCCGAGGATCGGCACCCGGCCGCGGGCCAGCTTGATGAGATCGATGAGGCAGCCGGCCTCGTGGGGGGCGCCCGGTCCCGGCGAGAGCACCAGCACCGCATCCCCGTCACAGGCTTCGATCTCCTGCATGATGCGGGTCGCCGGCAGGCTGTTGCGATAGATACGCACCGGATAGCCGAGGGTGCGGAACTGATCCACTAGGTTATAAGTGAACGAATCGAAGTTATCGAGCAGGAAGATGTTAGTCATGGCGCGCCGCCTTGGTTTTCTCGGACTGCTGGTGTTCTTGCAGGCTGAGGGCCTGCAGGGAGGTGCCATGGCTGGCGGCGATGGCGGCCAGCACGGCGGCGGCCTTGGCGCGGGTTTCATCCGCCTCCATCTGGGGCTTGGAGTCGTAGACCACGCCGGCGCCGGCCTGGACATGGGCCACGCCCTCCTTGACGAAGGCGGAGCGGATGACGATGCAGGTGTCCATCTCGCCTACGCCGTTGAGATAGCCGACGGCGCCGCCGTAGCTGCCCCGTCTGCGACCCTCCACGGCGCGAATGAGCTCGCTGGCGCGCAGCTTGGGGGCGCCGGTGAGGGTGCCCATGTTCATGCAGGCCTGATAGGCGTGCAGGGCATCGAGGTCGGCTCTCAGGGTGCCGACCACCCGGGAGACCAGGTGCATCACGTGGCTGTAGCGATCCACCTTGAGCAGGTCCTTCACGTAGCGGGTGCCCGGCTCGGAGATGCGGGCGATGTCGTTGCGGCCGAGATCCACCAGCATCAGGTGTTCGGCCACCTCCTTCTCGTCCTGGCGCAGCTCCAGCTCGATGCGGCCATCCAGATCCAGGTTGATGCTGCCATCCGGGTTGAGGCCGCGGCGGCGGGTGCCGGCGATGGGGTACATCTCCACCTGGCGGCTGGCGGCTTCAAACTTGACCGCGCTCTCCGGCGAGGCGCCAAACAGGGTGAAACCCTCATCCTGCACGTAGAACATGTAGGGGCTGGGGTTGGTCTGCTTGAGGCGGCGGTAGGCGGCGATGGGCTCGGGGCAGGGCAGGGAGAAGCTGCGTGAGGGCACCACCTGGAAGATGTCGCCCCGGCGGATGAAGCCCTTGAGCTTTTCCACCTCGGCGCAGAACTGCTTGTCGCTCTTGTCGACGCAGAGCGCGCCGGTCAGCGGCTGGGTCGTCTGCGGTCGGGGTTGTGGCTGCTGACAGGCCTGCTTGAAGCTCTCGAGCCGGCTGAGCAGGCGAGCGTAGCGCGCCTCCTGCTGACTCTCTTCCTGCTCGTCGTCGTTGCCACTGTTACCGCCAAACAGGCAGGCTACCAGTTGGGTGCTCTGTTTGATGTGATCTATGGTGATCAGGGTCTCGGCTACATAGAAGCAGTAGTCGGGGCAGTCGTTGCTCCCCTCCGGTACTTCTGGCAGATCCTCGAACGAGGCGATGAGGTCGTAGGCGAAGCTGCCGGCCATGAACAGCGCTTCTTTACCTACTGGGCATTGCAGTTGCTGTTGCAGGGTGCGCAGCACGTCCAGCACGCTGATGCCCTTGAGACGGCTGTCTTCGTCAAGCTCCCGATCGGAGGCCGGGAACTCGAGGTGCAGCTCCCCCTTCACCAGGCTGCGGCGGATCAGGGCCGGCAGCTGCTCGCCGAGCAGGGTCTGCAGCTGGGCGCCGTTGTCGTTGAGGGCGCGCACCTGCACGGTGCGGCCACGGCACTCGATGCGCAGACAGGCGTCCACCAGCAGCAGGCTCTGGGTGCCGGCCTTGGAGTCGATCTCTACCGATTCCAGCAACAGGTTGTTGGGGCGGCACTGGCACAGCTGGCTGTAGAGCGCCAGGGGATCGGTGACATAGGGGGCATTGAGCCTGAGGGTATCGAATTCGCCCAGGGATAACCGGGTCTTGCTGGCTGTCATAATGCGTTCCCTTGCGTGAGATGGTGATGACCGATGTTCATGACGTTGCATACCTCGAAAAAATGCCTTGAAAATTAAGGTGGTTCAGGCGGTTTCAGTAGGGTCGCCATCGCCAGGTCTGTGTGCTGGTCTGAATTCTCGGTTTCATCACATGTCCATTTGCCGGATAATAAAAAAGCCCGCTGGGGTCAGCGGGCTTTTTCTCTGGGTTCTTAATTTGCTGTCAGATTACAGGTACAGCAACGACCACACGCCCGCATGTTAGGGAATGTGCCACCACCAGTTCTGGTTCAGGGTGATTGTCGTTTGCATGATAGAATCCTGTAACGTTCTGTTTGCAGTTGAAGTGTCTACAGAAAACGATAAAGCCGCGGCCAAGTCAAGTCGCTTTTTTGCCTTCTTTTTTCCAAAGTGGCCTGTTCATGAGAGCGAAATAAGCCGATGAGATTCGATCTTCACTGTCATACCACCGCCTCCGACGGGGTGCTGGCACCCCGTGACCTGGTGCGGCGCGCCGCCGAGAAAGGGGTCGAGGTGTTAGCGGTCACTGACCACGATACCCTCGCCGGGCTTGATGAGATCCGCACAACGATCAACGCCGAGCAGTTGCCGCTGCGGCTGGTGAGCGGGGTCGAGATCTCCACCGGTTGGGAGCATCACGAGATTCATATAGTGGCGCTGGGAGTGGATGAAAAAAATCCGCAACTGATGGCCTTTCTGGCCGCCCAGCTGGCCCGCCGCGAGGCGCGCGCCGAGGAGATAGGGCGCCGTCTGGAGAAGTGCCAGCTGCCTGGCACCTACGAAGAGGCCAAGGCCCTGGCCGGTGACGCCGCCGTGACCCGCGCCCATTTTGCCCGGGTGCTGATGGCGCGCGGGGTGGCCGACACCATGCAGAAGGTATTCAAGAAATACCTGAGCCGGGGCAACAAGGGCTATGTGCCCGCCGAGTGGCTCGAGATGGCGGTTGCCATCGAGGCCATTCATGGCGCCGGCGGCCTGGCGGTGCTGGCGCACCCCAGCCGTTATGGCCTCACCGCCAAGTGGATCAAGCGGTTGCTGGTGGCCTTCAAGGCCGCCGGGGGGGATGCCATGGAGGTCTCCTTGCCCCAGCAGAGTCCCCAGGAGCGGGCCAACCTGGGCCAGTGGGCCAAGGAGCACGATCTTTACATTTCGGTGGGATCGGATTTTCATTTCCCCTCCAACTGGACCGAGCTGGGCCGCCATCTCTGGCTGCCCAAAGAGGGCATGCCACTCTGGCTGGGGTATCCCGGCCATTTCGGTCTCACTACCGAGGAGCATGCCAGCCTGCTGGCCAGCCGCTGACGGCGGCACGGATCCGGCGGGTTCGACCTTCGGCGCGAGCGAGTCTGCGTCAAAGGGGTTAAGGTAGTGTCATGGGCCAAGGGGCCCGTGACCATGCTCTAGTTTGGGAATTACAGGCAGGCCTGTCCTGTCGCTATCGCGAGAACAGTTTATGAGTCAGCATTTTTACGTACATCCGGATAATCCCCAGGTCCGCCTCATCGGCCAGGCGGTTCAGATCCTGCAAAACGGGGGCGTCATCGCCTATCCCACCGACTCCGGCTATGCCCTGGGTTGTCAGATGGGTAACAAGGACGCGCTGGAGCGCATCTGCCGCATCCGCCGCATCGATCCGACCCACGACTTCACCCTGGTGTGCCGGGATCTCTCCGAGATCTCCACCTATGCCAAGGTGGACAACACGGCGTTTCGGCTGGTCAAGAACAACACCCCCGGCGCCTACACCTTCATCTTCAAGGCCACCAAGGAAGTGCCGCGCCGGCTGATGAACGAGAAGAAGAAGACCATCGGCATCCGGGTGCCGGCCAACAACATCGCGCTGGCCCTGCTGGAGGGGCTCGGCGAGCCGCTGCTCTCCACCACCCTGATCCTGCCGGGCTCCGAGATGGCCGAGTTCGACCCGGAAGAGATCTTCGACAAGCTGGGCAAGCAGCTGGATCTGGTGGTCAACGGTGGCTATCTGGGCGAGCAGCCCACCACCGTAGTGGACTTCTCCGACGACGAGCCCGTGCTGCGCCGTCGCGGTGCCGGGGATCCCACGCCGTTTGAGTGATACCGCCGAGCCCGTACCCGAGCTGCTGACGCCGGCGCCGGGTGCGAGCGGGGAGGCAAGCCTTCCCCTGCCCATCGCCAAAGTCCTGGGGCAGCCCTATCATGAGCTGCCCCAGGATTTGTTTATTCCGCCCGATGCGCTGGAGGTGTTCCTCGACACCTTCGAGGGGCCGCTCGATCTGCTGCTCTACCTCATCCGGCGCCAGCAGCTGGACATTTTGAACCTGCCGATCCTGCAGATCACCGCCCAGTACATGGAGTACGTGGAGCTGATGCAGGGGCTCAACCTGGAGCTGGCGGCCGAATACCTGCTGATGGCGGCCTGGCTGGCGGAGATAAAATCCCGCCTGCTGCTGCCCAGGGCCCCCGAGCTGGAAGAGGAGGACGAGGGGGAAGATCCCCGCGTCACCCTCATTCGCCGGCTGCAGGAGTACGAGCGTTTCAAGGTCGGTGCCGAGCGGGTGAACGAGCTGCCGCGGGTGGAGCGGGAGATCTATCTCGCCGCCGCCCTGCCGCCGGATTTTGGTGCCCTCAAGCCGCTGGCACCCGATGTTTCACTGGTTGAGCTCGCCCTTTACATGCAAAGTGTGGTAAAACGCGCGACTCATTTCGAACATCACCAGATCCGCCGCGAGCAGATCCCGACCCGGGTGCGGATGGCCGAGATCCTCGCCATGCTCTCCCTGGGGCAGACCCTGCGCCTGGAGCAGGTGCTCAGGGCAGAGGAGGGGCGGATGGGGGTGTTGGTGACCTTCTTGGCCCTGCTGGAGCTGTGCAAGGAGTCCCTGATCTGGATCCTGCAGGCGGAACCCCTTGGCCCTATCCATTTCGCCCTGGCCAGTGCAGAGGAGGAGGGGAAGCGTGAACATGTGCATTGAGTCAGCCCCCTGGTCGCCAGCGCGCCAGCGGCCGGTTGCGTTGGCAAACCCGCGTGAGGAGGGCACCCGTGGCGCTGCCCGCTGAACGGCTCAAGACGCTGATCGAGGCCGCGCTCTTCGTCGCCGGGCGTCCGTTGACCGCGAGCGAACTCAAGGCCAGCGTGCTGGCCGACTACCCGGTCACCGGCCGCTATGTGCAGCTGTTGCTGGCCGAGCTGAAACAGGATTACAGCGCGCGGGGGGTGGAGCTCAAGGAGGTCGCCTCCGGCTGGCGCTTCCAGGCGCGCCAGGAGTATGCCGACGAGCTCTCCCGGCTGTGGAGCGAGCGGGCGCCGCGCTATTCCCGCGCCGTGATGGAGACGCTGACCCTGATCGCCTATCGTCAGCCGATCACCCGGGCCGAGATCGAAGCCATCCGTGGGGTGGCGGTGTCGAGCCAGATAGTGAATACCCTGAAGGATCGAGGCTGGGTACGCAGCGTCGGTCACAAGGAGGTGGTGGGTCGCCCCGAGCTGCTCGCCACCACCAGAGATTTTCTGGACTATTTCAATCTGCAGAGTCTGGAGCAGCTCCCCGAGCTGGATCCCGAGCTGCAACAACCCTTGCCCGGTTTGCCGGGTGAGGGTAGCGATGCCTAGTCTGCGCTGCCACTTTCTCAATGAAGGTTGGCAAAGAGTGCGACCGGGTGAAATGATCAATGCGATGGCGGATCGCCCAGACGGGATCCGGCATGGCAATAACCGTTGTCCGTTATGTTAGCGGGCAGCGATCAACAATCAGGTAACCCCGATGAGTGAAAAACTGCAAAAAGTGTTGGCCCGCGCGGGTCACGGCTCCCGTCGTGAGATGGAGGCCCTGATCACCGCAGGTCGGGTCAGTGTGGATGGCAAGGCTGCCACACTGGGAGATCGCGTCGAAGTCAACGCCGTGATCCGGGTAGACGGTCACCAGATCAAGACCCGTGCTGCCGAAGAACAGATCTGCCGCGTGTTGGCGTATCACAAGCCCGAAGGGGAGATGTGTACCCGTCACGATCCGGAGGGTCGTCCCACCGTGTTTGATCGTCTGCCCAAGATGGAAGGGGCGCGCTGGATCGCGGTCGGCCGCCTCGACGTCAATACCTCAGGCCTGTTGCTGTTCACCACCGACGGTGAGCTGGCCAACCGGCTGATGCACCCGAGCCACCAGGTGGAGCGGGAATACGCGGTGCGCGTGTTTGGCGAGATCACCGAAGCCATGCTGCAGCGCCTGCGCAAGGGCGTGCAGCTGGAAGACGGCGTCGCCAAGTTCAACAAGATCAAGCCGGCCGGCGGTGAAGGCCTGAACCAGTGGTTCAACGTCACCCTAACCGAGGGTCGCAACCGTGAAGTGCGCCGCCTGTGGGAATCTCAGGAAGTGCAGGTGAGCCGCCTGATGCGGATCCGCTACGGCGATGTCACCCTGGATCGCGGCATCCCCCGCGGTGGCTGGAAAGAGCTGAAGCTGCAGGAGGTGAACTACCTGCGCGGTCTGGTTCACATGAACTATGAGACCGAGTCCAAGGTCGATCTGCAGCAAGAGGGCAAGAGCACCCGCCACAAGCAGGCCGCCCAGATCCGTCGCGCCGTCAAGCGCCACAAGGACATGCAGGGCATGGAGCCGCGCGCGCGCAGCACCACCGCCCGTCGCAAGCCGACCTCCTCGACCCGCAACTCGGGCACCGGCAGCAAGTAATTCCCGCCACTGCCGCTCAAGAGCCTACCCCGCGAGGGGTGGGCTTTTTTTATGGGCGCTCGGGCAACTAGAGGGAGGCGGCGGCCCGTGACGCCTGATCATAGAGGCTGGCAAACAGCCGCAGTTGCTGCGCGATTTCCGCCGTCGAGCCGTTCGCCCCGGCCAGCCCGCTCTCCACTATGACCTGGATCAGACACTGCTCACGGATCTCGCTGTACTGGTGGCACAGGGCGGCTCCGGCCGGGGTGGTGCTGAAATGCACCTCCTTGCCCACCTTGGTGCGCGCCGCATAACCCAGGGTCACCAGCTTCTTCAGGGCATAGGTGGCGACATGGGTGTCCTCTATGTTCAGCACGAAACAGATATCGGCCAGCCGCTTGGGGCGATCCCGATGATTGATGTGATGGATGAGCAGCACCTCCAGCGCGGTCAGCCCCTTCTCCCCGGCGGCCCCCATGCAGCGCACGACCCAGCGGTGGAACGAGTTGTTGAGCACGGTCAGGCCGAACTCCAGCTCGGAGAGGGCGGGGGCCTGGGCCGAGACGAGATGGGCCGATGAGACGATGGAGGGAGACTTGTTCATGGGGATTCCTTTCCTGATGAGATGCCTGGGACGCGCCACGACTTGCGCACCCAATGATGACTTATTGTAGATAAATTATCGATGTTTTATCGATATGCTTGCTGTATGTTAATTGGATGTTTTGTTGTCGGGGGTTGTATGGGATCGAGCGATTGTCGCCTCTACCCGCTGGGAGAGCGGGCCCTGGTGCTGGAGGCGGAGCCGGAGGCCGGGTTTGTCGGCCAGCGGCGGATCTGGTGGTTGGCGGAGCGACTTCGCCAGCGGGAAGGGAAGGGGCAGGCGTCGGTTGAGCCGGCGCTGGAGGAGATAGTGCCGGGGATGAACAACCTGACCCTGGTGTTCGATCCCGAGGTGACCTCCTCGGCCCGCCTCGAGCGGCGGCTGACCGAGCTGTGGCGGCAGGGGGAGGAGCTCGACTTCACCCCGCGCGAGCGGGAGATCCCGGTGCACTACGGCAGTGAGGGAGGGCCCGATCTGGACGAGACGGCCCGTTGCTGCGGCCTGACACCGGCCGAGCTGGTGGCGCGTCACAGTGGCGGTGACTACCGGGTCTACTTCCTCGGCTTCCAGCCCGGCTTCGCCTACCTGGGTGGCCTGGAGCAGGCGCTGGCCGTGCCACGGCGCAGAGAGCCACGGCTGCGGGTACCCGCTGGCAGCGTCGGCATCGGCGGGGCCCAGACCGGCATCTATCCGGCTGCCAGCCCCGGCGGCTGGCAGCTCATCGGGCGCACGGATCTGGTGTTGTTCGATCCGAACCGTGACGAGCCCTCCTACCTGCTGCCCGGCGATCGGGTGCGTTTCATTCCCGTGGGAGGCTCGCCATGCTAGAGGTGGTTCGCCCCGGGCTGCAGAGTACAGTTCAGGATCTCGGTCGCCCCGGTTTTCGCCATCTCGGCATCGCTCTGGGGGGCGCCCTGGACAGGGAGGCGCTGATCCTGGCAAACCGGCTGGTAGGCAATCCGGCCGGTGCTGCGGCCATCGAACTGGTGCTGGGGGCGGCCGAGTTTCGCTTCCTGCGTGACGGCTGGTTGGCGCTGACCGGGGCCGATTGTGGCGCCATGCTGGACGGAGAGCCCGTCTGGCACGGCTGGCGCTGGCGGGTACGGCGCGGCCAGCGCCTGCTGTTGCCCGCGCCGCGCCATGGCATGCGCAGCTACCTCGCCCTGGATGGCGGTGTGGCCGAGCCCCTGGTGATGGGGTCGCGTGCCACCGAGTTGCAGGCCGCCTTCGGTGGCCATCAGGGCCGGGCCCTGCGGGCGGGCGATCGCCTGCCGCTGGGGGAGCCGCTGCACCATGATGGCGCCATCGGCGCCCTGCTGCGGACGTCGGATCAGTGTCTGCGCGTCTTGCCGGGCCCGGAATTTGACGAGTTTGACGCGGCCGCCGTGAACGCGCTCTGGCAGGAGCACTGGCGGCCCAATTCCGCCAGCAACCGGATGGGGGTTCGCCTCGATGGGCCCGAACTTGTCCGCAGCCGTGGACGGGAGCTGCCCTCCCACGGGGTCCTGCCCGGCGTCATCCAGGTGCCCCCGGGTGGACAACCCATAGTGCTGCTGGCCGATGCCCAGACCACCGGGGGCTACCCGCGCATCGGCTGTGTCATCGAGGCCGATCTCTGGAAACTGGCTCAGGCTCGTCCGGGGGAGCGGCTGCGCTTCGTTTCCCAGACCAGGGAGCAGGCCCTGGCGGCGCGCCGTGAATGGCGGCTCTACCTCAATCGTTTCGAATGGATGGTTTATGGACAGATGCATTGATCTCAACGCCGATGTGGGCGAAGGCTATGACTCGGATGCCGCGTTGCTGGACTGTGTCAGCTCGGCCAACATCGCCTGTGGCTGGCACGCGGGGGATGCGTCCCTGATGGGCGAAACAGTCCGGCTGGCACTGGCCAGGGGCGTCGCCATCGGCGCCCATCCCAGCTTCCCGGATCGGGAACACTTTGGGCGGGCCCCCATGGTGCGGGAGCCGGCGAAGGTCTATGCCGACGTGCTCTATCAGGTGGGGGCCCTGGCCGCGCTGGCCAAGGCGGCTGGGGGCCGGCTGGCTCATGTCAAACCCCATGGTGCGCTCTACAACCAGGCTGCCCGGGATGGGGCCCTGGCCGATGCCATCGCCAGCGCCGTCGCCAGTCTGGATCCCAGCCTCAAGCTGATGGGGTTGGCGGGCAGCGAGCTGATCGCCGCCGCCCGGCGCCATGGTCTGATCCCCATAGCCGAGGTCTTCGCCGATCGCGCCTATCTGGCCGATGGCTCCCTGGCGCCGCGGGGCCAACCCGGCGCCGTCATCGACGACGAGGCGAAGGCGCTGAGCCAGACCCTGCGCCTGGTGCGGCTGGGGGAGGTGGAGACCCTGGAGGGAACCCTGCTGTCGCTGCTGCCCCAGAGCATCTGCCTGCACGGGGATGGCGCCCATGCCGTCGCCTTTGCCCAGCGCCTGCGCGAGGGCCTGATTTCGAACGGAATATCGATAAGACCTCATTGAGGAGGTCAATCTCAAGCCACCGCGGTGGCGTTTAGATGGAATGGAGAGGCTCACATGGATGGAAGTGTATTATTGCCACTGATAGGGATCCCCGTCGTGGTGCTGGGTTTTGCGTTGAAATTCAATCCGTTGCTGGTGGTGACGGCGGCGGGGTTGGCGACAGGTCTGGCGACTGGCATGTCCCTGACCGGGCTGCTGGAGACCTTCGGTGAGAAGTTTCTCAACAGTCGGCAATTGGCCACTCTTATTCTGATCCTGCCGGTGATCGGCCTGCTGGAGCGCTATGGCCTCAAGGAGCGGGCACAGAGCTGGATCGCCGGCATCCGCAAGGCCACCTCGGCCCGCATCCTGATGCTCTATTTCGTGTTGCGCCAGGGCACGGCCATGCTGGGGTTGCTGAGCCTGGGGGGTCATGCCCAGACGGTGCGTCCGCTGATCGCCCCCATGACAGAGGGAGCCGCGGTGCATCGTCATGGTGACTTGCCCAAGCATATTCGTGACAAGATCCGGGCCCATGCTGCCGCCTGTGACAACGTGGCGGTCTTCTTCGGTGAGGACATCTTCCTCGCCTTCGGTGCCGTCTTGCTGATGAGTGCCTTCCTCCAGGAGAACGGCATCACCCAGGTCGAACCCCTCTACATAGGGTTGTGGGGAATACCGACCGCCCTGTGCGCGCTGCTGATCCACATGGGTCGTCTGCTCAGGCTCGATGCCAGCATTGCCCGCGACGTGGCCGCCTGGCAGGCGGGTGAACAGGCCAAGGCCCCCGAACAAGCCGTGCTGGAGCGTGCATGATGAACAGCCTGATCACTCTCAATGATATCTACTACCTCATCGGTCTCATCGTCATGCTGCAGGTAGGCATGACCCTCTCGGACAGGCATAACCCCAAACGCTATACGACGGCCCTGTTCTGGTTCTGCTTCGGCGCCATCTTCCTGTTCGGCGACCTGCTGGTCAGCCAACTGGGTAGTCAGATTGCCTACCGGATAGTGGGTGTGCTGGTGATCCTGATCGCCCTGCTGGCCGGCACCGGTCAGCTGGCGATGGGGCGTTACTCCCAGCGCACTGATGCCGAGCGGCAAGATTCGGCGGGCAAACTGGGTAACCGTCTGTTCCTGCCCGCCGTCATGATCCCGGTGGCGACTGTGCTCAGCACCATACTGCTGGGGCATGCCACCCTGGGGGATTACTTCGTGCTCGATCAGAAGAACATCACCCTGACCTCCCTGGCCATAGGGACGCTGGCGGCCCTGCTGTTGGGTTGGAGGCTGATCGGTGGCACCCCCCTGCAGGCGGTGCGTGAATCGAGACGGTTGGTGGACTCCATCGGCTGGGCCGCGATCCTGCCGCAGATGCTCGCCATGCTGGGCGGGGTCTTCGTGGTCGCCCAGACGGGGGAGTCGGTGAAGGAGGTGGTGAATCTGTTTGTCACCCCCAACAATCTGTTCTTGATGGTGGCCATCTACTGTGTCGGCATGGCGCTGTTCACCATGATCATGGGCAATGCCTTCGCGGCCTTCCCCGTGATGACGGCGGGTATCGCCATCCCCTTCCTCATCATGGGGGCCCACGGCAACCCCGCCGCCGTCGTCGCCATCGGCATGCTCTCCGGTTATTGCGGTACCCTGATGACCCCTATGGGGGCCAACTACAACATAGTGCCCGCCGCCCTGCTCGAGCTGGACAACAAGTATCAGGTCATCCTGGTACAGATCCCTACCGCCATCCTGATGCTTGGCTGCAACATATTGCTGATGTACTTCCTGGCGTTTCGTTGATGCGTCATGACGAGGGCCACCCACTTGGGACGGCCCTCGTCTCTCCCGCTGTCATGAGTATTGCTGCGGGGGCGCCGTGGCCGGCCGCATGCCGAAACAACACAGAAGGATATGATAATGAAGACCATTTTACTGACCGGTTTCGAACCCTTCGGTGGCGAGCCGCTCAACCCGTCCTGGGAGGCGGTCAGGGGACTCGATGGCCAGCACCTCGGCAAACACCATCTGATCCGGGCGGTGCGGCTGAGCTGCGTCTTCGACCTGGCCCTGGCGGAGCTGGAGGTCGAACTGACGCAGTACCAGCCCGTGCTGGTGCTGGCGGTGGGCCAGGCGGGGGGGCGCAGCGAACTCAGTCTGGAGCGGGTCGCCATCAATCTGGATGACGCCCGCATCCCGGATAACGCCGGGGCTCAGCCCATCGACAGGCCCATAGTGGCGGATGGCCCCGCGGCCTATTTCACCACCCTGCCCATCAAGGCCATGGTGCTGGCACTGCGTGAGGCGGGGTTGCCCGCCGCCGTCTCCTACAGCGCCGGGACCTATGTCTGCAACCACCTGTTCTACGGCCTGATGCATAGGATTGCCCGGGATGGATTGCGCTGCCGGGGTGGTTTCCTGCACATCCCCTATCTGCCAGAGCAGGCGGCGCGCCAGCCGACGGGTGCCCCCTCGATGAGCCTGACCCAGATAGTGCAGGGGCTGACGATCGGCCTGGATGCGGCACTGAATCACGAGCAGGACCTGGCGATCGGTGGCGGCACGACCCACTGAGAGAGGGGGAGGTTGCCTCGGCCCTGTCTCCTTGTTAGCCTTTGCGGCACTGATAGAGGAGATAATAATGAGCAAGGTACTTGATGAGCTGCTGGCACTGCTGGCGCTGGAGAAGATCGAGGAGGGCCTGTTTCGGGGCCAGAGCCAGGATCTCGGTCTGCGGGCCGTGTTTGGTGGACAGGTAATGGGGCAGGCCTTGTCAGCCGCCAAGCAGACGGTGGCCGCCGATCGCCAGGTGCACAGCTTCCACTCCTACTTCTTGCGTCCGGGGGATGCCAACAGACCCATCATCTACGACGTGGAGAACATCCGTGACGGCCAGACCGTCTCCACCCGCCGGGTCAAGGCGATCCAGAACGGCAAGCCCATCTTCTATCTCAATGCCTCCTTCCAGGTGGAGGCCGAGGGCTTCGAGCATCAGGCCCAGATGCCGGCAGGCATCACGCCCCCCGAGCAGCTCAAGAGCGAGCTGGAGCTGGTGCGCCCCTACGAGCACCAGATCCCGCCGGCCCTGCGCGACAAGATCATGTGCGAGAAGCCCATCGAGATCCGCCCGGTGACCCTGGTCGATCCGATCCGGCCGGATGTGCACGAGCCGCTGCGTTACACCTGGTTCAAGGCCAATGGCACAGTGCCGGACGATCAGCGGGTGCACAACTACCTGCTGGCCTATGCCTCCGACTTCCACTTCCTGTTCGCCGCCCTGCAGCCTCACGGCGTCTCCTACTGGGAGCCGGACATGCAGGTGGCGACCATAGATCACTCCATGTGGTTCCACCGCAACTTCCGGCTGGATGACTGGCTGCTCTACGTGGTGGACAGCCCGAGCGCCAGCGCCGGCCGGGGACTGGTGCGCGGCCAGTTCTTCACCCGCGACGGGGTGCTGGTGGCGAGCACCGCCCAGGAAGGGGTGATCCGCCGGCGTGGTTGACCTCAAATGTCAGCCATAAAAAAACGGGAGCCAGTGGCTCCCGTTTTTTTATGGCGTGTGCGATCAGGCCGCGTCGCGCTCGGGGGAACGCGTGGTTTCCCCGCCTTGGGCGAAGCGATCGGCCCAGAGCGCGATGACGCCGTCACCGGTGACGTTGCAGGCGGTGCCGAAGCTGTCCTGCGCCAGGTAGAGGGCGATCATCAGGGCGATGGAGGCCTCGCCGAAGCCGAGCATGGAGGTGAGCAGCCCCAGCGCCGACATGACGCCGCCGCCCGGTGCACCCGGCGCCGCTATCATGATGACGCCCAGCATCATGATGAAGGGCAGCATGGTGTCCAGCCCCGGGATGGCCAGGTGCTCGGAGAGGAACATCACGGCGGTGGCACAGGTCACCAGGGTGATGGTGGAGCCGCACAGGTGGATGGTGGCGCACAGCGGCACGGTGAAGTTGGCGATGCCGTCGCTCACGCCGTTGTTCTTGCTGGCCTGCAGCGCCACCGGGATGGTGGCGGCGCTGGACATGGTGCCGAGCGCGGTGAAGTAGGCGGGCAGCATGTTCTTGATGAGCATGGCGGGTGAGCGACCGAGCGCCAGCCCGGTGCCGACGAACAGCACGCTGAGCCAGAGCCAGTGCATGGCGATGGCCATCACCAGTACCACCCCGAAGGTCTTGAGGGTGGCGAAGACGGTGCCTTCCACCGTCATCTCGACGAAGACCCCGGCGATGTAGAACGGCAGCAGCGGGATGATCACCTTCGCCAGCAGGCGGTCGATGATGTCACGGCCCTGATCGGCGACCCGGCGCAGATCCGTGGCCTGGGTGGCGCTGATGCCGATGCCGAACACGAAGGCGGCGGCCAGGGCCGACATCACCCCGAACAGCGGCGGTATCTCCAGATTGATGTAGGAGCCGAGCTTGATGGCGGCCTGCGCCGTGGGCTCGGCGGCGGTGGTCAGCCGCGGGATCAGCTGGCTCGCCACGGTGAAGGCGAACAGGCCGGCCAGTATGGTGGAGCAGTAGGAGAGTGCCACCGTCTTGCCCAGCAGCTTGCCGGAGTTCTTCGGCAGGCTGGCGATGCCGCTCATGATGAAGAACAGGATGATGAGCGGGATGGTGAAGGTGATCAGCTGGCCGATGACCGTCTTGGCCGTAAACAGCACGCGTGCGACCCATTCAGGGGCGTAGAGACCGAGCAGGAGACCGGCGAGGATGCCGGCAATCAGTTTAAGGACAAGTTTCATAGAAAAATCCAGGTGTTGGTGTCTGTCTTGTTATTTAATCTTGATTTTGATGCCGATTTTTAACACAAAATCCGCATCTTGTCTGCCGACACCTGGTTAACTCAGAGTTAAATATTGTTAGCTGGATGATGAATCACGTCGGGCACCCTGTTTGGATCGACGGCCGCGATATTGATTAATTGTGGCGGGATTGGGGTCGCGGATCAGCAGGGCATGCAACCAGCGCCCCTGCACGGCATCCTCGCTGCACCAGCTCTGATGCAGGCCAAACGGCAGGGGGGCGATCAGTTGTTGCAGGCGGGCCTCATCGAGCCGGGTCTGCAGCGGGTATTCGGCCGGTGATGCTGGCAAGGTGCCGCCGGGCTCCCCCTCGTCATAGGGGAAGGAGCAGTAGAGCGGCCCCTGGGGTTTGAGCAGGCCGGCGAGATGCGTCAGGGCGGGGGCCAGCTCGGCCTCGGCCAGGCAGGGCAGCGAGCCGCTGGCCCAGATGCCGTCAAAGGGCAGCACGTTGTGCATCTGCTCGAAGCGGCAGACCCGCACCGGCTGGCCACACAGGCGCGAGGCGGCCCTGGCCTGGCTCAGGCTGGCATCGAAGGCGGTGACCACGAACCCTTGCTCCCGAAAGTAATGCAGATCCTCCCCCGCGCCGCAGCCCGCCTCCAGCAGGTGCGCCCCCGCCGGCAAGCGGGCCAGGAAGGGATCGTGGGCCTTGCCGAGGAGGGCAGGGCGCGGCGCCAGCTGGGCGCAACTGTGGGTGTCGGGGGCGGGTGGCAGTGAAGATGGCATAGGGATCGTCTCTAAGGTGGGCGGCTACTCTAGCAAATTTGCCCCCTGCAGTTCAGGTCCGCGCTCAGAAAATGCGGTCACACCCGACCTGGGGCCGGGTGTGACGGGGGAGAGACTGGCGGCCTGTCAGGGGCGGCGCAGGAGGGAGGGCTGTGGCTGGGCGAGCAGGCCGAACAGGGTGTCGAGCACGAAGTCGGCCTCCTGGATCAGGTCGATGCGCTCCGGGAAGTGCAGCCAGTTGATGATGTAGCCATCCAGGGTGCAGTGCAGCAGGGTGGCGGTACGGCGCAGATCGAGCCCCTCCGGCAGTTGGCCGCGGCGCACGGCATTGGCTAGGGTGAGCTCCAGATCCCGGAAGAAGTTATTCGATTGCAGACGCATGTGATCCCGCAGGGAGATGGCCTCTCCTTCCAGCGACTCCAGGTTGAACATGATGGTGAACATCTGCTGGTGGGCGGGATGGGAGCTGATCTTCACCATCACCTCCCGCAAGAAGGCGCGCAGCTTGCCGAGGGGATCCGGCTCCTGCTCATCGACACAGGCGTCGAGCTGATGGGAGAGCGGCGCGCACAGCTCTTCCCACAGGGAGGTAAACAGCTCCTCCTTGTTCTTGAAATGCCAGTAGATGGCCCCCCGGGTCAGCTCGGCGGCATTGGCAATATCGGTCAGGTTGGTCTTCGCCAACCCCTGTTGGCAGAACAGATTCAGGGCCGTGCTCATGATGTGGCAGCGGGTCTGCTGCGCTTCTTCTTTAGTTCTTCTGGCCATCGGATCCGTACCTGTTTAAAAGGGGGAAAAGTTACTTACATACATTTATGAATGTATGTATATTGCCTCATCTTCGCAGTTTTACCAACAGGGGCCCTATAAACCCTGTGGTTTTGTTGTTTTTTTTTGATTGAAACAGAGGCTCAGAGACTTCATGCATAAACATATTCTCGCACGTTCAGTCGGCCTTGCCTTGTTGGCAAGCGGCCTGTTGGCTGGCTGTGGTGAAAAAGGCGAGGCCCAGCAGGCGGGTGAGATGCCACCCGCCGCCGTGGACGTGGTCACCCTGCACACCAGCCCGCTGCAACTCATGTCCGAGCTCACCGGCCGCACGGCCCCCCTGCGGGTCGCCGAAGTGCGCCCCCAGGTGAACGGCATCATCCTCAAGCGCCTGTTCACCGAAGGCAGCGACGTCAAGGCCGGCCAGCTGTTGTACCAGATCGATCCGGCCGTCTATCAGGCCGCCGTGGCCTCGGCCGCGGCCAATCTGGCCAAGGCCGAGGCCAACGAGCGCAGCGCCCGCCTCAAGGCCCAGCGTTATGCCGAGCTGGTGAAGGTCAAGGCCATCAGCCGTCAGGAATATGACGACGCCGATGCGGCCTGGAAGCAGCAAGTCGCCGAGATCGGGGCCGCCAAGGCCGCCCTGCAGAGCGCCAACATCAACCTGGCCTACACCCGCATCACCGCCCCCATCAGCGGTCGCATCGGCAAGTCTGCGGTGACCGAGGGTGCCCTGGTCACCGCCCAGCAGGCGGCCAGCCTCACCTCCATCCAGCAGCTCGATCCCATGTATGTGGACGTGCGCCAGTCCACCGCCGATCTGCTGCGCCTCAAGCGCCAGGTCGCCGCCGGCAAGCTGACTCAGGGTCAGCAGGATGGCGCCAAGGTCAGCTTCCTGCTGGAAGATGGCAGCCACTACGGCGAGCAGGGCTCGTTGCAGTTCTCCGACGTGACCGTGGACGAGACCACCGGCATGGTGACCCTGCGGGTCCTGGTTCCGAATCCCCATGATCTGCTGCTGCCCGGCATGTTCATGCGCGCCATCCTGCAAGAGGGCGAGCGCCCCGAAGGATTGCTGGTGCCGCAGACCGCCGTGACCCGCACCCCCAAAGGCGGCGCCACCGTCATGGTGGTGACCGCGGACAACAAGGTCGAACTGCGGGAAGTGCAGCTCAGCCGCGTCGTCGGCGACAGCTGGGTGGTGGAGTCCGGTCTCAACTCCGGCGAGAAGGTGATCGTCGCCGGTCTGCAGAAAGTGAAACCCGGGGCTGTGGTTGCGCCCGCTGAACGCGTCAGCAACACCGCCACCACACAGACCGAGCAGACCCCGGTAACCAAGCAGTAGGATGGAGTAGTCGCCTCATGGCACGATTTTTTATAGATAGACCCATTTTTGCCTGGGTAATCGCCCTGGTGATCATGCTGGCCGGGACCATGGCCATCATCGGCTTGCCGGTGGCCCAGTACCCGACCATAGCCCCGCCGGCGGTTGGCATCTCCGCCAGCTACCCGGGCGCCTCCGCCAAGACGGTGGAAGACTCGGTGACCCAGATCATCGAACAGAACATGACGGGGCTGGATCACCTGCTCTACATGTCTGCCCAGTCGGATTCGTCCGGTAATGTCAGCGTGACCCTCACCTTCAAGCCGGGCACCGATCCGGATATCGCCCAGGTGCAGGTGCAGAACAAGCTGCAGCAGGCCATGTCGCTGCTGCCGCAAGAGGTACAGCAACAGGGTGTCCGGGTCCAGAAGACCTCCAGCAGCTTCCTGATGGTGGCCGCCTTCATCTCCACCGATGGCAGCATGACCAACGATGACCTCGCCGACTACGTGGTGAGCAACATCAAGGAGCCCCTGAGCCGGCTGGACGGGGTGGGTGACATCACCCTGTTCGGCAGCCAGTACTCCATGCGCGTCTGGCTGGATCCGCACAAGCTCAACCGGGTACAGATGACCCCCGGGGACATCCAGGCCGCCATCAAGGCCCAGAACGCCCAGGTGGCCTTCGGCAAGTTGGGCGGCACCCCCTCGGTGAGCGATCAGCAATTTACCGCCACCATCATGGGGCAGACCCGCCTGTCCACCCCGGAGGAATTCAACAACATACTGCTGCGGGTGAACCAGGACGGCTCCAAGGTGCTGCTCAAGGACGTGGCCCGGGTCGAGCTCGCCGGTGAAAGCTACGATGCCACCGCGCTCTACAACGGTCAGGCCACGGCGGCGCTGGCGATCAAGCTGGCCACCGGCGCCAACGCCCTCGACACCGCGGACGAGGTGCGCGGCAAGCTCGATGAGCTCGCGAACTACTTCCCGGCCAACATGAAGATCGTCTACCCCTACGACACCACGCCGTTCGTGAAGATCTCCATCGAGGAGGTGGTGCAGACCCTGGTGGAGGCCATCTTCCTGGTGTTCTGCGTCATGTATCTGTTCCTGCAGAACTTCCGGGCGACCCTGATCCCGACCATAGCGGTGCCCGTGGTGCTGCTCGGTACCTTCGGGGTCATGGCGGCCTTCGGCTTCTCCATCAACACCCTGACCATGTTCGGTCTGGTGCTCGCCATCGGCCTGCTGGTGGATGACGCCATAGTCGTGGTGGAGAACGTGGAGCGGCTGATGAGCGAGGAGGGTCTCTCCCCGCTGGAGGCTACCCGCAAGTCCATGACCCAGATCACCGGTGCCCTGGTGGGCATCGCCCTGGTGCTGTCGGCGGTGTTCGTGCCCATGGCCTTCTTCGGCGGCTCGACCGGCGCCATCTATCGCCAGTTCTCCCTCACCATCGTCTCGGCCATGGTGCTGTCGGTGCTGGTGGCCCTGATCCTGACCCCGGCGCTCTGTGCCACCCTGCTCAAGCCCATCAAACAGGGCGAGCACGGCATCCAGCGTGGCTTCTTCGGCTGGTTCAACCGCTTCTTCGACACCAACGCCAACCGTTACCAGAATGGTGTGCGCAAGGTGATCAAGCAGGGTACCCGCTACAGCCTCATCTATCTGGCCATGCTGGCGGTGCTGGCGGTGCTGTTCCTGCGCCTGCCCACCTCCTTCCTGCCGGAAGAGGATCAGGGGGTCATCATGTCCATGGTGCAGCTGCCGGTAGGCGCCACCAAGGAGCGTACCGAGGTGGTGCTGGCGCAGATGCGCGACTACTTCCTCGAGACCGAGAAAGATAACGTCGACTCGGTGCTGACGGTATCGGGCTTCAGCTTCGCCGGTAGCGGCCAGAACAGCGGTATGGCCTTCATCAAGTTGAAGGACTGGAGCGAGCGGCAAGGGGAAGAGCGCAGCGCCAACGCCATCATAGGCCGCGCCATGGGTTATCTGTTCAGCATCAAGGAGGCGCAGGTCTTCGCCTTCAACCTGCCTCCCATTCCTGAGCTCGGCACGGCCACCGGCTTCGACTTCTTCCTGCAGGACCGCGGTGGTCTGGGTCACGAGAAGCTGATGCAGGCCCGTAACCAGCTGCTCGGCATGGCGGCGCAGGATCCCAACCTGGTGCGGGTGCGCCCGAACGGGATGGAAGACACGCCCCAGCTCGACATCAAGATCGACTACGAGAAGGCGCTGGCCCAGGGGCTCTCCATCAGCGACATCAACAACACCCTGTCGGCGGCCTGGGGCTCCTCCTATGTGAACGACTTCGTCGACAGAGGCCGGGTCAAGAAGGTCTACCTGCAGGCGGATGCGCCATTTAGGATGAACCCGGAGGATCTCAAGCTGTGGTACGTGCGTAACAGCACCGGCCAGATGG
The DNA here is from genome assembly GCF_019218665.1 of Aeromonas sp. sif2416. Lineage (NCBI taxonomy): Bacteria > Pseudomonadati > Pseudomonadota > Gammaproteobacteria > Aeromonadales > Aeromonadaceae > Aeromonas > Aeromonas sp. sif2416. The sequence goes on from NZ_JAHUXC010000002.1 coordinate 605,607, forward strand.
TGCCCTTCTCCGCCTTCGCCAGCACAGAGTGGAGCTTCGGCTCGCCGCGTCTCGAGCGTTACAACGGCGTCTCCGCCATGGAGATAGTCGGTGAGGCGGCGCCGGGCAAGAGTACCGGTGATGCCATGGCGGCCATCGAGCAGATGGTGCAACAGCTGCCGGACGGGATCGGCATCGAGTGGACGGGTCTCTCCTTCCAGGAGCGGCAGGCCGGCTCTCAGGCGCCTGCCTTGTACGCCATCTCGCTGCTGGTGGTCTTCCTCTGTCTGGCGGCCCTGTACGAGAGCTGGAGCATTCCGTTCTCGGTCATGCTGGTGGTGCCGCTCGGGGTGCTGGGCGCCATACTGGCGGCCACCCTGCGCGGGTTGGAGAATGATGTCTACTTCCAGGTGGGCCTGCTCACCACCATAGGGCTGTCGGCCAAGAACGCGATCCTGATCGTCGAATTCGCCAAGGAGCTCCATGACAAGGGCATGAAGCTGGGCGATGCGGTGGTGGAAGCCTCCCGTCAGCGCCTGCGCCCGATCCTGATGACCTCCCTCGCCTTCATCCTCGGCGTGCTGCCGCTGGTGATAAGCTCCGGCGCCGGCGCCAGCAGCCGCAACGCCATCGGCACCGGCGTGATGGGGGGGATGATCACGGCCACAGTGCTCGCCATCTTCTTCGTGCCGCTGTTCTTCGTGCTGGTGATGCGTTACTTCACCGAGCACCACAGCGCCGAAGAGCGCGTGACCCACGCCAAGGAGATCAAACATGACTAAGACCCTGGTCGCCTTGAGTGTGACAATGTTGCTGGGGGCCTGCTCCATGGCCCCCGATTACCAACGCCCGGAGGTGCCGCAAGGCGCCTCCTGGCAAGAGAACCTCGCCACCCAGGGGGCGGTCGCCCCCTGGCAGCAGCAGTTCCTCGATCCGGCGCTGCAAAAACTGATCGACACCGCTTTGGAGAACAACCGGGATCTGCGGCTCGCGGCGCTCAACGTCGAGGCCTATGAGGCCAGATACCGGATCCAGCGGGCGGCCCAGCTGCCCACCCTGGCCGCCAACGGCGCCGGCACCCGCCAGCAGGGATCCGACGATCTCAGCGGCACGGGGCAGGGGACCATCAGTAGCCAGTACGGGGCTGACATCGGCATCACCGCCTACGAGCTGGACCTGTTCGGCCGGATCCAGAGCCTGAAAGATCAGGCGCTGGAGAATTACCTGGCGCAAATCGAGACCCAGCGCAGCACCCAGATCGCGCTGATCGCCTCGGTGGCGAATGCCTACCTCACCCTGCTGGCGGATCAGGAGCTGCTGGCGCTGAGCCAGGCGACGCTCGCGACCGAGCAGGAGAGCTATGTGTTGACCCAGCACAAATACCGGCTGGGGGCGGCATCCGAGATGGAGCTGGCGCAGGGGCGCACCGCCCTCGAGAACGCCAGGGTCAGCCAGGCGCAATTCCAGCGTCAGGTGAAACAGGACAGAAACGGTCTGGCCCTGCTGCTCGGCACCCAGGTGCCGGTGCTGGAGGGACAACCGGCGACCCTGGCCGAGGTGCAACTGGCGGCCATCCCGGTGGGGGCGCCCTCCAGCTTGCTGCAGCAGCGGCCCGACATCCTGGCGGCGGAGCACAGCCTGAAGGCGGCCAACGCCAACATAGGCGCGGCCCGTGCCGCCTTCTTCCCGACCATCTCGCTGACCGCGACGGCGGGCACCGCCAGCAACCAGCTGAGCGGGCTGTTTGACGGCGGCACCGGCACCTGGACCTTCATGCCCCAGATCAATCTGCCTATCTTCGACGGCGGCAAGCGGGTGGCGGATCTGGACGTGGCCGAGGTCGGCACCAAGCAGGCGGTGGCGAGCTACGAGAAGAGCATCCAGACCGCCTTCAAGGAGGTCGCGGATACCCTCGGCGCCCAGGCGGACTATCAGCAGCAGCTGCAGGCCCAGCAGGATCTGGTGGATGCCAACCAGACCTACTTCAAGCTGGCCGAGTTCCGCTACGAGCAAGGGGTGGACAGCTACCTGACCCGCCTCGACGCCCAGCGCTCCCTGTTCAGCGCCAGACAGGGGCTGATCAGCACCCGCCTGGCCCAGCTGACCAACCAGGTCGCGCTCTACAAGGCGGTCGGTGGCGGCTGGCAGGTACCAAAGGAAGCCTCAGCGCCTGAGAGCCAAGGCTAGTTTCTCATCCCAGCGCTGACAGCATGACAGCCACAGGGCGAACCATCCGGTTCGCCCTGTTTTTATATGTGAATCATCAGTCTGCGGGAGGAATTTGACCTGTCCACGGCCATTGGCAAAGCCATGCTCACCATCTTGGCTGCCGTTGCAGAGCTGGCGCGCTCGAACATCAAAGCCCGTCAGATGGCCGGCATTGCCAAGGCGAAGGCAGAGGGCAAGGCGCTCGAACGTGAAAAGACAATTGACGATGCCGCCGTCTCTAGCTGGCGCAAAGAGAGCTCAGCGAGCATTAAATTGACCGCGGAACACTTTGGGATCTCGCCCGCCCGCGTGAAACGCGCTTGTCGGGTAGCGGCTCTTCATGCTGGCTCACAACGCCATGGGTTCTCCCCCACAGCCAGCGTTATGTACGATGCCGTACAGAACTGTGCGCAGCCCCGTGTTAAATCTTCGTCACGGCGAACGGATTGCATTGGTGCTGCCGGGCGCGCGGTTTTCAACCCTCGAGGAAGGACCCATCATGAACCACAAACTCAGTGCCCCTTTACTCGTAGCCGGTCTGTTGCTGCCGCCGGTAGTTGGTCATGCCGCTGGGACCTCCTATGGTGCCGATGCCACGACGACCACGGAATCGACGGCAATGGAATATGTCGAGGATTCGATCATCACCACCCAGATCAAGGCCGAACTGGCCGCCGAGCAGATGTCCAGCCTGGTCGAGATCCATGTCAATACCGACCAGGCCGGGGAGGTTGTCCTGAGCGGCATAGCGACAGATCAGGCGGCGGTGGACAAGGTCGTCTCTATTGCCAAGGGAGTCGAGGGGGTGACCTCTGTCAAACATGACATCAGGGTCGAGTCCGACCAGTAGGCAACCGTTGCCGCCCACAGCTATCTCGTGCAGGCGCGCCGCCTGTTCGGGTCACTCAAGCTGTCAACAGGCAGGCGGGCCATGATCCCGACTGTTGTAGTAACGCCGGCTGCCATCACCCGGACGACACCGCAGGCGCTGGCGCTATCGGGTTCGTGGACGGCGTGCGGCATTGGCCGGCTCACCGGCGAGCTCGATGCGCTGTCGGCTCCGGCGGGTTCGGCCTGGATCATCGACGCTTCGGGCATCGAGTCCTTCGACATGGTCGGTGCCTGGGTCGTGCAAAAACTGCTGCACCGGCTGCGTGGCGACTCGGCCGGTGTCGAGCTGCGCCAGTTGCGCCCCGAGTTCGCCAGACTGCTCGATGTCCTTGACCAGGATCTGGAAGCCGGCCAACCGCCCACCCCGGCTCCCGCCCCTGTTCTTTCCCATCTCGACAGCCTCGGCCGCGGCACGGCCAGCGCCCTGGCACAAGGCTGCGCCCTGCTCGCCTTCATCGGCGAATGCACGCTTGCCCTGGGCGGCTGGCTGGCTCACCCGACGCGCATTCGCTGGCGTCCCATCCTCTACAACATTCGTAGCGCCGGTTTTGATGCGCTGCCCATAGTCGGCCTGCTCTCCTTCCTGCTCGGCATCGTCGTCGCCTATCAGGGGGCCAATCAGCTGCGCCAATACGGCGCCAACATCTTCGTCGCCGATCTGATCGGCCTCTCGATGCTGCGAGAGTTCGCGCCGCTGATCACCGCCATCATAGTCGCCGGCCGCTCGGGCTCGGCCTACGCGGCGCAGATCGGGACCATGGCGGTGACCGAGGAGATCGATGCCATGCGCACCATCGGCATCCCGCCGCTCGACATGCTGGTCCTGCCCAAGGTGCTTGCCCTGCTGGTCGCGCTCCCGCTGCTCACTATCTTCGCCGACCTGCTCGGCGTCCTGGGTGGCATGCTGATGGCGCGCGTCCAGTTGGCCGTCGGCGCCGCCGAATTCCTCGATCGCTTCGTCAAGACGGTCAGCGTCACTGACCTGATGCTCGGCATCGGCAAGGCGCCGGTCTTTGCCGCCATCATAGTGACCATCGGCTGTTTTCAGGGATTTCGCACCCGGGGCGGGGCAGACAGCGTCGGGCGGCAGACGACGCGCAGCGTCGTCCACGCCATCTTTCTGGTGATCGTGGCCGACGCCCTGTTCTCGGTCGCCTTCAGTGCCCTGGATCTCTGAGATGAACGACCAGACCGGCAGCCTCATCCCGGCCATCGCCATCAGCCAGCTGACGACTCGCTTCGGCGAGCATGTCGTGCATGCCGGGATCGATCTGGTCGTCGGCCGCGGCGAGATCTTCGCACTGATCGGCGGTTCGGGCTCGGGCAAATCGACCCTGCTGCGGGAGATCATCCTGCTCCAGCAACCCGAATCGGGCTCGATCCAGGTGCTCGGTGTCGATCTGGCCAACATCGACGACACCGCAGCGCTCGCCCTGCGCCAGCGCTGGGGCGTCATGTTCCAGAGCGGCGGCCTGTTCGGCTCGCTGACCGCCAGGGAAAACGTTGGCCTGCCGCTGCGCGAGCACACCGCGCTGGTCGACGGGTTGATCGACGAGATCGCCGACTGGAAACTGGCGCTGAGCGGCCTGGAGCCCGCCGCCGGCGCTCAGTATCCGGCCGAGCTGAGCGGCGGCATGATGAAACGCGTCGCACTCGCTCGCGCCCTGGCCCTCGATCCTGAGCTGCTCTTTCTCGACGAGCCGACCGCCGGCCTCGATCCCGAAAGCGCCGGCGAGATCGATCAGCTGATCCGCAAACTGCGCGACCTGTTCGGCCTGACCATAGTCCTCATCACCCACGATCTCGATCTGCTGTGGCAGGTGGCCGACCGTGTCGCCGTGCTCGGCGACGGCAAGGTGCTGGGGGTCGGCTCCATGGCCGAGCTGGCGGAGATAGATCTGCCAGCAATCCGGACATTCTTCGACGGTCCTCGCGGGCGGGCCGCCCAGCAACAGAGCGGGGCCATATGATGGAAACGAAAGTCAATTACACCCTGGTCGGCAGCTTCGTCGTCATCCTCGGCGCCATGCTGATCGCCGTCATACTCTGGCTTGCCTCGGGCGGCGCCTTCCAGAAGACATACGATCTCTATCTCGCGATCTCGGAGGAGTCGGTCGCCGGCCTCAACCTCGATGCGCCGGTCAAATACAATGGCGTCGATGTCGGCAAGGTGCGGCAGATCCAGCTCGACCCGACCAATCCCGAGTGGGTCAATCTGCTCTTCGCCCTCGATCACGGCACGCCGATCAAGCAGGACACAGTGGCCGTCCTCAAGACGCAGGGGCTGACCGGCATCGCCTACGTCGAATTGAGCGGCGGCGCCGACGATCAGCCCCTGTTGCAGGCTACCGCCGGTTACGCCTATCCGGTGATCCGCACCAAGCCCTCGCTCGCCGCGCGCCTCGAGAACGTCCTGACCAACGTGCTGGCCAAACTGGACAGCACCTCGAACAACCTCAATACCTTACTCGGTCCGGAAAACCAGGCGGCCTTCAAGAGCACCCTGGCCGACCTCGCCCAGGTGGCGCACACCCTGGCCGCCCGCACCGAGAGCATCGATGCCGGCCTCATCGATGCCGCCCAGACGATGAAAAATAGCGCGCGCGCGAGCTCCGAACTCGAGCCGCTGATCGATCGCATCGGCCGGGCGGCCGACGCCGTCGAGAAGATGGGCAATGAACTCGCTGGCACCAGCGCCAGCGCCGGCAAGACCATCAACGCAGTCGGTAGCGACATCAACCGCTTCACGGCGGAAACCCTGCCCCAGCTGGAGCGCCTGATCGGCGAACTCAGCGTGCTGAGCAGCTCGCTGCGTCGTCTCAGCGAACAGACCGAGCGCAATCCCTCCGGGTTGCTGTTTGGCCGCAAACCGGTGCCGGATGGCCCGGGAGAAGCAGCCGAGGGGGGCCGAAAGCCATGATCCGCCAAGCAGCATTCCCCTTGTCCCGGTTCGTCGCCACCGCACTGTTGCTGCTACAGCTCTGCGCCTGCAGCATGCTGGGCGGGACCGAGGAGTCACCACCGGCCTTCTATTCGCTTTCCGGTAGCGGGCCTGTCCCACCGGTGACCGCCTCGCCGGCGGTCCGATCGAACAGGGCGCCGACGCTGATCGTCAATCCGCCGCGTGCCGCGCCCGGTTTCGACAGCCAGCACATCATCTACGTCCGCGAGCCCTACCGGCTGGAGTATTTCGCACACAGTGAATGGATCGATACGCCGGCCAGGATGATAGCCCCGCGCATCGTCGCCGCGCTCGAGGGCACCGACGCCTTCCGCGCCGTCGTCCTAGCCCCCAGCGCGGCGGTCGGCGAGCTTCGCCTCGATATCGAAATCATCCGGCTGCAGCATGAGTTCGACCGTTTGCCCAGCCGTACCCGCTTCACGCTGAGCGCCTATCTGGTCGATAACGACAGCCGGCAGGTGCTGGCCTGGCGTGAATTCGACGTCACTGTGCCGGCGGCCGAGGCCAATCCTTATGGCGGCGTGATGGCGGCTAATAGCGCCGTACAACAGGTCTTGCAGCGCCTGGCCAGCTTTTGCGCCGACGCGGCGGGGAACTGGCAACCGGTGGCAGGGACGCGCCGCTGAACCGCAGAGGCGCCAAAGCGCGGCAAGAGAAGAGGGGCTTCACTGGGATAGATGGGCTCGATGACGGCCAGCACCTGGCCAGGGAGCCATTGCTCCAGTCGAGACAGGAGAATTTCTTTGCGGATCTGGCGGCGTTCGCCGTTGAACTCGCCGTCAGCGAAGGTCAGTTGGTGAGTCACGCTGGTTCTCGTGAGTGGTACCAAGAGGATCTCACGCCAAGGACTTGTTCGCACCTTCCCTAGGCTCGACAGCAAAATGTATGCCGGGTCTGTGTGGTGGCGAACAGACCCGGTGGGTGGACTCGTAGCACTATCACCATGAAATGGGTCGATGATATCAGCCCATATGCAACGCTTAGGCGAAGGAAATGACCATGGGAACCATTCTACTGATCGTGCTTATCCTGCTATTGATCGGTGCTATTCCAAGCTGGCCGCACAGCCGGAACTGGGGTTACACCCCTAGCGGCCTCATCGGACTAGTGCTGATCATCATGCTTATCCTGATTCTGCTCGGCAAAATCTAGGCAGCCTCATTCAGGTAACCTTGCACCGGAGAAATCAACAGATGAAACACAGCAACACTATCCTCGCCATCTCGCTGCTGCTCGCCTTCGGGATGAGCGGTTGTGACAAACCGGGGACGGCCGAACAGGCTGGCAAGAAAATTGACGAAGCGGTCAGCGACACCGGTAAGAAAGTCGACGAAACCGTTGACGAATATGAAGGCAAGATAGCGGAACAAAGTGCCAAAAACGCCCAATCCTGGGATGACACCGAAGTTACCGCCAAGGTCAAGGCCGAGCTCCTCGGTGAGCCCGGTCTGAAATCGATGAAGATCAGTGTCGACACCGTCGGCGGTGTAGTCACGTTGAGCGGGACGGTCGATTCGAAAGCCAACAGCGAAAAGGCCAATGCGTTATCGATGGCGGTAGACGGCGTCGAGAATGTCGTTAACAAGCTGGTGGTCACCAAGACCCAATAATGTCCCACCTGCAGCCAAGGAGAAGATCATGGAAGTGTACCAGGCATATAGAGAAAAGATGAACGCGCAGCTCAAGGAGTGGAGCAGTCAGATCAATCTGCTGGAAGCCAAAATGGAAAACATCACCGCCGATATGAGAGTCAAGCGGGCGGAAGAGATCCAGTCCTTGCGCGTCAAGCAGTGCGCCGCCACCGAGAAGATGGAAGAACTCGGCAGGGCGAGCGGTGAATCCTGGGAGCAGCTCAAGGTCACCGCCGACAAGATGTGGAGCGATCTGAAGACCGGTCTGGCCGAGGCCCAGTCGAAATTCAAGTAAGTACACAAGCTTGCGTCTTTGGGCGTCGGGTTCAGAAAGATGTCGCGTTCCAAGGCACAGGTTCCTGCTAACACGAGAACCTGTGCCTTGCTACTTGGCTACACCGCCCCCTGTGTTGGGCGAGCCACTCATCGACGCTCTGCAGCGCAGGATTCAGTTCCCGACTGGTGGCAAGGTTGCGGCAGCCACAAGAAACGTCATTAAAGCAGGCCCACGTTGGCAAACACCGGCACACTGGACCACAGAGGCGTAGGCAATAGCAGCGATGAGAGGGATGCTCTTCTATGGTTCGGGTGAGCCCGTGTCTTTGTTACCCAGCGTCAGCTCCGATCGGGCGGCTGCGGCCAGTGCCTGGTACTTCACCTTGAACGCGTCCAGGTTCTCCTCTTCCAGCTCCTCGAGATCGAGCAGCGCGTTGTGCGCGCCTTGGGTTGCCCGAATGAGTTCATCCAACTTGATCTGAATGGCTTCGGTGTCGCGGTTCTGGGTGTTCTGGATGAGGAAGACCATCAGGAAGGTGATGATCGTCGTGCCGGTGTTGATCACGAGTTGCCAGGTGTCACTGAAGCCGAACAACGGGCCGGTGACTACCCACACCAGGATGACCCCCACCGCGAGCGAAAACACTCTGGGTCTGCCGCAAAAGTGCGCGGCGGCTTTCGCAAAACGGGAGTACCAGACTGCATTGCGCATGGGGGCTTCCTTCTCGGCGGCTAAGGTTTGACATCAGGAGCGGCGCCCGGCTGGGTGACCTCTTCTCGATAAAGAGCTGCAGCCAGCGCCCCTGCTATTTGCTGGTGCTCATAGGACGTTATCTCGAACGGATTTCCGTCGGGGTCGCTGAAGTCGAGTGACCAGGCGAGATGGTGATCGACAGCCTCTACGCCATGGCCGAGGACGGCAGACAGATGGGCACGCCAGGCAAGAAACGCCGCGGCCGTGGTGCGAAGGGCGACGACGGAATGGCACTTTTCGACGGGACGCTCGAACAGCGCGAGCTGGACGGTAGCTGCCGCATTGCCCAGGGTCAGCGGGCCCTGCGCCGACAGCCAGGGTTCACACTCTGGCTGGCGGTGCAACCCCAGCACCCGTGCGTACCAGGCTTCCGACTGCGCACGATTGGCAACATGAATGTGGACGTGGTCAAGACAGTCGAGCGTGGGTGCCATCACCGGCTCCTCAAGTGGTGAATGTGATCCAAGGCGTTCGCGATGGGGTGCCATGCCTGTGCTCATCCCTGTGCGTCGGGGAATAGGTGATAGCCCTGTGTGACGCGCGCCGAACCATCATTCAGAACCTCATCCCTGCACATTGTCCGGATTCCGGATAAAAAGCTCGGATGCTCCTATACACGTCTGATGATGCGCACGATCAGGAGCAGCACGACGGCCCCTATCGTCGCTACCAGGATGCTGCCGAACAGACCACCGCCCATGGCGACACCAAAGGTGGTGAACAGCCAGCCGCCAACAAAGGCACCGAGCACACCCACGACGAGATCGCCAATCAGTCCGAAGCCGCCCCCTTTGACCAGCACTCCCGCCAGCCAACCGGCGATCAATCCCACGATGAGAAACCACAGCATGTTCTCACTCATATCATTCTCCTTGCTCTTCGTTGGTCTGATCGCGGCGAGCTATTTCGCCGACGCATCTGGTCGTTGGTGGATACGGGCAAACGACTGGGCCGTTGCCTGCAGAAGTAGCTACGAACGGGTCCACATCGAGACGGCGGATTATCCCATTCCTGCGAAACTGATGCCGTCAACCCCGTCCCGGTGAGCAATTACTTACTTTGTTCGGCAGCGTACAGACGGGAGAGGCAAGTAAGGATAGTTTAGGTGTGTTATCAGGATAGATAGGGTCGGGAGTCAATATTTGACCCAATGTTCGTCATATATCAACCACTGCCTATTGGGAGTGCCATAGCATGGGCAGAGTGCTGTCCTTGTTATCTTGTTGATTGGCACTCTACCGTCAAGTTGGAGTCATGCTTATCATGAAAAACCTATACAGTATTGCCAGAAATTTTGCAGCAATAGCCTTGCTATCAGTCGCTGTGGTTGGTTGTGCGTCAACGGCCAATAAAGAGGGGACGGGGGAGTATATTGATGACTCCGTAGTCACCACCAAGGTCATGTCTGCTATTTTTGCCGATCCAGACCTCAAGTCAGCTGAAATCAATGTAGAAACCTTCAAAGGCGTAGTGCAGCTCAGTGGCTTCGTCAGTAAAGAGGCCAATATTTCAAAAGCCGGTGCCGTAGCCGCTGGTGTCGAAGGGGTGACCTCAGTGAAGAACAATCTGCATCTTAAGTAATAGAGTGAGTTTATTTTATAGACAGCAGTAAAACACACCGTCCAGTCGATGTGTTTTACTGCTGTATATTATCTGTGGTGCCATGACTTATTGTTAATAACCGAAAATGAGTTTATATGCATGGGCATATTTTAACTTAATTTAATGATTTCCATAGAGTCATGCAAAAATCGGCGCTTGGGGCGCGGTATGATTAAAAAAATATCCAGGCCAGCAGAAATCCGACCACCATTGCCAGCAGCATATAGCTCATGGGATTGATCTTGATTTGAGTTCGCACTTTTTTGAAATACGAGTCCTTTGCTTCTTGTAAGTCCTTATTTTTGTCGTTGAAGGTGGTCGTTGCCGAGTTTACCGCATCGGCGACTTTGTTGACTACTTCATGGGTACTTTGGGTCATCTGCTCGACAGCCGGATGTGTCCCATTAGCAGGGGTGACGATTTTTGGCTGAGGGGCGCCTTTCGTGCCAGTGGTGCTGCTACTCTTGTCGGATGTGATCATGATAGTTCTCCATATTCGATGTGATATATCTGTGGTATCAGACTTCGTATATTCGGTGTTGGCCAGCCCCGCGATGACATTCATTATTGATGACATCACATTATATTAACCCGCGGGGCAGGGCTCTTCTTGTCACGTCATTCACTGATTATGCCATTGCATATGCGGTGAATATCCCTCGAGTGTGGCGTGTCGACGTTTTGATGTCGGTTCGTTGTAGCACATAGGCACGAGTATTTTTGCCCTGCAAATAGAAAGTCAACGCAGATAACCGATGTCAAAGAGACTTTATTGGCGCCGTTGTGGTTGGTTTTCATCCACCCAGTAGATTTTTGTATATCCTTGTTGGGTGAAAAAATAACATAGGAAAAGGTATGTCAGCACATCATCCACTGCAGAATCATTTGCTGGCGGCCTTGCCTGCAGAGGTCTATCAGCGTTTGTTGCCGCATCTTGAATATATCGAGTTACCACTGGGTAAGGTGTTGTACGAATCTGGTGATACCCTGCGTTATGTCTACTTTCCCATCGATTGCATCGTCTCATTACTGTACGTGATGCAAGATGGCGCCTCGGCGGAGATCTCCGTGGTCGGCAATGAAGGACTCATCGGGGTGGCGTTGTTTATGGGGGGTGAGAGCACGACGAGCCGGGCCCTGGTGCAGAGCGCAGGCCATGCCTACCGTCTCAAGGGGAACTTGCTGAAAACCGAGTTCAACCTGCATGGGGACATGTTGCATCTGGTGTTGCGTTACACCCAGGCACTGCTGACTCAAATGGCCCAGACGGCGGTATGCAATCGTCACCATACCATCGATCAACAGCTCTGCCGCTGGTTGCTGCTGTCACTGGACAGGCTGGCCGGCGATCAGCTCTCAATGACCCAGGAGCTGATTTCCAACATGTTGGGGGTTCGCCGGGAAGGGGTGACGGATGCGGCAGGCAAGCTGCAGAAGCTGGGTGTCATCGAGTACAGCCGTGGTCATATTACCGTGCTGGACAGACCCAAGCTTGAGCAGCTCTGCTGCGAATGTTATGCCGTGGTGAAGGCGGAAACAGACCGCCTGTTACCCTATCTACCCAAAAAAACCAGGCCCTGACGCCATCCCGCTTTCGCCAGTCGATGCGAGACACGCATATGGCATGCTCCCGCATGTGATGCGAATTACAACGGTGAGCCAGTGTCCACAGCCTCGCGCTAAGGGGCATGGCATGGCATCGTGATGTGAAGCTGATGGTGGCCACCATCCAGTGGTACTCGTAAAGGTGCGTCACTTGGGGGGAGCGCGACCCCATCCAGTCGAATGATGCTGGTTTGTCTCTCCGACGGCTCCCCTATGTCTACCTCTATGCTGTAGCGGGTGGCGTCCATCGTTATCTCGGCGCTAAATCCTGGCCAATGTCTGGGCAAGTGAGGATCGATACGTAAAAAATGCCCCTCACGATGTATCCCCAATATGCCCTCAATGCCGGCCTGATACATCCAGCCTGCCGCTCCCGTGTACCAGGTCCAGCCACCACGACCAATGTGCGGCGCGACAGAGTAGATATCTGCCGCCATGACATAGGGTTCAACCTTGTAGCGTTCAACGTCAGCGGCATTCTGGGCATGATTGATGGGGTTGAGCAGTGCGAACAGGTTATGAGCCTTGTTGCACTCACCGAGCCTTGAAAAGGCAAGGATGGCCCAGGTCGCGGCATGGGTGTATTGGCCACCATTTTCGCGCAATCCAGGCGGATAGCCGCGAATATAGCCCGGGTTTTGAGTCAGCTTATCGAAGGGAGGGCTAAAGAGCAGCGCCAGCGCCTCATCGTAGCGGATCAGGTATTTCTCCAGGGATTGCATCGCCGTCATGGCACGGGTGGGATCGGCAACACCCGACAGGATGGCCCAGGACTGGGCGATAGAGTCTATCTGGCACTCAGGGCTATCTTTTGAGCCCAGCCAGGTGCCGTCATCGAAGGTCGCCCGACGATACCAGGCGCCATCCCAGGCTTTGCGTTCCAACGCGACCCCCACCCGCTGGGCATGGGCCTCCCAGCGCTCGGCGCGCGGGTCTTGACGGGAGCGGGCCAAGGGGGCGAACAGCATGATGGTGCGCAGCAGCAACCAGCCCAGCCAGACACTCTCTCCCTTGCCTTCGCTGCCGACCAGATTCATGCCATCGTTCCAGTCCCCCGAGCCGATGGGGGGCAGGCCATTGCTGCCCGTCAGCTCTATGGCTTGATCCAGTCCGCGAGCGCAATGTTCAAACAGGGAGGCCGATTCGTCGGAGATGGCTGGCAGGAAGAAGGCATCCTGTTCGTTCAGGCCCAGTTGCGGGCCTTCCAGAAACGGAATGATCTCATCGAGAATGGCGTCATCGGCCGTGTCTAGAATGTAGGTGGCCGTCGCGAAGGCTAACCAAATCCTGTCATCAGAGATCCGGGTGCGCACCCCTTGTCCGGAATGGGGCAGCCACCAGTGCTGGACATCACCTTCAATAAACTGGCGCGCCGCGGCACGCAGCAAATGTTGTCTGGTGGCCTGGGGCTGGGCAAAGCTGAGCGCCATTCCATCTTGCAGTTGATCGCGAAAACCATAGGCCCCCCCGGCCTGATAAAACGCCGAGCGAGCCCAGACTCGGCAAGCGAGTGTCTGATACAACAGCCAGCCATTGAGCATGATATCCATGGCTCTGTCAGGGGTCTTGACCTGGATGGCCCCAAGCAGTGCCTGCCATTGGCTGGCCACCTCGTCTTGCACAACATCGAGATCCTGACGATAGCGGGTGACAAGGGCACTGGCCTGCTCAGCCGAGCGCCCTTCGCCGAGCAGGATGACAAGCTCCAGGCGCTGACCCGGCGCAAGCAGGATCTCGGTCTGCAAGGCGGCGCAGGGATCCATTCCCGCACCCGTTCGGCAAGATAGCCGGTGGCGCCTTGTCAGCGCGGCGGGGGCAGACAGCTGTCCGTGGTTGCCGAGAAACTCCCTGCGATCGGCGGTCCAGCTGGTTTGCTGGCCGCCGAGATCGAAGAATGCGACCTGATTGGGGAAAGCGGTACTCCAGGGATTGTGTGCCAGCATGGCACCGGTCTGGGCATCCATCCGGGTGGTGATATAGGGGGCGGTCAGGGTGCGGGATGCGCCTAAAATCCATTCCACATAACCGGTGACCGTTAGTCGGCGTGGGGCTCGGGTGAGGTTGTGCAACGTCAGGCGAGAAATCTTGACGGGATCCGCGACGGGGACATATTGCAGCAGTTCGCTGTGGATCCCATGGGCCTGATGTTCGAAGCGGCAATAACCAAACCCATGACGAGCGATATAGCTGCCACCATCGCGAATGGGCTGGGCGGTGACGCTCCATAGCTCAAGCGTATCTTCATCGCGCAGGTAAATGACTTCCCCGCCGGGATCCGTCACGGGATCATTGGACCAGGCCGTCAGTTGGTTCTCTTTGCTGTTGTCGCTCCAGGTGTAACCGCTGCCTTCGGCGGAGGCCTGGAAACCAAAGTGGGGATTGGCCACCACATTGATCCAGGGCGCCGGGGTCATCTGCTCTTCGGTGAGCAAGGTGACGTACTCGCGACCCTCTTTGGCAAAGCCGCCCAGCCCATTGAAAAACTCCAGCTCTGGATGATGTGGATGCTTGAATGGCACGGCGTGCCGTGGTCTGACGACAGGCCCGGGTGGCGGGAACGGCGGAGAGTCGGGCAGGCGGGCCAGCTGCTGTTGCAGCGATCCACGGCGCGCCGTCAGCACGACACGCGCCGCCGCGAACAACAGATCGCGTACCTCGGGACTCATCAGATCGGTTCGCACCGTGTACACAGACCCTTGTGCCAGTTCGGCATGGAAGCGTGGCCGAGACTGGCTGCTGCGCACGGCGGTCTCGATGCTGTTTTGCAGATCTTGCACATAGGTGGAGGCGTGTTCATTGATGATCACCAGATCGACGGCAAGCCGCTTCATGCGCAGATACTCATGGGCGAGCAGCAGCTCGCGTACCTGAGCCAGGTCCTCGATATCGTCGATACGCAGCAGCAGTATGGGCAAATCACCCGAGATGGCCTGTTGCCAGAGCACGGACTGCGGTGCCAAGCCCTGCAGGATGGCATTTGAGGTGGCGCGAAAACGGGGGTCGGCGTAGAGCAAGGGGGCGGCCAGCCGTTGGAAGTTAGCGGCATCGGATGCCTGAATATTCAGGTGGTTCAGTTGTACCTGTGCCTGGGTCCAGGCCAGCGTCTTGGCGCGTTCAAAGGCATGACGGTTGCGGTGCTGATCGATGAGGTCGAGCAGAACCGATCGCGATGAGGCAACCAGGGTCCAGAAGACCACATGGGTAGTGCCGCCCGGCGGGACCTGCACCTGCTGGCGCAGCGAGAAGATGGGGTCGAGCACGGTGCCCGTGGTATCTGACAGCAGGGCCCCCCGCTGCAAGGCCTGCGCCGAGGCGACGGTCCGGCCACGGCCGATAAATCGGGCGCGATCGGATTCGTATTGGAGGATCCCCACGGATGGGCCCTCGACGGTGATGAAATGTGCCGCCCACACCTCAGCCTCCTCAGGGGATCTGGGGCGCCGGGTGGCAATCAGCGCCCCTGTCTCCGGCAGGTATTCGGTGACCACAAAGAGCTTGGCAAAGGCGGGATGGGCCCGATCGGCTTCCGCTGTGGTCAGCACTATTTCGGCGTAGGAGGTGAGCTCGATATCGCGGCGATGGCGGCCACGGTTGGTCAGCGAGACACGGCGTACCTCGCCATCCCCCTCACCCGACACCAGCACCTCCATGGTGGTGGTCAGACGGCCGTTCCGATGGAGGAAGTGGGCGCGATCCTCGGCAAACACGACCTCCTCCTCGTTGGTGGCGCGCCCCAGGGGCTGCGAGCAAGGAGACCAGGTCTCGCCACTTTGCACATCGTGCAGGAACAGGAAGTAGCCCAGGTGGTCACGGGTGCTGTCCGCCTGCCAACGGGTGATGGCGATGTCGCGCCAACGGCTGTAGCCCGCCCCCGCACTGGTGAGCATGACAGAGTAACGGCCATTGGAGAGCAGGTGAGTCACCGGGGCGCCGTGCACCGAGGACAACAACCGCCGTACCGCGCTGACGTCCTGGCGGCTCTGGGTCTGGGATGCCTTTATCTCGGCGCCACGCGTCCGGATGATGGTCATGTCCTGCGGTATCCGCTCCTGCAACAGCAGCTCACAGGCTTGAATGATGGGTTCTTGATGAAAGCGGGTGCGCATTCGTCCCTCTTGCAGCGCGTTGGCAATGGCCACCACCGTCATGCCCTGATGATGGGCCATGAAGTTCTGCACGACGGCAACCCGCTGATTGTCGGGCAACCGCGCCCGGGTGAAGTCCAGCGCCTCGTAAAAGCCGTAACGCCCAGCCCCTCCCTGCGTGGCCAGCCGCTCGAAATTCTTCAGTGCCGCGCCGGGGTTGATCATGGCCGCCAGCGCGGTGGCGTAGGGGGCTATCACGCGATCTTCCGCCAGCCCACGCTTGAGGGCCAAGCGAGGAATACCAAAGTTGGAGTATTGATAGGTGAACTCCAGGTCCCTGGCGTTGTAAGCCGACTCGGATATGCCCCATGGAATGCCGAGTGTACGGCCATAGCGGATCTGCAGCGCGACTATCAGGCGGTTGGTTTGCTCCAGCTGTGAGCCGATGGGGGTCCGCATGACCAGCGAGGGCATCAGGTATTCGAACATGGAGCCAGACCAGGAGATCAGCGCGCTGGCCTGTCCCACCGGGGTGACAGCTCGGCCCAGACGAAACCAGTGGCGGGTGGCGACATCGCCCTTGGCGATGGCAAACAGGCTGGCTAGCCTGGCCTCGGAGGCGAGCAGGTCGTAGCAACTGGTATCGAGCCGGTTATCGGTCAGGGAGTAACCGATGGAGAGCAGCTTGCGCTGTGAATTGAACAAGAACGCGAAGTCCATCCCCATGGCCAGCGCGCGCGCCGTGTCGGCGATGGCCTGCAACCGCAGTCGCAATGATGGCGGAAGTTGGGGGAACGACCGCTGATCCTCCGCATGCTCAGTCACCGCCAGCTTCAACGCATCCAGCCAGAAGGTGAGTTCAGCGCCCGCGAGTTGATCTCCGCTGCGGCAAAAATGGTGCGCCATGCTGGCGGTTTGCGCCGTCAGCTTGGCGAGTATGGGCAGCAGCTGCGCCATCGGCTGCTGGCCGAATAGCTGGTGGTGGATCTCGCCCAGATAGGCGGTGATCGCTTGCTGTGGCATGTTGGATTGTATGGTGTAGGGCTGGGCGAGATAGGCGTGCAGGGCCTGCTCGGCCAGCAGACAGTTGTCCTGCAAGCCACGTCGGGCGGCGCCGTAGCCGGGTTGTTGTTGCCAGTGTTCGCAGGCGGTTGCGACGACCAGCAGATGGCCTGCCAGGTTGCCACTGTCAACCGAAGAGACATAGGCGGGCTCCAGGGTTAGCAGGCTCCGGGTGTCATACCAGTTGAAGAAGTGGCCCTTGAAGCGAGGCAAGCGCTGCATCACTGCCAGGGTAGTTTCCAGTCGCTTGAGGGTGGCACCGAGCCCGGCCCAGCCGAAGTCGTTGGCCGCCAGGGTGGCGAGCAAATAGAGCCCCATGTTGGTGGGAGAGGTGCGATGGGCAATGACCTGCTCGGGGCTCTCCTGCACGTTGTCCGGTGGCAGCTGGTTGTCCTGGTCGGTGACGAAGGTCTCGAAATAGCGCCAGGTCTGGCGGGCTATCAGCCGCAGTGCCACGGCCTCCTTCACACTGCAAGTGAGCGTCTTGGCCTGACCGAAGGGCCGACTCGTCCAGTACGCGGCCAGCGGCGCCAGCAGCCAGAGCACGCCAAAGGGCAGCACCAGGGGCCAGGCGGTGGGGGTGCTGAGCAGGGTCATGGCGCTTGCGCCCATCCCCAGCACCACAGCCGTCGCCATCAGCCGATAAAATCCCACGCAGGCGAGGCGTGGTGATCCGGCAGTTTGCGCCGCTGTGGTCCACTCCAACAGGTGACGATGGGAGAAAGACAAGCGGAACAGGGTGCGCACTATGGCATCTGTCATGCGCCAGGCCTGATCGACCAGAAAGACCAGGCTGAGCAGCAACTGCATGGCGGCCCGTTGCAGGTTGTTGCCAATCTTGCCCAGGTGATGGCGCCATAAAATGTCCCGCCTGCGGGGAAGCAGATCGAAGAGCAGCGGCAAGAAGATCGGCAGCGCCAGCCCGGCAAGGAGCAGCAGCGTCGCCCTGATGCCGGTATCCAGTGGCAGTTGCCAGGCAACGAGCAGTGCCAACAGGGCGCTGGGGGGCAACAGCGAACGGCAGAGGTTATCAAACAGCTTCCAGCGCCCGACGAGGGGCAGGGCATCCGACCCGCGTCGAACATGACAGATCCAGCTCAGCAGTTGCCAGTCGCCTCTTGTCCAGCGGTGCTGGCGCTTGGCACTGACGTCATAGCGGGAGGGGAACTCCTCGACGACCTCGATATCGGTTGCCAGGCCCGCCAGTGCGAAGATCCCCTCGAACAGGTCATGGCTCAGGTGGCTGTTCTCTGGCACGCGCGCCTCCAGGGCGGCACCGAAGGCATCGACGTCGTAGATGCCCTTCCCGGTAAAAGAACCTTCGCCAAACAGGTCTTGATAGATGTCCGAGGAGGCGGCGGCGTAAGGGTCCATGCCACCGGGCCCTGAGTAGATCCACTGGTAATAGGATCCATCCTGCCCCACTGGCAGCGAGGGGGTCACCCGTGGCTGAAGAATGCCGTAGCCCTGGGTGACGCGTTGGTGATCCGCATCTAGGCAAGCCCGGTTGAGAGGGTGAGCCATCTTGGCAATCAGTCGGCTGGCGGTATCCCGAGGCAGGCGGGTGTCCGCATCCAGCGTGATCACATAGCGCACCGACCCCGGGACTGTGGGTGGCTGCCCATCGAGCGCCATGAAGCTGGTATCGGTGGCGCCGCGCAGCAAGCGGTTCAGTTCATGGAGCTTGCCCCGCTTGCGCTCCCATCCCATCCAGCAGCCCTCGCCGGGGTTGAACCGGCGATGACGATGGAGCAACAGGAAACGATCGCCAGCAGGCCCAGGGCCATGTTTGCGGTTCAACTCGGCAATGGCCTGACGGGCGTTGGCCAGCAGGGCGTCGTCATCGGGCATGATCTCCTGGTCGGCATCCATACCATCGCAGAGCAGCGCAAACGTGAGGTCGCCCCCGATCCCTGACAGATGATGAACCTCCAGTTGGCCGACCTGAGCCCGCATATCGGCGTGAGAGGTCAACAGGGTGGGGATGACCACCAGGGTACGCAGCGAGGAGGGCACGCCGTGGCGGAGATCCATGGCGGGTAAGGGTCTTGGCACCAGATGACCACCCAGGAGGCTGTTGATCAAGGCGATGGCGGCCCCCTGCGCAGGCAGGCATGCGAACAGGATGAAGGGGATGAGCCAGAGGGAGTCGCGCCCTGGCCCCGTGAGGAGGCCATAGGTGAGAGCCAGCAAGGCGATCGTCAGCAGGGCGATGATGCCGATATAGCCCACAATGCCGAGTCTGGCGTGGATGCGGTGCAGGCGAAGCCCTGGTGGCGGGCGAAAATTCAGCGTTTTTTCCAGTGCGAGTCGGCCTTCGGCAATCAGGTGATAGCCGGGATCCTGTGCTCTTCGCTGGATGTCGTCCGGGGGGGCATGGGTAGCCTGCGCCGTGGCAGCCAAGACGCTGGTCGTGACGGCCAACTCGTCATGGGGAGAAAATCGGGCCAACTGCTCGATGGCACAGCGATAGAGATTGCGGGTGGCGAAATCCATGCTGGCAAAGTCACTGCCAGTGCGTAACTGCTGGTCTACCAGGCTCATCTCCTCAAACAGATCGCTCCAGTCGATGTCCGAGATGAGGCGCATGCTGGTGATGATGTTGCGCACCGTGACGTTAGAGGCCCCCTGTCGCTGTTGTGCATGCCTCACCACCTTTTCCACCGAGGATCCTTGCTGAGCGAGTCGCTCTTCCAGCCAGCCGAGGGCAGGGGTGGTCAATGGATCCTGATCCCGTAGTTGTTTGGCCAACTGGGCGGCAAAGAGCTCAGAGAGAGGGCTGTCGGCGCGTGCGGCAATGTTTTCGTTTAGCGCGGACAAGGCGGAGGCAGAGACAAGGAGCCGTGAACAGAGCGCGTCCGCATCGGCTCTGATGCGCCGTGCGAGCGTGATCTGCTCGGCGAGACGGCGCAGGTTCTCGATAAGGACGATCCTGAGGGTGATGGAGACGGCCCACAGCTCGCCGATGGTCAGGGGTTGCACCCGTTGATAAGCCTGGATGAAACGGCTCAGGATCTCGGGGTCGAAGTGACTGTCGTTGTGTGCAACGAATGCCCAGGCAATCCCGAAGACCCTGGGGTAACCGGCCAGTGGCCCCCCCGCCAGCTTTGGCAGTTGGCGGTAGTAAGCGGCGGGAAGACTGCTGCGGATCTCCTGGATCTGGGTTTCGACCAGATGATAATTATCGAGGAACCACTCAGCCGCATGAGTCAGCTCGCGCCCCTGCTCCAGCTCGGCCGCGCTGGCCCGGTAGGCGGTGAGCAAGACCCTCTCATTTTCTTTCAAACGACGATGTAGCGGTTGCACCGCAATGGGCTGGGTCGTGACAGCTTGCGCCGCTGCCAACGTCATGGCATGAAGTTCCAACCGCTCGATACCGAACAGCTCTTCCCGGATGGGCACGTCATTTTGCCAAGGCGCTTGATGGCCAAACAGCCTGGCGTGCCAGCTACTCATCGGCTTGCCCTCGATGATGGGCCATGATGAGACATCAATTCGCTCTGTTCCCGGTTTGAAATATGCATGCTTGCTCCACTGTCTGCAGCTCGCTGAAGAGGCATGAAGGCTCATGATTTACCTGCCAAGGCATCATGAAGGGGTCAGGGACGGGCTCTCTTGCAATCGAGGTTTCTGCAAATACGGAGACTATGAGGGGTATACGGAGGGCTGTCGGTTCGTTAAGGCACATATAAAAACCCATTACGATATGTGGCCAGCTTTTCTTCTGTAACGGTATTTTGGTTTTTATTGATGCCGGTGGGGTGGAGTAGGAAGTGGGGTTTGTGTAGTGGGCCATGTACCCGGTGAGTGTGGCCTTCCGCCGTCAGTACCGGTTCAAGGCCATCCGAGCGCAAATGCCAATTAAAAGATCCAGTCAGTTGAGGCCCTAAGAACGACGGCCATTTCGACCCATCCCGAATTTCGGATAACCAACGCTGCTGGAACTGACCTCCCACACTCGGTACGAGTAGTCCCGGGCCAAGCGCTGATAGTTTCCTGCTGGTTCAATTCGACGGCTTGTAGTGGATCAATGAGGCTATTGCCTTACCCGAAATGTAACCACGGTGTAACCCCAGTCATGAAATTAACAAGGCCCGCATCGCTGCGGGCCTTGCTGTATCTGGTGCCGGTAAGAGGAGTCGAACCCCCGACCTTCGCATTACGAATGCGCTGCTCTACCAACTGAGCTATACCGGCCTGTCATTAGATTCCCGAAAATGTCCTGGCAAGTCAATGAGCCTGAATCAATTTCATGTGTCAGCTCATGGAGTTACAGGCGCTCTTCAGAGATCCACAAACTCCGGGATATGGGCGCGGCCACGGCTCTCGAGAAACTCGAGCAGGGCGCGAGGGGAACGTGCCAGGATCCGCTCCTCGGGGAAGCCTGCCTCGTTGACCAGTCGCTGGCAGTGTTCAAAATCCCCCAGGCTGAAGGCCACGTGGGAGTCGGAACCAAAGGTGAGATAGGCGCCCAGATCGCGCGCCGCCTCGACGATGGCGCGGCAGTTGTCTTCGCTGCCGGGGCGGGAGTGGATGAATGAGGAGTTGTTGAGCTCCAGCGCCACCCGGTATTCGGCCGCCGCCTTGACCACCGCCTGGATGTCGATGGGGAAGGCGGGGTTGCCGGGGTGGCTTATCATGTCGACCCGGCCACTCTTGATGGCGTTGATCATGGCCTGGGTGTGGGTGGCCTGATCGCAAGGGGGAAACACCGGCTCATGGAAACCGGCCATGATCATGTCGAGCCGCGACTCGTAGCGCTCGGGGAAGTCGATCTCGCCGTCGATGTTCTTGATGTTGGCCTCGATGCCGCGCAGGATGCCGACCCCGTCGACCACCCTGGGCAGCACATGCAGGTTGACGAAGTGCCAGAAGTGGGGGGCGTCGGCCATATCCGGGCCGTGATCCGTGGTGGCGAACAGCTTGATCCCCTTCGCCTTGGCGATGGGCAGGTAGTCATGAATGGTGCTGTAGGCGTGGGTGCTGGCGACGGTGTGCGTGTGGGTATCGACCTGGTACTTCATCTTATCTCCCCTCTGGCATGAGGCGTCAGCATAGCAAGATTAGCGGGGTCGGGCCATGTGGTGGCCTGCCATACTTTGTCACAAATTACGGCGAGACTGACAAAGTCTGACCATCTTTGCCTGTCAGGATGGAGCCATCGATGCAAGCCTGAACACCCATCGATGAGCCGGATCAGGATGGTTTGGCTCTCTTTTCCCCACCGTCGCCCCTGCGACGGTTTTTTTTTGCCCGATTTTTCATCGAAGGGGCGCCATCGTGCCTTGCCGGATAAAAGTCGGATAAAAAAAGGCCCAACGAGCATGGCGCAGGTTGGGCGAGACTTAATGTTTAATTGCAGTGGCATAGATATAGAGTCCCGTTGGTCAGCTAAGTTCCCGCCCTGTTCTCCCTTTTTTGATTAAAACATTTCGCTAACGCCTGTTCACATTCTCTTGACATGGATGTGCATGAAACGTACTTTTTAAACATTCGTTTAAGTGAGGTGTCCAGTGAGCAAAATCGATACCAAAAACCGTATTCTCGATGCCGCCGAGGTGTTGTTCGCCGAACGGGGGTTCGCCGATACCTCCCTGCGTCTGATCACCAGCGAAGCCGACGTCAACCTGGCGTCGGTCAACTACCACTTCGGCTCCAAGAAGGAGCTGATCCAGGCGGTGCTCGATCGCTATCTGAGCCTGTTCATGCCGGAGCTGGATGCGCGTCTGCATACCCTGATGGCGCAGGAGCAGCTGACCCTGCTGCAGGTGTTCGAGAGCTTTGTCGAGCCCCTGATGAAGCTGGTGGCGGTGCGTGCCAATGGTCCCGCCATCTTCATGCAACTGCTGGGCCGTGGCTACATCGACAGCCAGGGTCACCTGCGTCGCTTCATCACTACCCACTATGGCGCGACCCTGCAGCGGATCACCCAGGCGATTTCCAAGGCCAATCCGGCGCTGTCGCCGGCGGATCTGTTCTGGCGCCTGCACTTCACCCTGGGCACGGTCGTGTTCACCATGGCCTCCGCCGATGCCCTGCGCGACATCGCTCAGGCCGACTTCGGTCAGCAGCTCGATGTGGAAGGGCTGGTGCGCAACGTTATTCCTTACCTGGCGTCCGGTGTCGGGGCGCCCGTGGAGTCGACCAGGCTCTCCCTGGCCGTGTAACAGCTAACAATAAATCAACGGAAACAGTGAAATAGAAGGAACTTGAGTATGATCACATTGCTTATCCTGCTGGTGCTGGCGATAGCCGTTGTGCTCGGCGTGCCCGCCATCCGTAAAAAGGTGGTGACCCGTCCCGTGTTCGGCGTCTTCAAGAAGATACTGCCGCCCCTGTCGGCCACCGAGCGGGAGGCCATGGAAGCCGGCTCCGTCTGGTGGGATGGCGAGCTGTTCCGCGGCAACCCCGACTGGAAGAAGCTGCACGGCTACGGCAAGGCCGAGCTGAGCGCCGAGGAGCAGGCCTTCATCGACCATCAGGTCGAGACCCTGCTCGCCATGGTGGACGACTTCAAGATCGTCAACGAGACCAAGGAGCTGCCGGAGCAGGTCTGGGATTATCTGAAGAAGGAAGGCTTCTTCGCCCTGATCATCCCGAAATCCTACGGTGGCCGTGAGTTCTCCGCCATCGCCAACTCCACCATAGTCACCCGCATCGCCACCAAGAGCCTGAGCGTGGCGGTCACCGTCATGGTGCCCAACTCCCTCGGCCCGGGCGAGCTGCTGATGCACTACGGCACCCAGGCCCAGAAGGATTTCTGGCTGCCGGGGCTGGCCAATGGCAAAGAGGTGCCCTGTTTCGCCCTGACCGGCCCGGAAGCGGGCTCGGATGCGGGCGCCATCCCGGACAAGGGGATCGTCTGCAAGGGGCTGTACAAGGGTGAGGAAGTGCTCGGCATCCGCCTGAACTGGAACAAGCGTTACATCACCCTGGCGCCGCGCGCCACCGTGCTGGGGCTGGCGTTCAAGCTGTATGACCCGGAAAAACTGCTGGGTGGCAAGGAAGAGCTCGGCATCACCTGTGCCCTGATCCCGACCAGCCACCCGGGTGTGCGGGTCGGCGATCGCCACTATCCCATGGGGCTGGCGTTCCTGAACGGCCCGACCTTCGGCAAGGACGTGTTCATCCCGCTCGACTGGATCATCGGCGGCCCGGAATACGCCGGTCGTGGCTGGCGCATGCTGGTCGAATGCCTCTCCGCCGGCCGCGGCATCTCGCTGCCTGCGCTCGGGACCGCCTGTGGTCACATGGCCAGCCGCACCGTGAGCGCCTACTCCTATGTGCGCAAGCAGTTCGGCATGTCCATCGGCAAGTTCGAGGGAGTGCAGGAGGCGCTGGCCCGCATCGGCGGCCTGACCTATCAGCTGGAAGGGGCCCGTCGCATGACCGCAGGCTCGCTGGACTTGGGCCAGGCGCCGGCCATCGTCACCGCCATCTCCAAGTACCACATGACCGAAATGGCGCGCCAGATCATGGATGACTCCATGGACATCCACGCCGGTCGCGCCATCCAGCTGGGGCCGAAGAACTACACCGGCTACGCCTACATGGGCATTCCGGTGGCCATCACGGTGGAGGGGGCCAACATCCTGACCCGCAACCTGATGATCTTCGGCCAGGGGGCGACCCGTTGCCATCCCTACGTGTTTGCCGAGCTGGAAGCGGCGGCCGACACCGACGTGGAGCGCGGCCTCGAGAAGTTCGACGGCCTGCTGATGAAGCACGTGGCGTTCGGTGCCGGCAACTTCTTCGGCGCCCTGTTCCAGGGGCTGACCCTGGGCCAGTTCAACGGCGCCCCGGTGGGGGGCGAGACCGCCCGCTACTACAAGCAGCTGTCCCGCATGAGTAAAGGGCTGGCGCTCTGCGCCGACGTCTCCATGCTGATGCTGGGGGGCGATCTCAAGCGCAAGGAGATGATCTCCGCCCGCCTGGGTGACGTGCTGAGCCACCTCTATCTGGCCTCTTCCACCCTCAAGCACTACGAGGATCAGGGCCGCATGGTCTCGGATCTGCCGTTCGTGCAGTATGCGGTGGAGCGCAACCTCTATCTGATCGGCAAGGCGTTCGAGGGCTTCTTCCAGAACTTCCCGAACAAGGTGGTGGGGGCCGTGCTCAAGCGGGTGGTGTTCCCGTTCGGCGTCGGTTACCAGATGCCGGCCGACGATCGTTGCCACGCCATCTGCTCGGCCATGATGAAGCCGGGTGAGTTCCGCGACCGTCTGACCGCGCTCTGCTATGTGGGCAAGGAGGAGTCGGATCCGGTCGGTCAGATGGAGCGTGCCTTCCTGGCCATGGTATCGGTACAACCCATCGAGAAGAAGCTGGTGCAGGCCCAGAAAGAGGGCAGGTTGCCACGCAAGATGGCGCTGCCGGAGCTGGTGGCTGCCGCCCTGTCCCAGTCCATCCTGAGCCAGGAGGAGGCCGACAAGCTGCTGGCCGCCGACGCCCTGCGCTACGAGGCCATCCAGGTTGACAACTTCGCCCCGGGCGAGCTGGAAGGACTGTCTCAACCGGCCCCGGTGGTGCACGCCGCCTGAGTCTGAACCCGAACCAAAAACCGGCCCAAGTGGCCGGTTTTTTCGTTTGTTAACCAAGCATTTACAATATCGATTAATTCCAGTTTAATGCAGTGGCCCCCACCCTTGGGGCAGGAAGCCAGGCCAGCGGAATGGCCGATAACAACAACTCAGGAAGAGTGAATGAACCTCGCCAAAACGGCGATCGAACGCCCCATCTGGGTGGCGGTCTCGGTCGTGCTGATTTTCTTGCTGGGCCTGCTCAGCATCCGGGGGCTGCCGGTCCAGCTGTTCCCCGACATCGAACGTCCCCACCTCAACATCTCGGTGAGCTGGCGCTCGGCCTCGCCCCAGGAGATGGAGTCTGAGATAACCGACCCCATCGAGCAGGAGATGCAGGGGGTGCAGGGGCTGATGAGCCTCGGCAGCAACAGCTACCCCGGCTTCACCGAGATCAACATGGCATTTGCGCTCGGCACCGACATGCAGCGGGCCCAGCTCGACGTCATCTCGCGCCTGAACCGGGTCTCCGGCCTGCCGGACCGCATCGATGGCCCCTACGTCAACAACTACAGCAGCAACGACACCCTCACCTTCTTCTTCATCCAGCAGCTGCCGGGGGCCAAGGGGGAGATCGATGATCATCAGGCGCTGATCGAGGCGCGGGTCAAGCCCGAGCTGGAGCGGATCCCCGGGGTGTCGACCGTGGAGGTGGAGGGGATCAACGAGCGCCAGATCCAGATCCGCTTCGACCCCTATCGCGCCGCCGAGCTGGGGGTGGAGATCCCAGTGCTCGCCAGCCGGGCCAGCACCGGCTGGGATGTGTCGGCCGGCACCCTCGACATCGGGCGCTGGGAGTACAAGCTGCGCTTCGCCGGTCGCTATGACGTGGCAACCCTGGGTGACAAGGTGGTGGACTGGCGCGACGGCCTGCCCATCTACCTGCGGGATGTGGCCGAGATCCGGCTGGCCCGGGAGGAAAACCCGGTGCTGCGCATCCAGAATGGCAACACCGCCATCGCGGCGCAGATCTTCAAGGAGAGCGGGGCCAATGCGCTGGCGGCGCTGGAGGGGATCAAGGCCAAGGTCGGCGAGCTCAATCGCGACGTGCTGGAGCCGGTCGGGCTGCACATGGAGCAGTCGTTCGATGCCTCCCTCTACATCAACCGGGCGGTGGGCATGGTGACCGCCAACCTGGGGCTCGGCGTGCTGCTCTCCTGCGCCATCCTCTGGCTCTTCCTGCGCCAGCTGAAGGCGACCCTGATGATAGCGCTCGCCATCCCCATCAGCATCATGCTCACCTTCTGTCTGCTCAAGATGCTGGACAGGACCCTCAACATCATCTCGCTGGCGGGCATCGCCTTCGCGGTCGGCATGGTGCTGGATGCGGCCATAGTGGTGCTGGAGAGCATCTATCGGCGCCATGAGCGGGGGGATCTGAGCAAGGCCGAGGCAGCGCTGGCGGGTACCCAGCAGGTGTGGACCGCGCTGGTGGCCTCGACCCTGACCACGGTCGCCATCTTCCTGCCGGTGCTGCTGCTCAACGACGTGGAGGGGCAACTGTTTGCGGATCTCGCCCTCACCATCGCCTGCGCCGTGACCGTCTCCATGCTGGTGGCGGTGACCGTATTGCCAGCGGTGGCGGCGCGCTGGATGGGGCGCGAGCGGCTGCTCGATCCCTACGATGGTTTGTGGCGGCGTACCACCCAGCGGGTGATCCGCTGGACCAACACGGCCCCCAGACGCTGGCTCATCATCACCCTGATGATGAGTGGGCCCGTGCTGGCGAGCTGGCTGCTGCTGCCCAAGATGAACTATCTGCCGGACGTGAAGCGGGATGCCATCGATGTGTGGATGACCTTCACCCCGGGCGTCAATCTCAAGGCCCAGCGCGAGGAGGTGATCGACACCCTGATAGCCCGGCTGGCGCCCTACATGAAGGGAGAGCAGGAGCCGGCCCTCAAGAACTACTACATCTTGCGCTATCCGGGCGGCGCCCAGATCGGGGTGCGCCCCAGGGATGAGGCCAGGATCAAGGAGCTGGAGCGCCTGCTGATGGACGACTTGCTGGTCAATATCCCGGATACCAAGGCGTTCGGTGGCCAGGGCTCGCTGTTTGGTGGCTTCGGTAGCGAGAACAGCATCTCCCTGCTGATCCAGGGCGGGACCCTGCCCGAGCTCTACCAGGCGGCCCGCGAGAGCATGGCCATAGTGCAGCGTGACTTGCCGGGGGCCCAGATCAGGCCGGAGCCCGGGCTCGACTTCACCGCCCCCGAGCTGCGGCTGGTGCCGCAGGATCGGCGCCTCGCCGAGGTGGGCTGGGATCGTACCCCCATGCCGACCATCATCCAGACCTTCGGCGATGGCCTGCGGGTCGGCGAGTATTTCGACGGCGAGGACCGGCTCGACATCCTGCTGATGGGGCAGAGCTCGGCCAACCCGGATGAGCTCAAGGCCGTGCCGCTGGCCACCCCGTCCGGTCGCATAGTGCCGCTCGGCGAGCTGCTGCGGGTGGAGCACAGCCTGGGGCCGGCCAGCATCTTCCGGGCCGATGGCCGGCGCAGCATCCAGCTGTTGATAGAGCCACCGGCCGGCATGAGCATGGAGCAGGTGCTCGACACCCTGCAGACCAAGAGCTTCGCCGCCATCCGGCCGCTGTTGCCGGCGGGGGGTGAGCTGCAGGTCGCGGGCAACGCCGACAGCCTGCAGCAGGCGCTGGACAACCTCGGCGGCATCTTCCTGTTCGCCATCATGATACTGCTGATCCTGCTGTGGGGGGTCTTCGCCTCCCTCAAGGATGCCATCCTGGTGCTGCTGACCCTGCCGCTCGCCACCGTCGGCGGCGTGCTGGCGCTGCACCTTAGCGGCCTGCTGGTGCCCTTGCCGATGGATCTCTTGACCATCATCGGCTTCGTTATCCTGCTGGGGCTGGTGGTCAACAACGCCATCCTGCTGGTACATCAGACCCGGATGGCCGAGAGGGAGGGCATGAGTCGTCAGTCGGCGGTGGCTGATGCGCTGCAGAGCCGGATGCGGCCCATCGCCATGACCAGCCTGACCAGTATCTTCGGCATGTTGCCGCTGATGCTGAGCCCGAGCGAGGGCAGCGAGATCTATCGGGGGCTGGCCACCGTCATCGTCGGCGGCATGAGTTGCAGCACCCTGTTTACCCTGATCCTGTTACCCGCCTTCCTGCGGCTGGGTGAGCAGGTCGACGTGCCGCACGCCCTCCGGCAGCGGGCCTGAGCAAGGAGCTCATATGAAACGAGTGATGACAAGGATGATGCTGGTCGGCGTGCTGGGGTTGAGCCTGCCGAGCCAGGCCAAGATGGTGACCCTGGCGGATGTGACCCAGGGGGACGCGTCCGCCAGCATCTGGGTCAGCGGCACCGTGGCGAGCCGTCAGCAGGCGGCGCTGAGCGCCGAGGTGAGCGGGCGGGTGGAGTGGATCGCCGAGTTTGGCAGCCGGGTCAAGGCGGGGGATGAGTTGCTGCGGCTCGACAGTGCGGCGCTGCGGCTCTCATTGGAGCAGTCCCAGGCCGAGCAGGCCAAGTGGGACAGCAATGTGCGCTACGCCCGCGCCGAGTTCCAGCGCCTGGATCGGCTGCGCCAGCAGAACAACGCCTCCCTCAGCCAGCATGACAAGGCGCGCTATGACGTGGAGCAGGCCGAGCTGGCCGAGCGGCTGGCCCGGGTGCAGGTGCGCCAGATCGAGGAGCAACTGCGCAGGACCCACATCTTCGCCCCGTTCGATGGGGTGGTGAACGATCACTTCATCCAGCCGGGGGAACACGTGGATGCGGGCGAGCGGGCGCTGGAGCTGGTCAACCCGGATCAACCGGACATCCGGCTGCGGGCGCCCATCATCTGGGCCGGGCAGCTGCCAGCCCAGGCCCGGCTGCGGGTCGAGGGCGATCAGCTCAGCAGCCATGCGGTCTACTATCAGCGCGCGGCGAGCGCGGATCCCAAGTCCCGCCTCATCGAGCTGCGCCTCAAGCCCGAGCCGGGTCAGTTCATCATCGGCTCGCCGGTGCGGGTGGCGTTGCCGCTCGGGCAGCAGCAGACCATGTTGCTGCCACGGGATGCGCTGGTGCTCAACACCGAGGGCAGCGTGGTCTATCGGGTGGAGCAGAGCGGCGAGGAGTTGAAGGTGAACCGGGTGCCGGTGACTGTGCTGTTTGGCGACAGTCAGCAGGTGGCGGTGAGCGGTGCGCTCAAGCAGGGGGACAGGGTGGTGGTGCGCGGCGCCGGCAGCCTGCAGGACGGCGACAAGGTGGAGCTGTTTCGCGGCTGATCCGGCCATGGCCCCATGAAAAACGGCTCCCGCGGGAGCCGTTTTTGTTGACGGGCGAGTTACTCGACCATCATCACCTTGCAGGTGTTGGTACTGCCCACGGTTTCCATCTTGTCACCGTGAGTCAGCAGCACCATGTCGCCGCTCTGGACCAAGCCCTTGGCCTTGAGGGCATCCAGCGCCTCGCGGCACACCTCATAGACCGGCTTGCTCTCGTCGCCGTCAAACAGCACGGGCGTGACGCCACGGTAGAGGTTGGTCCAGGCCAGGGTCTTGTTGTGGGGAGACATGGCGAAGATCGGCAGGCCGGAGCTGATGCGGGACATCAGCAGCGGTGTGGTGCCGGACTCGGTCAGTGCCACGATCGCCTTGACCCCTTCCAGGTGGTTGGCGGCATACATGGTGGACATGGCCACGGCCTCTTCTACCGAGGTGAAGGTGTAGCTCATGCGGTGGTTGGAGACGTTCAGGCTCGGGTGCTTCTCGGCGCCCACGCAGACGCTGGCCATGGAGGTCACCGTCTCGATGGGGAACTGACCGGCGGCGGTCTCGGCTGAGAGCATGACCGCATCGGTGCCGTCCAGCACGGCGTTGGCCACGTCCATGACCTCGGCACGGGTCGGCAGCGGGGCGTTGATCATGGACTCCATCATCTGGGTCGCGGTGATCACCACCCGGTTCAGGCGACGGGAGTGACGGATCAGCTTCTTCTGCACGCCCACCAGTTCGGGATCGCCGATCTCGACGCCGAGATCGCCACGGGCCACCATGACGGCGTCGGAGCCGAGGATGATGTCTTCCATCGCCTCGTCGGTGGCGACGGTTTCGGCGCGCTCGACTTTGGCCACTATCTTGGCGTTGGAGCCGGCCTCGCGGGCCAGTTCGCGGGCGTAGCGCAGGTCGTCGCCGTTACGGGGGAAGGAGACGGCCAGGTAATCCACGTTCATGCGGGCCGCGGTCTTGATGTCTTCCTTGTCCTTCTCGGTCAGGGCCGGGGCGGAGAGACCGCCGCCTTTCTTGTTGATGCCCTTGTTGTTGGAGAGGGGGCCGGCCACGGTCACCGCGGTGTGAATGCGGGTGCCTTCGACCTGTTCGACTCTCAGCTGTACCCGGCCGTCATCCAGCAACAGGATGTCGCCTGGGACCACGTCGTTTGGCAGGCTCTTGTAGTCGATGCCGACCTGCTCCTGGCAGCCTTCGCCCTTGCCGAGTGCGGCATCGAGCACGAACTTGTCACCGATGGCCAGGTAGATCTTGCCATCCTTGAAGGTAGAGACGCGGATCTTGGGGCCTTGCAGATCGCCCATGATGGCGACATGACGGCCGAGCTTGGCGGCGATTTCACGCACCTGGGTGGCGCGCAGGATATGATCTTCAGGAGTGCCGTGAGAGAAATTCATCCGCACCATGTCGGCACCGGCGCGGATGATCCCCTCGAGGATGCCGTCGCGATCGGTCGCCGGACCGAGTGTGGTTACAATCTTTGTACGTCTTGGCATGAAAGACTCCAATGTGAAGTTGATATGACTTGAAATACTGCCCCGTCAAGCACATGGCATGGCGCCCGCTTGCAGGCCATCTGAGTGGCCTTATGTTATTAAATTACAATACTACACCAAGCTGGATGGCATAGACAGCCGGGGGACGGGCCCCCGAACCTTCAGGAATTGTGCGGGGTATCGAAGCGGGATTCGCGCAAACCTTCTTTGACTTTCTTCAGGTTTTCGCGAAATTTCATGCCACGGCGCAGGGTAAAACCGGTCGCCAATACATCTACCAACGCCAGCTGGGCGATGCGGGAGGCCATCGGCATGTAGACGTCGGTATCTTCCGGTACATCCATGGAGAGCACCAGATTGCACTCGCGTGCCAGCGGGGAATCCTTGGCGGTCATGCCGATCACGGTGGCGTCGTTTTCACGGGCCAGGGCCGCGATCTCCACCAGCGCCTTGGTGCGGCCGGTGTGGGAGATCAGCACCACCACATCCCCTTCGCTGCTGTTAATGCAGCTCATGCGCATCATGACGATGTCCTCGAAGCTCACCACCGGGATGTTGAAGCGGAAGAACTTGTTCTGGGCATCCCGCGCCACGGCCGAGGAGGCACCGAGGCCGAAGAAGCTGATCTTCTTGGACTGGGTCAGGATATCGACGCAGCGATTGATGGCGGAGATGTCCAGGCTGTTCTTGGCGGCATCGAGGCAGGCCATGGTGGACTCGAAGATCTTGGCGGTGTAGGTATCGGGACCGTCTTCCGCCTCGACATGGCGATTCACATAAGGCGTGCCGTTGGCCAGGCTCTGGGCCAGGTGCAGTTTGAAATCGGGGAAACCCTTGGTATCGAGGCGACGACAGAAGCGGTTGACGGTCGGCTCACTGACATCAGCCATCTTGGCCAGGGTGGCAATACTGGAGTGGATGGCGGTCTGGGGCGATGCCAGGATCACCTCCGCTACCTTACGCTCTGATTTACTGAAACTTTCTAAGTTGTTAGTGATCTTATCGAGGGTATTCATCATTACCACCAGGCATTTTTGTAATTTAACTTCAGTGTCTATGCACTAAATTCACGGTCAAGCAGCTTTCCTATCGACCCGATGACTATACAAGACAAGCTCTTACCGAAACTAATCTCGGCCCTGTAAAGTATGACTCATGTCTAATTATTTCGTATTTTGGGTTACAAACTTTCATTCAGCCCCTGAAAACGCTTACAAATGTTGCAAAGCAACAACACTGTGAGCGAGTGCACAGATGCATTCATCAAAGGCGCCGCCCGGGGGAGGGCTCGGGTAGAATCGCAGCCAAATAACAATGTCGGGACGGTAAGGGCCGCCCCGAGTCGGTAACGAAGGAGTTTGTTATGCAGCATACCCATGCGCTGGTCGGCGACGTCGGCGGCACCAACGCCCGGCTGGCCCTCTGTGAGCTGGCAACCGGTGTCATTTCCCAGGCAAAGACCTATTCCGGCCTGGCTCATCCCAGTCTGGAGGCCGTGGTGCGCCTCTATCTGGATGAGCATCAGGTACAAGTGAGCCAGGCCTGTATCGCCATTGCCTGCCCGATCAACGGCGACTGGGTCGCCATGACCAACCACAGCTGGGAGTTCTCCATCAGCGAGATGCAGGCCAATCTCGGCCTGACCCGGCTGCAGGTGATCAACGACTTTACCGCCGTCTCCATGGCGGTGCCCGTGCTGACGGAGGCCGATCGCATCCAGCTGGGGGGGGCGGCACCGGTGGCCGGCAAGCCCATCGCCATCTATGGCGCAGGCACAGGCCTGGGAGTCGCGCACCTGGTACAGGCCGGCGAGCAGTGGCTCAGCCTGCCGGGGGAGGGCGGTCATGTGGATTTCGCCGCCAACAGCGAGGAAGAGGATGCGGTGCTACAGGTGATGCGCGCCGAGCTAGGCCACGTCTCGGCCGAGCGGCTGCTCTCCGGTCCCGGCCTCGTCAACATCTACCGCGGCCTGGTGAAGTCCGATGGCCGTGAGCCCGAGGCGCTGCTGCCCAAAGACATCACCGAGCGGGCGCTGGCGGGCTCCTGCCTCGACTGTCGCCGCACCCTGAGCCTGTTCTGCGTGCTGATGGGGCGCTTTGCCGGCAATCTGGCGCTCAATCTGGGCACCTTCGGCGGCGTCTATATCGCCGGTGGCATAGTGCCCCGCTTCCAGGAGTTCTTCCTCGGCTCCGGTTTCAGAGTGTCATTCGAAGATAAAGGACGCTTCAAACCCTATCTGAAAGATATCCCTGTTTTCCTCATCACCCACGAGGGGCCGGGTCTGCTCGGCGCTGGTGCCTATCTGCGTCAGTCCCTCGGGATCCGGCTCTGAAACAGGCCAAGAAAACGATTTCACCATGGTTCAGCCTTGATTCAGTGACCCTGGTGTAGAGTGATCCCACGTACTCAAGAGGGCGGGTCTTCATAAGGAATTGAAACCAGCTCTCACCCGCTGGGTGCGTTTGTCACCTGACAAGCCTGAACTGTTTCACCGGCCCTCGCGGCCGGTTTTTTTATGCCTGTTCGCCTCGAATTTCTTTGCCTAGCCGTCATTCTCCGCCATCACAGTGCGAGCGACTCAGTGGTCACTCCGCCCTGCAAGCCGTGCCAGTTCGGCCATGGTACGGCTGGCTATCGGTTGGCTAGGGCGGCTTTGCCCGTCTTGTATTGCTGGAGAGGTTGCTGGCCAGAAGGCGGGTCTGCTCGATACGGGAATCGATGGTCTGAGAGTTATGGGGCGGTGCGGCTGGTGCTGGCCCTTGTGAGCAGAAGCAGCAGTTGTTGAGGCCGGAAGAGGGGGGATGGTAGTCGACCTTGGGGATCGCATTCGTGCGAGCGTCGCTGGTATCGAGTCATGTCACGGTGCAGATGAGCCTTCTGATGCAGCTCGATGAGAGGTACGCTTTCGCGGTCAGACGGGCCGGCATGGGCCATGGACTGATCCATAGCCCATGCCTTGGGCCCCTGCGGTATCAGGGGAGTGTCATGTGGAATCTGGCGCCGCCGAGCGGTGACTCGTCCACCCGGATCTTGCCGCCGTAGCTGTGCACTATCTCGGTTACCACCGCGAGGCCTATGCCCTGACCACAGGAGCTGTCGGCCCGTACCCCGCGCTGGAAGATCTGCTGTGACTTGCCGGGATCGATACCGGGGCCATCGTCTTCCACCACGATGAGCAGGTTGTTCTCCTGGCGACGCACCTGCACCCGGATCTCGCTGATGGCGAACTTGCAGGCGTTGTCGAGCAGGTTGCCCATCAGCTCCATCAGATCGCCCTGCTCGCCGCTGAAGAAGACATCATCATCGAACTGGAAGCTGGTCTGCAGCTTCTTGTGGCGATAGACCTTGGAGAGGCTGGCCAGCAGCTTCTCGATGAGTGGTACCGGCTCGGTGCCCTTGCTGGCAAGGCGCTTGCGGCCGGTGACGGCGCGGCGCAGCTGGTACTGGATGATCTGATCCATGGTGGTGATCTGTTCGTTGATGTTGTCATGGATGTCGTGGCCGAGCTTGAGCTCCTGCGCCGTGATCTGGATGAGTGCCAACCGTGTCTTCAGGCTGTGAGCCAGATCGTTCAGGGCATGCTGGTAGCGCTGGGTCTGCTGGCGTTCGTTTTCCAGCAGTTGGTTGACCGATTCGGTCAGGGGCTGCAGCTCCCGTTCGTAGTCGTTGGAGAGTGCCTCCCGCTTGCCGGCCCGGATCTCGTCTATCTGCCGCGCCATGGTGCGCAGGGAGGAGAGGCTCCAGAAGCTGGTGAGCAGCAACAAGGCGCCGAGCAGGCAGTAGGAGAGCAGCGCCTGGCGGATGCATTGATAGAGGTAGGCCTGGGTCTGGGCCAGATAGCGTTTGGCGGAATCGACCATTACCACGTAGTAGGTGGTGGGTCCCTTACCATGATTGCGCAGGAAGCGCAGACTGTAGATGAAGTAGCTCTCGCCATTCTTGATGGTGTGGAGCTTGAAGAAGTAGTCCTGATCCAGCCCACCCAGGTGCTTCATCAGATCCTGACAGATGGTCTTCTTGACCGAGATCACTTCAGGTATATGCAGGCTGGACCAGCTCAATTCTCCATCGGCCCGGCAGATGAGGGTGTCGAGGTTGGGGTCGATGGCATCCGGGGTGATGTTGCCGAGATCCGTGATGGCACGGGGATCCGGTTGCTTGGAGGAGAACAGCTTGGAGAGGTTCTCCTGCATGCGAGTGCTGGCCTTCTGGGCCTGCTCCTCGGTGTGGCCGAGGTAGAGGATATAGACCGAGAAGGACATGATGATAGCGATGACCAGCATGGCACTCATCATCAGCTTGATGTGGAGGGATCGGCTGATCAGATACATAGGACGCTCATTGGCGGAGAGGGCGACAAGATGCGGCGCTCAACTGCATGAAAGATTAAAGATATAACCTTGACGCCGGATGGTGGAGATGGGGGAGACTGTTCCTTCCGGATCCAGCTTCTTGCGCAGCCGGCTCACCATGACCTCTATGGTATTCGGGTCCCCTTCACCATCGCCGTAGAGCTGATCCAGCAACTGCTGCTTGGAAACCACCTGGCGGGCATTGCGCATCAGGTACTCCAGGATCAGGTACTCGAAGCTGGTCAGCACAGTGACTTCCCCAGCGATGCTCAGCTCCTTGCGAGACAGATCAAGCTCGTATTCACCCGCCTTCACCCTGGGGGAAATGAAGCCGGCGCTGCGGCGCACCAGGGCGTTGAGACGGGCCAGCAGCTCGTCTTTCTGGAACGGTTTGACCAGATAATCATCGGCACCGGCCTCCAGCCCCTCTACCTTGTCCTGCCAGTTGCCACGGGCAGTCAAGACGATGATGGGGAAGGGGATCTGTTGCTCCCTCAACTGGCTGATGAGTTGCAGACCGTCCATGTCCGGCAGGCCGAGATCGATGATGGCCACATCGATGGGATAGTCGCGAGCATAATGCAGCGCAATCTGGGCGCTGTCGGTGCTGTGGACCTGATTCTGGGCCTCGGTCAACAGCGTAGTGAGATGGTGATTGAGCAGCTTGTCGTCTTCGACCAATAGAATTTTCATAAGATGCATGATTATGAGGGTCCAGGCTGTCAATTAGAGGGTGTATAGGAAGGAGAGTCAATGCGGATCCTAACCAGTCACCCCTGTATCGGGACTGAATCACATAACCCTTTAGAGGATGCGTCACTCCCTGACGATGAAAGTGATGGTCAATGCAGGCAGCTCGGTAGTTGATGGATGGTGAGGTGGGGCAACCAAGTGTGTTAAATGAAGCCTCCAAACAGATACCACTACAACATTTGCTAGATTGTAAGGTATTGAAAAATTTTCGTTTTTTATTATTTCAACTAACATATAGTGTGTGGATTTTAGTGAAGTGACAAGTTTAAATAGGCTTGATGCTACACCGCCAGGAATCCAAATGAGGCCTATCATTGGTGCGGCAGTCTCTTATGTTTTGACTGTTCATCCTTGGGGAAAACGAGATAGAATCCGAGGTTAAATCGGGTTGATGGCTCTAACTGCCAAGATGTGAGTAATGCATGCATCCTGCGTTTTCGGATGTGTAACGTGATTTGGGATCATTGTTAAGCATCGATCCAAGACAAGAAGCTGGAGGATATGATGACCAACAGCGCGCACAATCGGGTTAAAAGCAGCATGCTGGAGGCTGTAATTCAGGGGCGGTAGCCAGCTTTTGGGTTTGTAATCGGTGAGTTATCGAGCTTTTTGATGTTGATGTGCTAAGCCATTCCAACTTAGAGCTATCAGAGCCTGTAAATCCAATTGTGTAACCGCCCACGAATAAGTAACTTTTTCAAAAGGATACCTTCGTGGGTAAGCAAATGGACCAAGACAAACTCAAAGCACTGGCTGCTGAGCTGGCCAAAGACATC